>NZ_BAAHXF010000001.1:0-905000 GCF_054657015.1 Magnetospira thiophila
GGGCAATCTCGGTGGTCTTCAAGGGCAACAGATGGGCGAAGGCGCTGACCGTCACCGACAGCCCACCCAGCAGCGCCACGTTCATCGCCACGCTCAGGCGCAGCAGCCAGGCCAGACGCCGATGGGCCACCCCGAAGCTGTACGGATCGGCCCTGAACACCGCCGCATGGCTCACCGTCCGGTTCTCGTCCAGGGGGGTCAGCTCATCCATTTGAAGCCTCTTCCGTCAAACTGGAGGGGCAGGCAGGCACAGGGGCTTTGGCGCATCTCATCGGCCCCGGAACCCTCGTTGGTCGGCATTTCCACCTGTGGGGTGACGGCACAGCCGCCCAATCCAACGACGGCCAGGAGCAGCAGCAAAAGCACCAGCAGAACATTCCTCATGACGGTCGCCTCCTTCATGGCTTTGCGTTGATGTTGCGGACTCGGTTCAGGATTTCAGCGGCGCGGGTCGAGACCTGCTCGAAGGCCGCGATAGGATGGCTTGCGGCCCCGGCGGTCCAGCCGGTGGCCTGAGCGGCACCACTGGCCGCCTTCCCGAGAACCATCGCCGCAGGTCCGCCCGGCATGGCGACGAGGCCCTTCTTGGCGAAGGAGAAGGCCGTGCCAGCGATCCCCGCCGTCAGGACACCTGCCGCCGTGTTGGTGAGGGCCGATCCGGAGATGGAGTTGGCGAGGCCGGTGGCTTCGGTCATGAAGGCAGTGCCCATCCAGCCCAGGGCCATGGCCAGCAGCAACGCCGTGTTGTTCATCGACAGGTCTTCCTGGTCGAAGGTGACCGGATCGCCGACATTGAGCGCCGTCGTGCCGTACATGACCACGGCCAGGGCGGCGGTCGAAGCAAACAGGACCATGAACGACGAGATCAAGGTGCGCATGCCGCTGACCGCCATGCCGCGCCCCCAGCCGAAGCCAAAGCCCAGCATCAGATAGGGACTGAAGGTGGCCAGCATCATGATCCGGAAGATCGACACCACCACCTGGCTGAAGTAGACGATGAGCAGCAGGAAGTACGGAACGACCAGCGCGATGGCATAGAAGATCGGCAGGGTGTTGGTGAGCGAAGTCTTGCGGGCCAGCTGACCGGCCAGGCCGAGCACCTGCATGATCCCGGTCTCGGCTTTCTCCACCAGGGCCGTCATGCCCGCAAGGCCACTCGGTTGCACCGAGGATTGCCCCGCTTCGCCGACCGACAGGGCGACGCTCGCGGCCGATCCCATCACCGACAAAGAGGCCTGATAGATGTTGTTGACAAGATCCGGACCCTGGCCCGTCAGCAAAATCCATGCTATAAATACGAAGATGAACTCCTTACCAAAGGCTGCGAGATCGGCCTGCCCGAGGATCATCTTGAGACCGTGAATCACCACCCACAGACCGACCAACGACAGAAAGAGCAATTGCATCGGATCGACCAGAACCGCACTCAAATCCTGCGTGAACTGATTGGCCAGATTGACGTATTCGGTGACAATCTCGCAGGTGAAGCAGTTACCGGTCATGACCCGATCCTCCAGGAGAAAATGCGATGGATGTTTTGAGAGCGTTGATGGCCTGGTTGGGTGCGGCTGTTCTGCGAGCGGTCGTCTTCGTGATTGCCATCGCCCTCTTTGTGGGATTCATCGGCTCCGTTCTTGGCGCGTTGTACGTGTTCTTCGCCTACGACGAGTACAGCCTTTACGCGGGGGCCTATATTCTGGCGGTGGCTGCGTTGACCTTGTTCATTCAGGCCCGCCAGGGAGACAATCCCGTGACGGAGACCAAGGCCAAGCCCAAGCCCCAAAAGAACCCCAATCGGCCCATCGGTGGACTGCACACCGTCGAAGTGATGCTCTTCGAAGATGATCGCGAGACGGTCCGCTTGGCCCGCAAGTGGCGCAACATGTTGGACTGACGGAGCGCTCATTCGTCCTTCTCCTCTCCGTCCCCGGCCAAACGGCTGTCCAGCGGCACCCCGGCTTTCATCACGTAGGCCGACTGCACCTTCAGCAACTGCGCCAGGATCTGCGTCTGTTGCGCCATGGCCCGGGCCATCAGCACCTGCCCCTTGGCGATGACCGCCAGCCGGTCATTCTGATCCTTGGCCGCGTCGGCCGCCGTCTCCAGTTCGCCCGCCGCCTTGTTCAGGGCTTCCGCTCCTTGCGCTGCCACGTCGCCCTGACCCAGGCCCTTGGAGGCCGCATCAACGATCATGTTGTCGCGCCGCACCTCCACCGCCTTGCGCGCCTTTTCCTGGTCCTCCCAGGGTTTGGCGGTGATCGTCTTGGGATCAATCCATAGGGTTTGCCGATAGGCGTCTCCGGCCTCGCAGATGGAGGTGAAGTCCATGTCCTCGAACTCGACCGAGGGCATGAGCTTGCTCAGATCGGGCACCAGACATTGGGCATCCTGCCGCAGGTCGCGCCCGACCTTGGCCAGATTGATCAGCGGCAGGGTAATCTGTCCCATCTTGCCGAGGGCGTTGAGCTGTTCCTGAGCCTTCTTCGACAGCTCGGTGAGCTTGTCGATCTGCTGCTGCATTTTGCTCAACTGGTCGGTCAGCTTGCCGATGGCGGTGGTGTCGATGACCGGATATTCAGCCCGCGCCGGACCGGCGACGGCGAGCAGCAACAGCAGCGGCAGCGGCAGGGTCTTTTTTGACCGTCGTTCAACTTCTCCGATCCATTCCACCAGCAGCTCGAAGTAGCCGTCGTCCCAGCCCCTCACCCCGAGGAAGGACAACCGATGGCTCACCGTCGCGGGGGCGATCTTGAGCTTGCGCGCGATCTCCCGATTGCTCTTGCCCTTGCGGCGCAGACCGACCAAGGCCAGGTCCCGCTTCAGGGTCCAGTGGGTCACAGATGATCCGGCCATGCCGCCCCCCATTGTGCCTGAAGGGCCGCCAGTCGCCGGTTGGCGTCCGGTCCGGCCTGATAGAAGCGCAGCGCCGCGCCCAGGGGCCGCAGGTCCACGTCGATGATGGCGCTCTCGTCGAAGCCACTGGCCGCGTCACGCTTGATCACCAAGGCCCGCCGCTCGCCCGGACGCCGCTCTTCCCCATCGCCGCAGACGAAGGCGATCTGTTCGTCGTTCAGCTTGAATGGGCGCAACGAGGCTTCGCTGGCCTGACTGTTGGGCAGGAACAAAAAGGTCGAGGTGTTCTCGATGAAGGCGTCTGCCCCCGGCGACTTGAACAAGGCCGCCGGGTCCTGGAAGGCCAGACCGACCGAGCCGTTGAGCTTGCGGTACTCGCGGAACATCTCCATGGCCAGATTGCGGAAGCCGTCGTTCTGCAACAGCTTCGCCGCCTCGTCGATAAAGATGGTGAAGCCCTTGGCATGGCCTGCCGCCCGATAGATGGCCGAGGCGATATGCGCCACCACCGGCGGACCGACCACCGGATCGTCTAGCGCCTCGTTCATGTTGATGCCGACCATGTGAGAGCGATCAAGGAAGCCGCCCAGACTGTCGTGCGGGGCATTGAATATGTGGCTGTTCAGGCCCCGGTTGCCTTTCTCGTCCACCACCCAGCGGGCAAAGGCTTTGCGCAACGCCGTTTGCTTCTCGAAGGCGAAGGGATAGATGGTGTTGAGACTGCGTTCCGGCGGCTGCACGGTGAAGGCCAGTTCCACCGCATGGGCAAAAGCCGCGTCGTCGTCGTCCCCCTCGCCCCTTCCCGCGACCATGGCCTTGAGGATGGAATAGATGCGATGCCGGTTGGTCGGCGTATCCTCCCCCACGTCGAGCGGGTTCAGCGCCAGGTCGTCATAGCCCTGATAGACACCGCCCAGGGCCTCGACCATGAACCGGGCCCCCTCCTTGGAATCGAAGATGTAGGAACGCACCCCCTCGAACTTCGCCAGGCCGCCCAAGATATGCATCATCAAGGTGGACTTGCCGCCGCCGGTGGGCGCGAAGACCAGATAGTTGCCGCGCGACTTCGGCTTCTCCGAGACATGCAGTTGCAGGGCATAAGCCTGCCCCGAAGGGGTGCGGAACAGGCGCACCGGTGCCGCCCCATACGGCCCCTCGGTCATGCCGGTGGCCGAATGGGGAAAGGCCCACAAGGCGGCGATGTTTTCCTCGCGCAGGGTCAGCGGGCGCAGCAGGGAACTCATCCCCGGTCGCCGCGAGGTCCGGCGCGGCAGCCGGTCGAACCAGCACAGCGCCGCCGCCTCGGTCTCGACGCTATAGAGCACCCGGCGCTTGCCGAGCCGTTCGCCCGCCGCCTCGGTGAGAGCGTCCAGGGCCGCTTCGTCGGGAGCCCGCAAAATGATCTGGAACTGGGTATGGAACAGGGTCGTATGACCTTCGGCCAGCAACTGCATGGTCGCCTCGCATTCCGCCGCTACCGCCGGATTGCCGATCAGCCCGGTCTCTTGCGCCTGCTTCTTGCGCTTGAGCAGCATCAGCGCTTCCTCGCGTCCCCAGGGCTCGCAGAGCTGCGCCACCTCCACATCCCCATGCAGAGCCAGCAGTTCGCCGACCAGTCGTCCGGAGACCGCTTCCGGCCATTGGCGTACGGCAATCACCCGATGCAGTTGACGCGACGGCAGGCGGGCCGTGATCAGGCCGCTCCGCCGGTCGATGGACAGATCGGCGGCAGGCAGGTTGCCGGAGATCGCCCTGGAGACGGCGGGCAGATCCTGGCGCAGGTCGCCGCTGACCAGAAAGTTGAGGAACCCGGTCAGTTCACAGGGCGCGTCCGGATCTTCGGCCAGACCGAGCACCCGGGGGGCATAGTCCATCCCCATGGCCATCACCTTGCCCTGCCCCTCGTGCAGGGGGCGCAGACTGCGCGCCGACAGCACCAGATACCATTCGATGTGATAGGAGGACTGGAACAGCCCCCGTTCCGCCGCGCCGATCTCGGCCAGGGCCGGGGATGGCCAACGGGCCTCGAATCTCAGTTCCCGTCGCCGCTTGACCCCGAACAGTCGGATCGTCAGCCCCAGTTCGCCGAGCAGATGCAACAGCGCCGCCCGACCCTTGAGCATCTGCACCTGCTGCGTCTCCACCTTGGCATTGAAGTTGGAACCGCGCAGACGAAAGACCCGGAACAAAACCCCGTCCTTCAGCCGCACGGTCAGGCCATCCGGCTCGATGCTGTCCAGCTCCAGCTCGTCGGCCAGCCAGTCGTGATCGACCGCGCCGAGCATCAGCCGCCGGGCAGCGGGCACTACCAGACCGCCCGCCAGCAGGGCCGAGGTGCCGGTGAAGAGCAGCGACCCCCACATCAGCGGGGCGCTCCAGAGATCAACACCCGATGCGGGCGACCGCGCCAGAAGCGCTGACCCCGGAAAAGCAGGGTGGCGAAGTGCGGATCGGTGCGGTTCGCCTTGAACGGCAGCACCCAACTGACGGCCCCGACGGCCATGGCCCCGATCAGCGCCAGACCGATCAGATCGACGGCGACAAACACCCCGAAGGCGATGGTCGTCGCCGTGACAACCAGGATGAACATCTCCGGGGGCACGCCGAACTGGGTCAGCGGCATCTGTACCCCCCGCAGGATGACGCTCTGCGCCTTCATTGCGCCGTCTCCAGCAGGGCGCGCAGGGCCGCCGGACCGGTCATGATCAACAGACCGCCGATCACCACATAGCCGAACTTGGACCATTCCATGCGGCTGGTGATGCAGGCCACCAGGCCGACGATGATCACCCCGACCCCGACCGCCGCCGAGCCCATCTTGACCAGCCCGCTTTCCAGGCTCTCGATGAGGTTGGTTGCCGGGGCCACCCAATCGGCGGAACCCGCCGCCAGGGCCGGATCGGCCAGCGCAGCGGCGGCCAGCAGAACGAGCAGGGATTTGAACAAAAGGTTGGTGCTCATGGATCGTGTTCCTTATCGCAGAATGTGAAGAAGAACGGCCAACGCCAGGGCCACCGCGCCGACGTTGATCAGGGTGAGGACGCTCAGCAGCAACAAGGCGCTGCGCAGCCGTCCCCGGATGCGGTCGGCCAGGCGGACCTGAGCAGTCATCTGTTCGAGACGGTTTTCCAATCCGGCGGTCAGGGCCTTGTCGCGGAACGCCTCAATGGAGCCCAGGATCTCCGCCGAGAACCCCCGGGCCGCCGTGGCCACGGACGCCTGCAATACCTCCCCGTGCCGCGCCAGCAGCCGCTCCGTATCGGCCAGAAAGGCCCGGTGCAGGCTGTGCAGCAAAAGGATCGGATCGTCCGCCCCGACCGTCACCCGATGGACGCGCCACAGGTATTCCCGCAGCTCCTCCAGGGAGGCGTTCTCCGGCGGTGTGATCGCTTCGGTTCGGGGTGCGGGCAGGTCCATCAGAGCTGCGCCTTGTCCATGGCCTCACGCACCGCGCCCCAGACCATGCGCAGCCGTTGCCGGGCCATCAGGTTGAAGTCCCCGCTGGTCATGGCTTCGGCAAAACCGAGCCGGGCCTTCAGCATGGTCTCGATATCGAAGCCGAAGGTCTCGCGGCGCAGCTCCGGCAGCCGAACCAGAGCGATGATGCGCGCCATGTTCTTGCGGTAGAGGCCGGATTCTTCGAAGCTGACCGTCTTGCCGCCGCTGCGCTTCTCGACCCGCCCGAAGTATTCGTTCAGCCAGACGACGATGGGAGCCGAGGGAAAGCGCTCCAGAACCTGCGACAGGCCGAGCAGGGTGTCGTCGAAGGCTTGCCCGCCGGTCAGCACGCTGTGAATGCGCACTTCGTGCCCTGCCTCGGTCAGGATCTCCAGGGCGGCATTCTCCGCCGCATAAGAAACGAAGGGCAGAAAGGTCGCCGCGCCGTTGTCCACCACCACCACGGCCTCTTCCGAGGCCTCGACGATCTTCTCCAACAGCCCATCGAAGCAGCGCGGGTTCACCTCGTCCGCCGTTTCGCCGAGCCGCACCCGTTCCACGTTATAGGCCGGGAACCCGGCAAATGTGGCGTTCACCGGATCGGTGTCGAAGCACAAGGGCACTGCGCCGCGTTCCATGTGGTATTGGGCCAAGAGCCCGGCGACGAAGGACTTGCCCACGCCGCCCTTGCCTTGGAGCATCAGGTTGATCTGTGCCATTCAGTCTTCTCCATCGCTTTCGTTGGGTTCCCCCGTGTCGCCATCCCAGATCCTGGCGATCAGGTCCGGCGTGGCTTGCGGATTGAAGGTCACACGCGACGGCAGCCCGACCGGAGGAACCGTCGGGGCCGTCGTCGCGGGAACGTTCTTGTGAGGGCGGGCAAGAGGAGCAGTGCGCACGGGTACGGCCTGACCGGCCTCCTCCCGCGCCGCTTCGCTGCGCAGGGTGTTGACGTGGCGGTAGAAGGGCGACCGGGCCAGACGGATCTTCCCGCTCGCTGTCAGTTGCTCGTGAATCCTTTTGACCGGCAAACCTTGGCACATAAGGGCCAGGATCTGCTCTCGAAGTGCCGAGACCTCCTGTTTGCCCTCGCCCCAACACAACGGGGCGTCAGACAGATCCTTCTGACGATCTTCGATCAAGCATGAGCCGCGTTTTGACCGCACACTGGTTCTCCTTTCCGGGCGAAGAGATACCCATGAAAAGGCTGCTCACCATGCCTGTCAAACTTATATTTTGTTTAATAACAATGGCTTATATCACTACAGATCACCCAAGATCATGCCTGATCCGTTGTGGCAATTCCCGCCCAGAGGATTATTTTTTGAGAGGGGCCCGATGAATCGGCCCAGGCCACCCCAAGGGGAGATGGCTTCGGGAAAAAAATTGCGGCGAATCGGTTTGCTTGCGCCCTAGAGCGGGATGAAGCCGGAGTGAATCGAAAGGGGATTCCCAAAGTCTCGCAATTCTGATTCAACATACTGGCTGGAAAAGGAGGCCAGTATGGATGACGAAACCCTATTCGAACGATCTCCGCGAGCGTGTGGTCGCCGCCGTTGAGGAAGGCGGCCTCTCTCGGCACCAGGCCGCGGCGCGGTTTGCCGTTGGTGTCAGTTCGGTCATCCGCTGGGTGACCCGTTTCCGCGAGACGGGCAGTGTTGCGCCCGACAAGATGGGAGGGAACCGGCCGAAGACAATCCGAGGAGAACACCGTGATTGGCTTATCCAGCGGTGCAAGGAGAAGGACTTCACGTTGCGTGGGTTGGTGGCGGAACTGGCCGAGCGCAAGGTGATGGTCGACTACCGCAGCGTCTGGGAATTCGTGCATGCCGAAAAACTGAGTTTCAAAAAAAAGCGTCCTTCCCAGGGAACAGGATCGGCCCGACGTGGCGCGTAAGCGTGAACAGTGGAAGGCGTATCAGGACCGGGTGGCCATTGATCGCCTAGTCTTCATCGACGAAACCTGGACCAAGACCAACATGGCGCCGCTCCGGGGATGGGCGCCGGTCGGCCAAAGGCTCGACGCCAAGGTGCCGTATGGCCACTGGAAAACCATGACCTTCCTCGCCGCGCTCCGCCACGACCGCATTGAGGCGCCCTGGGTTCTCGACGGGCCGATCAATGGCGAACGCTTCCGGGTCTATGTCGAGAAGGTGCTCATCCCCACCCTCAAGCCCGGCGATATCGTGGTCATGGACAATCTCGGCAGCCACAAGGGCGAAGCCATCCGCCGCCTCATCCGAGGCGCGGGTGCCAAGCTGTTCTTCCTGCCGAAATACTCCCCCGACCTGAACCCCATCGAGCAGGTCTTTGCCAAACTCAAGCATCTGCTGCGCAAGGAGGCCGCGCGCACCGTCGATGCGCTCTGCGAGGCCATCGGAAGGCTACTCGATGCCTTCCCGCCGCAGGAATGCGCCAACCTCGTCAGAAACGCCGGATATGGACCAACCTAAATTCATCCCGCTCTAATTTCGAGGCCGCACGGGCATCGGCTCTGGCCGATGAAGGTCCAAAAAGCCGATGCCGAAGTCGAGAATACAGAGCGGCGTCACTCCCTACTCAACTGCTTCGGTGGAACGCTATGACGATGGTTGGTCGGACGATCCGGCGATCCAAGCGCGCCGCGTTGGAGGACATCAAGTCGAAACGGTTTGTCCGGTGAAGTTGCGCTTGTGGTCGTCGATCCAGGCTTCCAGATCAAGACGGTCATAGACCACCCGGCGTCCCGCCTTGGCATAGCGGGGTCCTTCGCCGGTGACCCGCATACGGTTCAACGTACAGATGCTCAATCCGACATATGCGGCCGCTTGTTTGGTGTTCAGATATCGGGTATCCGTCTGGCTCATCTCTCATTCCTCCTGGTGGTTCAGGACGATTCAAGACCGAGCATGACTTCTCGGGTACGGTCGAATATGGCCCCCATTGAATCGACCGCCCTCCAGAGCCCCAGACCATCGGTTCAAGACTCCCCCATCAACAAGGAGCGATAACCCCCATCTCGCAGATGCATTGCCTTTTGGATCCGACGTCGTACCCGGCTGCGGACCCAACTCCCTGCATCCCAATCGGCAGCGACTGTCGCCGCTCCGAACAGGTCCATGGCAATTTGTCTGTGGGATTTATTGACGCTCAAGCCATCAAGGGCAAGCAGGAGATCTGAAGGATTCGCCGGACCGCGAACACGGCTTTTTTGACACAACCGCCGTCGGCGAGACACCAAAGGTCATGGGCGGCGGCGAGCAACCCGGGTATTGAGGGGCCCAACGGCAAACGAAGAACGACGCCGAACCTTGCGTCTGGATCAAACTTCCGGGCAAAACGGAGTTGGACTTCCGTCAGGCCTTGCCCGATCCGCAACAGGAAACCTCCATCAAGCAACGACAGGCCGGACAGTCGTGCCGACGACCGAAAAAGCGTCGGCATAAACGGCGTGGCGTCGTTCTCTACGATATGGGCCTCCAAGGTTGGACCAATGTTCCAAAACGGCATAGTGGCACCACCGTCCACATTGGCATGCTCATAAACATGCAGGCCCCATTTTGCGGCAACCCGATCCCGTTCGGTCTGTTGGCGGATCGGGAATCTGCCAGGGTCAGTTCTGACCGGCGGACCGGACAGGGCCTGCCCACATTCGCGTCGATAAGCCGGATTCCGACGCAGGAATTCCCAGGCCAGGAGCGGGTCGGAGAGTGTTTGAGACATCATGGTAACCTCTATGATTGCCAAATCAGACAAACACCATGACATCGCATTTATTAAAAATGGTTCTACTTTTGGGATAACGGCAGTCAATTTTTTAGGCTCCGCAGAATTGTCCACTCGAATTCGCCGCCCGATCCTCTCATTGCTCGTTGCAGACCGAGCGTATGGAACGCCGAGAGGAGCGACAATGGACAACACACACGCGCAGAATGCCATGACCGAGATCGCCCTGGCCCTGGCCATGGGATTTTTCTGCATCATGATTCTGGCAATGGTCTCCATGGGGGTGAGCCCGGAACAGGCGGCGCCCTCGAAGTCCGCCTTTGAGGGCGCGGTTCTGGCGCCTCCGCAACAGGACGCCAAGACCACACAAGCGCCCGACGACACCACCATCCTTATCTTTCACGACAACCGGTATTTCACGCCGGATCTGTTACCGTTGGATCCTGGTGCGCTGGCCCGTAACAAGCCGGTCATCCTGGCCGTCGCCCCTGGCCTGTCCATGGCCGAGGCTTTGCAGGCCCAGTCCGATCTTGCGGTTGATAGCATTACCCTTTCCACCCTGAGCCCTGAATGGCAGGCGCGCCTGGCGCATCTGTCCCGCTAACGGAGGACCCGTCATGTTACATCCAAGAAAATTGCGTCTTTTCATTTTGTCTGGCCTCGGGGCTCTGTTCCTGGGGATCGGTACTGCCGCTGCCACGGTTCCGGATAAAGCCGAAATTCAGCAGTTGGTGGTCGAGGAGGCGCTGCATAACGGGACGGTGCCCCCGTCTCTGGCCCTTGGCGTGGCCAAGGTGGAGTCCGGGTTTGATGCTCGGGCGGAAAGTCGGGTGGGTGCCCGGGGCGTCATGCAGATCATGCCGGCGACGGCACGGGGCGAATTCCAGGTTTCGGCTGACAGTCTGTGGGATGCGCGGACCAATATCCGGCTCGGCGTGACCTACCTGGAACGGCTCTATCGTCAGTATGGCAACCGCTGGGATGCCGCCCTGTCCCATTACAATGGCGGCACCTTGAAAGACGGCCGCCCGCACGACTATACCCGGCGCTATGTGGCCGACGTGATGGCCTGGGCCCGGCGGTTTGAGCGGGACCGCACGGCGGCAACCCTGGTCGCGGACGCCGGCACCATGCCGCCTGCCGATGCGGTCGCTTCGTCCCCTGCTCCCTACTGGCTGTTCGAAGAGCCGGGCATTGAGCGCAATTGGCGGGATTACCTGAAAACCGCCGACCGCTGGCTGAAGGACCCCAAGGGCGCCCGCCTGCCCGAAGCTGAGCCGTTCCGCGACGTGTGGGAGCCCCCGTCCACCAATACCTGGACGCCGGTATCGGATACGACCCGCCCCTCGGAACAACTGCGCCAAAAGATCCAGGACTTCCGGCGTGGCATTCTGAATCGGATCAACGAGGCCCCCGATCATAAATCCGCCCCCCGGGTCGGTCCCCGGTTCGGCTGAGAGGGTAAAAGGCAGTTCAACTTTTGAGATGGGTGGGTTATGGTTGCCCGCCCATCAAGACGGGGGACGGGGATGAAACAGTTCACCAAATCGCGGACAGGATCCCTTGCGGCGGCGCTTTTGCTGGCCGGGGTGATGCTTGCATCCGCCGGTGCCGATGCCAAGACGCGCGGCCTCAGCGTTGAGGTCAAGGAACGCGGTGGCGATACCGTGGCCCTTTACGCCGAAAGCCATGCCCTGCTGATCGGGGTATCGGACTACAATAACGGCTGGCCGCGTTTGCGCGGTGTGAAGGAAGACATCCCGGCGGTCAGGACAGCGCTGGAGAAGCAGGGTTTTGATGTGACCGTGGTTATGGACCCGGACCGCGATGGGCTCGACAGGGCTTTCCGCAATTTTGTCAGCCGCCATGGCCAAAATCCAGCCAACCGCCTGTTGTTCTATTTTGCCGGACACGGCCATTCCATGAAGCTGGGTTATGGCGGCCAGATGGGCTATCTGGTTGGCCTGGACGCGCCCAATCCCCGGCTTGACAAGATCGGCTTCAAGAACAAGGCGCTGTCCATGCAGGTCATTGAGACCTACGCCCGCAATATCGAGAGCAAGCACGCGCTGTTCGTGTTCGATAGCTGCTTTTCCGGATCGGTGTTCGAGGCCACCCGGGCCATCCCCGATGCCATCCAGATGAAGACCGGGCAACCGGTGCGCCAGTTCATCACTTCGGGCACGGCGGATCAGAAGGTGCCGGACCGCAGCGTTTTCCGCAGTCAGTTCGTTGCGGCGCTGGAGGGTGAAGGCGACTTGGACAACGACGGCTATGTGACCGGGGCGGAACTGGGGCAGTTCCTGGAAACCACGGTGACCAACTACACCCGGCGCAGCCAGACCCCGCAATACGGAAAACTGCGCGATCCGCTGCTGGACAAGGGGGACTTCGTGTTCGCCCTGCCCGGTGCGGGGAAATCGGCTCCTGCGACATCGGCAAAGCAAGTGACCAATAGCATGACGCCGGAAATGATGTTCTGGCAGTCGATCCAGTCGAGCAAGCAGGCTTCTGACTATGAGGCTTATTTGAGCCAGTATCCCAACGGTTCTTTTGCGGCTCTAGCCCGCAGCCGGGCGGCGCAGTACAAGCCGCAACAGGTAGCCTCCCTGCCGCCGGAGCCGCAGCCAGCGCCGCGCCCGAGTTATCGAGTTCAGGTGATGGACGAGACGTTGTATGCGGTAAAGACGGCGAACGTTAGGTCTGAGCCGAGTGCGACATCGGACAAGCTGGGTTTGCTGGATGCCGGTCGTCCGGTGGGGGTGACGGGCAGGACGGAGGTCTCCGGGGCGACATGGTACCGGGTGGCCTTGGCCAATGGGGAAGCCGGGTATGTCTATGGCAGTCTGTTGGGCGAGCGGGAGCCGCTCCCCATTGCCCCCATAGGTCCTGCCGCCCCGGTCCGCACGGGGAATCTGTCGCCGGGCAACACGTTCCGGGACTGCGAGAACGCGCTGGTGGCGACGGCGGGGCAGTCGGTGCCGTCGGGGGTGTTCTGCGGCCCGGAGATGGTGGTCATCCCGTCCGGATCATTCCAGATGGGCTCCAACGGCGGGGATGGTGACGAGAAGCCGGTGCACCGGGTGAACATTGGGTATCAGTTCGCGGTCGGGAAGTACGAGGTGACCCAGGCCGAATGGCAGGCGGTGATGGGAAGCAACCCGAGCTATTTCAAGGGCAGCAATCGTCCGGTGGAGAAGGTGTCCTGGGAAGACGCTCAGACGTTCATCGAGAAGCTGAACCGCAAGACGGGCCAGCGCTATCGGCTATTGAGCGAGTCTGAATGGGAATATGTGGCCCGCGCCGGGACGACGACGACGTACAGTTGGGGCAACAGCGCCGGATCGGGCAATGCCAACTGCGCCGACTGTGGCAGCCGCTGGGATAACAAGGAGACGGCTCCGGTGGGAAGTTTCCGGGCCAACCCCTTTGGCGTTTACGACATGCATGGCAATGTTTGGGAATGGGTACAGGATTGCAAAGACAGCTACGCCAATACCCCGGCCGACGGCAGCGCCAGAGGAGGAAATAATTCCTGCTATCGCGTCGATCGCGGCGGGTCCTGGTACAGCGGTCCGAGGGGCCTCCGCTCGGCCTATCGCAGCGGGAACCCTCCAGGCTACCGTAACAGCTATCTGGGGTTCCGCCTTGCCCGGACGCTTTAGGCATGCATGCCTAAAGCTTACCTTTTATGTTTTAACCCTTTTACCTTTTGGGGGTCTGGGGACGCAGCTCCCAGCGGAATTAATAATGGGATTTTGACATGCGACGGAGCCTTTCGATTGGTCTGGTCATTCTGGTGTTTCTGGGTTGGGCCCTCCCGGCCCAGGCCGAGAAGCGGGTGGCGCTGATCATCGGCAACAACAGCTATGCCACCCTGAAGGACCTGCGCAATGCCCGCAAGGACGCCCAAAGCGTTGACGCCAAGCTCAAAACCTTGGGCTTTGAGACCATTCTCCGGCTGGATGTCAAACTGCGCGACATGGGCCGCACCCTCGACCAGTTCGAAGCCAAGCTGGCCAAGGCGGATGTGGGGCTGGTGTTCTATGCCGGGCATGGCATTCAGGCCAATGGGCGCAACTATCTGATCCCGTCCGATGCCCGGGTGGAGACGGAAAGCGATTTGGACTACGGCGGCGGCATCCCGGTGCGCAATATTCTCGAAACCATGAAACGGGCCGGGACGGCGCTGAACATCATCATCCTCGATGCCTGCCGCGACAACCCCCTGCCGACCCGCTCCGGATCGCGGGGGCTGACCGTGGAGACCGCGCCGTTGGGCATGGGGGCCAAGGGCACGGCGATCCTCTATTCGGCTGCCCCGGGTCAGGTGGCGCTGGACGGTCCGGGCGGCGGCCATGGGGTGTTCACCGGCGAACTGTTAAAGGTGCTGGATGAACCGGGCCTGACCGTGGAGCAGGTGTTCAAGCGCACGGCGGCCGAGGTGGCGGCGAAGACCCACAACAGCCAGGACCCCTGGATCAATTCGTCGGTCAAGGGCGACTTCTATTTCAAGCCGGGGCAGTCGAAACCGGCGCAGGTTGCTTCGTTGCCTCCGGCGTCCACACCCTCTGTAAACGCGGCGGCCCTGTTCTGGGAAGGGATCAAGGACAGTGGGGACAAGTCCGATTTTGAAGCTTTTCTGAAGGGCTACCCAAACAGCCCGTTGGCCCATCTGGCCCACAAGCGGATCAGGGACCTTTCCTCGCCCGAATACGTTGTCGCCAGTCTAAACACCCGGATGTGGGTGTAGGGCAATGGCGCGGTAAACGTACGCGTTGAACCGACGACCGAGGGGGCCAATGTGGGACGCCTGGAGGGACGCTCGGAGGTTCGGGTCACCGGGCTTGTGGAGGACGGTGACTGGTACCGGGTTGATTTGCCGACAGGAGGGGTTGGCTACGTTTACAGCAATCTCCTGACGGGCAGTGAACCGCAGCTTGACCCCGCGCACAGTCTATCGCCGGGCGACACCTTCCGGGACTGCGAGAACGCCTATGTGGCGACGTCAGGACGTTACGCACCCTCCGGGGCATTCT
Organism: Magnetospira thiophila; assembly: GCF_054657015.1. Lineage (NCBI taxonomy): Bacteria > Pseudomonadati > Pseudomonadota > Alphaproteobacteria > Rhodospirillales > Thalassospiraceae > Magnetospira > Magnetospira thiophila. The sequence continues at coordinate 15,036 of NZ_BAAHXF010000001.1, forward strand.
GCGGCCCGGAGATGGTGGTCATCCCGTCGGGCAGTTTCATGATGGGGAGCACGGACCGGGAGCGGCGCTGGTTCACCGATGACATGGGTGGGGACCAGGAGTTTCTGGACTGGGAGACACCGCGCCACCGGGTAGATATTGGCTATCAGTTTGCCGTGGGTAAATACGAAGTGACCAAGGGTGAGTTTGCCCGTTTCGTGCGCGAGACCGGACGCGATGTGGGCGGCAACTGCTATTATTACGACGATGGCTGGAAACAGGAGGCCTCGAAGAACTGGCGCAGTCCCGGATTCAGCCAGTCGGACAATGAGCCCGTGGTCTGTGTGAATTGGGACGACGCCAAGGCCTTTGCCCAATGGCTTTCCCGCAAAACAGGACAGAAATATCGCCTGTTAAGTGAATCCGAATGGGAATATGCGGCGCGAGCCGGAACGCAGACCATGCGCTACTGGGGTGACGACTGGGAGAATGAGCAGGGTTGCCGCTATGGGAACATGTCAGACATTGTTCATGCCAAGGAACTCGCCTTTCCTCAGGACAAAAAGAACTTCTTCATGTGCCGGGACGGAGAGACCTATACGGCCCGGGTGGGCAAGTACCAAGCCAACGCCTTTGGCTTGCATGATATGATCGGCAATGTCATGGAATGGACGGAGGATTGCTGGAACGAAACCTATCGCGGTGTACCGACAAATGGCAAGGCAGATACAACTGGTGATTGTTCCCTGCGCGTTAATCGTGGCGGCTCCTGGAGCTACATCCCCGGGTCCGACCGCGCGGCTCAACGCGGCAGGGGCACCACATCAGGCCGGAGCCTCAATTTGGGGTTTCGGCTGGCCAGGACCTTTTAGGTGGGACACCTAAAAGTTACAACTTGGATCTTAACCCCTTTACCCCTTGGGGGTCTAGGGGCGAAGCCCCCAGCGAATCGGAACGGACTGCGAGGTGGAGACTCTTAATCGGCCATTTGGCCCAACGGGCTTCCGTGATGGGCCTTTGGCCCCCAAGCGGAAGACTGGCGCTCCCGGTGATCCAAGCGCGTCAATCGTGGCGGCTCCTGGAACAACAACCCCAGGAACGACCGCGCGGCACAACGCAACAGGAACACCACATCAAACCGAAACAACAATTTGGGGTTTCGGCTGGCCAGCACACCCCTTTGCCGGAGCCGATGCATTCAAGGATGTATCGGGTGTGCACCGGGTGAGTCCAGGGGGCGTCATTGTGATAAGTCGGCATTGAGCCGCACGGCCGACATCCGTCTTGCCTCCGTCGCGAGGGACGGGTGTCGCCCTCCTCCTTCGCCTTCAAAATCGGGTTTTGTGTCTGTCCCGGAGCTATTTTTCCGAGCAAAAACTGAAAAAAACTTGCCTGTCCATCGCGGACCTTGGAATATCCATCGGCGATATTAAAAAACTTTGCCCGGCCTCTCATTGGCGGGAACAGTTGAACGCCATTTAACGGAGGGACCCATCCATGTTGAGCCATTTGACCAAATTCGCCCGCTCGTCGAGCTTCGCTGCCCTGGCCCTGGCCGCCGCTGCTTGCAGCACCACCGGCTTTCCGGCCCACGCCCAGACCCAGGACAACATCCCGGTCATCGTCATGCCCGAAGACTCCGACACTCGGTCGGTGACGCGCTCCAGCGACATCAACAAACGGGTGTCGGCGGCGCTGAAAGACAGCATGTTCCGCCACGGCTTCCGCATGGTCGATGAGGAAATGCTGGCCGTCGATCTGGGCTGGGCGGTGCGTGACCGTCGCCCGAAGACTGAACTGGTCGACAGCGCCAAGCTGGCCAACAAGGCGGCCAAGGCCAACCTGCAATCCCGCGCCCTGGCCCTGTACCGCATCCATGCCTATAAGAAGGATGTGGGTTACGCCACCAAACTGGAAACCCGCATCGACGGCGAACTCTACGATCTGGACAACAACACTTTCATTGGCAGTTTCGAACTGCCGCGCGAGTCCTATCCCGCCCCCGCCGATTGCAGTGCAGCCTGCATTACTGAAATTGTCGGCGACAAGGCCGCTGAAATCGCCGCCAGCATCGGCGACGTGTTGGGCTCCAAGCTGGCCTACCTATCGCCCGCTGTGGGCCAGGGCAATAGCACTCCGGTCGGCTCCTCCGCGCCTGTTGCAGCCTCCAACGATCCGCGCTGCCAAAACATGGTCTCGGCCTTCACCATGACCTTCAAGCGCTTTGAGCAGGACGAGATCTATCAGGTCATGAACACCATGACCAACAATGCCGGGGACATCGCCGAAGCCGACCGCTTCCCCTGCTTCGTGCGCAGCGACCTGATGGACAGCAAGCCCGCCATTTCCAAGTACAGCTACACCTCCACGGCCAACCGCGGCAAGCTGAAGCAGTGGGTCGACATGATCCTCATGGACATGGGCCTGACCCCGAACCGCGAAGTGGCGGTCATCCAGCAGGGTAATGAATTGATCCTCGACAAGATCATCACCCGCACCCCCCCCATGCAGCGGGTCCCGACCGGCGCCCGGTTCAACTGACCAACATAAATGGGCAAAAGGGCGGTCTTAGGGGCCGCCCTTTTTTCATAACATATTTGGAGGTCTGCACGGTGAAAACGGTATTCAATCCCCTAAACCTGTTGTTTGGACTTGCCGCTTTCGCAGTGGTGAGCGGCCCTGCCATGGCCTCCCCTCCGACCCGTACGGCTTTCGTTGGCGACAATGTGGTTCAGGTGACGATCAAAGGGGCCACCCCGGAGAGGCTTGCCCGTATCGGATATCTGGATTTGGTGGGGCATTCCGACAATCAGCTTGATCTGATGTCGGGTATCCGCCATGGTCAGAGGCAAAAAGACAGACTGGAAGATGCTTTCTGACACGATCTTTGCTGGTGAACCTTTCGATCTCCGACTCACCACATCGAACGATATTCAATGGCAAGAGGCTGACCTCCTCGTCTGGGCACCGGGCGGCGATGTGGCGCTCAAACTGCCTGTGAATATAGCTTCCAACGGGTCATTCCAGGTTCCACATCTAAAAAAGCCAGGGCTTCATCGTTTGCAAGTGAATGCAGCGGGAGTGACTTCAGTCGGGGACCGACTCAATCGAGTGTTCGACCGAACAATTGATGTGCAGCCCTCACGACCGAAGGTTCAGCCGGTTGCGCCAAAACCCGTCGTGAAGGCGGCTCCCGCACCGCCACAAAAACCGCTTCCGAAACCAGTGCGGCAACCCACTCCAGCCGCCCCTTCGTCTGACGGCTGGCAGTCGATTACCGATTAAACCCTCAGTTCCGCACCGTCACCGTCATCGAAGCCTCCGAAATGCGAACACCGGGGATCGAACGGAAAGCGGCGGATAGCTTGCGGAAATCCTCCTGTGGGATCGGCTCCAGGTCGGTGGCCCCCAGCGCGGGGGGAAGTTTGGCGCTGACCGCCTGATCGGTGGCGAAGCAATGGACCGTCTCCGTGCCCTCTGGGGGCGTCATGGTGAAGGAGAACGGCATCCCGGAACCGGGGAGCTTGTTGATCTCTCCCGCCTTGACCCGGTTGCCGGTGGTCAAATGGCGGTTGGGGAAAAAGCGGAAGGCGGTGCCGTCGGCCTGTTTGTAATAGCAGTTGAGATGAGCATCCCGTTGCACCTCGACCATCAACACCATGGTCTCGCCGAGCCGGAAACGGGGGTTGCGTCCCTTGTTGGTGCTGAGTTCCAGGCCGATGGGGCCCACGTCGTCCTGCGGCACGCTGGCAACGGTGGCCTGGGCCTCGGGATCGGCCAACAGTTCGGCAGGGATGCTGGCCCGTCCGATGCGTCCGGTCCAGTTGGCCCGTTCGCCAAGACCATTCTGAACCGCCAGATTCACGTCGATGCGGTCGGGAAACACCCAATAGGATCCGCCCAGCTTGAATGTCGTCGCGGCGGATTTGGGATCCGGTTCCGACGCACTGCCGCTGACCGCCTTCGGTCCGGCGGTAATCGGAATACCCCGGGTGCGGACGCTGGACTCGGTGAAGGTGGCATCCTTCACCTTGAGCCGGAAGTCCACCAGGGTGGCGCTGATCTGCTTTTCAATTTCGGCCGCCAGACGGTCGCTGAAATAGTCGCTGAACGGGGCCACCCGCTTGCTGGGTTCCTCGCGCAGGCCATAGATTTCCAGGGTCTCGATGTCCAGACCACGTCCGGCGATGGCCTTGGCCGCCTGGGTGATGGCGGCGGTCAGCGGCAGGGTCTTCTCCCGTCCCTCCGCCTCGCCCAGGTCGAGCGGAAACAGCCGGTGGCGGGTCGAGGCCACCAGTTCACCGGTGGCGACGTTGACCCCCTTATAGGCCAGTTCGACCCCGCCGGTGGCGGCCCGGACCTCGCCAATGATCAGGAAGTTGACGGCGGCGTTGCGGGCCAGGGTCTCGGTGGGGTTGACCACATCTTCGAAGGCTGTGATGGATTGGGTTTCGAGCAGCAGCTTTTTAAGGTGCTGGCGGGTGATCATGCGCATGTGAGCGGGTTTCTTGCGCACCATGGCGGCGACCAGTTTTTCATTCCAGCGGTCGGCGGTGGTCTTCGGCACCGGCAGGTCTTCGCCCTGGAACGGCCAGACGGCAACGGAAAGCTGCCCGAACCCGGCCTGGAACAACATCCCCTGCAGCATCGGGTTGGCGGGCAGAGAGGGTTGCGCCACCGCGTTGCGCTGGATGGTGGCGATGAGTTCGTCGGCAAAATCCTCGAACGGCGTTTCATCGGCCCCGGCGGACCCGGGAAGGACCGCAAAGACGGCAATCATGACCCCACAGATCAGCATCTGCCCACGTTTCAGAATTTCCACCCGCACCTCCTTTTGCTTGATCCCTGACCTCAATGACAGGCCGGGAGCCCTTTTCACCAGGGAACCATAGTCATTGCTGAATCGCAATGCGGCAAGGTTGCGTCTTTATCCCCTTTATTGTTGAATTGAGCCCTGAGCCTTGCATTGGGGAAAATGGATAAAACAAAGGCTAAGGGGTAAGGTCATGAATCTGGCTCGTCGGATCGTAATGCTGTTTTTGATCGGCGCGGCGTTCTCTGTGATCGCCGCAAACGCCGAAGCCGCCAAGCGCGTAGCCTTGGTGGTCGGCAATGACAGTTACGCGACCCTGCCCAATCTCAACAACGCCCGCCGCGATGCCCGTGACGTGGCGGCCAAGCTGAAAGCCCTGGGGTTCCAGGTGATATTGCATCTCGACGCCGGGGAACGGCAGATGGGCCGGGCCATGGCCGATTTCGAAAACAAGCTGGCGGGCGGCGATGCTGGCTTGGTGTTTTATGCCGGGCATGGGGTGCAGGCGGACGGCCACAACTGGTTGATTCCGTCTGACGCCAGGGTCGAGGACGAGACCGACCTGCCCTACGAAGCCATCGACGCGGCGGATTTTCTGACCCGGATGCAGCGCGCCGGGGCACCGGTCAATATTGTCATTCTCGATGCCTGCCGCGACAATCCGCTGCCCAAGCGCAAGCGCAGCGCGGCCCGCGGATTGTCGGTGACGGCGGTCCCGGCGGTGCAGGGCATCGCCATGCTGTTTTCCGCCGGTCCGGGCGAGGCGGCCCAGGACGGCGCGCGTGGCGGCAACGGCGTGTTTACCGGAGCGCTGCTGAAGTCGTTGGATCAACCCGGCCTGACCGTGGAGCAGGTGTTCAAAGAGACCGCCCGACAGGTCAACCGGGCCACCCTGGGCCAACAGACCCCCTGGATCAACGCCTCCCTGACCGGAGATTTTTACTTTGCGCCCGGCGCGGCCAACAAAAGCGCGGCGACGAAGAGCGGCAACAATGCAGAATCCGAGCTATGGCGCCTGGCGGAAGAGTTGCAGGCACGTAGCGGTTATGAGGCCTACCTGAAGGACTATCCGTCGGGCCAGTTTTCTACCCACGCCCGGCTTCGGCTGCAGGCGCTTGAGCCGCAACAGGTAGCCTCCCTGCCGCCGGAGCCGCAGCCAGCGCCGCGCCCGAGTTATCGGGTTCAGGCGATGGACGAGACGTTGTTTGTTGTGAAGACGGCGAACGTTCGGTCTGAGCCAAGTGCGACATCGGACAAGCTGGGTTTGCTGGATGCCGGTCGTCCGGTGGGGGTGACGGGCAGGACGGAGGTTTCCGGGGCGACCTGGTACCGGGTGGCCTTGACCAATGGGGAAGCCGGGTATGTCTATGGGAGCCTGTTGGATGAGCGGGAGCCGCTCCCCATTGCCCCCATACGCCCTGCCGCACCGGTCCGCACGGGGAATCTGTCCCCCGGAGATATCTTTCGGGACTGCGAGAACGCCTATGTGGCGACGGCAGGACGTTACGCACCCTCCGGGGCATTCTGCGGCCCGGAGATGGTGGTGATCCCGTCCGGATCATTCCAGATGGGCTCGAATGATGGCTACGATAACGAAAAGCCGGTGCACCGGGTGAACATCGGTTATCAGTTCGCGGTGGGCAAATACGAGGTGACGCAGGCCGAATGGCAGGCGGTGATGGGCAGCAACCCGAGCAAGTTCAAGGGCAGCAATCGTCCTGTTGAGCAGGTCTCCTGGAACGATGCTCAGACGTTCATCGAGAAGCTGAACCGCAAGACGGGGCAGCGCTATCGGCTATTGAGCGAGTCTGAATGGGAATATGTGGCCCGCGCCGGGACGACGACGACGTACAGTTGGGGCAACAGCGCCGGATCGGGCAATGCCAACTGCGACGGCTGTGGCAGCCGCTGGGATAACAAGGAGACAGCACCGGTGGGAAGTTTCCGGGCCAACCCCTTTGGCGTACACGACATGCATGGCAATGTGTTGGAATGGGTGCAGGATTGTTACCAGGACAGCTACGCCAATACCCCGACCGACGGCAGCGCCAGAGGAGGAAATAATTCCTGCGATCGCGTCTATCGCGGCGGGTCCTGGATCAGCATTCCGAGGGACCTCCGCTCGGCCAATCGCTACGGGCTCCAACCTGACTACCGTAGCCTCAGTCTGGGGTTCCGCCTTGCCCGGACGCTTTAGGCATGCGTGCCTAAAGCTTACCTTATATGTTTTAACCCTTTTACCCTTTGGCCGCCGAAGGCGGCCAAATTTTGTTGGGGATGGCATGACCATTGACCGCAGCCCCCGACGGGCGAACGCCATTGGAGCCCTGATCGGCGGCAACGCGCTCATCCAAACGGATTCACCACCGGCACCCCGGTGGGTTCGAAATGGCGGACGTTGCGGGTGACCACGGCGAGACCGTGTTCCAGCGCCGTGGCGGCGATCATCAGGTCGGCCCCGCACATCCCCGGATGACAGCCTGAACCGGTTTGTCTATCCTTTCCCGCCATGGAACAGGTCACCGCGCAATCGTTGGTCATGGAAGCGGGCAAGAGCGCCGAACTGCGCGCCTTGTTCCTCGCCCTGGCCGACATGCGGACGGTAAAGGGCGACCCCTGGCACCTGCCCAAGGCGCGGCGCTGGGTCGAACAACTGATCGCCTGTCGGGCCTATGCCCCGGCGCTGCATCAGCTTTGCCATTTGCTGCCGGTGGCGGAAGCCCTCGGCGGTCGGGACGGCTATCTGGGCTTCTTCTGGCGAGAGTCCACCGCCCGGAGTGCCGGGTGCCGGGCCTTGCTGGCCGACCTGCCGCGCGCCGCCGGACGATTGACCGAGGGCACCCTCACCATTGCCCTGGCCGACCGTTCCTATGATCTCTCGGTAGGCACATTGCCCCGACTGGTCTGTCTGATGCATTTCCTGCAATCGCTGCTCGGTTATGCCACCCTGCGCGATGTATTGACGCCCCTGCGGTCGAGCGGCCTGCGGTCCGCCGAGGTCTCCAGGGTGGCCAACGACATGGCCAAGCGGACCTATGACGCACTGGCGGCCCATCTGCCGACCGTCCAGGCGCAACGGCGCACTCAGGCGGTGCTGGTGTTCATGACCGAACGGGCCGGGCCGGGGTTCGGGAGGGACGCCGTCGACGATGCGGCCATTCTCGATCTGTGGGATGGCCTGATCGACCTGGACGGCGACCTGGGGCGCTCCTTCGAGGCCGCCTACCATGCCGCCCTGGATCTGCGGCGGCTCCTGGCCCAGGGGCACGACCTGCGGGTCTTCGAGCACCAAGCTTCCATCGGCGGCGACCGCGAGGCAGGCGAGGTGGAGCCCGACAACGCGGCCCTGCTGGCGGCCTGTGAAACCCTGCAGGAACGGACCTCGCCGCTCGATCAACTGGCCGAGCCGCCGGCGGATACGGTGAAGGCCCTCAACAAGCGCGAAACCGCCCGGCTGGCCGATCTGGTCGAAGCCGGGGAGGAAGCCGGGGCGCTGGCCCTGTCGCTGCTGCGGCTGGCGGTGTTCCGTCCGGCTCAGTTGCGGATCAGCCAGGGTCTGCGCCGCAAACTCACGGCCGCGCAAATGAAAGAGCTGATCGAAACGGCGGCGGAAACCGACTATCCGGCGGAAACCGACGAATTTACCGCCCTGGCCTCGCATTTGCTGACAGTGAGGCTGGCGAGTGCCGCCGTCCTGGCCCAGGCCGGACATGAGGCGACCTTCACCCTGGCCAGCCATTTGCTAACCCATGACGAGCGGCAGGACATGCAACAGATCATTTCCCAACAGCCGGACCTGATGCGGGCCTTGGAAGACTGCGGCTTCCTCAAGCGGGCGGCGGCGGGACTGAAGAAGATCAACCGGCAGGGTTTCCGCCCGACGGATCTTGAGGATGCGGCCACCATTGAGGGCCACGGACAGGCCATCGCGCCCTTGCAGACCGTGACTGAACAACTGACGGCTTTCGAAGCGGCCCTGGCGCGGTTGGATGCGGAGCATCCCTGGGCGACACGGTTCGCCGAAGACCTGCCCCGTTTCACCGACCGCTTCCACCGCCTGTATGGGGAGGCCTCATGATGAGCGACCGGACCCCCGACCTCTTGCACATTCTGACCGCGCGGGAAACCGCCCGCCTGATCGGGGCCGATCTGGCCCGCGCCGAGGGCGTCGAACCGGCGGCCTGTTTCGCCGATCTGTATGCCTATGTCGCCGGCGGCGATCCGGTGATGGCCCCCGGACTGGCCCGCGCCCTGGCGGTGGATGCCCGGTTGCAGGCCGACCTCAGGGCGCTGGTTGCCGACATGGCCGTCTACCGGGCCGACCGGGTGGCGGCGGCGAGCAGCGGTGGCGTGACCCAGCGCCGGGGCGACGGCTTCACCCTCGACCTGCGTCCCTCGCGCAGCGGCGATGGGCAGGTCTATGGGCTGATTACTCTGGTCGAGGCGCAAAAAGTTCCCCGAGTGCTGTTCGTGCAGCCGCAAGACGGCCCGCCGATGAAGGCGCTGCTTCCCGAGGCGGCGCGCGGACGGGTACAGGTGATGTTCGAGCCGGAAGATCCGATCCTCGCCGCGTTGCAAGACCCGGCCTCGGAGGTCTATCTGGCATGACTACCCTGCGGGTTTACATCGCCACCACGGACGGCCCGTCGGAGGTCCAGCGGCTGACCCCCGAGGACCCGGACCTGCAATCGGTGATCTGTCTGAACGGCCGGGCGCAGCCGCTGCCCATCAGCGCCGCCTACGACGCCTTCGTGCGCAAGCCGACCGGGGTGGTTGAGCGGATGGTTGGGCACCCGGTGTTCCGGGCCGACGTGGCCCGCCCAATCACCGATGGTACGAGCTGGCAACTGGGGTTGCTGCTGGCCCATGTGCTGCATCATCGCGGACGGCTCTGCGGGCGGGAAACGGATCCCGACGCCCTGGTCTGGGTAACCGGCGAGGTGGATACGGACCTCAATCTGCATCCGGTGGCGGGGATCGCGGCCAAGATCGCGGCGTCCGCCGCCCTGTTCCAACAGGCGCGGGCGGACGGCAAGCCGGTGCACCTGATCGTGCCCACGGACAACGAGGCGGCGGTTCGGGCCGCCCTGGGGCAAGACATCGCGGGCCTGGAGGTGGTGGCCGTCGCCCGGTTCGACGATGTTGAGTCCCATGTGGGCATGAGGCAACCTCTCCCTCGACGACGTTTCGGGTGGGCGATGGTTTTTTCTCTCCTGCTGGTTCTGGCCTTGGCCGTTCCCCTTGTGGCCGGACTTGCGCAGGCGCTCGATTGGCGCGCCATGCAGCGGGACGGCCAGTATATTGATCTCGCCGAGGCCCTCGCCCAGAGGCGGGCCACGGGAGGCATATTGGATCGCGTCACCCTGGCGCTTTTCTCATGGGCAGTGCAACCGGCTCCATCTTTGCCGACGCCGGTGTTGCATTATGCGCTGCTCAAGCCGTCCCGCTTCGGCGGCTGTCCCGATGAGGCGGGCCTCGCCGCTCTGAAGCGTGCGCCCATCGAGCCGGTGGACGGGCAACTCGATATCGGAAGTCTAAAAATCTGCGGCCTGCATGTCAGCCTGGAGGATATGGAAAACAGCAAGGAGATCCTCGCGGGACAGGTGGGGCACACTATGTATAACGGCGCCACGGCCATGACCTTGCCCCTACAATCAGGCAAAGAGACATCGACGATCAGCCTCACCGCCATACGAGTCTCCGATATTCTGGCCGACGAGGCCTCTGCATGGGTTCGGGAAGGGACTGCACTGGAAGCGAGGGCTCTCGACATCCTGGCGCTGTCCGGAGGGCAAGTTGTCCATCAGGAGTTGACCATCGTTCGCGAAGATGTACCATCACCTAAACGCTATAAGTTTAATTGACCCTGGGGGGGGGAGGACTGATGCGTCAACAAAAAATTTGGGGTGTTATTATTGGCGCGTCCCTGCTGATTTCGGGGACCGCCGCCGCTGAGGATTGCCAAGAAGCGGACCGGCTGTTTGAAACCTCTCGGACAGCCAGTCAACCAGAGGCGCTGCTGGAAAAGGCCATCGGCCTTTGCCCCACCCATGCCACATCCCTCAACAATCTGGCCGTCCTCAAGGAGCAACAGGGAGACTTGGCGACCGCCGAGGCCCTCTATCGGCGGGCCATCGCCGGTGGCGGCGGGGCAGTGCCCTATGCCGGTCTCGGCGACATCCAGGCGGTGCGCGGCGACAAGTCGGGCGCGCGGCAGGCCTACAGCCGGTTCCTGGAATTGCTTGCCCAAGAGATCGCGGCGGGAGATCCCTTCGGCCTGGCGCCCCACGAGGCGGCCTATCGGGAGAAGCTGCGCGCCCTCGGTGGCGCGGCAACCCAGGTGGTGAACGCCGACGTGGTGACCCGGGGTCTGACCCAGAAGCCGGTCCTGACCCGCGGCCTGACCGTGACCCACCACGAAGAGCCACATATCGACATCCCCATATTGTTCGAAGTGGATTCCGCCCGCCTGTCGTCCGAGGCGGAGAGCCAGTTGCTGGAGATTGCCCGCGCCCTGCAAACGCCGCAACTGAGCAGGACGCGCATTCTGGTCGAAGGTCATACGGATGCCACCGGGGATGCCGGCTATAATCTCTCGCTCTCGGCACAGCGGGCGCGGGCCGTCCAGCAGAGCCTTGTCGACCTGGGCGTCGATGCCCAACGGTTGCGCCCCGAAGGCCGGGGAGAAACCCAACCGGTCGCCGACAACGCCACCGAGGACGGTCGCAGCCGCAACCGGCGGGTGACCTTGGTGAATATCGGGGGAGGAAGCTGATGCGATGGATTATTTGTCTGGTCGCTGTTTTTTGGCTTCTGGCCCTCCCGGCCCAGGCCGAGAAACGTGTTGCCCTGATCATCGGCAACAACAGCTATGCGACCCTGAAGGACTTGCGCAATGCCCGCAAGGATGCCCAGGGCGTTGACGCCAAGCTCAAAACCTTGGGCTTTGAGACCATTCTCCGGCTGGATGTCAAACTGCGCGACATGGGCCGCACCCTCGACCAGTTCGAAGCCAAGCTGGCCAAGGCGGATGTGGGGCTGGTGTTCTATGCCGGGCATGGCATTCAGGCCAATGGGCGCAACTATCTGATCCCGTCCGATGCCCTGGTGGAGACGGAAAGCGATTTGGACTACGGCGGCGGCATCCCGGTGCGCAATATTCTCAACACCATGAAACGGGCCGGGACGGCGCTGAACATCATCATCCTCGATGCCTGCCGCGATAACCCCCTGCCGACCCGCTCCGGGTCGCGGGGGCTGACCGTGGAGACCGCGCCGTTGGGCATGGGGGCCAAGGGCACGGCGATCCTCTATTCTGCGGCCCCGGGTCAGGTGGCGCTGGACGGCCCGAGCGGCGGCCATGGGGTGTTCACCGGCGAACTGTTGAAGGTGCTGGATGAACCGGGCCTGACCGTGGAGCAGGTATTCAAGCGCACGGCGGCCGAGGTGGCGGCGAAGACCCACAACAGCCAGGACCCCTGGATCAATTCGTCGGTCAAGGGCGACTTCTATTTCAAGCCGGGGCAGTCGAAACCGGCACAGGTGGCCTTGCTGCCACCAGCCTCGACAAGTGATCGGGATACTGAGTTCTGGACCGCCATCAAGGACAGCAGCGACAAGGCAGACTTCGAGGCGTATCTGCGCAAGTTCCCGAACGGCACTTATGATTACCTCGCCAAGAAGCGGATCGAGGACCTTTCCTCGCCCGAATACGTAGTCGCCAGTCTAAACACCCGGATGTGGGTGTCGGGCAATGGCGCGGTAAACGTCCGTGGTGAACCCACGACCGAGGGGGCCAAGGTGGGTCGCCTGGAGGGACGCTCGGAGGTCCGGGTCACCGGGCTTGTGGAGGACGGTGACTGGTACCGGGTTGATTTGCCGACAGGAGTGGTTGGCTACGTTTACAGCAATCTCCTGACGGGCAGTGAACCGCAGCTTGACCCCGCGCACAGTCTATCGCCGGGCGACACGTTCCGGGACTGCGAGAACGCCTATGTGGCGACGGTAGGACGTTACTCACCCTCCGGGGCATTCTGCGGCCCGGAGATGGTGGTGATCCCGTCGGGCAGTTTCATGATGGGCTCGAATGATGGCGATGGCGACGAGAAGCCGGTGCACCGGGTGAACATTGGCTACCAGTTCGCGGTCGGGAAGTACGAGGTGACGCAGGCCGAATGGCAGGCGGTGATGGGCAGCAACCCGAGCAAGTTCGAGGGAAGCAACCGTCCTGTTGAGCAGGTCTCCTGGGACGATGCGCAGGCGTTCATCAAGAAGCTGAACCGCCGCACGGGGCAGCGCTATCGGCTATTGAGCGAAGCGGAATGGGAGTATGTGGCGCGCGCTGGGACGACGACGACGTACAGCTGGGGCAACAGCGCCGGATCGGGCAATGCCAACTGCAACGGCTGTGGCAGCCGCTGGGATGACAAGGAGACAGCACCAGTGGGAAGTTTCCGGGCCAACCCCTTTGGCGTTCACGACATGCACGGCAACGTTGGGGAAAGGGTACAGGATTGCATAGACAGCTACGCCAATACCCCGACCGACGGCAGCGCCAGAGGAGGAAATAATTCCTGCCTTCGCGTCTATCGCGGCGGGTCCTGGTTCAACCTTCCGGGGGACCTCCGCTCGGCCAATCGCGGCAGGGACCTGCCAGGCGGCCGTGGCAGCCTTCTGGGGTTCCGCCTTGCCCGGACGCTTTAGGCATGCGTGCCTAAAGCTTACCTTATGTGTTTTAACCCTTTTACCTTTTGGGGGTCTGGGGGCTCAGTCCCCAGCGAGAGCCGCAAGGAAGGCAGAGATGAAGCGAACAATTATATTCTACCTCTGCTTGATAGTGGCGATGGCATTTGCAGCTCCCGCCCAAGCCGAGAAGCGGGTCGCCCTGGTGATCGGCATCAACGACTACCGGCATCTGCCTAGTCTCAACAACGCCGAGACCGACGCCAAGGGCATGGCCAGCAAACTCCGGTCCCTCGGCTTTGACGTCACCCTCAAGCTCAACGCCCGTCAGCGGGACCTGTATCGCGCCCTGGACGCCTTTGAGGGCAAGCTATCCGGTGGTGCCACCGGCCTTGTGTTTTATGCCGGGCACGGCATCCAGGCCGACGGCCACAACTATCTGATCCCCACCGACGCCGATGTGGAAGTGGAATCCGATCTGGCGGCGGAGGCCCTGCCCGCCGAACGCATCCTCGCCGCCATGGAGCGGGCGGGCAATCCGATGAATATCATCATACTCGATGCCTGCCGGGACAATCCGTTGCCCAAGCGCAGCCGGTCGGCGGCCCGTGGCCTGACGGTACTGAACATGCCTCGGGGGGCCAAGGGCACGGCGATCCTCTATGCCGCAGGGCCCAACCAGACGGCCCAGGACGGCGACCCAGGCGGACACGGACTGTTTACCGGAGCGTTGCTGAAGGCCATGGGCCAGCCGGGCCTAAAGCTGGAGGAGATCTTCAAGCAGGTCAGCCGCGAGGTGGTTGAGGCCACAGGCGGACGGCAGCGGCCCTGGTCGCTGGCATCGTTGCAGGGAGACTTTTACTTCATGCCCGGCGCGGCCAACAAAAGCGCGGCGACGAAGAGCGGCAACAATGCCGAGATCGTCTTCTGGCAGTCGATCCAGTCGAGCAAGCAGGCTTCTGACTATGAGGCTTATCTGAGCCAGTATCCGGATGGAGCCTTTACCGCATTGGCCCGCAGCCGGGCGGCGCAGTACAAGCCGCAACAGGTGGCCACCCTGCCGCCGGAGCCACAGCCTGCGCCGCGCCCGAGTTATCGGGTTCAGGCGATGGACGAGACGTTGTTTGTTGTGAAGACGGCGAACGTTCGGTCTGAGCCAAGTGCGACATCGGACAAGCTGGGTTTGCTGGATGCCGGTCGTCCGGTGGGGGTGACGGGCAGGACGGAGATTTCCGGGGCAACCTGGTACCGGGTGGCCTTGGCCAATGGGGAAGCCGGATATGTGTATGGGAGCCTGTTGGGTGAGCGGGAGCCGACGCCCGTGCGTCCTGCCGCCCCGGTCCGCACGGGGAATCTGTCGCCGGGCAACACGTTCCGGGACTGCGAGAACGCGCTGGTGGCGACGGCGGGCCGGTCGGTGCCATCGGGGGTGTTCTGCGGCCCGGAGATGGTGGTCATCCCGTCCGGATCATTCCAGATGGGCTCCAACGGCGGGGATGGTGACGAGAAGCCGGTGCACCGTGTAAACATTGGCTACCAATTCGCGGTGGGCAAGTTCGAGGTGACTCGCGGACAGTTCGCTGAATTTGTCCGCGCCACCGGATATGATGCTGGAAACAGCTGTTATGTTTTTGAAGGTAGCTGGAAAAAGGTGGATGGCAAGAGCTGGAGAAACCCGGGATTTTCGCAGACTGATAGCCATCCGGTGGCATGTGTAGATTGGAGTGCGGCCAAGGCCTATGTGAAATGGTTATCGGGCAAATCGGGCCAGCGCTATCGGCTATTGAGCGAGTCTGAATGGGAATATGTGGCCCGCGCCGGGACGACGACGACGTACAGTTGGGGCAACAGCGCCGGATCGGGCAATGCCAACTGCGACGGCTGTGGCAGCCGCTGGGATAACAAGGAGACGGCTCCGGTGGGAAGTTTCCGGGCCAACCCCTTTGGCGTACACGATATGCATGGCAATGTGTGGGAATGGGTACAGGATTGTTCCCAGGACAGCTACGCCAATGCCCCGACCGACGGTCGCGCACGCACAATCGGAGATTGTCGCGTTCGCGTTCTGCGCGGCGGTTCCTGGGACGTCAAACCGAGGTTCCTGCGCTCCGCCAACCGCGTCAGGGTCAGCTCCGGTGACCGGGGCGACTACTACGGGTTCCGCATCGCCAGGACCTTTTAGGCGATACGCCTAAAAGTTATATCTTGGATCCTTACTCCTTTACTTCTTGGGGAGAGTCCAGAGAGGCCCCCCCCTCTCTGGCCGCCGGAGAGTGTCCGTCCGGTGAACCCGCCCTTGTTATTAGGACTGCGAGATCATCCGGCTTGGGCGGCGTAGTTCCAGGGGAGCAATTCGTCGATGCGGTTGATCTTGTGATCGGCGATGCGATCCAGCACCCAGGTGAGCCAGGATTGGGGATCGACTTGGTTGAGTTTAGCAGTTTCGATCAGGGTGAAGGCGATGGCCATGGCTTTGCCCCCGCCCTCGGAACCGGCGAAGAGCCAATTTTTTACGTCCGAGGGCCACGGGTTTCACGGCCCTCTCGATAGTATTGTTGTCCAGTTCCAAAATGCCGTGGTCCAGATAGGGGCGCGCCTTGGGCATCCTCATGAACAATTTCGCCTTCCGGGGCACATGACCACCGCCGATCGACCGCATCACATCCGGTCAGTCCATGGTCCTTAAAAAAAATCCTGCTCCGCCTTTCATTGCCGGTTTCAGAACGCAACCAGCAACGGGGCCGAACCATGAAAACCCATATTCTGAACACCAAGGGAGCTTTCTCCCGCTTCGCCCTCAAGGGGGCACTCGTGCTGCTGGCGGGGACCACCCTCGCCGCCTGCCAGACCGTCGGCAACCAGCAGAGCGAAGGCATCGGCTTCCGCCAGGCGCGGTTTGCCGAGGTGGAAGCCCTGCGCGGCTACCGGGCCTGCCGCGACGACGCCTTGAAGCTCGACGAGCAAGCCCGCAAGACCTCCAACCCCGGCCAGTATCTGGCCAGCGCGCGGCTGCTGGAATCCTGCGAGGCCGACCTGGGGCCGGAAGCCGACGGCATCGCCCCGGAGGAACGCATGCGGGCCTATGCCCTGTCGGTGCAGAATCACATGAAGGGCGGCGACCTGAGTGCGGCGCGGGCCAATCTGGAGAACTTCAAGCGCGCCTTTCCGGGCCAGGACCTCTATCTCACCGGCGGCGCATCGTTCCTCGACACTTATTCAGTGCTGTTCGATTTCGGTCGCGCCACCCCCTACACCATCTCGGTGGCCAACATCGGCGAACCGCTGCGCGACGAAGTGCGCCGCACCCGCCATTGGAAACAGAACTGACGGCCACCGTCACAGGGAGACATGATCCATGAAAACCCATCCTCTCCGTTCCACCCTGCTCGCCGGTTGTGCCGTTTTGGCACTGCTGGCCGCCGCCCCCCAGGGGGCCCAGGCCGACACCGCGACCTGGAACCCGTCTGCCAGCGAGCGGCTGGTCAAGCTGCCGCCGCAGATGCTGAAAAAGGCCATCGACCGGGACTATAAGGCCTCCGCCCTGGCCGCCGCCATCGACGACAGCAGCGGCAAGATCACCGCCAAGGGCCAGACCTTGGCCGATCTCAAAGGGGCGGCGGAAAAGGCCGAAGGCCCGTTGTACACGGAACTCCAGCACCAGTTCCTGGCCGAGAAGCAGGCCTATGTCCAACTGATGGGCGAACGTTTGGAAATGCGCCAGAAACAGGCCGAGACCCGCAAGAAGCTCTATGAGCGCCTGCTCGACAAGGCCCGCCGCAGCGGCGGGGCCGCCGACCAGGTGACCGCCGATCTGCTGGCCAACCAACAGGCCGCCAGGGAGCGGTTCAAATCCAGCCTGGACGAGGTGGATACGCAGATTTTCGGCACCGAGTTCGCCTCGGAAAGCCGCTACGGCGCTGAATACGCCAAGAACAAGACCGCCATGGACAGCCTGATCGCCGCCATTGCCGCCCACCCCATGAATCAGGGGCCGACCCTGGACGGCGAGGCAATCAGCCGCGAGGACTACCTGCGCCAACTGGTCGCTGACTCGGAGGCGGAAATCGCCCTCATCGCCCAGGAGGAACAGATCCTCGGCTTCATGGCCAAACTGGTGGCCCTGGACGCCATCGCCCTGGCCGAAGGGCTGGACGGCAACCCGGACGATGGAGATAGCCCCGACGAGTCCGCCGCACCCAGCCTGACCGCCGCCGTCTCTTTATTCGTCGGCAACTGATCCCCCTCTTCGAAGGAGACTTTCGAGATGACCACCCTCTTTCCCCTGAAGACTTTCGTTCTCGCCACCGCCCTCGTCCTCGCCAGCACCGCTGCCCAGGCGGGCAGTCTGGAAAACCTGGAACGGGAACGGGCGATCCTGGTCGACACCATTTTCGCCCCCGATTTGACCCCCGACGAGCGGCAGAAGAAAATCGCCCAGTCGAAGCATCGTCTGGTCGATCTGGAACGCATGGCCATCCGCGACAAAACCCTGGAAGGGCAGAACACCCCGGTGGTCCGGCGGGCCTTCGCCAGCTACGACCTGACCTTTCTGGTCCATGCCTCGGTGGAGAAGGATCGCGGCATCACCGATCACTGGCTGGACACCGTGGGCCTGTCCACCGACAGCCTGATGAATGCCCGCGTCGGGCGGCGCTACTAAGATGGGTGCGCTGCTCAATACCCTGGACACCGGCTCCAAGGCCGTCAGCCTGATGCTCGGGGGCGGTGTGGTGGTGACGGCGGTCGCCGTGGCCGCCACAAGCATGGATGCCAACGAACTGGCCCGCCGCGCCGCCGAAGTTTTCGGCATCACCTTTATCGGGCTGCTCGGCGGCCTGGTGCTGACGGCCCTCTATTGCTGGGTCCAACTCACCCGAAGCGGCGGACGGCCGCTGTGGCTGGAAGCGGGCCTGCAGGCGGCCAACGGCATCACCACCCTGGCCCTGACCTATACCCTGCTCGGCATCAGCCTGGGCATCGGCACCCTGGCCCAGCAGACCCTGGGGCCGGATACCGTACAGGCCATCATCCGCGACTTGACGGCCCAGTTCAGCATGGCCTTTCTGACCACCGTGGTCGGCCTGCCGCTGTCCGCCGTGCTGCGCACCCTGTTGCTGGTCAGCCATGCCCGCCTGCTCGAGCCCCCGACCACATCTGACTGAGGGAGACCCATCATGCGTTATCTGTTGTTCAATCTCGTCGTCTTTGCTGCCCTGGCCTATCTGGCAGTCGGCAACGGAACCGATCCCCGCGCCTGGTTGGCGGATGTGACCGCTGCGCCGCCCGCCGTCGAGCGCGCGGAACCTATCGTGGAACCGTTGCCCTCTCCAAAAGTCGAGCCGGTCAAACAAGCAGCGGAGCCCGAGCCGGTCGTGGAAACACCGCCGCCCTTGCCACCGACCCAGGTCGTCGCCCAGATACCGGTCCATGAAGTGCCGATCCAGCAAACCGAAGTCCCGCAAGCGCCCGTTGAAACGGCGACCTTCATGAGCCCCACCGAGCGTCGCCGCGAACTGGCCCGCCTGATCGACGACATGGAAGGCCGGTTTCTCGACCGGCTGGGGAACTGAGCCATGATCCGGCGCGCCCGAACCACCCCCTGGATGGGTTTGCTCCCGGTGGTTCTGGGCGCGCTGCTGTTGGTGATCCTGCCCCGTCCCGACACTTCCCCCGAAGAACAGGCACCGACTGAAAACGAAATGGTGCCCCCCCCATCCCCCATGACCTTGCGGCATGTCACCATCCCGGCCCCGCCGCCCGTGCCTCTCCCCGCACTTGCGCCAGTCCTGCCCGCGCCCGTCGAGGTTCAAGTCGTTGCCCCCCTCGCCCCAACGGCTCCCGAGCCGCGCCATCCGCAACTGCAACAGGCTGAAAAACCGGTGGAATCGGCGGTCGTGACGCTGCCCAAAGAGGACCTTCAGGAAGGACGGGTGGCCCTGCGCTTTCTCGAACATGGGCAAGGCCCGGTTATCGAACTGGCTTGGCCGGAAGATCCAACAGCAAGGGTTCGGTTGTATGACCATCTGAGCCACTGTATCGGGATGTCCACCGTGCTGATGAATGCGGAGGGCCTGGTTTTTGACAAGCAAACCGGCCCGACGGGCCGTCTGCCCGACCTGGATCGTTACAGCGGCTTCGTGCGTCAGGTGGAAGGGTTGCAGCCGCCTCGGGAAGCCCGCCTGATCCAGGATCTGCGACGCGCCCATGCTGGACGGTCCGAACTGATCCCCGTGCGCCTGTTTCCGCGCGCTCAGGATGCGCAACTGCTCGGCGGGCTCACCCGGCTGGTCGGCAAGGGCTATGCCATAGCCCAACATATTCACGCCCGCTATCGCCTGGAAGGCCGGTCCCTATTGCTCTTAGACATCCAGGTCGATGGGCAACGGCGATCTGGTGTGCTTCGACTGCCCGCCTCGTCCTGCCATCGGAAAGGGACTTAGGCCATGCTCACCTTTTGCCGAAATTTATGGGGTCCGGTCCTCGCTGCCGTCATGCTCGCGGGCTGCGTCAACACGCGCACCGTCGCATGGAATGACGGCAAACAGGAAAGTTCGGAGATTTTCGGGCGATCCGTTGAAACCCACTCTGATCGCGCACTCTATGGCCAAAGCCCTTCCTGCGTCGTGGTGTTGGCCCCCACGTCGGAAGACGGGACAGCCGCCGCGCCCATGATTGAGGAGATGGTCGCCCGCCATCTGTCCGGTCGGATCGACCGCGTGGTCGGCCCTATGGAGCGGCAGCAGATGGCGCGCCATTTGGCATTGGACCTCGCGGACAACCGAGACGAAATCCCCCTGGCCCGTGAAAGCGGCTGTACTCATGTGGTCGAGACCGAGGTGATGAGCACGCAAAGTGTCTACGCGCTGGTCTGGACCCGCGAGGCGGTGGGATTGCATCTGCGGCTGCGCAAGGCAGGGTCGGCGGACATTCTCTGGCAGGCCCGGCACATCGCCACCCGATCCGACGGCGGGTTGCCGCTGTCGCCCCTGTCGGCCCTGTTGAGCGTCGCGGAGGCCGGGATGATGGCGGGGGATGACGACCTGCGTCCCTCGCTGACCGACGACGCGCTACGCCGGATCATGGCAACCCTGCCGGATTTTAGAAGTGGACGTGGCACGGGATACTCGACGAGCGCCCTCGCCCGGCGTTATGGTTTCAACTGAAAATATGGGGGACCCACATCATGTTCAGCAAGTCGTTATTTTTGATATCCATTGTCATGGGCCTTGTTCTGGCCTTACCCGCCCGGGCCGATGACAGCCGCCTCAACGCAGAGTCCATCGTCGAGGGTCTGGTGCCGATCAGCGGCCTTGAGGGGCTGCCTGAGGCCCGCTCGGTGGATCTCACCGTTGAATTCGATTTGGGGGCTGCCGACCTGACAGCCCAAGGCGAGGCGCAGTTGGATGCCCTCGGGGCCGCCCTCGAGGATCCACGGCTGAATGCCCTGAGCTTCGACATCATCGGTCATACAGACGCCAGCGGCGATGCCGAACGAAACCTGGAACTTTCCGAGCTTCGGGCCGTAGCTGTGGCCCTGTATCTGGTGCAGGCTCACGGGATCGCCCCGGACCGTCTCTCACCGCGCGGCGAAGGGGAAACCCGGCTCAAGAACCCGCTGGACCCGAACGGAGCGGAAAACCGGCGGGTCGAGATCATGGCCTATATTCCCCGGGTGACCCCGTCAAACAACATCGCCACACCCGCCACCGAGGAGGCAATCACCGAATAATGTGAGGGCAACCCCTTAGTTCGCCGAGCCACCCTCGCCGACCACGAAGAACGGTGCCCAGAAGGCTGGGTGAGCATATTGCGGGGTGGTCTCGTCATCCAGCAGCGCCATCATGGATCTGCGGTACGCTTCAGAGCGACCGATCTTCGGATGGTCCTTGGCTTCCTTCAGCGCCCCCGTGGTCAGCCGCACCGCCGCATTGGACTCCACCGGCCAGTGGGAAACCAACAGCGCCCGGCTGCCCGCGTAGAAGAACGCCTTGGCCAGACCCGACAGGGCGCTGGCATTGGGCGTGCCATCGGCGGCGGCGGTATTACAGGCCGATAGGATCACCCAGTCGGCATTGAGCTTAAGGTCCCGGGCCACCTCACTGGCCGTCAGCAGGCCGTCATCCTCGGCAGTCGCCCGGTCCGGCGGGGTCAAAACCAGGGCGGGCTCAGCCAAGCCTTCAAGATCGCCCGCCACGAGGCCGTGAGTCGCGAAAGCCAGCACCCGGTAGTCAGACAGCTTCGCCTTCTTGATGGTACTCTCTCGGGCTTTGTCGCGCAGGTACAGGGCGGATTGTGTATCTCCGAGGATGCGGGCCATGGCATGGAGTTCACCGGACGTTTCCGGCAAGGCAGGCAGGCCCCGTACAGCGCGGATATCTGCGGTGCCTTTGTATGTATACAGCTTGCCCAGTGTCAGACCCCGGTCGATTCCAGGACTCCCGTCGAGCACCGGATCTCCGATCCCCGCAAAGGGCTTGCCAGCCATCGCCACCTTGGTGAAGCGGCGCAGGGCGCGGAGGGAGGATACCGAGGGCAGGGTGGTCAGGGCATAGCGGCGGGCCAGCCAGGGTACATTGCGGTAGTCGGCGGCGGATTTAAGAGTCCCGCTTGGCTTGGCGGTCACCAAGGTGCCGAGAGGCAGACTGCCGAGGGCTTCGTCGGGGACGACAAACAGGTGGTGAACACCCTTAAGGCTCTTTTCGGCGGGGGCCAGCAGCTTGGTATAGAGATCATGCGCGGTCTTGGTGTCGAAGGGTGGCAGTCCGTTGGCTGTGCCTGCCTTGCTCAGATCGACAGTCGCCAGGAGTTGGGTGATGGACTCCTTGAGGTCCTTGCTGCCGGTTTCCAGCCGATACAGGGTAGTGCCGTCGGGGCGGACGACCCACAGGAAGCTCTCCTCGGGCTTCTTGGTTTCATCAACAGCGTTCTTCTCCACGGTATAGACGAGCATGGCTTCATCGGGGGCCAAAAGCTGTTGCGCCTCGGCCAACGGAAGCGGCTCAGGTGAAGTCAGCGCGAAGTAGTCAGGGAAATCCCGTGCCAGCACCTTATCCAGTGCCGAGATGCGCTTTATTACGGCCTCTTTCTCTGCCCGAAGTTTGGCCTCAGTTTTCATATTGCGCTTATCGGCAGGCTTGCCCAAGGCATCGACAATTTGGTCGTCCAGGCGTTGCCAGAGGTCGGCTTCGTCTTGCCGCTGACGGATACTGCGCGCCAAGGCATCATCACTTGCAGCAAAGCGGGCACCGACACCTGTAATGGCAGCGCCCGTGCTGGAAGCCGAGGCCAACTGCGCCACTTCAAAACTTTCGGCGGTCAGAGCATCACGTTTTGCAGCATCTGTCTGAGCGAGGTGGTCAGCGATGTCGATGTGATTGACAAAATGACCTCGAACATCATGCTGTTCCGCTAATCCCCCGCTTGAAAGCTGTGACGCTGCCTCCATGGCCCGATGGCGACGAATGTTCGTGGAACGGCGACTATAAGTCAAAGCGATATCGTATCGGTCCTGGTCGCTAAATAAGACAGCCATTCCGTTGAGAGTGGATCCCACATGGGGATGTTCCGTCCCCAGAACCTTTTCCCGGATCGCCAGGGCCCGCTTGTACAGCAGCTCGGCCTCGGCGTAGCGGCCTTGCTTCCTATAGAGATTGGCAAGGTTTCCGGTCGTCCAGGCCACTTCCGGGTGATCGGCACCATAGACCTTCACCTGGATAGCCAAGGCGCGTTTGTACAGAGGTACGGCTTCGGCGTAGCGGGCTTGGGAGTTGTACAGGAGCGCTAGGTTGTTGAGACCCGAAGCGACATCCGTGCTCCACGGACCACTGGCCTTTTCGAAGATGGCCAAGGATTTCTTGTACAGCGGCTCGACCTCGGCGTATCGGTCTTGCGCTTTGTAGAGCACGGCAAGGTTATTGATAACCCAGGCCGTATCCACATTGTCCGGACCCAAAACCTTTTCCCGGATCGCCAGGGCGCGATTGAACAGCGGCTCGGCCTCAGCGTATCGGCTTTGCAAATAATACAGCACACCAAGGGTTTTAAGGCTGCTCGCAACATGAGGATGTTCCGTCCCCAGAGTCTTTTCCCGGATCGCCAAGGCCCGCTTGTGCAGCGGCTCAGCCTCGGCGTAGCGGCCTTGCTTCTCATAGAGATTGGCAAGGTTGCCGGTCGTCAGGGCCACTTCCGGGTGATCGGCACCATAGACCTTCACCTGGATAGCCAAGGCGCGTTTGTACAGAGGTACTGCTTCGGCGTAGCGGGCTTGGGAGTTGTACAGGAGCGCTAGGTTATTGAGACCCGAAGCGACATCCGTGCTCCACGGACCACTGGCCTTTTCGAAGATGGCCATGGATTTCTTGTATAGCGGCTCAGCCTCGGCGTAGCGGGCTTGCACTCTGTAGAGCGCGGCAAGGTTATTGATAACCCAGGCCGTATCCACATTGTCCGGACCCAAAACCTTTTCCCGGATCGCCAGGGCGCGTTTGAACAGCGGCTCGGCCTCAGCGTAACGGCGTTGCAAATAATATAGCCAGCCAAGGCCTTTAAGGGGGTAAGCGACATGTGGATGTTCCGTCCCCATGGTCTTTTCCATGATCGCCAGGGCCCGCTTGTACAGCGGCTCGGCCTCGGCGTAGCGGCCTTGCGCCTGGTAGAGCAAGGCAAGGTTATTGATAACGCTGGCCGTAGCCACATTGTCCGGCCCCAGAACCTTTTCCCGGATCGCCAGGGCGCGTTTGTACTGCGGCTCGGCCTCGGTGTAGCGGCCTTGCTCCTTATAGAGATTGGCAAGGTTGTAGAGGCTCTGGGCCACATCAGCATGATCCGCCCCAAGCGTTTTCTCTCTGATCTCCAGGGATTGCTTATATAGGTGCTCGGCCTCGGCATAGCGGACTTGATTAACTAGTTGGACCGCTTGATCATTAAGCGCATTTGCTCGATACGTATCATCGTCCTTATAGGGCCCTAAGAAGGAAGTTGCCTGTTTCAAACCATCTGGGAGCACATCTTGAATTGTCTGACACCCCGCCCCAGCAAAAGCCAGGACAGCCACAATCATCAATGCTACGGATTGACGCATAGATACTCCCCCCGGTATTCCCTCGCCCCCCACATTGACAATGTCTCTCAACAGCATCAACGAGCTTGGATCCCGCATTCTTGTTTATCACGGTTGTCACCCAGGCACAATTCTGCAGGGTAATGATAAGCTGAATGACCGCAGGATCTTGACAACCAGTATCGTCATGACACTGGAACTGTAGAGAAAAATCTCCAGACACTGACCTTCGTTCAACAAAATCGTCCCCCTCCTCTCATTGCAGAACCCAGATCTATGTGCATCTGTGCCTGGCCCGTTTGGGCGTTCAACTTTCAAGATTGCTGGGGTATGATGTTTGCCCGCCAGGGGGGATCATGTTCGAGGGGATCACATGAGACGGGGATTATTGTTCATTGTCGTTCTGATCGGCGGGCTGGCTTCCTGGCCTGCAGCCCAGGCCGAGAAGCGCGTGGCCTTGGTGATTGGCAACTCCGCCTATCAGCACACGGCCAAGCTGGCCAATCCCAGCCACGATGCCAAGGCTGTCGCCGCTGCTCTGCGCCGGTTGGACTTCGACGTGGTCGATGGCTACGACCTGAACATCAACGCCTTCCGTTCCCTGCTGTCTGGTTTTGGCCGCAAGGCGGCTGATGCTGATGTGGCAACGGTCTACTACGCAGGCCATGCCCTGCAAGTGAACGGCACCAACTATGTGCTGCCGGTGGATGCCCGGCTGGCGCGGGAGCAGGATCTGAACTGGCAGGCCATCCCCATGAACTTCATCCTTGATGAACTGGCCGGGGCCAAGAAGCTGAAGATGGTGCTGCTCGATGCCTGCCGCGACAATCCCCTGGCCAACAGCATGTCCCGTGCCATGGGATCCCGCTCCTCCAGCGTCGGGAGGGGTCTGGCGGTGATCGGCGGGCGGGTCAGTAAGACCTTGATCGCCTACGCCACCGGCGCGGGCGACACGGCGTCGGATGGGGCCGGGAAACACAGCCCCTTCACCAAGGCTCTTTTGGCCAACCTGGAAACCCCTGGACTGGAAATCCGGCTACTGTTCGGCAAGGTTTCCGATAACGTCCGCAAGGCCACCAGCGGGCGTCAGGAACCCTATGTCTACACCTCGCTGGGGGGTGACGCGTTTTATCTCAAGCCAGGGACACCAGCAGCGGTGTCGGTGACGTCGAGTGGTGCCGACAAGGAGGCCCTGTTCTGGCAGTCGATCCAGCACAGCAAGCAGGCTTCTGACTATGAGGCTTATCTGAGCCAGTATCCCAACGGTTCTTTTGCGGCTCTAGCCCGCAGCCGGGCGGCGCAGTACAAGCCGCAACAGGTGGCCTCCCTGCCGCCGGAGCCCCAGCCAGCGCCGCGCCCGAGTTATCGGGTTCAGATGATGGACGAGACGTTGTTTGCGGTAAAGACGGCGAACGTTCGGTCTGAGCCGAGTGCGACATCGGACAAGCTGGGTTTGCTGGATGCCGGTCGTCCGGTGGGGGTGACGGGCAGGACGGAGGTCTCCGGGGCGACATGGTACCGGGTGGCCTTGGCCAATGGGGAAGCCGGGTATGTCTATGGGAGCCTGTTGGATGAGCGGGAGCCGCTCCCCATTGCCCCCATACGCCCTGCCGCACCGGTCCGCACGGGGAATCTGTCCCCCGGAGATATCTTTCGGGACTGCGAGAACGCCTATGTGGCGACGGCAGGACGTTACGCACCCTCCGGGGCATTCTGCGGCCCGGAGATGGTGGTGATCCCGTCCGGATCATTCCAGATGGGCTCGAATGATGGCTACGATAACGAAAAGCCGGTGCACCGGGTGAACATCGGTTATCAGTTCGCGGTGGGCAAATACGAGGTGACGCAGGCCGAATGGCAGGCGGTGATGGGCAGCAACCCGAGCTATTTCAAGGGCAGCAATCGTCCGGTGGAGAACGTATACTGGATCGATACTCAGACGTTCATCCAAAAGCTGAACCGCAAGACGGGCCAGCGCTATCGGCTATTGAGCGAATCTGAATGGGAATATGTGGCCCGCGCCGGGACGACGACGACGTACAGTTGGGGCAACAGCGCCGGATCGGGCAATGCCAACTGCGACGGCTGTGGCAGCCGCTGGGATAACAAGGAGACGGCTCCGGTGGGAAGTTTCCGGGCCAATCCCTTTGGCGTTCACGACATGCACGGCAACGTTTGGGAATGGACGGAGGACTGCTGGAACGACAGCTACGCCAATGCCCCATCGGACGGCAGCGCCAGAGAAGGAAATAATTCCTGCAATCGCGTCCTTCGCGGCGGGTCCTGGTACGGCAATCCGTGGGTCCTCCGCTCGGCCTATCGCAGCAGGGGCCTACCTGACTACCGTAACGACGATCTGGGGTTCCGCCTTGCCCGGACGCTTTAGGCATGCATGCCTAAAGCTTACCTTTTATGTTTTAACCCTTTTACCTTTTGGGGGTCTGGGGGCGCAGCCCCCAGCGGATTTAAAAATGGGATTTTGACATGCGACGGAGCCTTTCGATTGGTCTGGTCATTCTGGTGTTTCTGGGTTGGACCCTCCCGGCCCAGGCCGAGAAGCGCGTGGCGCTGGTGATCGGCAACAACAGTTACGCGACCCTGCCGGGCCTGCATAACGCGGTGCAGGACGCCAAGGACGTGGCGGCCAAGCTGAAGGGCCTCGGGTTCGAGGTGATCCTGAAGACCGACGCCGGACGGCGGGAACTGGGCCGGGCCCTGTCTGCATTCGAGGGCAAACTGTCCGGCGGCGACGCGGGATTGGTGTTCTATGCCGGGCATGGCATCCAGGCCGACGGCAAGAACTATCTCATTCCGACCGATGCCCGTGTCGAGGTGGAGGAGGATCTCCGCTTCGAAGCCGTCGAGGCGACCGCGCTCCTCGATACCATGCGCAATGCCGGGGCCCCGATCAACGTGGTAATCCTCGACGCCTGTCGCGACAACCCGCTACCCCGGCGCAGCCGCTCGGCGAGCCGGGGGTTGACAGTGGCCAAGGTGCCCTCGGGGGTCAAGGGGGTCGCCATGCTCTATTCCGCCGGGCCCGGGGAGTCGGCCCAGGACGGGCCGAAGGGCGGCAACGGCGTATTCACCGGCCAGTTCCTGCAGGCGCTGGAACAGCCGGGCCTGACTGTCGAGCAGGTCTTCAAGGAGACGGCGCGCCGGGTCAATCAGCAGACTCACGGCAAGCAGACCCCCTGGATCAATACCTCGCTGACCGGCGATTTCTATTTCAAGCCGGGGACAAAAACTGCGGCCCTCCCGTTGCCCACTGCCGCCGTGGACAAGGAGGCCCTGTTCTGGCAATCGATCCAGGACAGCCGCAATCCGGCCAGCTTCGAGGCCTACCTGTCGCAATATCCCAACGGGGCCTTCGCGCCGCTGGCCCAGGTCAAGGTCAAGGAACTGAAAGTCGCCTCCCTGCCGCCGGAGCCTGCACCGCCAAGCTATCAAATATCTCCGCTGAATCGGGCCCTGTTCATTCGCGGCAACGCCAATTTGCGTGAACTGCCGTCGGTCACCTCCAATAAGAAAGGCCTCGTGGGCAAGGGCGCGGTGATCGCCGCCACCGGTCAGACCGTCGTCGCCGGGGCAACCTGGTACCGCATCGCGGTCAATGGCACCGAGGCCTTCATCCACGAATCCCTGGTCAGCGACCAACCGGTCATGACCGACGCGCCAGTCGCCGTTCCGCAAAAAACCTGGTCCAACCCGGACAACCAGCAGGCCAGCCTGACACCGAGCACCGGTCCCGCCGCCCCGGCACCCTCGCGGCTGACACTGAAGGCACCGGACATCGCCGAGAATGGGGCCGTTGTCCCGGTTTCTGTGGACCTGGATCGCCCGTTAGCCGGCGGGGATGTATTACGCCTCTCGTCCAACGGCCATCATGCCATGGACATTCAGGCCGATCAGGCGGTGGGGCTGAAGCAGGTGAGCACTCGACTGAAATTCGACCGCACCGGTGACTTCGAAGCCGTTGTTCTGCGTGGCGGTCAGTCGGTTGCAATGGGAAGCCAACGGATCAAGATTACCATCGGAGATTCCCCTCGCAACGGCACGAACAGCGGCGAGACAACTATCCGTCATCGGGCCAATGGCGAAACGATCAAAATCCTGCTCAAGCATGGCATGTACGCCAATGACTACCTTAAGGAGTTGGTGGTCCGCGCCGACGGAGGCAATATCATCGCCAAGTTGACGCCCTGGGTGTCAATGAACCCCTACTTCGGCTTCACGGCATCTCGATCCCTGCAGACGGCGAAAATTTCAGCACGCTGATCTCGCTCCGCTTCCCAAGGCCATTCTGTACGATCAAATCAAAAAACCGCTCTGCCACTGCCATTGATCAAGGTAAATGAGCCAGGGTGGGAGAAGTTGATGAAAAGTCATTTGAAGTTCATGACGTTGGTGTTGGTCTGTGCAGCCTTAGGTGCCTGTACGTCCATCAAGCTGGGTTATAACTCACCGCTGACGCCAGCGCAGGACGGCGCATTGCCGGAAGAGGCCACAGCCCTCTTTGGCCACTGGACGCCTCTGAGCCCAAAGCACGATGATTTCGTCTATGTCGGTAAGATGAAGCTCATTGGCCGGGATGCCAGTGGCAGTCAGAATGAACGCTTGGTGATTATCAACCTTGATCCCCATAAACCGGATGGCTGGAATGTTGCGCAGGGTCACTTCTCAGAAATTGAGGGGGTGCATTACGTCAACATGCTTCTGGGAACGAGCGAAGGAACGCAAATGTGGATGTTTGCGGCCTACGAGGTGAACGGTGATCCACCGGTCTTATCACTTACTCCCGTCAAATCCACGTCCATGGAGACTTTTGAAAAAGCTGGAATCATTGGCTTTGACAAAAACAATGAGGGAGGAGCCGTCGCCGAATATCTCCGTCGGTTTGGTGGCAAGGGGTTGCTGCACGATACGCCGTCCAAGTTTGTTCCCACCATCCCACCGAAGCCAGAGGACAAACACTGATCTAGCGTTGTTGTGGGTGGTTTTAACTTTTCACAAGAGATGTTAGGCTTTGCGAGCCGCATGAGTTGGGGGATGAAATGCGTATTTCCAAGTTATCCGTATCACGGGGCATGACCCGCATGGCTGCATTCCTCGGTTTGCTCCTTCTGCTGGGGCTGTCCGTCAGTTCTGCACAGAGTGCCGATTTGCTGGACAAGTTGGGCCGTTGGGCCATCGGCCAATCGGGCGGCGATCCGAATTCCAGTGAAGCGGATAACGCGCTCTCAACCACACGTGAGATTCTGCACAACGATGCCAATTGGTCGGAGAATTTCAAGCAGCGGTATGAGGAAGGAAATTCAAAACCGGGAAAGGCGTCTTCGGGTACGTCTTCAGGCGCCGATACCCCGCCGCGTTCAAATCAGGTCCAGGCGGCGGCACTCCAGGCAGAAACAGCGGCTCCCGTTGTGACCCCACAAGGCAGTAAAACAACTATCGCCGTGATCATTGGCAATCGGGATTACAAGGCACCCATTCCAGATGTTTTATACGCGGAGAACGATGCGGCGGCCTTTGGATGGTATGCGCTAAATGTCCTGGGCGTCGAGCCAGCAAACCTCATTGACCTGCGAAATGCTACATTGGGTGATTTGACTGCGGTATTTGGGGGGCACGAGAACGGCAAAGGGCGGATTTTCGACCTTGTCAGTGGCAATCAGACGGACGTAGTGGTTTTCTATTCCGGTCATGGGGTGCCGGGATTGAAGGACAAGCGAGGCTATCTGCTGCCCGTTGATGGCGATCCCAACCGGGCGGAATTGACCGGCTATTCCCTCGACATGATGATGAGTAATCTCCAAAGCCTTAAGGCTAAGTCCGTGAAGGTCTTCATTGATGCCTGCTTTTCCGGCACCAGTTTCGCGGGACAAATGGTAACGGGGGTGTCTGGGTTGACGGTCGAGCCTCACCTCCCGGCGTCGGGGAACCGCGTTCATGTACTGACGGCGGCTCAGGCGGACGAAGTCGCCAGTTGGGATGCCAAGGCGGAACACGGTCTGTTTACCGAGTACCTGTTGCGTGGCCTGCATGGGGAGGCAGCCAAGGGCACTTACGGCAACGGCACCGGGCGTATCACCCTAGCCGGGCTGAAAGCCTACCTGGATGATCAGATGACCTTCGCCGCCCGTCGGGACTACGGTCGCGATCAGCATTCTTCATTGGATGGCAATGGCCAAATTGTCGTGGCGGACGTGAACCTGCAAGCCCTTCCCGCACGCCCAAAGATCGTAACAGGCAAGGCAATTGCGCCAGACAAGCCCACCCTGGCGGCAGTTCCGCAAGTTCCCGATGATGTCTTGATGCGCAACGGCGACAGGTTCAAGGCAAAGCTGTTGCAGGACGCGGTATCCATTTTGACTCCTTATGGCCGATTGGCTGTCCCTCGTTCGGCGATTGCCGAATTGCACCTGACAGGTGACAATAAAAACGTCGAAACGATCCTCACCGTTTACGGCGGTCGGTTCAGTGGCCAGCTTCTTGACGACAAAATCGAGGTTGAGGTGGCGGGCAACCCGCTTCCCCTGCGCAAGGAAAAGGTTGCCAGCATTAAGCTCGCCCCAGCGGGCAAGCCAGCCGACCCGAAGACTTCCGTCCAGGTAATGATGCGCAATACCGATGCCTTCTCTGTTGATTTGGTGACCACCGAGTTCAAGGTTCGCACGTCCTACGGCGAATTGGCTTTTCCCAAGGACAAGATCAAGGAAATCGCTTTTGAGGGTAACCAACGGGTGATCGGCAAAATCACCTTGAAGGAAAACCAGGGGGTATTTCAAGGTGACCTGCTGAACGAGGACATCGAGATCCGGACGGCATTCGGGGCCGGACTGCTGGTTTACAAGGATAAACTGGCAATGGTTGACTTGATGCCGGAAAAGCTCGGCGAAACGGTTGGGGTGGTTGCCCAGGCCACATTTCCTCCAAAGACGGCAACAGCGTCCAAACAATCCGGCCAATCGTTCCAGGATTGCCCGCAATGCCCAGTTATGGTCGTCATCCCGTCCGGATCATTCCGCATGGGTGACCTGAGCGGTGGCGGCGGTAGCGATGAAAAGCCGGTCCATCGGGTCTCCATCGACTATGCCTTTGCAGTGGGAAAATATGAGGTGACCCAACAAGAATGGGAGTTCATCATGGGGGGCAATCCCAGCAGGTTCAGCGGCATTGACCGTCCTGTGGAACAGGTCAGTTGGGACGACGCCCAGGAATTTATACGGAAACTGATCAAGAAAACCGGCAAGAAGTATCGTTTGTTGTCCGAAGCGGAATGGGAGTACGTGGCCCGCGCCGGGACGGATACCAAGTGGTCCTGCGGTAACAGTGACTTGTGCCTGAATGATGTTGCTTGGTTCGATAAGAACAGCGGGAGTCAAACTCATTCGGTAGGAGGGAAGCAGCCAAACCCCTTTGGCGTTCACGACATGCATGGCAATGTGTGGGAATGGGTGCAGGATTGTTACCAGGACCGCTACGCCAATACCCCGACCGACGGCAGCGCCAGAGAAGGAAATAATTCCTGCCATCGCGTCGTTCGCGGCGGGTCCTGGAGCAACGTTCCGAGGGACCTCCGCTCGGCCTATCGCGACTGGGGCCCTCCAGACGGCCGTGACAGCTATCTGGGGTTCCGCCTTGCCCGGACGCTTTAGGCATGCGTGCCTAAAGCTTATCCACAAGCAGACCCGTCAAGAAGATCCCCCTACAGCACGACTACTCAGAATTCAGCCCCCCTCTTGCTTCCACAGTGCCTCCACGGGGGCGATTGAGTCATTTGAGACAAAATCAATAATACCGTAACCTATTGAACTTTTATGCTAATTTGGTGTCAGGAGTAGGGTTTTAACCAACGGTCTTCAAGTTGCGATCAAGCTACTCAATCCCCGATTTTACAGGCTGTTCTTAAATAATCCGTCACCCGCTGCTGGCTGGCCCGCAAGGCTTCGGTATGCGGGCTGATATAACCTGCCGTTACATCGCCCTTCGGCAAACTGTGGTTGGCCAGCATCTTCATGTCGTAGGGGGACAGGCCCGCCGCATTGGCCGCCGACATCCACGTATGCCGCAGCCCGTGGATGGAAAACGGAACCGCCATGGCGGCCTTCTCTTTCGGGGAGAGTTTCGGTTCGGCAATGTGTCCGGCCTTGGTGCCCGCCGCCGGAAAGACCCAGGGGCTGTCTTCCGCGATTAAGTCATTCTCGCTTTTACGACGGAGAAGGATTTTGACCAGGAAATCTGACAAGGGCAGCACAAAAGCCCGCGCGGCCCCGCCCTTCGGGTTCGGCACCAGTAAGTTTCCGGCATCCAGGTCTATATGTGCCCAACGTATCTCGGCAGCACTTTGGCGACGCAGCCCGCTAAACTGGACGAACAAGTAGTAGTCCCGTCGAACCGGGTTTTTGATCGCCATGACGTCCGCATACCATGCGGGCAGCCGGTCGGCAGTTATTGCGGCGTCGCGGGGCTTCTCGGGGAACCAGTCGACGTTAACGATGGGGTTGGGCGGCAGGTCCTCGTGTTGGCGCATGGCCCGATTGTAGGTGGCGCGGAAGGCCCGCATGGCCGCGTTGGCCGCATATGTCCCCCTGGTCTTGCCGATGCGCTGGTGGCGGTCGTAGACCATCTTGCGGGAAATTTCGGCCAGCGGCTTATCTTGCCAATCCTTGAAGTACAGGCGCATCGAATCTCGGAAACCGTCAATGGTCTTCGGCGAACGGCCCGACAAACCAGAAAGATACAGAGCGGCGGACTCGCCCAGAGTAACGGTTCGGTCCTTGGCAGCCTGCTTGGCCTTGTTCGGGTCGATACCCTTGCGCATAAGATTCAGGGCGTCTTCTGCCTCTTTGCGCGCTTGGGCGGTCGAAACCAGACCGTGCCGCCCAATGGTAAATCGTACTGCTCGTCCGCCAATGTCCCGTTGGGCAATGTAGGTTTTGCTCTTGGCCCCGACCAGCAGGCCAAAGCCCTTCAGCGTGGCATCCATGTAGAGGCGCTGCCCCTTGGCGGGATGCGCCACATGATCGACGACGCTCTTGGTGATCTTAAGGACGGTCATTTTAATAAGGTTATAATAAGGTTTTTAGGGAAAACTAGAGAGTACAGGATGAGTCATGCGAAAAAAATATAGCTTATTATCTGTGAGTTATCAACACACAAGAGGCCTCGATAGGGCTGTAGATAATATACACCCTGTAACTCTTAATCAGCGGGTCGTGGGTTCGAATCCCTCACAGCCTACCATTAAAATCAACGCCTTAGCCGGTTTCGGCTAGGGCGTTGTTCTTTTCGGGTAAGCAGCGTGCTTGTAGCGCGACACATGGTTTTGCAGCAGAACCAAAATCCGAAATTACATATTCGCGGTTGACCGCCTGTCCTGTGGACGGGTGCGGCGGGCTGCCATATCATCGGGGCTGCGGTCATCGTGACAACTGGGAAATCGCCGGTCCAGTTTGGAGGCCCTTCGGGGCGTCCGTTACGGGGAGTGTGGCGTACCCCCTCGGTGATCGTTTTTTTTGGCCTTGGGCACGGCTCGAAGGCAGGACGCCCGCCCCGGAAACAACGAAAGGCCTCCAAGGAGACCTTTCGAGGAAAGAGCGAATCCGCTCCAATTGACACTTTCGTTTTATTCCATGGATAGCCGCCCCACGCGGTCATGGTAGACCCTCATATACTACTTATTAGGGTTTCCCATGTAAAGATATAATTCATGGCTATCATTGAAATCGCCACTCGGGGTACTGTCGTCACCGTCCAGCATGGGCTGCTGTCCATTGGCGGGACGACGGTCAACCTGGACGATCTGGACTTGATCCTGGCCCAGGTGCCCGCCGTGACCTTCA
The DNA here is from genome assembly GCF_054657015.1 of Magnetospira thiophila. Lineage (NCBI taxonomy): Bacteria > Pseudomonadati > Pseudomonadota > Alphaproteobacteria > Rhodospirillales > Thalassospiraceae > Magnetospira > Magnetospira thiophila. The sequence goes on from NZ_BAAHXF010000001.1 coordinate 49,414, forward strand.
CCGGCGAAGCCCTGGCCTTGCTGGGACGCGCAGGGATCGAACTGCTGATTTGCGATCACCGGCACACCCCGGTTTCCAGCCTGGGACCGCTGGTCGGCGGCCATGTGCAATCGGCGCGCTTGTTGCGCTTGCAGGCCACCTTGAACCCGCGCAAGAAACAGGCCCTGTGGCGAGAGATCGTGCGGGTCAAGATCCGCAATCAGGCGGCCCTGTTGGAGTCTTCCCGTCACAAGGAGGCGCGCCTGTTGAAACTGGCGGATGCTGTGACGGCGGGCGATCCGGAAAACAGGGAAGCCCAGGCCGCCCGCCTCTACTGGCCCAAACTGTTCGGCGCGGCTTTTCGGCGCCATGCCGAGGACGACACCAACGCTCTGCTGAATTTCGGCTATGCGGTGCTGCGCGGGCAGATCGGACGGCATCTGCATGCCACGGGTCTGCACCGATCCTTGGGGATTCACCACGACAATGCCGAAAATGACGGCAATCTGGCCGATGATCTGATCGAGCCCTATCGCCCATTGGTGGATGCCTTGGTCCTGGATCTCGTCGGACGCGGCATCCCCCTCGACCCGTCGGCGAAAAGCGCCTTGGGTGGTCTGGGGGACTGGCCGGTGCGCCATGGAGGGCAATGGATCACCTGCCGCACATCGACGCAGCTCTTCTGCCAGTCGTTGAAAGCCATTTTGGAAAAGCGGGCCAGCCGATTGAGTTTGCCCACACAGATCGGGAGCGCGGACGATGCCCGGAGGTTGGCGAAAAGTGTGGATTCTGGTATTTTATGATCTCCCCGTCGTGGCGGAAAAGGAGCGCAAGGCCGCGACCCATTTCCACAAGTTCCTGCTCAAGGAAGGGTTCGACCGGATTCATTATTCGATCTATGGTCGATTCTGTGGCTCCATGGAACGGGCCCAGACCTTCGAGCGGCGGGTCGAAAAAGCGGTGCCCGAGCGGGGCTCGGTCTGCCTCCTGAAACTGACCGATCGGCAAATGGTCAACATGCGGCGCTGGGTCCGAGGTGGATACGGCACCCTCGACTCGGCGGATTTCAACCCGCCGGAACAGTACAGACTCTTCTGAAAGGCCCGAATTCTGCCAGCAAAAACCCCGATATACCCTTCTTTCTCAAGGGGATATCGGGGGTATCAGTCTACCATAACCGCGTGGGGCGGGGCCATGGAACAAGGTCCCCCACATAGAAAGAGTTGCTATCAGTCTACCATAACCGCGTGGGGCGGGGCCATGGAACCGGCGGCGGGCCGGACTACCGAAACGGATGAGTCTACCATAACCGCGTGGGGCGGGGCCATGGAACTAGGTGCTGCGGAAGTGTCAAGCCTGACAAAGTCTACCATAACCGCGTGGGGCGGGGCCATGGAACCGTGCGGCAGGGAGATCCAATACGGCTCTTAGAGCGGGATGAATTTAGGTTGGTCCATATCCGGCGTTTCTGACGAGGTTGGCGCATTCCTGCGGCGGGAAGGCATCGAGTAGCCTTCCGATGGCCTCGCAGAGCGCATCGACGGTGCGCGCGGCCTCCTTGCGCAGCAGATGCTTGAGTTTGGCAAAGACCTGCTCGATGGGGTTCAGGTCGGGGGAGTATTTCGGCAGGAAGAACAGCTTGGCACCCGCGCCTCGGATGAGGCGGCGGATGGCTTCGCCCTTGTGGCTGCCGAGATTGTCCATGACCACGATATCGCCGGGCTTGAGGGTGGGGATGAGCACCTTCTCGACATAGACCCGGAAGCGTTCGCCATTGATCGGCCCGTCGAGAACCCAGGGCGCCTCAATGCGGTCGTGGCGGAGCGCGGCGAGGAAGGTCATGGTTTTCCAGTGGCCATACGGCACCTTGGCGTCGAGCCTTTGGCCGACCGGCGCCCATCCCCGGAGCGGCGCCATGTTGGTCTTGGTCCAGGTTTCGTCGATGAAGACTAGGCGATCAATGGCCACCCGGTCCTGATACGCCTTCCACTGTTCACGCTTACGCGCCACGTCGGGCCGATCCTGTTCCCTGGGAAGGACGCTTTTTTTTGAAACTCAGTTTTTCGGCATGCACGAATTCCCAGACGCTGCGGTAGTCGACCATCACCTTGCGCTCGGCCAGTTCCGCCACCAACCCACGCAACGTGAAGTCCTTCTCCTTGCACCGCTGGATAAGCCAATCACGGTGTTCTCCTCGGATTGTCTTCGGCCGGTTCCCTCCCATCTTGTCGGGCGCAACACTGCCCGTCTCGCGGAAACGGGTCACCCAGCGGATGACCGAACTGACACCAACGGCAAACCGCGCCGCGGCCTGGTGCCGAGAGAGGCCGCCTTCCTCAACGGCGGCGACCACACGCTCGCGGAGATCGTTCGAATAGGGTTTCGTCATCCATACTGGCCTCCTTTTCCAGCCAGTATGTTGAATCAGAATTGCGAGACTTTGGGAATCCCCTTTCGATTCACTCCGGCTTCATCCCGCTCTAGTCTACCATAACCGCGTGGGGCGGGGCCATGGAACCTCGTAGGTGACTTTTACGCGGGCAACCAAGTCTACCATAACCGCGTGGGGCGGGGCCATGGAACCTGGGAGCGCGGGGATACTCGACCGCCTGTAGTCTACCATAACCGCGTGGGGCGGGGCCATGGAACCTTCGGCTCAGACGACCATCGCCGCCCTGGAGTCTACCATAACCGCGTGGGGCGGGGCCATGGAACCGGACGCCCTTGGAGGTACGTTCCGCAATAGTCTACCATAACCGCGTGGGGCGGGGCCATGGAACTATGGTGCTCACCGATCTGCTGGTCGACAAAGTCTACCATAACCGCGTGGGGCGGGGCCATGGAACCCACGGCCTGTTAGACGATGCCACATTCCGAGTCTACCATAACCGCGTGGGGCGGGGCCATGGAACGAGCGCCCCATAGCGGTCCGTGCAAGGCTCAGTCTACCATAACCGCGTGGGGCGGGGCCATGGAACAGCGCCAAGAGTACGGCCTAGCCGCTCAAAGTCTACCATAACCGCGTGGGGCGGGGCCATGGAACGCAGACGGCATTCGCGGACTTTAAGGCTTAAGTCTACCATAACCGCGTGGGGCGGGGCCATGGAACGTAATCAATCGTTACGCTTTCCACGCGCTCAGTCTACCATAACCGCGTGGGGCGGGGCCATGGAACCCACAGCGTCATAGCCGTTCGCGCACCCTAGTCTACCATAACCGCGTGGGGCGGGGCCATGGAAGGGCAGGACTACGTGATTTCCTTGACCCGCAATCGCCCCAGAATCGAGATGCTTGCCGGTTGTATCTTGGCCTTTCGCAAACCTTCCGCAGAGGCAAACTTGTAGCCCTCATCCCCATTCAGATTGATGCCGGGGAATAGCTTTTGAACGCTTGGAGCCGGTTTTTTTCCGGTTCCATATCGGACCGGCCAAACGTAGATTCGACCATTTTTCACCATCTTCTTCACTCGAAACACCTTCTCAGGGTGTGCGTCGGGCCAATAGATCAGATCGTCCCGGGAAAACGCCATCAACCGTTTGGCGTCCGGTCCAAACGGCTGCGGGTCGGCGGATTTGGTCGCCACCGCGTGGCGGGTGATGACCCGCGCCTGCCATTTGATTTTGCCATTGCGTTGGGGGACTTCCCAGACCTCGTAGACCTCGTTGCCGCCAGGCTTGGCGATGCCGCGCGGCAGGGCGATCAGGCCCGGTTTCACCGGGTCGCCGCGCAGGCTGTTGCCGGTCATGCCGCGCGGCCCCCAACACTTGTCAGCGGCCGTGAGGCGGCAAAGCTCGGCGTATCCGGCCTCCGGATGGGCCTGCGCCAGTTCGTCCATCCGCTTTTCAAAGCGTTGGCGCATGCGGTCGCTGGCGAATTTTTCCACCGCCTTGCGGGCCTTGGCATCATCGGTGAACAGGGTGGCGGCCTTGTGCCGGAGCACCAGATAGGCCCCCTCCCCGTCTTTTTCCCGGCGCAGACCGTAGACCATCGCCTCATGCAGCGCCCCCTCGCCCGTTCGATTATGCATCGGTCGCAGGGAAGGCCACAGCCGATCAAACCGGCGGATCACCTGCGCCCGATACCCCGGGAATGGCTCCGGCAGATCCACTTCGTCTGGGTCCGGCAGGGTATCGCTGCCGTGGCGGGCGCTCTGGCTGTTGGCCCAGCGGATCAGGCCGCGGTCGGTCACCGCGATCACCGCCGCATCGATGAAGTGGCTGCGATGGTCGCCCCGCCACTTGGGCAGGTCCCAGGCGCGCCGCAGCCAGCCGGTCAGCCGCCCCTTGGTCGCCACGACGTCGTCCGCCACATGCAACAGGTACTGCCGGGCCACCTTGGCGATGTAACTGGTATCGGTTTCCTGTCGGGGTGCCCAGCCGTCGCCTTCCTCGAAATCCTCGGCCAGCTTCACCGCCTTGTCACCAAACCGCCAGGCCAGAGCCTTGTGATCGAGCTTGCCCAGGTTGCGCAGAAAGTCCTCAATGGCTTGCAGGGCTGCCGGAGAGTTCCCGAAGGCCTCCCTGGGGGTTTGATTGCCCTTGGCCCGGTTCGATTCCGATGTACAGAGCACCATGTTGTTGAAGCTGTCGCGACCGCCCCGCGACAGGGGAATGATATGATCCACCTCGTAGGCGTCGGTCAGCAAGTCCGCCGCCCCGATGGGACGGCCGGAATAGGGACACAGCCCCCTCTGGCGCTTGGCGAGGCGGAAGCGGATGCGCTGCTCCCGCCGGTTGGCCAATTCCCCGGCACCGCTGGCTTTCAGTTCGGCATCAATGGTCTCGTTTTCCTTTTCCCGTTGGCGCTGCTCGCTGAGAATCTTGCCTCGCTCCTCGGCCCCCGCCTTGAGATCGCGGGTGGTCTCCACCACCACAAGGCGCGGCCGGCCGCCGTAGCGCTTGAGCAACTCATTGACCACCTTGGCAATTTCGTTCATTGCGATATGCACCGAGACATTGCCAATCCGCCCGTATCGCCTGGTGGGGTCCTGCTCCGCAGGATCCCCCGTTCCGCCAATGCCCGTATCGGCGAGGATGCTGGCATAATAGGGCAGGCTCTCAAGTTTCTCCTTCGGACGTTGATCGCTGTGATGTACCCCGGTGCCATTCAGAATCGCCACGTGATGCGGAATGCCGGGACCACTCGCCGCCACCACGTCCCGCGCCGCCCTGACCGACAGATTCAAGCGACCGGACGGCAGTTCGAATTGCAGCACATCGGCGATGATTTCCGCCGTGTTTCGATCCACTCCCACATGCCCGTTGGGGTCGATCAGAAAGGCGATCAGGTCGGCACGCTTCGGACGGTGTTCCAGCATCGCCTCCATCAGCCGATCCCTGTCCTCCAGAGTCAGACGCGGCCAGGCAGGAATCAGCGGCCGCAACAGAGTATCGGTGACATGGCCCTCGCAGCCCCTGGCCGCCCGCTTGCCCCCCTGGGCGGCGGTCTCGACGGTGAATTTCGTGCCGCGCCTCCAGCCCAGGGCGGCCCGCAACTTGGACCATTCCACCCGTCGATTGGATTGCATGTACTCCAGCGCCACGGCGTATTCTGCCGCATTCAGGGGTCGGTCGAAGCCTTCCGGCCCGTCGGGCGTACGCAGATTGGCGAGATTTTGTCGCACCAGATAAGCCTGTGCCGACGGCATTAGTCGGTGCGCCCGATGTTCCTCGGGGTAAAAGGTGCAATGCCCCCCATCCACCCAGCGCAGAGGACGTTGCTCGAAGATCAAGGCCTCCACCGCGTCCCAGTCCAGGGCCTTGAAGCGTTGGGACTGGATCGCGCGGATCAGGGCGAATTCTTCGCGCAACAGGCTACGGGTGGGGGCATAGCCCTGGTCTTCGAAGGCCTCCCCATAGCGCATCCGCACCGGGCGCCCGGCCGCATGGTCCACGGCCAGCAATTCTCCCACCGTGCGCACCTTGGCATCGGCCATGCGCTGTCGCAGGACTGCCTCGGCCCCAAGCCAGTACCCGGCCCCCTGCTCTTCCTCGTCGGACTCGGTCGAAGCGCTCGCTTCGCCGCCGCGCTGCTGAATCCGGTTGCTCATGAATCCCCGGTGTTTGGACATGTGGGCCAGCAACCGCCAGAGTTCCGTTTCCATCAGCGGCCCGTCGAGCGCCCGTATCCGCAAACCATGCACGTCTGAATTATCCGGTCCCTGAGGGGGCACGATCCCGCCCTGACGCAATAATTTTTCAAGTTCACGGCGCCGCCAGACCTTGCCACGCGGCAACCGGCGGGCGCGGCGCTTGAGGCCCCGCTCGCGATGCCAGGAGGTTTGTTTTTCCGGGTCCCGGCCACTATCGAACAGCCGCACGCCGCCGGCCAGGAGCCCACCGGCCATGGGCTTTTCCGCCGCCGGATCGCAGGCGAATGCCGCCCACCCCAGACTGTCCGTCCCGACGTCCAGACCCAACATCCAGTTCCTCCGCATGCCCCCACTCCTATGAAGCCACTCGCAAATCTATTTTTTATACTACGATAATGCCCCCAGCCACGAGAAACCACAACCTTAATAACATATTGATTATCTGATTCCATCTAAAAACGCGCCCAGGCCGCCAACTTGCCCGTGTGCAACAGATATGCAATGATAGGAGCCGTGCTCATGCATTTCTTGATCGCTGGGGGGGGACGGCAAGGATGCCTCAAGAGGACCCGGATTCATTGCCCGAGAGCCGGGCCGAACTCATAAAGCTCCGTCGCCGGGCCGAGGATCTGCTGGGGGTCGAGGAACACCCCTTCGAGGACATGCCCCCCAATGACATTCGGGCACTGGTGCATGACCTGCGGGTCCATCAGATCGAGTTGGAAATGCAGAATGATGAGCTGCGCAATACCCAGCAGATCTTGAACAGCACCCGTCAGGAAATCGTCCATTCCCGCGACCAGTTCATGCATCTCTACAACAACGCCCCGGTGGGCTACCTCACGGTGGATGACAACAGCCTGATCCATCAGTGCAACGACACCTTTCTGAATTTTTTATCGCTCGAACACAAAGACGTCATAGGACGTTCCCTGGCCGCCTTTATCGACCCCAGGGATCGGGACTCCTTCATCGCCCGCTACCGCGCCTTCTACAAGCAACCGGACAACAAGAACCTGGAGGTCCGCCTGCGCCCGCCCCGGGGAAACCCGGTCTGCGTGGAACTGGAAGGCCGACGGGACATGGACATCGAGACGTCGGAGAGCACCGAACAGGACCGGGCTCTGGTCATTGTGCATGACATTGAAAAACGCAAGCAGGTCGAAATCCAACTGGCCGCCGCCCTGGCACGGGTCCAGGCCTCGAACAACGAGCTGCAACAATTCGCCTATGCCGTCTCCCACGACCTCCGCGAACCGTTGCGGATGATTACCCAGTATTTGCAGTTGATCGAAAGCCGCTATGCCCCGTTGCTGGATGAGAAGGGGCACCAATTCTTCGCCTTCGCCACCGACGGGGCCCAACGGATGAACCGCATGATCGAGGATATCCTCGATTTTTCCAGGATCAATCAACAGTCGCCCCAGATGTCCATGGTGGACCTGAATCAGGTCTTCGCCGAGGCGACCCAAAACCTCAAGGCGGCCATCGGCGAACGGACCGCCGAATTGACGGTCGGCGATCTGCCCTTCGTTCGCGGTTGCCATGCCGAACTGGTAGGATTGTTCCAGAACCTGATCGGCAATGCCTTGAAATACTGCCCGCCCATCCGCATTCCGTCCATCCACATCGAGGCTCAGGCGGTCGAGAACATGAACGAATGGCTGATTTCCGTGGCCGACAACGGAATCGGCATCGCCCCTGAATTCCGCGAACGGGTGTTCGAGATTTTCCAGCGGCTGCACTCGCGGGAGCAATACGAAGGGACCGGGATCGGTCTGGCCCTTTGTCGAAAAATCGTCGAGCATCATGGGGGGCGCATTTGGGTCGATGCCCCGGCCCCCCAGGGCAGCACGTTCTACTTCACCCTGTCCGCATCGTAACCACCACGGCCCGGCGCTTTCCCCAGGTCCGCCTGTTTCCTGCATACAGGGAACACAGAACTCTCACGCATACGTGAAGCGCTGTTAATTGCGACCATTTCACAGTTGCTCCATCATCATTCCATCGAATGTCCCATTAAGGCTCGCAAGTGACCGCCCATCACCCTTTTGCACAGTGAGGAAAGACCCATGTTGAAACAGACCCTGACCGCTACCGCCCTGGGTGTTGCCGCCCTCGGCGTCGCCGCCTCCGCCAACCTGCTGCCCACCGCCCAGGCCAAGATGCCGGTGCAGGTGGCCTATTGCAGCCCTTGCGCCGCAAAAAGCCCGTGCAGCCCCTGTGCCGCCAAGAACCCCTGCGCCGCCAAGCATCCGTGCAGCCCCTGCGCCGCCAAGACCCCCTGCGCGGCGAGCAATCCCTGTGCGGCCAAAAACCCCTGTGCGGCCAAGAACCCCTGTGCCGCGAAAAACCCCTGCAAGCCCATGTAATTGCGGGTTCCAGCCGCGCATGGATCGGGCCGGGTCAAACCGGTCCGATTTTTTTCCTTCGTTGAGTCAAAGCGAAAGGGGCGGAGGAAACCTGCCGCCCCTTTTCCGTGAAATTGAAACCCGACGTCTTACAGCGCGGCCTTGCGCGCCCGGCGACGGGCGAAGCCCAACCCGGCCAGACCGACACCCAACAGCGTCAGGGAAGCGGGCTCGGGGACGGCGGCCGTCCCGTAGGTGAGATTGTCAATGATCAAATAGGAAGCCGTCTGGCTGAAGGCCACCGTGGTCAGCGCGATGTCCGAAATGATACCGAAAAACCCGGAGCTGGCCGACGCCGTGAACCCCTCGAGAACCGGAAGCGCGCCGTAGTTGCAGCACGACGGATTGGCAAAGTCGAACCCGAACCCGTTGGTCGGGGTGTCAAAGGTGAAGGTGTGTACCCCCTGATAGGTCCACATATAGGAATTGTCAAAGCCCAGGCCGGCATTGTTGCCACAGCCCCCATGGTTGATACAGCCATACATGCTGCCCGACCAATCGTAGTCGGGGCGGGCTTCGAAGCCATGGGAATAGGCGGTAATGCCATTCAGGGAATCAACCGTGTACGACTGCATCGCCGCCTCGAATGCGCCGCGGTCCGAGTAGGTCACGACAGCGGCATTGCCAATCGACGAAAAAAAGAGAAATCCAAGTGCAGCCAGCAGGACGGAGAATTTCATTTTTTTGTTTCCTTTTTTGACAGAAATGAGCACCTGAATAGCGAATATGCAAACGTCACGCCAATTGCCAACAAAATATCTATTCCACTGAAATCAAATTGTTTTTTTGCGCCTGAAAAGGGCGGGTATATTAAAAACTATCCTAAAGCGTAAAGATTTATGACACTTTTGGATCTCGCCGATAGAGTCCTTTCCAGCGGAATTCTTGCTAGACTGAACCCCACGGCGATTCGAGTTGAAAGGAGCCTTCATGGATCTCACCGGCCTGCCTCGCGACCGGCTGGAGCGCATGGCCCAGGCTGCGGCGCGGATCGAGGAATGCACAAGGGTTCTGCGCAAATCGGACGACAACATCGTCGGCGAAGTGCTGCGGGGACAGGGCACCTTTTACGAATACGACCACTATCCATCGGGGGATGTGTTCGACCCGTCCAGCCACAGCCAATATTACTACCATGCCCACCGGTCCGGAGAGCACGGCCATTTCCACACCTTTTTGCGCGGCGACGGCATCCCCGCCGGAATCGCGCCGGTGGCCCAGAGCCACGCCGACTATATGGACGAGCGGGAAGATCACCTATGCCATCTGATCGCCATTTCCATGGACCATGCCGGGTTTCCCATCGGCCTGTTCACCACCAACCGCTGGGTCACCGCCGAAAACTGGTATGCCGCGCCGGATGTGCTGACCCTGATCGAGCGTTTCGAGATGGACCTGGTGCCGCCGTCCTGGCCGGTCAATATCTGGATCACCGCCATGGTGCAGCTGTTCCAGCCGCAAATTGCCCAATTGATCCAACAACGGGACAAAACCCTGCAAGCCTGGCAGAACGACCACAAGCGGATTGATGCCTTCGAGGATCGCGGCCTGGAAATCATTTCCGAAATGCCCATATCGGTCACTGAACAGCGCGACAAGATCGCCGAGGCGCTGGCGCGGATATGAAATCGGATTTATAACTCGCCCATGACACAAAACCCTCCCCGGATCGGGCTGGTCAGCCTCGGCTGCCCCAAAGCGCTGGTCGATTCCGAACGCATCATGACCCGCCTGCGGGCCGAGGGCTACGGTATTGCCGACGACTATGACGGGGCCGATCTGGTGATCGTCAACACCTGCGGCTTCCTCGACAGCGCCAAGGCGGAAAGCCTGGAGGCCATCGGCGAAGCGTTGACGGAAAACGGTCGCGTGGTGGTCACCGGCTGCATGGGAGTCGACCCGGCAGCCCTGCGCCATGCCCATCCCGGCATCCTGGCCATCAGCGGCCCGCAACAATACGAGGCGGTGGTCCAGGCGGTGCATGACGCCCTGCCGCCGCCGCACGATCCCTATCAGGATCTGGTACCCGCCGCCGGACTGAAGCTGACGCCGCGCCATTATGCCTATCTGAAAATCTCCGAGGGCTGCGGCCATGGCTGCACCTTCTGCATCATCCCCGACATTCGCGGCCCGCTGGTCAGCCGTCCGGCGGGCGAGATTTTGGCCGAGGCCGAGGCCCTGGCCATTGCCGGGGTCAAGGAACTGCTGATCGTCTCCCAGGATACCGGGGCCTATGGTCTGGACCTCCAGCACGCGGCCAGCCCCTGGGCCGGCGGCCATCTGCGCGCCCATGTGACCGATCTGGCCCGCGCCCTGGGACAGTTGGGGATTTGGGTGCGGCTGCATTACATCTACCCCTATCCCCATGTGGATCAGCTCATTCCGCTGATGGAGGAAGGGCTGATCCTGCCCTATCTGGACATTCCGTTCCAACATGCCAACCCGCGCGTACTCAAGGCCATGCGCCGCCCCGCCCAGGGCGACAAGATCCTCAACCGGATCGCCAAATGGCGGCGGACCTGCCCCGACCTGACCCTGCGCTCGACCTTCATTGTCGGATTCCCCGGCGAGACGGAATCCGAGTTCGAAGACCTGCTGGACTGGCTGGAGGAAGCGCAACTGGACCGGGTCGGCTGCTTCAAATACGAGCCGGTCGCGGGGGCCAAGGCCAACGCCCTGGCCGACCACGTGGACGAGGACGAGGCCGAGGAACGCTGGCACCGCCTGATGGAACTGCAAAGGCAAATCAGCGCCGAACGCATGGCCGCCAAGATCGGCAAAACCGTCGATGTGCTGATAGATGTGGTCGACGAGAACGGCGCCCAGGGCCGCACCGCCGCCGACGCCCCGGAAATCGACGGCTGCTTCCACCTGGATGGCGCCAGCGGATTACAACCGGGCGACCTGATCAAAGCCACCATTGACGGGGCGGATGACTATGATTTGTGGGGGCATCCCGCGTAAATTCGTTTACCCCAACCCATAGGCTCCCTTGGCCCAGCCCCACCAGGGCTTGGCTTCTTCGGCGGTCCAGGCGGGGCCGTGGCCGCTGAACATCACCGTATCGGCGGGCACCTCGCGCAACAGGGTGTCGATGGAGCGGCCGAGGGTCGGGCCGCTGCCGCCCGGCAGGTCGGTACGGCCGACCCCCTGGGCGAACAGGGTGTCGCCGGTGAAGGCAAAGCCGTCGAACAGGAACACCACGCCGCCCGGCGTATGGCCCGGGGTCTCGATGACCTTGATCGCCGCCCCGCCCAGAGTCAGATGCGGTTTTGCGTCAAACCAAGTGCAATCGAACCGGCCCTGATAGCCGCGCATTCCGAAGGACCCGGCCAGCGCTGGGCCGCGCTCGATGACTGGCTTTTCCGCCGTATGCACGTGGCATGGCCCTTTGATGGCCCGCTGCAATTCATCCACCCCGCTCACATGGTCCGGGTGACCATGGGTCAACAGAATCTGTCCCAGCGTCCCGCCCGCGTCTTGCACCGGCCCGAGAAAGTTCACGGCGGCGCAGCCGGGGTCGATGGCCGCCGTGTCGCCGCTCGGGACATGGCGGACCAGATAGCCGTTCTCGTAAAACGGCGGATCGCCGACGATGAAAGTAACCTGCCAATCGCCAAAGAGGTGGGTTTCGTTATCGCTCATGTTGTTATCCTGTTTCTTCGGGGCTGGGATCGGGCACCGGCTCGCGCATCAGCACCAGTTCCTCGGCCGAGGTGGGATGCACGGCCACCACGTCGTCCAATTGCGCCTTGGTCAGGCCCGCCTTGACCGCCAGTCCGAGCACCTGGATCAGTTCCGGGGCCTCGTGGCCGACCAGATGTGCCCCGAGCAGCTTCTGGCTGTCCCGCGCCACTACCAGCTTGAACATCACCCGCTCGTCGCGGCCGGCCAGACTGTATTTCATCGGTTTGAAGCGCGAAATGTAGATGTCCACCGGCCCCAACTGCCGGGCTTCGTCCTCGGTCAGGCCGACCGTGCCCAGCGGCGGCTGCGAGAACACGGCGGTCGGGATGTTGTCATAGTCCAGGACCATCGGGTTGTCGTTGAATCGCGTCTGGAAAAAACACACTGCCTCGCGAATGGCCACCGGGGTCAGATTGGCCCGGTCGGTCATATCGCCAATGGCGTAGACCCCCGCCAGGGAGGTCTCGTTATAGGCATCGACCAGCACCGCGCCGGTGTCGTTTAGCGCCACCCCCGCCTCGACCAGACCCAGGTCCTGGGTATTGGGCACCCGTCCGGTAGCATAGAGGATTTTGTCGGTGGCGATCTCCTCGCCTCCGGCCAGACGCAGGGAATAGGTGCCACCCGGACCCGTTTCGATGGAACGGACCAGACATTCGCGGCGAATATGAATGCCCTTTTTCTCCATTTCACCGGTCAGAGTGGCGCGCAGATCCTCATCGAACCCGCGCAACACGCTGCCCGCCCGAATAATGATCGTCACTTCGACCCCCAGGGCATTGAACACCCCGGCGAATTCCACCGCGATATAGCCGCCGCCGACAATCACCATGCTGTCTGGCAAGTGAGGCAGATCCAACGCCCCGTCGGAAGTCATGGCCGCCTCGATGCCCGGAATGTCGGGCAACGAGGGCCGCCCCCCCACGGCAAACAGAATGCATTCAGCGGTGATTGGACGGCCATCCACCTCGACCGTATGCGGCCCGGCCAGACGGCCCCGCCCTTCGATGATCTCGACCCCGTTTTCCCGCTGCACCCGACGATAGATGCCCTCCAGGCGATCCAACTCGGCATTCTTGGCGGCCATGAAGGCGGGCCAGTCCAGAGACGGCATGCCCGGAAAGCGCCAGCCGAAACCCTTGGCATCCTCGAATTCCTCGGCAAAATGGGAGGCGTAGAACATCAGCTTCTTGGGCACGCAGCCGCGCAACACGCAGGTGCCGCCGACCCGGCCCATTTCCACCAGCGCCACCCGGCGCCCGCTGGCCGCCGTCAGCCGTGCGGCCCGCACGCCGCCCGACCCCGCCCCGACCACGATGAGGTCATAATCAAAGGATGCCATGGCCGACTCCGCAGTTGTTCGAGCCCCGCACCATAAGGGATTTCGAACCGCCTGTCAGGTGCCGGTCACAGGTATTAGTACAGTGCGGACCGGCTCCAACAAAAGGTGGAGTCCGCGCCCCTCCACCGTAAGTTGGATGGACCGACTCCGCATTGCGTGTCACTCTCATCGGGTCAAAACGAAACCCGAGAACTCTAGGAGGGACATCGGATTCATTTCAACCGGGGCAGAAAGCGCCGGGAAACCAGGAGTAGAAACTATGATCAAATCATGCCTCAAGGCCGGTGCCTTGTTCGTTTTTCTTGTCACCGGCGTGCAGAACGCACAAGCCACCCCCGTGCATTTCGATTTTTTCGGGGCCTTCAATGACCAATATACCGGCGGCGGCGATTTCGCGGGCCAGTCCATCACCGGCTCTTTCACCGTCGATGTTTCGAACCTTGCGGCACCGTTCCTGATGTTCGCCGATCCGGTCAATGCCGCGGCTTCCCCCTTCGACCCGCTGATTGATTTCCATATTCAACTGGGCGACAGCGGCCAGTACAGCTTCGATTTGCCGGATATGACGCCGACCTTTCCCAGTCAGTCCGACCGGGGGGCTTTCAGCTTCATCGCCCGCGACGATTCGGGCCTCGGCAGCTCCCAGGACTTCACGCAAATCAACGCCCTGGACGAACTGGGGTCCCAGTTGATGATCCAACAATGGGACCAGGAAATCGTGCAGTTGCTGTTCCTGGGCTACGACGGCAGCTTCGGCATCGGCACCCTGACCGAACTCAGCGAAGGTCGGCTGGAAGTGCCGGAACCCTCGACGGCCTTGATGCTGATCCCGGGGTTGCTGGGGTTTTTCTATTGGACCCGGCGACGGGTTCACGCCTGACCCTCGATTCAACCCACCTCCCTCTCTCTCCCTCCCAATACCGGGGAACCCGCAAGGGTTCTCCGGCCCCCACCGCTTAATTGACCAATCGTTCCATATTGGCACATCCGTGTGCCTGGAGGTCAATCATGGCCTGGGCCAGCGTTTGGGCATGGGTCACCATGCGGGACTGTGGCGGTTGCCGCAACATGCGGTCGATGGCCCGCCGGTCGGCAGCGGTGAAGTCATAGCCCAGTTCCGCCGCCGTCGCCGCGAGCGTTTGCGGCGTCACCTGCCCTCCGGCGGCATAGATGCGGGCGCAGATGCGGAAGCACCGGCGATAGGTCCGGTGGGTGAAATGGTCGGCCGTGAGCCGAGGCGCCAGTTGGTCATGCACATGCCGGGAATGGATCACCCCCCAAATGACCGCCTTTTCGGGACTCAGCCTGTTGCACATTCAACACCCCCTGGGGCCAGAGTCACGACAGAAGTCGCGCAATGCGCCCAGGTCCCGGATATGCACCCGCCGCCCCATGGTGGAGATTCCCCGACCATCCAGTCGCCCGAACAGCCGGGACAGGCTTTCCGGCGTGATCCCCAGCACCTTGGCAACCATGGCTTTTTCGTAGGGCAGGGTGAGGGTCGCTTCACCCTCTGTCTGGGGGGCGGCCAGGTTCATCAGCAGCGACACCAGACGTTCGGCCGGGGTATGCAGTTTGAGCTGGTTGATCTGGCGCGACAACTCCTGCTCCCGGCGGGCCAGGGAGGCCAGAAAGCCGGAGGCCAGCTCCGACGAGCCCGCCAACAGGGCCATCAATTGACGGACCGGAAACCGGACCAGCATCGTCCCCGCCGCGTATTCGCCGGTCACCGGATAGGTGCCGAGCAACAAGGCCGCCGCTTCGGCAAACGTGCGCACCGGATGAACCGTCTCGACCACGGCCTGAGAGCCATCCGCATGGTATATGGACAAACTGACCATGCCCTCCAGCACGACGAAAAACGCTTCCGCCGGGTCGCCTTGGGAAAACAACAATCCGGCTTCCGGACTGTGCACCAGCGTTGCCGTCGCCATCAGGGTTTGCAAATGGGGATTGGCCAGACCCTCGAACAATTCGGCCCGCGCCACGGCCTGCATGTGAGGGTCACTGGAGCGAAGAAGCTGTTGATGGGACATGTTGCGACTATCAGACCTTGACCGACTCGAACAGATAATCCTCAAGGACGGCGGCATCGGCAATGGAGACCCGCTTGCCGTCCATGGACACACCCATCTTACGCAATTTGGAGATGGAACGGGAAAGACTTTCCGGTGCAATGCCCAGATGGGCTGCCAGGGTCTTCTTGTCATAGGGAAGATCGAAGCTCTCTGCCCCCCGATTTTCCCGCATCAGCCCCAGCAGATGTTCGGCCAATCGCTGGTCGGCCCGCTTGGTCTTGAGCATGTTAACCTGACTGACCAGGGCATGCAGGCGCAGGCTCAAGGCCCCGATCATGGACTGCAAGAGATGCGGATTTGTGCTGATCAAGGCCAGCAGACGATCCACCGGCAAGGCCAGGGATTCCACCTCGTCAGCGGCGAAAAAGGAGTGCCCATAGGGCTCCCCGAGCAGGGCCTCGGATAGACCGATCATCTGCGGCGCAGGCATCAGATCCACCAGATAGTCGTTTTGCCGCGTCTCCCCCTCGAACATGCCCACATGCCCGCGCAACAGCACATGGACGCTGTCGGGCACGCTGCCGCGGCCGATCAGACATTCCCCGGCCTCCAGATGACACAGGGAGGCCTGCTCCAGTAGAAAGCCGAGACTCGGCCCCGGTGCCTTGGAAAACACCGGCACCTCACGGACGCGCGCCAGGGTGGACGCCAGATCCGCCATATCTAGGGGGGTATTTTTCATGGCTCAACCACCTTCGATCAATGATCGCCCGTTCATATGCGCACAGGTTTCATACTATGAAACGATTTTTTCAATAAATGCCTTGATCAACGTCAAGGCTCTATTGTTGTTCCGGGTGTTAGCTTATGCTCAAGCGTGGGGGTCAACCCCACGTTTGCGATGCGCGAAATTCTGCTTACCGTTTCGGGGGCGCGCCCGGTGGGTGCGTGCGGGCTCGGGCATCGAATCATTTTGGCATGGGAAAATTGAGGAAGAGTCATGACTCAGCGACTAAGTAAAGCCGTAGGCTTGGCGGTTGCTCTGGGCTTCGGCCTGGCAGCGTCCGGCGCTTCCGCCCAGGACAATCTGCAACAAATCATGCAAGACCGTGGTTTGACGCAGAAGGACATCCTGGCGGCGGCCAAGACCTACGTTCCGACCGGCAAGCGAGATGAATTTCTTGCCTTCAGTTCCGGTGGACAAAGCGGACAGATCATCGTTTACGGCATTCCGTCGATGCGGATTTTGAAATACGTCGCCGTATTCACACCTGAACCCTGGCAGGGTTACGGCTTCGACGACGAATCCAAGGCCGTCCTGGATCAGGGCAAGATCAACGGCAAGACCGTCACCTACGGTGACACCCACCACCCGGCGATCTCCGAGACCAACGGGGAATACGACGGTCGTTACCTGTTCATCAACGACAAGGCCAATCCCCGCATTGCGGTGATTGATCTGGCCGACTTCGAGACCAAACAGATCGTCGTCAACCCGATCATGAAATCGGAACATGGCGGGGCCTTCGTGACTCCGAACACCGACTATGTGATCGAAGCCACTCAATACGCCGCCCCGTTCTCCAAGGAATATGTGCCGTTGAGCGAGTTCAACGACAAGTATCGCGGGGCCGTCACCTATTGGAAGTTCGACAATGAGAAGGGCCGCATCCAGCAGGATCAGTCGTTCTCGGTGGAACTGCCGCCCTACAGCCAGGATCTGTCCGATTTCGGCAAAAAGGTTTCCGATGGCTGGTCCTTCACCAACTCGTTCTGCACCGAACGCTACGTGGGCGGCATCGAAAATGGCCGTCCGCCGTTCGAAGCCGGCTGCTCGCAGAAGGACACCGACTTCCTGCACATGATCAACTGGAAAAAGGCCGCCGAACTGTTCAAGGCGGGCAAGACCACCAAGATCAACGGGCATGATGTCATCACCATGGACACGGCGGTCAAGGAAGGCATCCTGTTCCTGATCCCGGAACCCAAGTCGCCGCACGGCGTCGACGTTTCCCCGGACGGCAAGTTCATCATCGTCGCCGGCAAGCTCGACACCCATGCCTCGGTCTATAGCTTCGAGAAGATCAAAGCGTTGATCGACAGCAAGGACTTCGCGGGCAAAGACCCCTATGGCATTCCGATCCTCGACCTCAAAAAGTCCCTGCATACGCAGGTTGAAGTCGGCCTCGGTCCGCTGCACACCCAGTATGATTCCAAGAACTGCGTGGTCTACACCTCCATCTACGTGGACAGCCAGGTCACCAAGTGGGACTACTGCGAAGGCAAGGTGCTCGACAAGATCTCCATCCATTACAACATCGGTCACCTGATGACCATGGAAGGCGATTCCGTCACGCCGCAGGGCAAGTACCTGGTATCGTTGAATAAGCTGGCCATCGACCGGTTCAACCCGGTGGGTCCGCTGCATCCGCAGAACCATCAGCTCATCGACATTTCGGGCGACAAGATGGAACTGCTCTATGACATGCCGCTGCCGCTGGGCGAACCGCACTATGCCGTGGCCATCCGGGCCGACAAGCTGAAGCCCCATATCCGCTACAAGGTGGGTTGGAACAGCCGGGCCGACGAAACGTCTCCGTACAAAACTCGTCCGGGCCGCGAAAAGATCGAAAAGGTCGATGGCGTGACCCACGTCTACGGCACCCTGATCCGTTCGCACATCACGCCTGAAATCATCGAGGTCGAAGAAGGCGAGACCGTTTCGCTGCACTTCACCAACCTGGAGCGGGCGGAAGACGAAACCCACGGGTTTGCGCTCTATGAGCACAACGTGAACCTGTCGGTGGAACCGGGCAAGACCGTCTCGGCGACCTTCGTGGCCGACCGTCCGGGCGTGTACCCCTACTACTGCACCGAGTTCTGCTCGGCGCTGCATCTGGAAATGCAAGGCTACCTGCTGGTCCGTCCGAAGGGCATGAAAGCCACTACGGCGGCGCTTCAAGAGGGCACCATCTATGCCCAGGCCGACTACGACAAGCAGGTCAAGACCAACAACGACACCCAGGCGGTGATCGACTCCGTGGTCGCCTTCATTACCGGGCGGAACTTCAAGGACTTCGCGCCGGTCGTGGCCCTCGTCGAGGATGCCACCGATCAGCTCAACTTCGCGGCCGATGCCAAGAAGAAGTCCGAGGACTATGCCGCCAAGCAGGACTGGCACAATGGGACCCTGTGGGCCCAGCAGTGGTTCCAGTATCAGGTCAAGGCGGCCGACATCGGCCTGCGTGCCAAGACCTTCCTGGAGCAGAATGGTGCCGTCGAAGTCAAACAGTAGGACTGCGACCGTTTGAACGCATCGACCATGAGGGGGGACGGTCTCCGTCCCCCCTTACCTTCGAACCGAAATTTGAAATTTATCAAGAGGTCCTGACCATGCGCCGCACATCTCCCCTTCTCAAATCCACCCTGTTGGCCTGCATGATGACCTTGCCCTGGATCACCGGCACGACCTCCGTCGCCCTGGCCGCCGAGCAACCCGCCGCGAGCGCCGCGACCGAAGAAGCCAAGCCGAAAAATCACCCGGGCAAAAAGCTGTTTTTGCGCCGCACCTGCATCGCCTGTC
This sequence comes from Magnetospira thiophila, assembly GCF_054657015.1. Classification (NCBI taxonomy): domain Bacteria; kingdom Pseudomonadati; phylum Pseudomonadota; class Alphaproteobacteria; order Rhodospirillales; family Thalassospiraceae; genus Magnetospira; species Magnetospira thiophila. The sequence continues at coordinate 68,525 of NZ_BAAHXF010000001.1, forward strand.
ACGGGCGCAACGGGGCCAAGGCCATCCAGGATTACCCGAATCTGGCCGGGCAGGATGCCAAATACATGGCCTCTCAGATCGAAGACATCCTGAACGGCAAGCGCACCGGTTCCCCGGACGCCACCGGCAATCCGCGCGTCAATGGCATGCGTGGCGCCCTGATCACCCCCGAGGGTGATATCCGCATCACCCCGGAAGAAATCAAACAGGTCTCCGAATGGCTGGCCAGCCTGGAGCCGCCTGCCCCCGGGGCCAAGGAAGGTCTGGCGCAGGATCGGATCGACGCCGGTGAAAAGCTGTACAAAAAAGCCAAATGCACCACCTGCCACGGCAAGGAAGGTTTGAAGCCGCTGAAGGGCTACCCCTACATCGCCGGACAGAAAGCCGCCTACATCATCGCCCAGATGACCGATATCCGGGAGAAGGTGCGCGACAATGGCAAGGTCAAGACCATGTATCCCTTCGTTAAGAAATTGCAGGACGACGAAATCGCCCTGCTGGCGGACTACCTGTCCCAGGTCGACCGCCGCACAAAAAAATAACACTGCGAGACAACAATCTGTTTTCAGAGACAGGAGAATACCCCATGAAAACGACCCATACCCTCGCCGCCCTCGTCATCGGTGTCGGTTTGTCCGCCGCTCCGGCCCTGGCCTGGAACGAAGGCGGCGGCGAACAGGATGAAGCGCTCCATATGACCCCCAACCACGAGAACGGCATCGAGGTCTACGAAGTCTGTTCCGCCTGTCATCTGCCAGAGGGCTGGGGCCAGTCGGATGGCACCTTCCCGCAATTGGCCGGACAGCACAGGAAAGTGCTGATCAAGCAGTTGGCCGATATCCGGGCACTTAACCGCGACAATCCGACCATGTACCCCTTCGCCCTGCCCAGCGAGATCGGCGGCCCACAGTCCATCGCCGACGTGGCGGAATATATCTCCAGGTTGCCGATGAATCCCGAGCCGGGCCTCGGTCCGTGGGAAGAAGGCACGCCGGAATATGAAAAGGGCAAGGCGCTTTATGACAAGAACTGCCCGCAATGCCACGGCAAGAACGGGGAAGGCGACGGCGACAAGTACTTCCCGCGCATCCAAGGTCAGCACTACAAGTACATTCTGCGCCAGTTCGAATGGATTCGCGACGGCAAGCGCCGCAATGCCAATCCGGACATGGTCAAGCAGATCTCGGAGTTCAGCGACGACGATATGAAGCAGGTCATGAACTACGTTTCGCGTCAGAAGCCGCCGAAGGAAAAGCTGGCGCCGTCCGCCGATTGGCTCAATCCCGACTTCAAATAATCCGTCCGCCTGGGGCGCCCACCGTCTTGAAGTGGTGGCGCGCCCCGACGGGTTGATGTCACAACCGGACAGAAAATAATGAACGATTTTGACTCCCCCGATAAGCGGGGCTGGATCATCCGTGGGTTGACCCTGGCCGCCCTGGTGATGCTGGTCGGCATCTTTTTCACGCCCACCTGGTGGGTCTCCCTGACCGCCCCCAACTACCCCGCCGAAGCCTTTCCCGACGGAGTGCGGATCAACTTCCACATGGACGGCGTGTTCAACGGCTGTCAAAAACTCGACGTGGCCGAGAAATTCGAGGCCGAGGCCCTGGATTGCGTCCACGAGATGGATGCCATCAATCACTTTGTCGGCATGTATCCCATCGCTGCGGGCGGCGTGGTGGAAAAGGCGTTCGCGCCCTTCCTGCTGTCCCTGCTCGGGGTGATGCTGGTCGGCTTCATGATCTTCAATCCCAAACTGCGCATAGGGGTGATGACCCTCGGCTTTGTCGGCATCGGTGTCTGGATGGGCCTGACCTACTATGGGGAGGGCGGCCTGAAATACCAATCGTCGGGCTATCTGTCGGCGATGGTCACCTCCCTGGGCCAGGGACACGAGGAAGAGGGCGAGGAACTCAGCCCGATCATCGCCCTGCTCAAGGACTCGCTGCAAAAGAGCGGCGAAGGCAGCCTGCTGACCCGTGATCAGGTTCAAGAGACCCTCAAACGCTCCGGTCAGACGGCCCTGATGGATACCCTGAGCAAGCTGCATTCGGGCAGCGGAGCGGCCGCCGAAACGGCGCGCGCCAAAAGCCTGAAGGCGATCCTGGCTGAGGCCAAGGAAAGCGGTGAAGCGGGCAAGGAGCTGAACATCTACATCCTCAAGGGGGCGTTCGAGGCCGATCAGGCCCGCAAGCCCGCCGACCAACGGGAAACCTGGACCGGCAGCGGTCAACAGGTCCTGTTCTGGCATTACGCCAAATCCCTCGGCCGCTGGTTCAACAATCCGACCGAAATCGAACCGTTGGTGGCGACCATGAAGGCGGCGGGAACGGTGGTGTTCTGGGGTGTCCTGGCCGCCATGCTGTTTCTGCTGTTCGCGGCGCGCAAGAACGGCGGTCTGCTCTATTGGGTCCTGGTGGTCGTCCCCATCGCCCTGCCGCTGTTTTTCATCATCGAATATTCAAGCTGGCTGTGGTGGTACGGGCATAGCCTCAACGACATGGGGGCCTTCACTCTCAAGCCGTTCATGCCGACCGTCTTCGGTCAGGGCAAGGTGGCACAGTTTGCCACCCATTCCTATCCGCAGATCGGGTTTGGTTTGATGGTCCTGTCCTCCTTGTTCCTGGGCCTGGCGGCTTTGTTGCGCCGCCAGCAGTTGCGGGACGAGGACGACTGAGTCAACGAACCGGAAACGGAAAATGCTCACGTTTCGTTTTCTGCTGCTGATCACGACCATCGCCGGGCTCCTCATCGGGGGTCCGGCGGAGGCGCTTCCATCGTTGCAGGAGATGATCGACAATGCGGAAAAAGGGGCCGTTCTGACCCCGCCGCCGGGCACCTACCAAGGCCCCATCGTCATCGACAAACCCCTGGTGCTCGATGGGCAGGGCCAGGTGACCATCGACGCGGGGGGCGTCGGCACGGTGCTCACCCTGGATACCGACGGGGCCACGGTCAGTGGGCTGATTCTTGTCAATTCCGGTGAATCCCACAACGACATCGATTCCGGGGTGCGGGTGGCCGGAAACTACAACGTGGTGCGCGACAACGTCATCGAGAACTGCCTGTTCGGGGTCGATCTGCAACAGGCCAACAACAACGTGATCAAGCGCAACCGCATCTCCTCCAAGCCGTTCAACATGGGCGTGCGCGGCGATGCCATCCGGCTTTGGTACTCCAAGGATAACAAGGTCACCGACAATCAGGTGACCGATACCCGGGATCTGGTGGTCTGGTATTCCGCCAACAATGAAATCGCCCGCAACACCGTCCGTGGGGGTCGCTACGGGCTGCATTTCATGTATTCCAAATATAATCTGGTCGAGGACAACAGTTTTCGCGACAATTCCGTCGGTATCTTCCTTATGTATAGTGATGACGTGGTGCTGCGCGGCAACCGCATCGTCCATGCGCAAGGAGCCACCGGCATGGGCATCGGCATGAAGGAGACCAGCAATATCGAGATGACCGACAACCAGATTCTTTACTGTGGCACCGGGATCTATCTGGATGTGTCGCCCTTTCAACCGGATACCACCAACCGGCTATTCCGCAACACGGTGGCCTTCTCGAAGATCGGCATTTTATTTTTGAACGACTGGCATGGCAACGAGATGAAAGACAACCGCTTCATCGACAACATCCGACAGGTCTCGGTCAATGAATATGCGGGGGCGACAAAGAACGTCTGGGAGGGCAACTACTGGGACGATTACGAGGGATTCGACGAAGACGGCGACGGCATCGGAGATCGTCCCCACGCGCCCAAGGTGTTCGCCGACCGGCTGTGGATGGACGTGCCCCCGGCGGCTTTTTTCCTCGGCACGCCGCTGCTCAGTCTGGTGGATTTTCTCGAACGTCTGGCCCCCTTCACCGAACCGCTGCTCATGCTGACCGATGCCCGTCCGCGCATGACCCCCGACTTCACACCGCAAACCCAGCGCCCGGCAAAGTCCGCCGAGGGTGAAGACGTGGGCACCCGGCGCTTCGACCCCTTTGGTCTGGACGACCCCCACGCCGGGACTCTCGCCCAATGAATGAAAAGGAAAAGAACGTGTCTGCGGAAGCGAAGAAGAAAAAGCCCGGTCCCGTGACCCAGCGCGCCCGCCGGGCGGCCTTGCGGGCGATGGTGGCGGGCGTCGGGGTGACCGGCGTCGCGCTGGCCGGATTCCTTCCGGTGGTCGCCCGGAGTCATCCGCGCCTGCGCCCCCCCGGAGCCCTGGACGAACCGGATTTCCTGGCTTCCTGCATCAAATGCGGTCAATGCGTACAGGTCTGTCCGGTGGAAGCCATCCTGCTTGGCGATGTGTTTGACGGCTTTGGACTCGGCGTCCCCTATGTGTCGGCACGGGATCAGGCCTGCGATTTCTCCTGCGATGCGGTGCAATGCGTGCTCGCCTGCCCCACCGGCGCCTTGAGCCATGACATCGACAAAAAGGAACAGGTGCGGATGGGACTGGCCGAATTGACCCGCCCCGACGCCTGTCTGGCCCGTCAGGGCAAGGGCTTCCGGGGCGCGGCCCGGGGAACCGCCTTTCCGGGGCTGCATCGCTACACGGAGGTGGACCGCTGGAAGCCCATCCCCGTCGCCGACCATCCCTACGATCTCGAATTATGCGACCTCTGTGTTCGGGAATGTCCGATCAAAAACGCCATTTCACTGGAACCGCTGAACGATGATCCGGCAGACAAACGCCGCACGCCCAAGATTCACGAAGCCTGTGTCGGCTGCGGCATGTGCGAGATGATCTGCCCGGTGGAGCCTACCTGTATCGAAATCATCCCCGGCAAGAAATGGGGGGCGGCATGAGTATTCTGGCGAACCTCAAGGAATCGCTCCGCCTGCTGTTTGGCGGCACCCTGTCGTTGCCCAAGAAGCAGGACTATGCTCCCGAGGCGGCGGAACTCCATGCCTTCAAACGGACCAGCGAGGAAAAACAAAAACGCATTGCCGCCATCCAGCATGAGCTGGACGAAGGCCTGCACGGCGGCAACAAATGGCGGTTCCGCCGCTGGGCCTCCATATTGCTGTGGAATTCCTTGTTCGTACTGTCCTTTCAATTCGACATCCAACTTGTGGAAGGGGCGTTGACCGCTTCGCGGTTCGTCGGCTTCCACATGGCCGACCTCAATTCGTCTCTGCAAGTCATGCTGGCCTTCAAGGAAGTTCTGATCAATCTGGCCATCGGCTCGATCACCGTGCTGATTTTGTGGTGGCTGCTCGGCGGGCGTACCTTCTGTTCCTGGGTCTGCCCCTATCATCTGATTGCCGAATGGGCCGAATGGCTGCATTTGAAGTTGGCTGATCGCAAGATCATCTCCGACCACCCCCTGGACCGTCGGTTGCGCGGCGTGCTCTATGTGATCTTTGCCTTGATGGCCATCATCAGCGGCTACACGGTCTTCGAAACTATTTCCCCGGTGGGCATTGTGAGTCGGGCACTCACCTACGGACCGAGTCTGGCGCTGGTTTGGGTTGGCTTCCTGCTGTTGATAGAGGTGTTCTATTCGCGGCGATTCTGGTGTCGCTATGTCTGTCCCATCGGTCTGACCTACGGGCTGGTGGGGACGACCTCGCCGACCCAGGTCCGCTATAACCTCAACAACTGCCTGCACGAAGGGGAATGCCGCAAGGTCTGCATGGTGCCCCATGTGCTCGATATCACCAAACTGGGCTACGCCAAGAATGTCATGATGGATGTGGGTGCCGACTGCACCCGCTGCGGCATGTGCATTGACGTTTGCCCCACCGAAGCCCTGACCTTCCGCATCAAGGGACTGGATCGACTGCTGTGAGAGCCCCCATGAACGATAGCGGACTGCCCGTGGTCTCCGTCGAGGGGCTGACCAAGTCCTTTCGCGGCCATCGGGTGGTCAATGGGCTGAACCTGACCCTGGGAGCGGGCGACCGGATGGCACTGATCGGCTCCAACGGAGCCGGAAAAACGACCCTGATCCGTTGTTTGTTGGGGGAATACCGCCATTCGGGCCGGGTGCGGCTGGCCGGGGCCGACCCGCGCCGGGACCGCACCTGGATCTTGAAACGGGTTGGCTTCGTGCCCCAATTGCCGCCGCCGCTGAAAATGCCGGTGCAGGAATTGCTGCATTATGCCTCGCAGTTGGTGGGCGTGCCGGTCCATCGCATGACCGACATCGCCGAGGCCATGGGACTCGACCTCACGGAGGCGCGACGCAAACCGTTCAATAAATTATCAGGTGGTCAAAAACAGAAACTGCTCATTGGCATTGCCCTTGGGCGGCCGTGCGACCTGTTGATCCTCGACGAACCCACCGCCAATCTGGACCCGGCGGCTCGTCAGACCCTGTTCAAGCTGCTATCCCAGCGCCTGGATAGCGCCATGATCATATCCTCCCATCGCCTGGAGGAAGTGGCGTCGCTGGTCAACCGGGTAGTGGAAATGGATCGCGGCACCATCATTCTCGATGACCGGGTGGAGGATGCCGTCGATGCCGCCGCTATTCAGGACTGCCGCATTCGATTGGCCCGCCCCGACGAGGCCTTCGCCCACACCATTTCCGATTGGGGATTTACCTCGGCCGACGGGAGGGAATGGCGGGGCCGGGTGGCCGGGCCGGATCGCCTGAAGTTCCTCGGCACCCTGTCGCGCTACGCCGGGGTGCTGGTGTCGGTGCATTTGGACGAGGCCCAAAAAGCCCCGGAGGCTGTGTCATGAGATCACTTGTCGTGCTTTCGCTGCTGCTGTTGAGCGGCTGCTTCGAGCCGGAAACCGGCCCGGGACAAATCCGCTATGATCGCGACACCTGCGAGATCTGCCGCATGATCATCAGCGATCCGCGTTTCGGCACCCAGGTGCGGGTCGGTCCCGATCATGACTTGCACAAATTCGACGACATCGGCGATGCCCTGCACTGGATCAAGGAAAACAACCACGAGAACGATCCCGCGCTGGAAATCTGGGTGCCCGACATGGAAGCCCCCGAGACTTGGCTCGACGCCCGCACGGCGTCCTATCTGCCCGGACAGGTGACGCCGATGGATTACGGTTTCGGGGCTCTCGCCCAGGCCCGCATCGGCACCGTCGGTTTTGTAGAGATGCGCGCCGCCGTCATCGCCCGGGGCGTCACCAGCCGCTGCGACACGCCGGACGGCCAACCCGCCGCGCCGTCTCACGACCATCCATCCGGAGATTCCAAATGAAGGCGCTGTTTTTGACCATGCGGTTGGATATGGCGGAATCGGTCCGCGCCCGCTGGTTTTTGATCTATACCCTGGTTTTCGGTGGATTGGTGGTCGGGCTGATGGTATTCGGGCTCACCGAATCACGGGTCATGGGAGTGACCGGCCTGTCGCGCATGCTGGTCACCTTCATTCAGATTTCACTGGCCATCCTGCCCATCTTCATTCTGCTGAGTACCGTCCGTTCTCTGGCCGGGGACCGCGAGGCCGGGGTCTTCGAATATATGCTGTCGCTGCCGGTGTCCCTGTCTTCCTGGTATTGGGGCAAATTCGCCGGCCGCTTCGCGGTGGTCTTTCTGCCGGTATTCCTGGCCATGGCGGTGGCGGTGGTCTGGGGACTGGTGACCGGCCTGGAGGTCCCCTGGGGCCATTTCGCCTATTACGTGGGGCTGCTGTTCTCCATGGCCTTCTGCTTTCTCGGGCTGGGCTTCCTGATTTCCAGTATCGCCCGGGGCACCGATGTGGGCCAGGGCATGGCCTTCATTCTCTGGCTGACCATGTTGTTGTTTCTGGATCTGATTCTGCTCGGCATGATCATCCGCACCAAGGTGCCCATGGAATGGATCGTCGGCATTGCCCTGGTCAATCCGCTGCAATCCTTTCGCACCGCCGCCATGATGCTGTTCGATCCGCAACTGATCCTGCTCGGCCCCTCGGCCTATGTGATTCTCGATGCCTTCGGTCGCACCGGCTACATGATCTTCGCCGCCCTCTATCCGGCCGCCTTCGGCGCCTTGTGCGGCGGCATCGGCTATTGGTTTTTCCGCCGGGGGGACCTGCCGTGATCAGGTGGGGGCTGGCGCTGGCTTTGCTGCTGCCCCTGCTCCCGGCGCACGCCGATCCGGCGGTTCAGGGCGACCCCGAAGAAGGCGAAGCCATTTTCATGACCTGCGCCCCCTGCCACGGGGATCAGGCCCAGGGCGGCGGCGGCGGCAAATATCCCCGCCTTGCCGGGATGTCGCAAAAAGTTCTGGCCGAGCAACTGCACGACTTCAAAAGCCGCGAACGGATCAATATCCCCATGTTCCCCTTCACCTCGGAACGGGAATTGCCGGATCAGGATATTCTCGACGTCACCGCCTATATCAGCGGCCTGCACCTGTCCTCCGTTCTGCCGCCCGCCGACGGACGGGTGGACGGACTGGAGCGGTTGCTTGCCGCCAAGCGGGTGCTGCAAATTCCGCGCGCCCCGGGCGATCTGAAAAACGGCCACACCCTGTATGTAACATACGAATGCGACCGCTGCCATGGGGAAGCCGGAGAGGGCGGCCCCAACGATCCGCCGCTGGCCGGACAACATATTCCCTATCTGGAACGGCAGTTCGAGGAAATGGCTGCCGAGCGCCGATTCCATCCCAAGCCGCGCAAATACATCGCACCGCTCAGTGAGACCCAAAAGCGCGACCTGCTGGCCTACCTGTCGATCCTCGACGATCCCACGCCGCCCGACTTCTGAGTCACCCGCGCCCGAAAGGCCTGCTCAATCCGACGCGCCGACGATTGCAGGACTCGATCCACCATTCCCCGCCACAGGGGCGAGTCCAGGTCCAGGTCCATGCAAAAGCGCACCTGCGTCCCCCCAGGGCCGTCTGGACGAAAATGCCATTGAATGCGAAATGCCGGACCCGGACCCACCGACCGCACGTCGATCTCCCACGGCGGGTCGAAACGTGCCCGGCTGCGAAAGCGGGTTGTCAGCGGCCCCCAGCGGAACAGGTTGTCCACCAGCATGTTGTTGTCTTCTCGTTCAATAATTCGCGCCCCGACGCAATTGGGCAGGAACTGGGGATAGGCCTCGATGTCCGCCGCCACGTCAAACAGCATCTCCGACGGCTGTTCAACGCGATATTGGCGGACGACGCTGGCCATTCAAACGGACTGGGACACGGCCTCGGCGCGCACCTTGAGCAGGAACAAACCGGCCGTGATGTTCATGACCAAGGCATAAATGATCGCCGGGATCACCATCATCGGTTCGCCGAGCAGAGTGGTGGCGACGAAGATGGCCAAGGCGGCGTTTTGCAGTCCTGATTCCAGACAAATAGCGATGCTGTCCGGGCCGTTGAGGCGCAGTCCGCGGGCCGCCAGCAACCCCAGCACCATGGTGCCGCCGTTGAGCGCCGCCACAAAGGGACCGATGTCGGTGAAATAGCGCAGGATGTTGTCCATCTGGCCGACGAAGGCGCTGGCAACAATCAGCGCGAAGGTGATGGTCGCCAGCAGCCGTGCCTTGGGCCGCAGCCAGTCGGCCCATTTCGTCTTCCAACGGGCCAGCGCCATGCCCAGGGCGATGGGCAGGCCGGTGATGGCAAACACCCCGCCCATGATCATGCCGATGGGCATGGTGACCTCTTGCACCCGATCGAGCAGCAGCATCTGGCTGATCCCGAGAATGAGCGGCAGGGTGACCACGCTGGCCAGACTGGCCACCGCCGTCATGGAAATGGACAAGGCCGTGTTGCCGCCGGCCAGCAGGGTCAGCAGATTGGAGGTAATGCCGCCCGGCGAGGCGGCGAGAATCATCAATCCGATGGCGAATTCCGGCCGCCCGTCATACAGCCACACCAGCCCCGCCCCGAGCAACGGCAACAGGACGATCTGATTGACCAGCCCCACCCCCATGGCCGCCGGATGGCGCAAGACATAGGTGAAATCAGACAGCTTCAAACCCAGTCCGATGGACAGCATGATAAAGGCGAGCCCCATGGGCAGCATCTGTTCAACGGTCATGGGACTGCTCCTCAAATGATAGGATAACTTTGTAGCACCCTTCAGGGTCGCACTCAAACAGGCAGCACGAGACCGAGACAAAGCAGCAGGCAAAACAGCGCCTGGGCCCGGGCCGTGGCCCCCAGGCAGGCATTGTATTCACTGCCGCTGTCGCTCCAGTGAAAGCGGAACATCGCCCGTCCGACCACCGGCAGCGCCGCCAGCGCCGCCAACCCCCCCCACAATCGCTCATCCACCGAAACCAGCCCCATGACCAGGACAAAGGGCAGGCTCATTAAAATCATGTAGAGTCCTCTGGCGCGCCCCGGACCGATCAGGATGGACAGGGTGCGGCGCCCGGCCTTGGCGTCACCCATGCGGTCGCGGGTATTGTTGACCAGCAGCACCGCTCCGGCGGGCATGCCCACCGCCAGCCCCAAGACCAAGGCCAGGACGGACGAATTTCCGGTGACCAGATAGGACGTGCCCCAGACCGCAGCAATGCCGAAAAACAAGATGACGAACAGTTCCCCAAATGGCCCGCGCGAGATCGGCCAGGGTCCGGCGGAATAGGCATAGCCCGCCACCAGGGAGGCGACTCCGATGCCAAAAATCGGTCCGCCACCGATCCAGACCAGATAACTGCCCCCCAACACCGCCAGCAGAAAAGCCACATGGGCGGCATTCAGCACCTGGGCGGCGGACGCCCAGCCCCGCTCGGTAATCCGGGGCGGCCCCAACCGTTCCCCCGAATCGGTGCCGTTGAGGCCGTCGGCGGCATCGTTGTGCAGATTGGTGCCCGCCTGAATGGCAATGGCGCAGAGCATCGCCACCAAGGCCACATCCCAGCCCAGCCGCCCGCTTTCCACCCAGGCCACGGCAACCCCGACCAGCACCGGTGACAGGGCAAGAATCAGGGTGCGCGGCCGGATGGCCTGCCACCACAGGGCCAGACCTTGCGGATCAGGGGAAGGGGCGCTTGCGTCCAGCATGAATGGCGGCAATTCCAAACGACAGGTTTTCATAAGTGACGGCCTGAAAGCCCGCCCGTTCCATCATCCCCCGCAAGGTCTCCTGATCGGGAAACTCGCGAATGGAGTCGACAAGATATTCATAGGCTTCCCGGCGTCCGGCGACCAGCGCGCCAAGCCGGGGAATCCCGTGTCGCGAATAGATATCATAAAACGGGGCCAGCCAGGAGACCGGTTTTGAAAATTCCAGGCACAGAAAATGTCCGCCCGGCTTGAGCACCCGCAGCGCCTCACCCAGCGCCATTTCGGGATGGGTCATGTTGCGCAGACCGAAGCCGACCGTCAGCAGGTCCACCGACTCCCCGGCAAAGGGCAGGGCTTCGCCGGTGCCTGCGACCCAGGTCACGGACGGGTCGACCGGCCCGCTTTGCATCATCGGCACACTGGGATCACAAACGGTGACCTTGAACCCCCGGCGGGCCAAAAGCCGGGCAATATCGCCGGTGCCCCCCGCCAGATCCACCGCCACCCCACCCGTTTCGCCCTTCACATGGGCCAACAGGCGGCGCTTCCACAGCCGATGAATGCCGAAACTCATCAGGTCGTTCATCAAGTCATAGCGCGGCGCAACCAGGGCGAACATCGCCTGGATGCGATTCCGGTGCGCGTCAGGCGGCAAGGGGGTTTTGGTCAAGGTCATGCGGGGGAGACTCGTTAAAAAAGACAGAATATCGGTACCAAAGGACCAGAGAGTTGACCAAAGTTAAGTCGTTGTCGCGGCGGTTTCCATAGCTTTATCGGGCAGGCCGATCCTGGGGGTCGTTCTGCTTGGTCTGGGCATGCCGTCTAGGCCAATCGGGGGAACTTTAACAGAGAGACATAATGCGATGTCAGAGGGTTTAACCAAGACAGCCGCAAGAAACATTTTCTTCGGCGGCTCGCTGTTCTTTCTCGTCATTCTGGTCGCCCTGGTGGCGCAGAGCGTGTCCTATGTCAAGAACACCTCGACCGACGAAAAGACACTCACCGCAACCGTTGCCCACGGCAAGGCCGTGTGGGAACGCCACTCCTGCATCAACTGCCACTCCATTCTCGGGGAAGGGGCCTATTTCGCACCGGAGCTGGGCAATGTCTGGGTCCGTTACGGCGGAAAAGACGATGCCGAAGGTGCCCGGTCCGGCATCAAGGAATGGATCAAGTCCCAGCCCACGGGCATCGAGGGACGCCGTCAGATGCCGCAGTTCAATCTCACCGAAGCCGAATTGGATGCGCTGGTCGATTTCTTCCAGTGGGTCAGCACCATCAAGACCCAAGGCTGGCCACCCAACGAGGCCGGATGATCGGCGTGCAAGGAGTTCATGGTTATGAAATATGAAACACAAAAGCTGGCCTATCCCTACTTCCTCGCCGCCATGGGTCTGTTCGTGGCCCAGGTGCTGGGGGGATTGCTTGCCGGCACGGTCTACGTCTTCCCCAATCTCCTCTCGGAATTGGTGCCCTTCAACGTCATCCGCATGATCCATACCAATGCCCTGATCGTGTGGCTGCTGTTCGGCTTCTTTGGGGCCGCCTACTATCTGGTGCCCGAGGAAACGGAAACCGAAATTCACAGCCCGATGATCGCCAAGATCCAGTTCTGGCTGTTCCTGTTCGGCGCTGCGGCGGCGGTCGTCGGCTACCTGTTCGGCATTCACGAAGGCCGGGAGTTCCTCGAACAGCCCCTGTGGATCAAGGTGGCCATTGTCGTTGTCGCCTTGATGTTCCTCTATAACCTGTCGATGACCGTGCTCAAGGGCCGCAAGACGGCGGTATCCATGATCCTGTTGCTGGGTTTGTGGGGACTGGCGATTTTCTTCCTGTTTGCCTTCTACAATCCGGCCAATCTGGCCCTGGACAAGGTGTTCTGGTGGTGGGTCGTGCATCTGTGGGTGGAAGGGGTCTGGGAGCTGATCATGGCCTCCATCCTGTCCTACCTGCTGATCAAGATGACCGGCGTCGATCGCGAGATCATCGAAAAATGGCTCTATATCATCGTCGCCATGAGCCTGTTCACCGGCATCCTGGGCACCGGCCACCATTACTACTGGATCGGCACCCCGGGCTATTGGCAGTGGATCGGGTCCGTCTTCTCGACCCTTGAAGTGCTGCCGTTCTTCGCCATGGTCGTCTTTGCCTTCGTCATCGTTCGCAAGGGCGGTCGCGATCACCCCAACCAGGCGGCCATGTTGTGGACCCTGGGCTGCGCCACCCTGGCCTTCTTCGGGGCCGGTGTCTGGGGCTTCATGCATACCCTGGCGCCGATCAACTACTACACCCACGGCACCCAGATCACGGCGGCTCACGGTCATCTGGCCTTTTTCGGAGCCTACGTGATGCTCAACCTGGCCATGATCACCTATGCCATGCCCATGTTGCGCGGGATGCAGCCCTATAACCAGGTGCTCAACATGTGGAGCTTCTGGATCACCTCCAGCGGCATGGTGTTCATGACCTTTACCCTGACCGGGGCCGGCGTGTTGCAGACCCACCTGCAAAGGGTGATGGGCATCTCCTTCATGGAGGTGGCCGAACAGCTCCAACTGTTCTTCGTCCTGCGCCTGTTGTCCGGTGTGGTGGTGATCGTCGGGGTGCTGCTGTTTGTTTATGCCATCTTGACCTCGGACAAGGCCCAGGCTCGGGCCGGAGTCCGGACGCAAGCGGCGGAGTAACATTGCCAAAACAAAAACACGACCCCGTGAAAACTGTCTGATCTAAGACCCCCCGGGGTGGCTGGCCCGTTCTTTCCCCAAGGAACACTCATCCCCCAGCCACCCCGGATTTTTTTCGACCGGAAGCACCATGACCCAGAATACCCAAGACATTCCGTTTTATCTTCCCGTGGGCAACGAATGCGATCTGTTCGAACAGGCTCACCGCAACAATCTGCCCCTTTTGCTCAAAGGCCCGACCGGCTGCGGCAAGACCCGTTTCGTCGCCCATATGGCGGCCCGTCTGGGATTGCCCCTGCATACGGTGTCCTGCCATGACGACCTGACCGCTGCCGATTTGACCGGACGCTATCTGCTCAAGGGCGGCGAGACCACCTGGGTCGACGGCCCGCTGACCCACGCGGTGCGCGCCGGGGGCATCTGTTATCTGGACGAGGTGGTGGAGGCGCGCAAGGATGTGACCGTGGTGCTGCACCCGCTGACCGACGACCGTCGCATTCTGCCTTTGGAGCGCACCGGCGAGACCCTGGAAGCGCCCGACAACTTCATGCTGGTGGTGTCCTACAACCCCGGCTATCAAAACATCCTCAAGAGCCTCAAGCCGAGCACCCGGCAGCGGTTCATCGGAGCGCACTTCGATTATCCGAAGCCTGACCTGGAAGTGAGCATCGTCGCCCGGGAATCCGGTCTGTCTGCCGAAAAATGCGCCCCCTTGATCAATCTGGCGGTGCGCATCCGGGGCATGAAGGATCAGGACCTGGAAGAAGGGGCCTCGACCCGGCTGCTGGTTTATTGCGCCACTCTCATCCGCTCTGGCATGACCCCTCTGGACGCCGCACGGGCCAGCCTGATCGAACCACTGTCCGACGACGAGGATGTGAAGGCAGGACTGGACGAAGTGGTCCGGGCCACCTTCGGGGACTGACATGGATTGGCGTCGTCTTTTCGAACCGGAAGAATGGGTCGGGCGCCATTGGCACGGGCTGGTTGGCGGCCAGAGCAGCTATGCCCATTTTCCCGAAGCGGCGGTCACCCTGGAAAGCGTCCGTACGCTGGTCAGCGTCTTCTTTCATGGCATCGGCGGCGATCCGGGCCTGCAATTGGCCGCCGCCGTGGCGCGCGACAAAAAGCACCGTCTGGGCTTCGTGATGAAACTGGGCATGGATGCCGAAAGAATGGCGACGGCGCAGCGGGACGACCAGTCGCTGGTCCTGCCGCCCCGCCTCGACCTGTTTCCGGACAAGGCCCTGAACCGCCGCCTGTATCTGTGGCTGGCCGCCTATCTGGCTTATGCGGGTACCGTGCAACGGATTCCCGAGGATCCCTTGCAGGCCGACCTGTTGGCCTTGCGCCGCGCTCGGCAGACTGCGGAACGGGCGCTGGCCGCCCTACCCGGTCTGGTCCCGCTGCACGCCCAGTTGGGTCAGGCCCTGCGCGCCCATCGCCCCACTCGCTCCCTGCCGCCTCAGGAAGCCCTGATTGAGGCATGTGTGCGTCATCTGCTCGGCGGGAGCGCCGATCCCAAGGCCGCCCCGATGCTGGCGTTTATTTTTAACCAGTCAGACCATTTGGCATCGTTAAAGGCCCCGGTGGGCTATCGTCCGTTCCTGCCGGTGCCTTTGTGGGGTGAGGTGGTGCGCGGGGGCTTGGGGCCAGCCGCCGGGGATCTGGATGAAGACCCCGCCGACGGAGAGAACGCCGAGGATGCCCGCGACGGCCGCAAGTTCAGCGCCTCGCGGCAGGATAACGATCAGGCCGAGCGGGACGATCCGCTGATTCTTGACCGATTTGAAAAAATCCTCTCCATGGCCGAAATGGTCAATGTCAACCGACCAGACGACGATGAAGGCGACAAGGACCCCTTGCGCGCCGCCGAGGACCTGGAAGAGATCGCCCTGTCGCGCAACAGCAAGAAAACCGCCTCCAAGATCAAGCTGGATCTGGATCTGCCGCCGGGCGCGGTAGATGCCGGGCGCCTGGAAGGGGTCAAAACCTTTCCGGAATGGGACTATCGCAAAAAAGCCTATCACCCGGACCATTGCCGGGTGCTGACCGGCGAGGCCGACACGGAGGGCGAGGATTGGACCCCCGATGACCGCGCCCGACAGCAGATCCGCAAGGTACGCCGCCAGTTCGAGGCCCTGCGTCCGAAGCGGGAACGGGTGCCGCGGGAAATGGACGGTCGTGACCTGGATGTGGATGCGCTGATCCGCTCGCGCTGCGATCTGGCCGCCACCGGCGAAGGCAGCGACCGCATTTTCGTGCAATTTCGCAACGAGAGCCGCGATCTGGCGGCCCTGATCCTGGTTGATGTGTCCCTGTCCACCGATTCCTGGATGGAGGGACGGCGGGTGCTCGACGTGGAAAAAGAGGCGTTAACAACTCTGACCCATGGCTTGGCCGCTTCCGGCGACGATCACGCCATCTATACCTTCACCTCGCGCAAACGCGCCTATGTGCGTCTGGATCGGGTGAAGGATTTCGAAGAACCGGTCTCACCGATCGTTGATCGACGCATTGCCGCCCTCAAGCCGGGCTACTATACCCGCATCGGTCCGGCCCTGCGCTTCGCCGCCGAGACGCTCAACACGCGCCCCAACCGCCATCGCCTGCTGCTGTTGATCAGCGACGGCAAACCCAACGACCTGGACCACTACGAGGGCCGCTACGGCATCGAAGACACCCGCATGGCCATCCGCGAGGCCCGCCAACAGGGATTGGCGGTGTTCGGCGTCACCGTGGATACCGAGGCGCGGGACTACTTCCCCTATCTGTTCGGGCGCGGCGGCTGCGCCATCGTCTCCCATATGGACCGACTGACCACCGCCCTGCCCGCCATTTTCCGCCATTTGGTGGCCTGATATGGATGCCCGCCCGATGACCTCTGCCCCTCCTCCGGCTCCCGTCGCCGACAGCGGCTGGGGTCCGTTGTCCAGCCTGCCCGGCAATCCGCTGATGTGGATATTGATCTGGAGTGAGCTGCTGGTGTTCGGGGCCGCCCTGCTCGGCTTTGCCGGAGCCCGGTTGCTCGACCCACAGACCTTTGCCGAGTCTCAGGCCCATCTGGATCGGCTGGCCGGGGCGGTCAATACCATGATCCTGCTGACCAGCGGACTTTGTGCCGCGCTGGCGGTGCGGGTCCGCTCGGAAGGGCGCAATCGGGCGTCGCGCCGGTGGATGATCGCCGCCATGGGCATCGGTGTTTTTTTCCTGGTGGTCAAAATCATTGAATACCGAGCCAAACTTGCCCAGGGACTGGACATCGAGACCAACACCTTCTTCACCCTCTATTACCTGATCACCGGCTTTCATGCCCTGCATGTGGTGCTGGGGCTGATCATCCTGGCCGTGGTGATCTGGAAAAACAGTCTGGAGAACCTGGAAACGGGGGCTGCCTTCTGGCACATGGTCGATCTGATTTGGGTGTTGATTTTTCCCGTTATCTACCTCATGAGATGATTCTTATGTATAGCACCCTGCCCTCACCCAAATTGCTGTGGACCGCCTGGACGGTGTTGATGGCCCTGACCCTCGGCACCATGGGCGCCGGCCGGGTAACCGGTGCCGATTCCCTGGCGGCGTCGGGCGTCACCGCCTTGCTGCTGCTGGCCGGGCTGAAGGTGGGGATCATTCTGTGGTTCTACCTGAATCTGCGGCACAGCGGACGGGGATGGCAAAAGGGCTTTGCCGTCTTCCTGAGCCTGCTGATCGGGTCGATCATCGGACTCTCCCTGCTGACCCCGGGAGTTCCGGCATGAATGAATTGAACGGAGCCAGTGGCATTGCCCTGCTGTTCTGCGGCTTGCTGATCATGGGCATGGCCTTTTTCATGCATCGCGGTGGGGCTTTGGCTTTGCGCGGCCTGCTGCTGGTGTGCGGCGTCACTGGGGCTATTGTCGCCTTTCTCTATCTCACGCTCAACTGACAAGGAAATATGACCAATGATCGTTCTCCCCTGGACCGAAGACTTCAAGGTTGGCGTTGATTTCATGGATGAGGACCACCAGGAGGCGGTGGATTTGATCAACCGCATGGCCGAGACCTCTGGATCGGAACGCCGGGAATTGATGGCGAAATTCCTCGACCATTGCACGGCCCATTTCGCCCGCGAGGAGGAGATGATGCGCCAGATCGGTTTCTTCGCCTATCCCATGCACCAAGGTGAACACGAGCGGGTTTTGGCGGAATTGCGGGTGGTCCTGTCGCGACTGGACTCCGGGGAGGAAGACCAACTCTCCGCCTATTTCACCACGGCCCTGCCCAACTGGCTGATCGACCACCGCAACACCATGGACATGATCACGGCGACATTTTCCCTGCAATTCAAGGCGTCCCAGTAATAAATTTTCTACATATACAAAAGATTTAGTGCAACAATACTGGACTTTTCAGGCCCCTTGATCATGAAGGGATGGGTTCGGTGATTCTGCCGTTCAGGGTCGTGCGAGTTGCGATTCTTTTTTTTCTGTTGGTGTTGTGGATCGGAATGGCCGGTTCCGTGGCGGCGCAGGAACGGGGGCTCTCCGTCCGGGTCGGGGTTTACAATAATTTCCCCCAGGTCTTTCTCGACGACGACGGCACGCCGCACGGCATCTATGTGGATTTACTGAGCGAAATCGCCACGCTCGAAGGCTGGACCCTGCACTTCGTCCCCGGCACTTTCGCCGAGGGGCTGGAGCGGGTGCGCAGCGGTAACATCGACATCATGACCAGCATCGCCGCCACCCCGGAGCGGGATCAGGTGATTGATTTCTCCAAGGAAACCATTGTTTCCGTGTGGGCGCAACTGTACGTCCAACCGAACTTCGAGCCACAGAATGTCTTTGACATGGCCGACAGGAAGGTCGCCGTCATGCGCGACGGCCTTCTCGGCATCCGTTTCGGGCAACTGTGCCAGGATTTCGAGGTCCCCTGTGTCCTCGTCCCCGTCGAATCCTATGACCATGCCTTGCAGGCCGTCGATGACGGTGTGGCCGACGCGGCGGTGGTCAACAGCTTGCTCGGGTTTTCCAGGGAAGACCGCTACAAGGCCCGGCGCAGTTCCATTGTGTTCAGTCCATTCCGTCTTCAGGTGGCCTTGCCCGAGGGCCAGAATGCCGCACTGGGCGCCGCCATCGACCGCCATCTGGCCGACTGGCGCAAAGACAAGAACAGCTTCTATTACAAGACCTTGGATCGTTGGCTGGGAATTCGTCAGGAACCCACGGTTTTGCGGCCAATGTGGGTCTGGTGGCTGGTCGGTGGGATCAGTTTTGCCCTGCTGCTGGTGTTTGCCTGGACACGGCTGTTGAGCCGACAGGTCGCCCTGCGCACCGCAGCCTATCAGGAGTCCCAGGCGCGCTATCAGGAACTGGTCGAACATATGACCAGCGGTGTCGTCGTCTACCAGGCGGTGGACGATGGACAGGACTTTGTTTTCAAGGCGGTCAACCGGGGGGCCGAAACAATCGAATCGGTGGATCGGACCAGCCTGATCGGGAAGCGGTTGAGCGAAACTTTTCCCGGTGTCGAGGCCTTCGGACTGCTGGAGATCCTGCGTCGGGTCTGGCGCAGCGGTGAACCGGCCTACATGCCCGCCACATTGTATCAGGACGGCGAAAAGCAGAGTTGGCGTGAAAACCGACTGTTCAAAATTCCCACCGGGGAGGTGGTGGCCCTGTTCGACGACGTGACCCGACGGGTCGCGGCCGAGGCGCAATTGCGCCGCTCCCATGACGAGTTGGAACGGCGCGTCCGGGAGCGCACGGAGAGCCTCCAGGCCAGCGAGGAACGTTTCCGCTCTCTGGTCGAAAACACCCATATCGTCGCCTGGGCGTTGGACTTGCAGTCGTCGCGCTTCACCTATATGTCCCCCCATGCGGAGGCCCTGTTCGGCTATCCCCTGAGCGAATGGTGCGATATGGACTTCTGGGCCAGCCATATTCATCCGGAGGACCGGGAACAGGCCCTCAATACCTGTTCGGTCGAAACCGCCGCCGGACGGAATCATACCTTTGAATATCGCATGATCAAGGCCGACGGACAGGTCATCTGGCTGCAAGACATCGTGAATGTCGGCAAGGACCCGAGTGGAACGGCGACCGAGCTCAACGGATTCATGGTCGACATCACCAGGCGCAAGGAATTCGAGGAAAAACTGGCCTCATCCAACGCGGAGTTGGAGAAATTCGCCTACGTGGCTTCCCATGACCTGCGCGAACCCCTGCGCATGGTCACCTCCTATTGTCAGCTTCTGAGCAAACAGTATCAGGACAAGCTGGATGACACGGCCAAAGAATATATCGCCTTTGCAGTGGATGGGGCGACCCGCATGGATCGCCTGATCCAGGATCTGCTGCACTATTCCCGGGTCAACACCCAACGGGAAGCCTTCCGCGAGACGCCCCTGGGTGATTTGCTAAACCAGGCCCTGGCCTATCTGCGCCCGCGCATGGAGTCCCTGGAAGCCAAGGTAATTGCCGGGCCGCTGCCGACCCTCGCCGTAGACCAGAATCAAATGATACGGTTGTTCCAAAACTTGATCGCCAATGCCTTGACCTATCACCGCAAGGACGTCCCGCCGAAAATCATCATCTCCGCGCTCCGGCACGGGGACTTTTGGCAGTTCACCATCGAGGATAACGGGTTGGGCATCGAGACCGTTCATTTGGAGCGTATTTTCGTCATATTCCAGCGGCTGCATACCCACGACAAATACGAAGGAACCGGGATCGGCCTGGCAGTCTGCCGCAAGATCGTGCAGCTGCACGGGGGAAAGCTCTGGGCCGACTCCGTTCCCGGAGAGGGCTCCCGCTTTCATTTCACCCTGCCGGTCACATCTCCGTCCAGGGTTGCCGAGGACGGGCCACCCGACGGAGCACGCCCCTGAAATCAGACCCATGGAGCAGGCTGTCCATCCCGGGGCCGAGGCTCAATTACCCGGGAGTGGCGCTGTCGTCTTCGGGATGCGCCCCTGCCCTGCCCTGTCCGACCAGCGGCAACTCGATCCAAAAGGTGCTGCCTTGGCCCGGCGTGCTGTCAAAACCAATGCGACCGTCCATTTCCTTAACCAGCTTCTTGGTCAGGAACAGACCGATTCCGGTGCCTTCGATGGGCGCGCCTCCGGTCTCCAGCCGACCGAACGGCTGAAACAGCGCCTTGTGTTTGTCCGCCGCGATGCCCAACCCGGTATCGGTCACGCTGAACCGCAGATAGTCGCCGCCCCTGATTCGGGCCTCGACCCTGACCTTGCCGTCGGGACGATTATATTTGATGGCGTTGGACAAGAGATTGAGCAGCGCCTGCTTCGCCCGCAGACGATCGGCCCAGATGGTCGGCACGTCGGCCCCGACCCTGTTCTCCAGGGTGATGTTCTGTTTCTCCGCCATGGCATGGACAACTGCGAGACAGTCATCGAGCAGGCTCGCGGTATCCACCACGTCCGGCGAAAAGCTTATTTTCCCGGCTTCGATCTTGGCCAGATCCAGAATTTCGTCGATCAGGGCGAGCAGATGTTCACCGCTTTCAATGATCCGCTGGACATGGGTGTCCTGACGCTCAGTCAAGGGCTGCCGCTTGCTCTGTCTGAGCAGTTGGGCGAACCCCAATACCGCATTCAAGGGGGTGCGCAGTTCGTGGCTCATGGAGGACAGAAAATCCGACTTGGCGGCATTGGCGCGGTCCGCGTTTTCCTTGGCCTGATGTAGGCGCCGCTGAGATTCCAGGCGGTCGGAAATGTCGTGCATGATGCCAATGAATTTGGTGTCGCCGAAAACGGTCATGGTCGAGATATTCAACTCGATGGGAATCTCAGAGCCATCCCGTCGCCGTCCGTACAAATCCCGGGCGGCATTGATGATTCGAGGCGCGTACAAGGTTGAATTCTTGATATAGATCTCGTGTTGGGCACGTTCCTTCTCGGGGAGAAGACAATTGACACTCTGGCCGATCACCTCCTCGGCCGCATACCCGAACATTTTTTCCGCCGCCGGATTGAAGGATTCGATGATCCCCTCTTTGTCGATGGTGATGATTCCCTCGGCGATGTTCTCGATGACCGCCTGCTTGTTGACTTCGCTGACATGCAGTTCGTTGGTGCGCGCCCTGACCGTTTCCCGAATCAACTGCGTCTGACGCTGCGAAACGAAGGCGATGTAGGAAAGCAGCATCGCGAGCAGCGTGCCGAGAACAAGCACGATCAAGGATTGATATTGCGGATTGTTTTCGAAAAAACCCGCACTGGGTCGCATCATGATGCGCCATTGTCGGCCACTGATCCCCAGTGGCGACTTGAAACTGATTCCGGATTTCGCAATCAGCGCGCCATAGTCGAGGGGCGCCGTTTCCGGATTCAGCCGCGAGGGGTGGAAATAGATGAACTCCTCCCCCG
Source organism: Magnetospira thiophila (assembly GCF_054657015.1). Lineage (NCBI taxonomy): Bacteria > Pseudomonadati > Pseudomonadota > Alphaproteobacteria > Rhodospirillales > Thalassospiraceae > Magnetospira > Magnetospira thiophila. Next base: position 90,503 of record NZ_BAAHXF010000001.1, read on the forward strand.
GGGCGGCCTCCAGATCGACGATATAAATGTGCGTCCCCCGGGGTTTCAATCGCCGGACGGCCGCTTCCAGGGCCAGACCGATATCGAATTCCAGCAAGACGAATCCGCCATGATTCAACCGCCGTTGGCGGATGGTCAGCGGGGCAGCCGAGCCGCCATAGACCGGTTGAATGAAAATGACATTGCCTTTCCATTTCGCCTGCCCTGCGTCCCCCCGATGCGGCAGAGGGACCCCGGTCAGCGGGACGACCTCGTTTTCATCGCGGGCCTGTTCCAGCAGCGGCAGAATCTCAGTATTGCCGCCCAGGTCATAGCCCAGAATTTCGGGACTGATATCGGTGGATTGCATGTACAGGACAGGAAAGTATGCGTCCCGCATCGGGGCCGGGACAAACTTGGAATCCCCATCCGACGCCTTGAGGTCGTGGATCGGACGGCGGCTCATTTCATCGAGAAATCTCTCGTCCTCAAAGGCCTGCCGCTGCCCATCGGCAACCCGGGGCACCCACAGGAGGGATGTTATTTCATCCGTATCTTCGACCGTGCCTCGCGTAAAATTCCGAAATTCATTGGGTTCAAGGGTTTGCGAGTTTTCGATGAACCGCGCAGTCGAATCGATCTGAATCAGAATGTCCCGGATACGACTTTCCAGAAGCTGCGTGTAGATCTGCGCATTATGGTCGAACGTATCCCTGAGAACCCGCTGTTCCCCATTGCGGGTAAAAACGAAGGCCACCAGCACGATCATCAGACAGATGGCGAACACGACGAGCCCGCTGGCGATCGGCGAAATCAGACCGCCCGTCGTCGCTGACCGATCTTGGTGAGTCGTTTGCGAATAGTCCAATCCTATGGAACCAATCTCCCGAGGGTTTGATCAAAAATCGCCTGGTAGGTGCCGTCTTGCTTCATCTTCGCCAGAGCCTGGGCCAGGGGTTCTATTGTTGCACGGTGTTTTTTATGCATATAGACAAACATTTCCGTCTCGACCAAAGGCTGCGGATTGGTGGTCAAGGTAATGCCGAATTGGCGGGCCCGCCAGAGCCCCTGCCACCGCTCGTACAGAATGTAATCCACCTGCCCGGAAATCAGAAGGTCGAACAAATGCTGTGGATTGCGGGCCAACGTGGTGGTCTTGTGATCCTTGAGGTTATTCTGAAAGACCTGCCAGCCCTTGATGTAGGCGATGTTGAGACCGTCCAGGTCGGCCCAGTTCTGCGCCGTGACAGGCTTGTTCAAACCGTAAATGACGAACTGATTGTCCATCAGTTTTTCCGGCACCCGCACCAGATTGGGATAGGTCTCTTCCAGGCCCTTGATCCGCAGGGCGGCGCCATCGTCGATTCCGAGATTGGCGTTTTCCAATGCCTTGGCGGATTTCTGATAGACTGAAACGGTGGCCTCCTTGCCCATGCGCAGGAAGGCTTGCTGGATCAGCCGATCAATGAATCCATTTTGCTCACCGGTGGTGAACGGGTCGCGGATTCCGGTGTTCAATATCAACGTCTCGGACGCGCTCACGGGCGTGACAGGATAGATGGCGAGCATCAACAACAAGCCAAATTTCGCAAGTCTCAACATGGGGCTCCTCCGGCAAAAACACTCATTTTTTCTTGTCCGTTCATTCTGTACGGGACTTTTATTGCTGACCCCTTAATTTATGCATGGCGGTCCGGACGGTCCCTGGTCCCCCTCAACTTTTCAATCGGAAACTTGGCATGCCCCCCCTTCATCGTCTACACCCATATGGTTGGGGATTTAGTTCCCCCCCAGGCCAAGGAGAATTTTGATGATCCCGCGTTATTCCCGTCCCGAGATGACCGCCATTTGGGAGGCGGCCAACAAGTTCCGCATCTGGTTCGAGATCGAGGCCCATGCCTGCGACGCCCAGGCGGAACTGGGGGTCATTCCGAAGGCCGCCGCCGTCGCGGTGTGGGAGAAAGGCAATATTCCCTATACCCCGGAGCGCATCGCCCGGATTGATGCCATCGAGATGGAAACCAAACATGACGTGATCGCCTTTCTGACCGAATTGGCGGAACATGTGGGCGAGGAAGCCCGTTTCGTGCATCAGGGCATGACCTCCTCCGATGTGCTCGACACCTGCTTTGCGGTGCAACTGAGCCAAGCCACGGACATTTTGCTGGCCGACCTCGACCGGGTGCTGGCGGCGCTCAAGAAGCGCGCCATGGAAACCAAGATGATGGTCTGTATGGGACGCTCGCACGGCATCCATGCCGAGCCGACCACCATGGGCCTGAAGTTCGCCCGCTTCTATGCCGAGTTCGCCCGCAACAAGGAACGGCTGCAATGGGCCCGCGAGGAAGTGGCCACCTGCGCCATTTCCGGGGCCGTCGGCACTTTTGCCAACATTGATCCGAAAGTGGAATTCCATGTGGCGAGCATGCTCGACCTACAGGAGGAACCCATCTCCACTCAGGTCATCCCGCGCGATCGTCATGCTATGTACTTTGCCACGCTGGGCGTCATCGCCAGTTCCATGGAAAATCTGGCGACCGAGGTCCGCCACCTCCAACGCACCGAGGTGCGCGAGGCACAGGAGTATTTCGCGCCAGGTCAGAAGGGCTCCTCGGCCATGCCCCACAAGCGCAATCCGATCCTCACCGAAAACCTGACCGGACTGGCCCGCATCGTCCGTTCGGCGGTGGTTCCGGCGCTGGAGAACGTCACCCTGTGGCACGAGCGCGATATTTCCCATTCCTCGGTGGAGCGCATGATCGCCCCGGATTCCACCATCACCCTGGACTTCGCCCTTAACCGCTTGGTCGGGCTGGTGGAAAAGCTGGTGCTCTATCCGGAAAACATGCTCGACCACCTGAACGCCTTTGGCGGCATTCACGATGCCCAACGGGTACTGCTGTTCCTGACCCAGAACGACGTGTCGCGGGAAGACGCCTACAAGATCGTCCAGCGCAACGCCATGCGGGTCTGGAAAAGCTTCGGCATCGACCCGGACAATCCGAGTCAGGAAGCCGAGTTGGATGCCCTCGACCGGGAAGCCGCAGAACATGACAACCGGCTGTTCTTCTTCCTGTCCAAGGACGAAGATCTGGCCCGGCTGCTCGATGTCTCGCAGTTGAACAGCCTGCTCGAAGAGGACTCCCTGGCCTATCACACCAAGCGGGTGGATACGATTTTCCGCCGCATCTTCGGCGAGAGTTAATCCCCGATCCAGCGGACGAAAGCCTCGCGATCGCGCGGCGGTCCGTCCGTTGGCCAGGAACGGCCCTTTTCCTGAAGCCGCAGGGCCATGTCGAGCAAAGTCGGCGGCTGCATCCCGACCCCGGCCAGCAATTCCCGGTCGGACAGGATCTCCGTCGCCGCCCCCTGGGCCAGCACCTGCCCATCCTGAAATAGTGCCACCTGCTCGGCCCAGGCATAAGCATGATCCACGTCGTGGGTGGCGAAAACCAGGCTGGTGCCCTGCTGTTCCAAGGCCGCCAGCGCCTGCATCAGCAGGGCCGTGCCCCGTGAATCCAGCCCGGCAGTGGGTTCGTCGAGAATCAGCACCTCCGGCTGCATGACCACCACACCGGCGATGGCGACGCGCTTTTTCTGACCGAAACTCAACATGTGGGTCGCCCGGTCGGCCAGGTCCTCGATATGCAGGGCGGCCAGTGCCGCCGCCACCCGGTCATGGGTTTGCCCTTCGTCCAGACCCTGATTGCGCGGGCCGAACGATACATCCTCGGCCACGGTGGCGGCGAACAGCATGTCGTCCGGGTCCTGAAACACCACCCCCACCCGCTGCCGCCATTGGCGCAAAGCGGTGCGACCATAGCCCGGACAGGTGCCCTCCAACATCACTTCCCCGGCAGTCGGCTTCAGGGTCCCGTTCAGATGCAGCATCAATGTTGTTTTGCCCGAGCCGTTGGGCCCCAGAATGGCCAGACGCCGCCGCCGCTCGACGCGCAGATCGAGACCCCGCAAGGCCGTGATGCCCCCGGGGTAACTGAAATGCAGATCACGCGCTTCCAGTAGCAGGGTTGTCACCTCAGCCCCCACCACAGTACCGGCCCGATAAGTGCGGGCAGGGCAATACCAACGGCACAGGCCCACAAATGAGTCTGCGAGAGGGGGCGCCGGGTGGCCAGCATGTGGAATTCCCCCTCGAAGCCCCGACTCGCCATGCCCTGCTCCAAACGCCGCGCCCGCTCAAGGGTACGCAGAAACAGTCCGCCGCCCAACTGCCCGGCGGAGCGCAGGGCCAAACGGGGCCGGTCATAGCCGCCACGGCTCAGTTGCGCCTGATAGCCGGTGACCAGAGTGCCCACCAACAGGAATATGAAACGATAGATCAAGAATGCCAATTCAACAATGATCGGCGGCACCCGCAGGCGCAGCAGCAACGGCAGGAGATCGGTCACCGGGGTGGTCAGCACCAAAAACCCCAGACAAGCGACCGCCCCCAGCGCCCGCACCAGCAAGACCCCACCCTGGCGCAAGCCTTCGGGAGAAAAAGTCAGGGCGAAACTTGGCTCCAGGCGCAGCCCGACGGCCAGCAATGGCGCACTGAACAACAGAAATCCACTGGGCAGGGCGAGCACCGCCAGATAGACCTTCAACGGAATCCCCGCCCCCTTGACCACACTCCAGGTGAGCAGGATCAGTACCAGCGGCACGGTGGTCAGCGGCGGGGCCAGCAATACGGTGAGCAGCAGTCCCAAGGCGAGAAACAGTTTTTCTCCGGCATGCCATGTGGCCCAGCGGTTGCTATGCGCCCAAGTGTCGATGGCCCACATGTCAGACGGGTTCGGAGTCGCGCGGGTCTTCGGTCTCGGGGACGGGGGATTGCTTACCCTTGCGCAGGCCGATGTAATAACCAAGCAGTCCGGCCCCCAAGGCTGCCTGCAAGGTAAACAACAGACTTTCCACTTCCCCCGACGGCGGCGACCACAGGCAGTCGAACCAAGGTTCATAGGCCGGATGACCGGCGGCGATCATCTCCACCGCCTGACCATCGGTGCCGGTGAAGGCCCCATCGCCCGGCAGTAGCAACGGCAAGGCAGCCATAGCCAATATCAACACAATCAGGATGATGTTCTGACGTTTCATCTTCAGGCCCTCCGCCGGGCAAAGGACAGCAGATTCAAATCCGCCGCCCCATAGGCCCGCATCATGTTGAACACCAGTAAGGTGAACAGACCCTCGGTGATCGCCAGGGGCACCTGGGTCACGGCGAATATGCTCATGAATTTCAAGGCGGCACCGAACACCCCGGTGGTCGGATCGGGGAAGGCGGCCGCCAATTGCAGGGAGGTCGCCATATAGGTCCCTAAATCCGCCAGCACCACAGCAAAAAACAGACATAACGCCAACGGCGCATTCAGCTTCAGCAGCCCCCGATAGATCGCCCAGGCGATCCATGGACCGGCCACAGCCATGGAAAATACATTGGCCCCCAGGGTGGTGAGCCCGCCATGGGCCAGCAACAGAGCCTGAAACAGCAACACGATAGTGCCGATCAGCGGCATCACCGCCGGCCCGAACAATACGGTGCCGAGACCGATTCCGGTGGGATGGGAAGTGCTGCCGGTGACCGAGGGCAGTTTCAGCGCCGAAAGCACGAAGGCGAAGGCTCCGGTGGCGGCAAACAGCAGTTTCAATTCTGGCTTTTCACGCAGCAGTCGAGTCGTACGTTTGACGCTATAAACCACAAAGGGCGCGGAAACCGCCGTCCAGGCCAGGGCATGTTCGACCGGCAAATAACCTTCAGCGATATGCATCTTGGACATTTCTCCGCTGCGATGAGGGACGCCCCTTTGTAACGCCTGCCGGTGAAATCGGACAAGCAGCTTCTGACAACAGGTGCCATATGCTGCCGGTTGGTCTAAACTCCTCCGCACGCAGCCAATGACGAGGGACCCCATGAGCTATCATTTCACCACCACCCTTTCCACCGACATGGACAGCGCCGTCCTGCACGTCACCGAGGCCCTGAAACAAAAAGGTTTCGGCGTGCTGACCACCATTGATGTGGGGGCGACTCTGAAGAAAAAACTCGACGTGGATTTTCGACCCTATGTGATTCTGGGGGCCTGCAACCCCAATTTTGCCCATCAGGCCCTGCAAGCGGAAGACAAGATCGGCGTCATGCTGCCGTGCAATGTCATTCTGCAACAATCAGCCCCCGGCACCATCGAGGTCTCGGCGGTGGACCCCATTGCCTCCATGCAGGCCATCGAAAACGAGAGCCTCGGCGGCATTGCCACCCAGGTGCGGGATTTGCTCAAGTCGGTCATCGACGACCTTTGATCCCGGCTCTATCCAGGATCCCGGCATGGACTCGGCCTCTCCCCCACCGCCTCGCCTGCAATTGATCGGTGTCAGCAAACGCTTTCCCGGTTGTCTGGCCAACGATGATATCCACCTGACCCTGGCGGCCGGGGAGATCCATGCCCTGTTGGGGGAGAACGGGGCTGGAAAAAGCACCCTGGTGAAGTATGTCTATGGGGTCCAGCAGGCGGATTCAGGTCGCATGCTTTGGGCAGGTCGCGAGGTGCATCTGCAATCGCCACAGGATGCCCGGGCGCTGGGAATCGGCATGGTATTCCAGCATTTTTCCTTATTCGAGGCGATGACCGTGCGCGAAAACATTGCCCTCGCCCTGCCCGCCGCCGAAGCCGGCACGGGATCGGGGTTGAGCAACCGCATCCGCGAGGTGTCGCGGACCTACGGCCTGCCCCTGGACCCGGACCGCCACGTCTACAGCCTCTCCGCTGGGGAGCGGCAACGCATCGAGATCGTCCGCTGTTTGCTGCAATCTCCGAAGCTGTTGATCATGGACGAGCCCACATCGGTACTCACCCCCCAGGAGGCCGAGCAGTTGTTCAAGACCCTGCGCCGTCTCTCCTCGGAAGGAGTGTCGATTCTATATATCTCCCATCGGCTCAATGAAATCCGCGACCTCTGTCACCGCGCCACCATCCTGCGCCAGGGCCGGGTGGTGGATCATTGCGACCCACGCCAAGAAACCCCGCACTCGCTGGCCGAAAAGATGATGGGGGAACAGGCCGCCGTGGCTCGCGACCGGGCGGCGGTGCAACTGACATCGGAACGCCTGCGCCTGACCTGCGCCTATTTGGAACCGGAAGAACCGCATGGGACTCCGTTGCGCGATGTGCGGCTGTCGGTGCGTGGCGGCGAGATCCTCGGCATCGCCGGAATCGCGGGCAACGGTCAGGCCGAATTGATGGCGGCGATCAGCGGTGAATGCAGACTTCCCAACGCCCGTGACCTGCGGATTGACGGCACGGCAGCCGGACACATGGGGCCGCGCCATCGTCGGCGGTTGGGCCTGTATTACGTCCCCGAGGAACGCCTCGGCCATGGCACGGTGCCCGATATGGCGCTGTGGGAAAATGCCTTACTCAGTGCACGCGGGAGCGGTCTGGTGGCCCGTAGCGGCTTCATCGGTCGCCGCCCGGCCAAATCCTTTGCCGAATCGGTGATCGCGCGGTTCCGGGTCAAGACATCCGGCGTCGGCCATGCGGCGACCAGCCTGTCGGGTGGCAATTTGCAGAAATTCATCATCGGTCGGGAAATTCACCAGACCCCCAATGTGTTGGTAGCCATGCAACCGACCTGGGGCGTCGATGCCGGGTCGGCCCGGGCCATCCGCGAGGCGTTGCTCGATCTGGCCGCCGGGGGAGCCGCCGTGGTGGTGGTCACCCAGGATCTGGACGAGTTGCTGGAAATCAGTTCCCGGGTGGCGGTGATGTGCGAAGGGCGGCTGATTGACGCCGGTCCCACCGACACGGTGAGCATCGACCATGTGGGGCTGTTGATGGGTGGCATGCATCAATTGCCCGAAATCCCGGAGGCGGTGGCCCTATGATCACCCTGGAAGCCCGCCCGGAACTGTCGCGCACCTGGGTTTATTTGAGCCCCGTTCTGGCGGTGGTGCTGACCATGATCAGCGGGGCGCTGCTGTTCGCATTCATGGGGCATGCCCCACTGGCCGCCCTGGCCGCCTATTTCATCGAGCCCCTGTCGAGCCTCTACGGGCTCGCCGAACTGGCGGTCAAGGCGACTCCACTCGTGCTCTGCGCGGTCGGTTTGGCGATGGGATTCCGGGCCGGGGTGTGGAACATCGGGGCAGAGGGGCAACTCACCCTGGGCGCGCTGGGCGGCGGCGGATTGGCATTGCTGTTTTACGATGTTCAGGGAGTCTGGCTGCTGCCGTTGATGGCCCTGGCAGCGATGGCGGCGGGCATGGCCTGGGCGGCTCTGAGCGCCGTGCTGCGCACTCGGTTTAACACCAACGAGATCCTGACCAGCCTGATGCTCGTCTATGTGGCCCTGGAACTGCTGAAATTCTTGGTCCATGGGCCGTGGCGCGACCCGGACGGCATGAACTTTCCCGAGTCCCGGCTGTTCCATGACTCGGCCCTGCTGCCCCTTCTGCTCGATGGCACGCGGCTTCATCTGGGTTCGCTGATCGCCCTGTTGGCGGTGGCCGTGGCCTGGCTGCTGTTCGGGCGCCATATGATCGGGTTTCAGATCCGGGTCATCGGTCAGGCCCCGCGCGCCGCCCGTTTCGCCGGATTCAGCGAAAAGAACAGCGTCTGGTTCGCCATGCTGTTGACCGGTGCGCTGGCCGGGCTGGCCGGATTGTTCGAGGTGGCCGGACCGATGGGGCAACTGATGCCCAGCATCTCGCCGGGCTACGGCTTCACCGCCATCATCGTCGCCTTTTTAGGGCGGCTGCATCCGGTGGGGGTACTGCTGGCCGGTCTACTGATGGCGCTGACCTACCTGGGCGGCGAAAATGCGCAGATCGTGCTCAACATGCCCAACGCGATAACCGGGGTGTTCCAGGGCCTGTTGCTGTTCTATCTGCTGGCCTGTGATTTGTTAGTGCGCTACCGCCCCCGCTGGCGACGCGCCGGAGCGGCCTCATGAGCGGCGAGCACGCCCTGTTCATCTCGGCCCTGCTGACCGTGGTCACCGCAGCGACACCGCTGGTGCTGGCCGCCACCGGCGAACTGCTGACCGAAAAGGCGGGGGTGCTCAACCTGGGGGTCGAGGGCATGATGGTGGTCGGCGCGGTGCTCGCCTTCATGACCGGCATCAGCACCGACAACAGCCTGCTCGCCACCCTGGCCGGAGCCGCCGGGGGAGCAGGCATGGCCCTGCTGTTCGCCCTGTTGACCTTGACCCTGATGGCCAATCAGGTGGCGACCGGGCTCGCCCTGACCCTGTTCGGGCTCGGCTTGAGCGCCCTGCTCGGCCATGGTTTCGTCGGTGAGAGTTTCCACGGTCTGGAGAAAATCCATCTCCCTGGACTGAGCGACATTCCCATCCTCGGTCCGCTGCTGTTCGGCCTCGATCCGCTGGTTTATCTGTCGGTGGTCCTGGTGGCCGGGGTCTGGTGGTTTCTGGAAAAGACCCGCGGCGGGATGATTTTGCGCGCCGTCGGCGAAAATCACGAGGCAGCGCATCTGATCGGCTATCGGGTGATCGCCATCCGCTACGCCGCAGTGGTTTTCGGCGGCGCCTTGTCAGGGCTCGGCGGGGCATATCTCTCGCTGGTCTATACGCCCCTGTGGGTCGAGAATATGACCGCCGGACGGGGCTGGATCGCCCTGGCTCTGGTGGTGTTCGCTTCCTGGCGACCCTGGCGGGTGATTCTCGGGGCCTATCTGTTCGGCGGCATCACCATCATACAATTGCATGTGCAAGGCGCGGGCATCGCCATCGCCCCGCAGTTCTTGACCATGCTGCCCTATCTGGCGACCATCCTGGTGCTGGTCGTCATTTCGTCGCGGGCGGGCCGCAACCGCCTCAGTGCCCCGGCCTGTCTCGGCCGGCAATTCCATGCGTCCGGTTAACGGACATATTTTCAGAGAGTAAGGAGTTCTCACCCATGAAATCCCTGCGCAAGATTTTGACGGCGGCAGCCGTCGTCACCGCCTTCGGCCTGGGCACGGCACAAGCCGCCGACCCCTTGAAGGTCGGTTTCGTCTACGTCGGTCCCATCGGCGACCACGGCTGGAGCTATCAGCATGATCAGGGCCGTCTGGCCGTCGAAAAAGCCTTTGGCGACAAGGTCGAGACCACCTACGTGGAAAAGGTGCCCGAGGGGGCCGACGCCGAACGGGTGATCAACCAATTGGCCCAATCCGGCCACGGCCTGATCTTCACCACTTCCTTCGGCTTCATGAATCCGACTCTGAAAGTGGCCAAGCGCTTCCCCCATGTGAAGTTTGAACATGCCACCGGTTTCAAGCGCGCCGACAATGTCGCCACCTATTCCTCGCGTTTCTACGAGGGGCGCTACGTGGTCGGCCATATCGCCGGCAAGATGACCAAGACCAATGTACTGGGTTACGTGGCCTCGGTGCCGATCCCGGAGGTGGTGCGCGGCATCAACGCCACCTTGCTGGGGGCGCGAAAGGTCAATCCCGATGTCACCATCAAGGTCATCTGGGTCAATTCCTGGTTCGATCCGGGTAAGGAAGCCGACGCCGCACGCGCCCTGATTGACCAGGGGGCGGACGTGATTTTGCAACATACGGACTCTCCGGCTCCGGTGCAGGTGGCCGCCGAGCGGGGTGTCTGGGCGGTCGGTCAGGCCTCCGACATGACTCATTTCGGCGAGAAGGCGCATCTGACCGCCATTGTCGATAATTGGGCCCCCTACTACATCCAACAGACCCAGGCCGTGCTCGACGGCACCTGGACATCCACCGATACCTGGGGCGGCCTGAACAGCGGCATGGTGCGGTTGACCGACTTCAATCCGGCCATTCCCGCCGACGTGGTGGCCCTGGCCGAAGAGATCCGCAGGGGCATCGAAGACGGGACGGTCAAACCCTTTGCCGGCCCCATCAAGGGCCAGGATGGACAGATCATGGTCAAGGACGGGGAGTCCCCGGACGATAAGGCTTTGGCCGGTATGAAATATTTCGTCGAAGGCGTACAGGGGAACCTGCCCCAGTAGTCGGCTTTTCGAAGCTGGATAAAGAAATCTCCTGCCCTTTTTCGGCAGGAGATTTCTCCGTCCCCACCCACAAATCAGGTCCGCTCAGTTGCCGTCGATATGTCCACGCAGCCAGGCACAGAGCTCGAACGCCATTTCGCGGCGTTCGCCACTTTCAGAAATTTGCAATTCTCCCAGTTTGGCCGCCACCTCGTCGAGAATTTGTCGATAGCGCCCGGCCATGTGACTTTCAATCATCAACTGGGCAGTCAGGTGGCGCACTTCGTCCGCCAATTGGTCGTGGGGTACCGCAAGGGAGGAATCGTGCAACGGCTTACTGAGGTTATCGCGGATCGAATCAACCCGTTCGACCATCAACGAACTGGCCAGTCCCAGGGACGGCGCAATGCATTTGACTTTCTCCAGGTCCACATGCCCTTCGAAGGTCGGTATCCCCGCCGCCAACAGACGCTTGTTGAAATCCGTCCGATTGACGCCCAACATCCGGGCGGCCTTGGAAACGGCGATGTGTTTACCCATGATCCCGGCCTTTGCAGTGATTGATTTTCATTCACAGAACATATTGAGATGTCCTATTAAATTTACAAGATAATTATGCATTAAATTAGAAACTTAATATATGCACGAAAGTTAAACTTCATGCCGCTTGGCCAATTGCACGAAACCATCACCTATTTGGACATGTCCGCGCCCACCGCCCCGCGACCGCTGCCGGAAAAGCCCACGGGATGGGATCTCTCACGTATTGAACGCCCGGCCCTGGCCTTCTATCGCGGCCTGCAAAGGCGCATCGGGGAGCCCTGGCTGTGGCGGGAGCGGTTGCTGCTGTCCGATGCCGATCTGAAGGCCCTGCTGCATGTCCCCGAGACCGAGCTGCGCGTGCTGCGCCTGGGGGATGAACTGGCGGGCATGCTGGAACTGGACTGGCGGGTCCCCGGTCATGTGGAGATTGCTTTTCTGGGACTGGTGCCCGAACGGATCGGGCAGGGTCTGGGTCATCACATGATGGCCGAGGCCCTGGCGCGCGCCTGGAGCGACCCGCGCACCAAGCGGGTCTGGCTGCATACCTGCAGCTACGACCATCCCAAGGCGCTGGACTTCTACCGCGCCTGGGGGTTCACGCCCTATCTGCGAGAAGAAAACGATTTCGACGATCCGCGTCTGAGCGGGCTGCTGCCGCTCACGGCGGCCCCAGGGGTGCCGCTGGCCAGATCGCGCTAGGCGCTCGGCAGACCTCCATCATGACGGCCATCCACATAGCCGGTATGATAAATCTCGAGCAGGGTGAGAAGACCCAGGACCACCGGCACCGCCAGGGCCATGAGAACCACCAACGCGACGAACAGGGTGAGAATGGAACCCATCTTGTACCTCCTTTCCTGAAGGAACGAGTACATCAGCTTATTCTAATATAAAATGGTGAAAAAATCAATGGAAAAACAATTTTCCTGTTTGATCCCCTCCAAGGAGGAACGATAAAATAAAGGCCTATCCCTTATTCTGAATCGGCCAAAGGATAACAAAATATTCATGCCGATATGTGATAATATATACTTTATCGTACCTTGGCGACCCGCGAGAAACTTATCAACCCAGTGAGATGGAAAGCACGCCATGCCCCGCCTGTGGCATCATCTTTGGGAGGTCCCGGACGACTATCGCATCGTCACCGCCTTGTTTCTCAAAGGGCTGGCGCTCATTTACGCCATTGCGTTCGGGTCGCTGGCGGTGCAGATCGTCGGGTTGGCGGGCAGCGAGGGGATGTTTCCCATCGCCGAACAACTGGTCAATGCGGAAAATGCCCTGGGCGCGGCACGCTACCGGTTGGTGCCGTCGGTCTTCTGGCTCGATCATTCCGACACCGCGCTGCTCGCCGCCGCCTGGGGCGGGGTGGCGCTCAGCATTCCCCTGCTGTTCGGGCTGTGGCCGCGAAGCTGTCTGATCGTCCAGTTCGCGCTTTATCTGTCGCTGCAACAGGCGGGCACGATTTTCCTGCATTTCCAGTGGAATTACCTCATTCTCGAAGCGGGATTTCTGGCCATTTTCCTGGCCCATGGCGGCTCGCGACTGGTCATCTGGATGATGCGCTGGCTGCTGTTCCGGCTGCGTTTTTTATCGGGCATATCAAAAATCATCAGTGGCGATCCGTCCTGGATCGGCCTGACCGCCCTGAGCAGCTATTTCGAGACCCAGCCGCTGCCCCACATCGGGGCCTGGTATGCCCATCATTTGCCCCCGTGGCTGTTGCAGGCCGGCACCCTGGCCACCTTGATCATTGAGATCGCGGTGCCGTTTCTGTTCATCGCCCCGCGTCGCTGGCGCATGGTCGGGGCCGCTTTGACCATTCTCATGCAGGTGCTGATCATCGCCACCAGCAACCATAACTTCATCAACCTGCTGACCATACTGCTGTGCCTGTTTTTGTTCGATGACTCGGCGCTGCGCCGCCTGATCCCGTCCTGGACCGCGCCCCTGGGCCGGGCGATTGCCGGAAAGGGCCACCGGTTGATTTTCGGCCCCCTTGCCGCATTGATCCTGCTGGTCAGTGGCTTGCAGGCGGCGAGCATGATCACCGGCTGGCGCGCCCAGGGCTTGCTGGGGTCCCTGGTGGAGCAGGCCAATGCCCTGCGGTTGGGCAGTGTCTATCATGTGTTCCCGACCATGAACCGCGAACGTCTGGAAGTGGTCATCGAATGGTCCGGCGACGGCACGACTTGGCAGCCGCTGGCCTTCAACTACCGCCCCGGCGACCCGGCCCATCCGCCCGGCTTCGTCATGCCGCACCAGCCCCGGCTGGACTGGCTGATCTGGTTCCTGCCGCCGCAATCGCCGGTGTTCATGGTGGCCTACTGGCGATTTCTGGAAGCGCTTCTCGACGGCTCCCCCGCCGTGCTGAACCTGCTTCCCGAAGGCACCTTCGCCGAGGGACCGCCGCGATACCTGCGCGCCTCCTTGTGGCATTACCGCTTTACCACCGCCGAGGAGCGCGCCCGCACCGGAGACTGGTGGGTGATGGAGTGGCGCGCCCCCTTCCCGCCCTGGCCCTATCTCGAACATCCCGCCATCTAGAAAGTGAGTCCATGCCCCGATACATCGACATTACCCTGCCCATTCGTGCCGCCATGCCGGTCTGGCCCGGCGATCCGGCCCCGCAGATCACCCTGAGCAACAGCATCGTCGGGGGCCATTCGTGCAATGTCAGCCATTTTGCCGCAGGCGTGCATCTGGGCACGCATCTGGACGCCCCCCGCCACTTCATCGACGACGCTCCGGCAGTCGAAGCGCTGGACCTGCACACCCTGATCGGCCCGGTCTGGGTGGCCGATGTGGGCGAGGCGGATCGGGTCGATGTGGCCGAACTGGAGGCCATGGCCCTGCCCGCCGACTGCACCCGTTTGCTGATCCGCAGCCGCAACTCCGCCCTGTGGTCGCTCCCCGGCACCGACTTTCACCCGGACTACGTGGCACTCACCCCCGACGCCGCCCGCTGGCTGGTGGCGCGCGGCATGCGGCTGGTCGGCATCGACTACCTGTCCATCGAACGTTACAAGGAACCGGGCCATGTGACCCATCACGTGCTGCTCGGGGATGGAGTGATCGTGATCGAGGGGCTTGATCTGCGCCATGTGACCCCGGGGGCCTACAAGCTGATTTGCCTGCCCCTGAAACTGGTCGGTTCCGACGGGTCGTTCGTGCGGGCGGTGCTGGAGGCAGAGTAGGAACGCTCGCGCCTCAGCGTCCGTCGCCGATGGCGGCCATCACGGTTCCCAGGGCGTTTTCCACCGTTTCCTCGAACCCGCAGGTGCAGGTCCCGTAGGCATGTTCGCAGGAGTCCTTATGGGTGGCGTACTGGCTCAACTTGGCGACGCTTCCCAGCAGGTTGCGGCTGTGATGATTGATCGTTCGCTGCACGATGATCGCCAGATATTCCAGGTCGAACGGCTTGGGCAAGAAGTCGTTGGCCCCGCTGCGAAAGAACTGCACGGCGGTATTTTGATCGGCGTTTGCCGTCATGATGATCACCGGGTCCAGAATCCGCGCAGCCCGCAGTTCCCGCAACACGGACAGCCCGTCCAGATCCGGCATCTGGTAGTCGAGCAGAATGGCATCCGGCTCTTCGGCCCTGACTCGCTGCGCCAGCCCCACGCCGCTCTCCAGGAGAACCGTGTCGATCCCATAGCCGCTCAGGACGGATTTGACCAATTCCCGCACATGGGCGTCATCGTCAACAACCAGCACTTTTTTCAAAATCGGACTCCACGGTTCCCTTTGCCGGTCACGCCTCAATGACGTTGAAGTTGAACATGGGATACTGTTTGTCATGCTGCAATTATACCCTGACGAGATTTCTCAAATCAATCTCTCAAAGATGATGATCCTCATCCAGAGGCATGGGGTATTCATGTCCCAGTTCATTCATCGCCACGGCGAAAAAATGATCGAGCCGATGGGCCAGTTCCGCTTCGCTGGTGGTCAGTCCCCGGGCCATCAGATCTCCGGCCACCATGGCGATGACGTCCTGATCCCCCGGTTCCTTGAAATCCTCCTCGATGACCTTGCGCGCATAGTCATCGGCGTCGGACTCGTCGAGGCCGAGACGTTCCGCCACCCACAGGCCGAATTTGCGATTGCGGCGCGCCTGGGCCTTGAAACGGGTTTCCTCGTCCAGTTTGTACTTGGCCTCGAAGCTGCTTTCCCGCTCGTCGAAAATCTCGCTCATGGGACTCCCCATTGCTGCTGGTCGTTATCGCTCCCTGTCATATAGTCGTCTATTCCCATTGACGCCAGAGAGCGCATGGTGACAATTGCCGCCATGTGCAGTGTCATCCTCCTCCGTCGCCCGGGACATGACTGGCCGCTGATGCTGGCCGCCAACCGGGACGAAATGGCCGGGCGCCCCTGGCGGTCGCCGGGACGTCATTGGCCGGAGCATCCCCATGTGCGCGCCGGTCTGGACGAGGTGGCCGGAGGCACCTGGCTGGGGCTCAATGATGATGGCCTAGTTGCCGGGGTGCTCAATCGAGTCGGCACCCTGGGCCCCCTGGAAGGCTATCGCAGCCGTGGCGAACTGCCCCTGGAGGCCCTGTCGCACGGCACCGCTGTCGAGGCCGCCGAGGCGCTGCGCCATCTCGACCCGGCGGCCTATCGCCCGTTCAACATGATCCTCGCTGACGCCCTGTCGGCCTTTTGGCTGCGCTCGGATGGGCATGCGCTAGATGTCGCCCCGGTGCCGGTGGGCATTTCCATGCTCACCGCCCATGACCTCAACGATACCCAAGCCTCGCCCCGGCAAGCCAAGCACCTGCCGCGCTTCCGGGCCGCCCCGACCCCCGATCCGCTGGGCGACTGGTTCGTCTGGCAGGGCCTGCTGGCGAGCCGCGACAGGGACCCGCAGGCCGCCCTGTGCGTCCAGACGGAAAGCGGTTTCGGCACCTCCTCTTCATCGCTGATCGCCCTGCCCGCCCCGCCGACCCAGCAGCCCCCGGTCTGGCTGTTCTGCCCCGGCAAACCGGGCGAGGCCGACTATGCACCGGTCCCCCTGACTTGATGCGTTGCCCCGCCCCATGACTCCTGCTATAGGGTCTGCTCCCCATATGACAAGGATTGACCCCGCCATGGCGCGACGCAGGCAGATTTACGAAGGCAAGGCCAAGGTTTTGTTCGAAGGGCCGGAGCCCGGCACCATCGTGCAATATTTCAAGGACGACGCCACCGCCTTCAACAACAAGAAAAAAGGCACCATCACCGGCAAGGGCGTGCTGAACAACCGCATTTCCGAATTCCTGATGTTGCGCCTGGGCGAGATGGGCATTCCGACTCATTTCATCCGTCGCCTGAACATGCGCGAACAGCTCATCCGGCAGGTGGAAATCGTGCCGGTCGAAGTGGTCGTGCGCAATATCGCCGCCGGGTCCATCTCTCAGCGCCTGGGGATCGAGGAAGGCACGCCGCTGCCACGCTCCATCGTCGAATATTGCTACAAGAACGACGAGCTGAACGATCCGCTGGTGGCCGAGGAACATGTGACCGCCTTTGGTTGGGCGACGCCGCCGGAACTGGACGAGATCCTGGCCCTGTCCCTGCGCATCAACGACTACCTGTCGGGCATGTTCTACGGCATCGGCCTCAAGCTGGTGGACTTCAAGCTGGAATACGGGCGGCTGTGGGAAAACGACCAGATGCGGATCGTCCTGGCCGACGAGATCAGCCCCGACTCCTGTCGCCTGTGGGACGTCACCACCAACGAGAAGATGGACAAGGACCGCTTCCGCCGCGATCTGGGATCGGTGGAAGAAGCCTATCAGGAAGTGGCGCGGCGTTTGGGCATTCTCCCCGAAAGCGGACCCGCCGACATGAAAGGCCCCGAGGTCGTACAGTAACAAGGACAAGACCGATGAAAGCCACCGTCACCGTCACCCTGAAGAACGGCGTTCTGGACCCCCAGGGCAAGGCCATTGAACATGCGCTCGGCTCGCTTGGTTTTTCGGGCGTCGACAGCGCCCGCCAGGGCAAGATCATCCAACTGGATCTGGCCGAGACCGACGAAGCCAAAGCCCGCGCCCAGGTGGAGGAGATGTGCAAGCAACTGCTCGCCAACACGGTGATTGAGAATTACGCCATCGAAATGGCCTGAGGTCGGAGCCCTGCCCATGAAAGCCGCCGTCATCGTCTTCCCCGGCTCCAACTGTGACCGGGACATGCAGGTTGCCCTGCGCCACGCCATGAAGGCCGAGCCGATCATGGTCTGGCACCGGGACACGGCACTGCCCGACGTGGACCTGATCGCCGTCCCCGGTGGGTTCTCCTACGGCGACTACCTGCGCTGCGGGGCCATGGCCAGCCATTCGCCGATCATGGCGGAAGTGAAACGCGCCGCCCTGCGCGGGGTGCATGTGCTCGGTGTCTGCAACGGCTTCCAGGTGCTGACCGAGGCCGGGTTGCTGCCCGGCGCCCTGATGCGCAACCGGGATATCAAGTTCATCTGCCGCGACGTCTGGCTGTCGGTGGAAAACAATGCCAGCCCCTATACCGGCCACTACGAAAAGGGCGAGGTGATCCGCATTCCCGTGGCCCATCACGACGGCAATTACTTCACCGATGCCGATACCCTGAAGCAGATCGAAGACAACGGCCAGGTGGCCTTCCGCTATTGTTCCGCCGATGGAACGGTGGACGCAGCCCACAACCCCAATGGCAGTTGCAATAACATCGCAGGCGTCACCAACGAGGCCGGCAACGTACTCGGCATGATGCCGCACCCCGAACGCCTCGCCGACCCCCTGCTCGGCGGCACCGACGGCCGCCCGATGTTCGAAAGCCTGGTGGCGGCGCTGGGGTAGCCCAAACCGCCACCCCCGCCGCGCCCCATTTCGTCATTCGAGAATGGCATGGACACTCCCTTTGCTGATCCGTTTCGACACTCACCAGTAGGGCTCATCACGAAGCCGCTGGGGGCGACCATGCTATGACCGAAACCTACATGTTAGCTCAACCCCAATTTAGGGGAGCGTCACCGTAATCCCGCAAGGCGGAAACCATCGGCCGCCCCGTCGGCAACGATGCCTTCCATCAAGAGGTCGAAGCGCGCACAGGCCAACATCTGAAGCCCGCCAAACGGGGACCCAAACCCAATCCGGAACAGCGGCAGGATAGGGAATAAAGTGCACTGTCACCGTAATCCCAGGATAGGGAATAAAGTGCACTGTCACCGTAATCCGGGGTTTGGTTGTCGGCGTGGGGGGGTGTTGTTTGGGTGTGGCGGCACATGCCGCGTAGTTAGTGGCGTGTCACTGGAACCCCGTAACCCCGCAATTAATGCACTGTCACCGTAACCCCAATCTAGTAGCGGGGGGTCTTCTGGAGGCGCTGGCGGGGGCTCCGGGAGCGGCGGTAGTGGATTTTAAGGTTAAGAACTGATGGCATGGCGCGGTATTCATATTTCAAACCCAGCCCGGTTGCAGTTGGTGGATAAGAAGATCGAGGTGGAACAGGATTCCGGATCGCACCGTTTTCCATTGGAAGACGTGGACTGGATCATCCTGGATACACCCCAGGCCTCGGTGACGGCAAAGTTGATGAGTGAATGCGCCGAGCGAAATATTACCCTGATCGTTTCGGACGAAAAACACATACCGTCGGGGCTCTGTAGAAATCAGGTTGAGCGGTAACCCTTCACGGTGTTTTCATGGGAGATAAAAAAATCTGCCCCAATTGTGTTTTTTTCTGCGCGTGTGGCCTAGATGAATAGTGACATTAACATTTCAAGAAAGGTCACGAACCATGAACACCCCCACCCAAAGCTACTCTTCCGCCGTTTCCACCCTTCTCCCCCTGGCTCTCTATCATGATTGCGGCGGCGCAAAAGCTGCCGCCAAAATCCTGCTCAACGCCTACAACATTTTTGAATGGACCATGTCGACCGATGACATCATGTCCCTTCACGATCAATACCGAGAAGCGGCATATGCGGTAATCTTCTGGCGCTGTGAATCACTGCGCGAACCGCATGAGGTCATCCCAGATGGTGATAAACTATTTCGGCAGTTGGCCCGCGAATGGAATCACCTCAGCGAGGAAAATCGCGACGCGGCGTAAGACACGTTCAGGCAGAAAAAACAGGCCAATGGCATTATCCCGTTGGCCTGTTTTGGTGTTCGCAGTTGGGGCGTTATGGAAACCCCAGCGGGGTTGGGCAGGGTTACCCCCCAGAACCGCCGGCGCCGCTGCCGCTACCTCCACCCTTGTTGTGGACGAGCAAGTTCGCGGTGAATGCGTTTCCCGGCTCCCTATCCTCCGCGCTGCCGCCAGGGACAACGTAGTAGGTGTGGGTGCTGTCCACGGTCATGTTGAAGATGTCGGTGGGGCGCTCGAAGCGTTGAATGTCCGACAGCGTGGTTTCCCCGTCGGAGGTCACCAAGGTCGACCCGGCGCGGAGATTGCCCGCCGTAATCCAGTCGCCGTTGGGTCCGGCAAACGGATGACCGGATGTAGTGGTGAGGCCATGGCCGTTCACGTCCATGTTCAACACATGATCGGATTGGCCGTGGAACAGTTTGGTCACACGCGACGTGGTCTGACGACGGGCCTTGGTATCATAGCTCACCACCTCGTCACCGATTTCAATCAGGGCGATGGGCTTATAGCCGCCGTCGGCCATCCACACAACGGTCTCGCCGGTGAAGCAATCGCCGCCGCCGGATGATCCGCCGCCGCCGGATGATCCGCCGCCGCCACCAGAGTCCGATCCACCATCGCCCGCCGAACTGGACGCGCCGGAACTGGACCCGACACTGGCGGAACCACCGATCGCCGCGCCGACGGCGCTGACGCCCTCGGTCGCGCCCTCGGCGGCCACGGAAATGTCGTTGGCCATTGCTTCGCCTACGCCGCTGCGCCGGTCACAGCGCCTTGTGTGGCTTGAGCGATTTGCACGGGTTCCAAACTGGCCAGTTGAATGCCACTCGTGCCGATGAAAGCCAGATCGCCCACATTGGGCGGCGTGCCGCGATAAAGCCGGGGCACCAGAAGTTCACGGCCCGTATAGAACCGGGTGGCCTCGGCCATTTCTTCCGGGTCGCCCGTCACGAGGGATCCGTTGTACCCCCGGTGAATGCGGTGCAACAAATCCATGGCGATTTTCTTTTGCGCCTCGCTGGCCGTATCCAGCGCCCAGTCGCCCAAGTCGTTCCGGCCCAGTTCCCGGTCCGACAGGGTCAGCAGAAAATGGTGCGTATATTCGCCGGGCAGGTAGGAATCTTTCAGTTGCGAGAAAAAGCCCAGGCCTTCGTTGCGTTTTTCGATATCGACGATTGAATAACGCTTGATGTCCTGCTTGAACAAGATGGGGGCGCGGCCGATGTAGACGTTCTTGTTCGGGGCCTTGTAAGGCACCGCCGCGTCCTTGCCGGACGCGATTTCGGGATTGACCTCGGCAAAGGATTTAACCGCCTGTACACGGCCCGTGGCGCGATTGATGTAAACGCAATAAAGATCGTCCACCGTTTCCAACAGGGTTTCCGGTGCGTCTTCGGCGGCGCGAAGATCCGTCGGCAAGACCAACGCACCCGCCCCGGCCATTGCCGCTGCCCCAGCACCCTGCAAAACCTGGCGACGCGTGGTGAATAAATCAAAGATGCTCTTTGGGTTTAGATTGTTATCAGCCATTAATTCCCCCGAAATCACTTAAAAAGCGCTCAACATTGGTACACTTTTTGCGAGGGGGGCGACAAGCGAAAAACGTCATCTCGTGAGCCCCGGAAACCGCTTGGCGGTATAGGTTTCACTTGGAAAGGCCTTGTTGCCAATGTCCAGCATTCGGGGATTACGGTGACAGTGCACTCTTTCCCCAATAAATGCACTGTCACCTTAGCTGGAAGGACGGGTGCTGGACGGCCAGACGGTGCGCGTCTCCGCCGACAGCAAGGGTCTGACCCTGGATGCCGGGGGATAAATTTTTTTGGCTCACAGGCGAAGGACAGGGTAACCCGCAGAGCAAAAATTTAGTGCACTGTCACCGTAACCCCAAGGACAGGGTAACCCGCAGAGCAAAAATTTAGTGCACTGTCACCGTAACCCCCCCTCTGGCATCGGTCACGCCGGGCTTGGTAGCCCCCTCAACCTCGATTGTGGACTTGCCGTTATCAAAGGTCTTGCCTTGGTGCTCCTGGTCAGCCTCAGGCGTCGGCATCCCCGCCTTGGCCCGCGCGCCCAATCCGGCATTGATGCCCGCGTCGATTTGCTTGCGGTCGTCGGGGTGAAAGAATGATGTGCCGCTGGCCGATTGCCCAGAAGCCAAGTCCACCGTGCCCGGGAAAGTGTTCTTGAACCACTGGTCCAGTTTGGGCCGGGCGATGGCGTTGCCGGGGTGGCCGGACTGGAATGAACTGGGCGAGGTCTTGACCTTGAGGGCCTGGGTCGAGGACCAATCCTCCACCGGCACATGGCGCAGGATCTGGTCGGTCCCATGTTGCGGGGTGTCCGGGTGCTTCTGGAAATCGTGCTTGTAGTCTTCTTCGTGCCCCACCGGGGGCGGGCCTTTGGGAGCCGTTTTTTGGGTCAGGGCCTGCCGTTGCTGCTGCTTTTGCTCTTCCAGGCGCTGTTTCTGGCGCATCTCTATGCGCTGATGGGCGGCTTTTTCTTCGGCGGCCTTTTTGTCCTGATGCATCTTCCAGACCGCTTCCGTGTCGGCCTCGGCCTGCTTGAGAAGGTTTTCCTGTTGCGCTCGGTTGCTCGGGGACCCGTCAAGCGGAACGCCCGTGGGACGTGCCGGGGTGTCGAGGACGGGGTCAGAGGCGATGGACGGAATCGGGGCAGAGGACAGGGAGTCCCCGTCGTTGCCGGGGGTGGTGCTGGAGGATGGCAGCACGGTCCAGCAGGGGGAGCGGTCCGTTACGGTATTGGAAAAACAGGGAAACCAGGACCGGGCAAATCCGCTGCACTGTCAGAGCGAAAAGCCCGCTCCGGTGAGGGGGAGCCCGTCCTCGAATACCATTAGGGCCAGCGGTCACCAACCCGGCAAACAGGCCGGATGGATGACTGCAAATTCACTATGCCCAATCCTTTGAAAAATCTTGTAATCAGGTGGGTGTCCAGATGACAGTGCACAAATTAAATTGCGTATTGCGGGTCCGTTTGCCCACTCTTCCGAAATACCTGACCGCAGGGACGCGCGCATTTCGGCAGCGGGGCGGCTTTGGTCACCGTCCGGTTATAGCTTGCGTCCGTCGGTCAAGAGGCCGGTGATGGCGGCGGCGACGGCCATTTCCGACCAACGCCCTCACCCATAAACGCACAGATAGGCCGTATCGACCTCGACTTTGAGCTGGAACTTCTGGTTGGCCTGGACCACGAAAGAGTCGGTCGCGGTGAAGGTCTGCCAGTTTTGCTGTCCGGGCAATTTGACCGTCAAGGCCCCGCTGACGACGGTCATGGTCTCTTTCTCGGAGGTGCCGAATTCGTAGTCGCCGGGGGCCATCACCCCGACGGTGGCAGGCAGGGTGGCGGTCTGAAATCCGATGGATTTGACCGCACCTTCGAAGTATTCGTTGACCTTGAGCATGGGGTTTCGGCTCCTACTTGCGGACATTGCCTTCAACGGTGAAGTGCTCGATCAGCAACTGACGCAGGCCCCAGACTTCGCCGTCCTCGACCACGATGCGGAACAGGTGCTGGCGGTCGAAACGCTGCACCAATTGCATGATCTGTTCGGCCTCGCGCAGCAGCTTGGAGATGGCCTGACGGACCTGGGTGTTGGTCTTGCTGAGGTTTTTCATCTGTTCGAGGGTTTCCGGGTGGGCCTCGAGCTGCGCCTTGAGGGCGCGGAAAAACACGTTCTTGTCGCCGGTGGCGTAGGCATTGACCATCTCGCCGATGAATTCCCGCACCTCGCGCTTGGAATAGCCCGCGTCCTCGCGCAGGATGCGCACCAGATTGGTGGTGGTCACGCTGAGGTCCGACAGGGCGACGTTGAACAGATTGACCAGCATGGCCAGATCGGCCATTTCGTCGCGTTCCTCGTCCACCGCGCCCCCTCCGGCAACGGCGACCGGCGCGGGCATGTTCTTGAGGGTGGTGGTCAGCGCAGTCAAGCCGGAAGACTGGTTTTCCAGTGCCGCCGCCATGTCCTGAGCCAGACTCTTGTGGGCGTTCAGGTCGGCGATCAGGAATTCGCGGCTCTGCCGGGTTTCCTCAGTGATCTGGGTGACCCCGGCCCCGATGGTCTCGACGATGGAAGACTGCTTGGACATCAGGTTGCCGACGGTGGAAATCTGACGCCCGATATCCAGCAGATAGTTCAGCGACAGCACCGCCACCAGGGGCAGCACGGCAATGAAAAAGATGAACCCCAGTTCGCTGGGCAGCATGGAGAACAGGTTGCCCCAGCCGACCCAATAGGAAATATAGAACAGACAGAGCAGGAACCAGACCCCGGCCCCGACCAGCCCAATCCGCCCAAAGACCGAGTTCAGCCGCAGATCGTCGGAGGCGCTCTCCTCGGATAACGCATCATGGACTCTCGATGTTTGATCCACCATTGTCTCTACCCCCTCGGTTCCGCCGGTAATCGAAAACGTGGACGTGGCGAACGTCTATATCCCATACGGCAAGTCATTACGCAGTTTCCGGGTTCTATCTTAATAAACCCTGAAATTCCAGGATGTTCTATCTATAGCAGGTCGATCCAATCATCATCGTCTTGCGGCTTGTCCTTGGCCTTTGACGCGCGGCGCGGCTTGGCCGGGCGCTTGGGTTTCGGATAGGACCCCCAAAACAGATCGGCCAACTTGGCCAAGGGGTGTCGGCCGTCGTCGCTCATGCCCCAGCGCCAGCGGTTGTGAATGGGTTTGTCCTCGGTAAACGGGCGATGACTGCGACTGGTCTTGCTCTTTGCTGCGGGTGCAGATGTGTCGTCTTCGTCGTCACGCAGGAAATCCCAGTCGTCGTCGTCAACTGTCTTGGGGCGGGAAACGACCACATCCGGTTCCGGCTCCGATTTGGGCTCTGATTTGGGCTCTGATTTGGGTTCCGGTTGAGAGGGGGCGTCATCTCCCAGCAGGACGTCCAGAATGTCGTCGTCAGCCGGGGCCTTGGGCGGAGCAATCACCACCTCGGGTTCCGGTTGCGGCTCCGATTGCGGTTCGGCCTCGATCACAGACTCCGGTTCCGGCGCGGGTTCCGGTTCGGGTTCCGGTTCGGTCTTGGCCTCCGGCTCCGGCTCCGGCTCCAGCAGGGGCTCGGGAACAGGTTCCGGCGCCACATGGGCCTTGTCCACCGCATCGACTTTGTGCAGCAGTTCGGCATTGCCCGGGGCGAGCACCCGGCGCGCCGATTGGGCCCAGGCCTCGAACAGTTCCCGGTCAACGGCCGTCTGATCGTCCTCGGCGGGCGGCGGAGGGTTCTGTTTCGCCGCCGCCTGTTCGAGAATCCGGCCCCAGGCCTGTTCCCTTGGTGGCTTCGTCGGATCGGGCTGTGGAGTCTCTGGAGTTGGCGGATCAGAGGGGGCCAAGTCGTCAGCCGGATGGTCGAACGGGGCCAGACCCTCCGGCGGCCCGGATACATCCTCGCGCGCTTGTTCGAGGGCGGCGGTGGACTGGGCCGGATCGGGGGCGAAATCCGGGTTCATCGGCACATTCCAGCCGAAGGCCGGCAGGTTGTCATCGGGATGCAGGGGGGCGTCCGCTTTTTTGGCCAACGCATCGCGGGTCGCCGTTTCGGCGCGTTCGATCAAGTCGCTCAGTTTCTGCACCGATTCTTGCAGCAGATCGAGCACAGGCGGTGCACTGCCCAGTTTCCCAGATTTAAGTGTCAGGACAAGATATTGGGCACTTTCCGCCATCTTGGCGATGTCCTCGTAGCCGAAGGCCTTGGCTCCACCCTTGAGCACATGCAAAGAGCGCTCGGCCCGGGCCAGGGCAGCTTCCTCCAGGTCGGCGGGGCCGCCAATATGCTCTATGGAGCCGTTCAGGTCGGCCACCGCGCCAGCGGCCTCGGCCAGAAAGGTCTGACGGTATTGTGTGAAGAAAGTCACCGGCGGGTGTTCCTCAAAAAAAGTCCAAAGTCTTCCCAAGTCCGCGATAATAACCGATAATCGCTTCCAGCGCTCAGATTTAGGTGCGCCGCGAAGGACATGAGCATGACCAATTCAAGCAGCTATACCATTGTCGTCGGCAACGAGAAAGGGGGCTCGGGCAAGACCACCACCGCCATGCATCTGGTGGTCGCCCTGTTGCGCATGGGATTTCGGGTGGCGAGCTTCGATCTCGACCGCCGCCAGCGCAGCTTCACCCGCTACATGTCGAACCGCAAACGATTGGTCGACACCCGGGGCGTCGCCCTGCCGATGCCTGACCATTGGGACCCGCGTCACCTCAACACGATGGCCAAGGACGGCCCACGCCCGGAAGAAATGGTCGCCTCCCTCTTGTGGCAGGCCCAGCGCAGCCATGATTTCGTGGTCATTGACTGTCCGGGCAACGATACCCTGCTGGCCCGCCAGGCTCATACGGCGGCCGATATCTTAATCACGCCGGTCAACGACAGCCTGCTTGATCTGGACCTGTTGGCCGAAATCGACGGCGAAGACCTCAAGGTGGCGCGCCCCGGAGTCTATGCCCGCATGGTGTGGCATCAACGGAAAATGCGCCTGGAACGCGACCGCAAGGGGCTGGACTGGATCGTCCTGCGCAACCGCTTGGGCAATTTCGCCGATCATAACAAGCAACTGATGGCCACGGCGCTGGCCGACCTGTCGGTCAATCTGGGATTTCGGCTCGGCGACGGCTTCAAGGAGCGGGTGGTTTATCGCCAATTGTTCCTGGTCGGGCTGACGGTGCTGGACCTGGGCGATCCGGCGTTCTCGGTCAAACAGACGGCCTCCTACGCGGCGGCGCGCGAGGAATTGCGGACGCTGATGCGATTCTTGTGGCTGCCGATTCTGAGTGACCGCTTCGACAAAATCTGATTTCCTCCCCAAAAAATGGTAAAATAGAGCCGTCCAATGGGAGGGCTCGATTGTGGATAATGGGGTCCAGCAACCTCTGCCGCCCTGGCATGGGATGACCGTGGGGCAGGTCCAGCAGGCTCTCGACTGTGGCTCCGAGGGTCTGAGCAAAGGGCAGGCCCGGGAGCGTCTGGATCGTTATGGACCCAATCGGCTGCCGGAGGCCCGGTCGGTCGGACCGCTGGTGCGGTTTCTGCGTCAGTTCCACAATCTGTTGATCTATGTACTGCTGGTCGCCGCCGTTCTGACGGCGTTGCTGGAACACTGGATCGACAGCGGCGTCATTGTTGCCGTGGTGCTGATCAACGTGATCATCGGTTTTTTGCAGGAGGGCAAAGCCGAGGACGCGCTGAACGCCATCCGCAAGATGCTCTCGCTCCATGCCATGGTGCTGCGCGACGGGCGTCGAACGACGATCAATGCTGAGGATCTTGTGCCCGGCGATCTGGTGCTGTTGCAGTCCGGCGACAAGGTTCCCGCCGACCTGCGCCTGATCCGGGTGCGCGAGTTGCGCATTCAGGAGGCCGTGCTAACCGGGGAATCGGTGGCGGTGGCCAAGACCGCCGCGCCGCGCCCGGTGGAAACGGTGCTCGCCGACCGTGGATGCATGGCCTATTCCGGCACCCTGGTGAGCAGCGGCCAGGGGGCGGGACTGGTCATCGCCACCGGCAGTACCACGGAAATCGGACGCATCAGCGCCCTGGTCGCCCTGGTGGAGCAGTTGACCACCCCCTTGCTGCGTCAGATGGCGCAATTCGGGCGTTGGCTGACCACCGGCATTCTGGTGCTCACGGCGCTGACTTGCGCTTTTGGAGTCTGGGTGCGCGGCTATTCGGTGGTGCAGATGTTCCTGGCCGGGGTGGGCTTGGCGGTGGCCGCCATCCCCGAGGGTTTGCCCGCCATCATGACCATCACGCTGGCCATCGGGGTGCAGCGCATGGCACGGCGCAACGCCATCATCCGACGTCTGCCCGCCGTCGAGACCCTGGGCGCGGTGACGACGATTTGTTCCGATAAAACAGGGACATTGACCTGCAACGAGATGACCGTGCGCAGCATCGTCACCGCCGCTGCCCGCTTCGAGACCTCCGGGGTCGGCTACGATCCGCATGGGGGTTTCCTGCGCGACGGCAAGGAGGTCCTGGCGCCGGTGGATTTCATCCTGCTCCAGGCCGCCGAGGCTGCCAGTCTGTGCAATGACGCCGCCCTGGAATCCCGGGACGGAGAATGGGGGGTCAATGGCGATCCCATGGAGGGGGCGCTGCTGGTGGCCGGGATCAAGGCCGGTCTGGACCCCGGGGAACTGGAACGGCGCTATCCGCGAACCGACCTGATCCCGTTCGAGTCCGAGCACCGTTTCATGGCCACCCTGCATCACAGCCATGCGGGGGAGGCCTTCATTTTCGTCAAAGGCGCGCCGGAGCGCGTGCTCGGGATGTGCATCGCCCAACGGACCCCGGACGGAGATCAACCTTTGGATTCCGACTACTGGCACCACATGACGGAAACCCTGGCCGACGGGGGCCAGCGGGTGCTGGCGGTGGCGGTCAAGGGCACGCAACACCATCGCATGGAACTGGATTTTGCCGATGTGGACGGGGACTTGGTGATGCTGGCCCTGTTTGGGATGATTGATCCGCCACGCGAGGAGGCGGTGCGGGCCGTCGCCACCTGCCGGGCGGCGGGAATCGGTGTCAAGATGATCACCGGCGACCATGCCACCACCGCCCGCGCCATCGCCCGCCAGCTCCATTTGCAGCATGCGGATGACGCCCTGACGGGGTTGGATATTGAGGCCCTCGACGACGCGGCGCTGACCGACCGGCTGGCGACCATTGATGTCTTCGCCCGGGTCAGCCCGGAACACAAGCTGCGGCTGGTCAGTCTGTTGCAGGCCGAGGGGCATGTGGTGGCGATGACCGGCGACGGGGTCAACGACGCCCCGGCCCTGAAGCGGGCCGATGTGGGGGTCGCCATGGGACAGGACGGCACCGAGGCGGCCAAGGATGCGGCCGAGATGGTCTTGGCGGACGACAATTTCGCCTCCATTTCCCATGCGGTGGAAGAAGGCCGCACGGTGGACGACAACATCAAGAAATCCATCCTGTTCATTCTGCCGACCAACGGCGGCGAGGCGCTGACCATCATCGCCGCCGTGTTGTTCGGCTTTTCCGATCTGCCGTTGACGCCGGTGCAGATTCTGTGGGTCAACATGATCACCGCCGTCACCCTGGCCCTGGCCCTGGCCTTCGAGCCGACGGAAAAGCATGTCATGCGCCGTCCGCCCCGGAAACCGGACGCCCCCATTCTGACGCCCGGATTCCTGTGGCGCATCGCCTATGTGTCGCTGATCCTGGTGAGCGGCGTGTTCGGGCTGTACCTTTGGGAAACGGCGCAGGGGGCCAGTCTGGCCGAAGCCCGCACGGTGGCGGTCAATTGCCTGATTTTGTTTGAAATTTTCTACCTGTTCAACGCCCGATATATTTACGCGCCGGTGCTGAATCGCGCGGGACTGTTGGGCAACCGCGTTGCCCTGGTGGCGGTGGCCCTGTTGCTGCTGGTCCAGATGGGCTTCACTTATCTGGAATTCATGCAGACCCTGTTCGGGGTCACCGGGATCGGACTGGAATCCTGGGGGCGCATTGTCGTGGTTTCGTCGTCGGTGTTGTTCCTGGTGGAACTGGAAAAGGCCTGGATTCGCCACAGACAGGCGCGAAAATCCTCCCACGGCATGCCATGATTTTCGTTCTGATTTGAAATTACCTGAAAAAATTTATGGGTTTTCAGGGAGTTGTTCTCGCCGTTGGCGAAAACAGGCGACAAATGTCAAATTCGATAAAATAAAGCCTTGGCTATCCCACTTGAAATCCATAGGATGTGCCCGCAAATGCGAATGATACTTAATTGGGGGCAATATGGTCGAGGACTGCAAGGACTGTGCTGACGCGAAAAGTCAGAAAACGCTGGCCGATCTCAAGGTCGGCGAAAAGGCGACCATCATCTGCGTAGCTGGCGACGATTCCCTGAAACGGCGCCTGTCGTCCATGGGGGTGGTCAAGGGCACGGCCATCGCGCTCGACCGCAAGGCCCCGATGGGAGATCCCCGGGCCTATGAACTGATGGGCTATCGGTTGAGCCTGCGGCAGACGGAAGCCCGGCAGATCGTCATCGAGGGCTAGGCAGACGGCAGGATGTCGGCTGGTAAAATTTATTCATTTTAGAGGTTATGATGAATCTTCAAGAACGTAGGGTCACGGTTGCCCTGGTCGGCAATCCCAATTGCGGCAAGACGTCGCTGTCCAACAAGCTGACGGGGGCGCGGGATTCGGTGGGCAACTATCCGCGCGTGACGGTGGCCAAGAAAATGCGGGCCATTGAGCATCGGGGATGGACGCTGGAGTTCGTCGATCTGCCGGGGGTTTATTCCCTGACCTCCCAGTCGCCCGAGGAACGTATCGCCCGCGACTATATCCAGGACGCCCGTCCAGACATCGTGGTCAACGTGCTCGACGCCGGCAACCTGCAACGCAGCCTGTTCCTGACCACCCAGTTGATCGAGATGGGCGCGCCTCGGGTCTATTGCCTGAACATGGCCGACGAGATGCGGGCCAAGGGTCTCACCCTCAAGCTGGATGATTTCGGGGCCATGCTCGGCGGTCCGGTGGTGGAGACGGTGGCCAAGACCGGCGAAGGCCGCGAGGCGCTGCTCGACGCGGTGGTGAAGGTGGCCGAGGGTCTGCCCTCCGAACATCCGCTGCGGGTGCCCTATGACAGTCATTTGGAAGAAGCCATCACCCGGGCCGAGGCGCAAATCCTCGAATTGCATCCGGGGGCGCTGGAGCATGTGCAGAGCCGCTGGCTGGCCATCAAGTTGCTGGAAGGCGATGACGAAGTGCTGCGCCGCGAGGGCGAGCATCAGGATCTGATTGATCTGGTGACCTCCGACCGCGAGGTGCTGGTGAAAACCCATGGCGAAAGCGTCGAGGCGATGTTCGCCACCGCCCGTTATGGATTCATCCACGGTCTGTTGATGGAAGTGGGCGGCGAGTCCGACAGCATCGCTCGTCGCATGGATATGACCCGCTTCATTGATTCCCTGACCCTGCACCCGGTGCTTGGCCTGCCCATTTTCCTGGGGTTCCTGTGGCTGATGTTTGAGACCACCTTCACCCTCGGGGCCTATCCCATGGACTGGATCGATTCCGGGGTCGGGGTAATTTCCGAGTTCGTGGACGGACTCATCCCGCCGGGCATGGTGCATGATCTGATGGTCGATGGCGTCATCGCCGGGATGGGCGGCACCATCATCTTCCTGCCCAACATCGTCATCTTGTTCTTCTTCATGGCCATTTTCAGCGAGACCGGCTACCTGTCCCGCTCGGCCTTCCTGTTGGACCGGGTGATGCACAGCTTCGGTCTGCACGGCAAGGCGTTCATCCCGCTGGTCATGGGCTTTGGCTGCAACGTGCCGGCGATCATGGCCACCCGGACCATCGAGAGCGACCGTTCGCGGATGATCGCCATTCTGGTCAATCCCTATATCACCTGTTCGGCCCGCCTGCCGGTGTTCGTGCTGTTCGCCGGGGCCTTTTTCGCTGAAAGCGCCGGGACGGTGGTGTTCGGGATGTACATGCTGTCCATCGCCATGGCGGTGCTGGCGGCAGTGCTGCTGGACAAGTTCGTGTTCAAGGGCGAGTCCGAACCCTTCGTCATGGAATTGCCGCCCTACCGCATGCCGACCGCCGCCGCCGTGATGCATCACATGGGCGAGAAGGCCATCGGCTTTCTCAAGAAGGTGACCGGGGTGATCCTGGTCGGTTCCACCATCATCTGGTTCCTTCAGGCCTACCCGCAGAATGTCCAGTATTCCGAGGACTATGAATCGCAGATCGCGGCCCTCGAAGCGCAGCCGGAAAGCGAGGCCCGCGATGCACAACTGTCCATCCTGTCGAGCAAGCAGTCCGGTGAGAAATTGCAGAAGAGCTACCTGGGGATCATCGCCGGTGGCGTCGCCCCCGCCGTGTCGCCCATCGGCTTCACCTGGATGGATACGGTGGCCATCCTGACCGGCTTCGTGGCCAAGGAAGTGGTGGTTGCGTCCTATGCGGTCATGTACGCCCAGGGCGAGGACGCCAATGAGGAATCGACCGGTCTGCGACAGGCCATTGCAGGCTCCATGTCACCGCTCGTGGCTTTTGCTTTCATGGTCTTCATTCTGCTCTACGCGCCCTGTCTGGCCACCATCGCGGTGATCAAGCGCGAGGCCGGGGGCTGGAAATGGGCTGGATTTTCGGTGGCCTTTTCCCTGGTGTTGGCCTATACGATGGCTTTTGGCATCGTGACCGTCGGCGGTATGGTCATATGACGAAGGGAATCCGATGATTGAAGCCCTGATCCTGATCATGGCCGTTTCCATAGGGCTCTTGGTCTATTATGTGATCTACAAAGGAGCGGCCCGGCTGTTCGGGTCGGGCTGTTCTGGATGTGCCAAGGCCGATGCCTGTAGCAAGATCAAGGTGGTCGAGCAGCTGAATCGAAAATGCTGACACAGACCATGCCGTGAGCTGCCGGAGCAGGGAAAGTCGTGCCCAGAAATCGAGACGAGTATCAGCGCCGTCGATTGTTTGATCTGTTCGGCAGTAAGAAGCAGCAGGCCTTCGAGGAATTCGAACTGTTGGCGGAGGATTTGCCGCCGCCCCCCCGTCGTCGTCCCTCGATGGGGCGTGACGAGCGGGAAAGGCTTGATCCCGGCGAACCCCGGGATTTGCCGCCGCCGCAGACGCATCCCGATCCGCTGGAGCGCCCGCGCCGGGAACGGGAACCGCGTCGCGAGGAGTCTCCCGAGGCGCGCGCCAAGTCGAAAGGTCGTCCGGCCAACGAGGAAAGCTCGGGGCGACGGTCGGAAATGCTCCGCTGGCTGCGCCACGAGGAGGAAAGCACCCATATCCTCAATCAGGTGGAACGGGTCATGCGGGCCCTGGAGCGGCACGACAGCCGCCGCCGCAAAGTATTCCTGAAGATGATTGCCGCCTGGGTCGTGGCCTATGCCCTGACCATCGGGGAGGTACCCTGGTTCCTGCGCGAGGGATGGACAATGGCTTCCCACTTGGTGGTGCAATGGAATGAGTTCTTCACCATGCCGTCTCCCGCTTCGCCGCCGCTGGTCGAGCCCATGCAATCTGCGCCGCTGTCCGTCGCCCCACCGCCGGAGACCCCGCCATTGCCCCCGCAGGCCCCGTCTCCATCGGGACAGTGAGGTCTACCCGGTCGGGTCCCAGCGGGGATTTTTTTCCAGCAGTTCGGTGGCCTGTTCGGCGGTGGTCGGACGGGAGAAGAAATAGCCCTGCCCGAAGTCCACGTCGAGTTGACGCAGCAGATTCAGATGCTCCGCTGTTTCGACACCTTCGGCCACGGTCTGGAGCTTGAGGTTGCGGGCCAGAACGACGATGGTGCGCACGATTTCCATGTTTTCTTCGGTATCGCTCATGGTCATGACGAAGGACTGATCGACCTTCAACACGTCGATGGGGAACCGGTGCAGGTGGCCAAGGCTGGAATAGCCGGTGCCGAAGTCATCCACATGCAGCCGCACGCCGAGAGTCTTGATCTCGACCAGCTTGTGGGTAACCTCCAACGGATTCTCCATCATCACCCCTTCGGTGATTTCCAGATTCAGGTACTGACCTTCCAATCCGCTGCGGGAGAGGATGTCGGCCACGTCCCCGAGCAGGCTTTCGTCGTTGAACTGCTTGGGCGAGACGTTGACGCTGATGGTCAGGTCCAGGTCTGGAAAACGGTCGCGCCAGGCCTTCATCTGGTGGCAGGCCACATCCAGAACCTCGCGCCCGATGGGGACGATGAGTCCGGTGTCCTCGGCGATGGGCACGAAGTCGGCCGGGGAGATGAATCCGCGCTCCGGATGGTTCCAGCGCAGCAGCGCCTCGAACTTGGTGATCCGCCCGCTGGTCAGGGAAATCACCGGCTGATAGTTGAGAGTGAATTCATGGCGTTCCAGGGCTCGGCGCAGGTCGCTCTCCAACTCCAACTGGGTGACGGCCCGCACGTGCATGCCCTTTTCGAACACCACGTAACGTCCACGGCCCTGGGTCTTGGCCTGATACATGGCAATATCGGCATCGCGCACCACCTCGCCCGGGCGTTCATAGCCGATGCCGCTGGGGGCGATGCCGATGCTGGCGCTGGAGACGATCTCCCGACCGGCCAGCTTGAACGGAACCGCCAGGGCATCGTTGATCCGCTGTGCTACATGCTCGCCGTAATAGGGATCGTCCAGTTCCTCCAGCAGGATGGCGAACTCGTCGCCGCCCAGACGGGCGATGGTGTCGACGGTGCGGGTGCTCTCCTTCAGCCGGTGGGCAATCTCGATCAGCAACTGATCGCCGTAGGAATGTCCCAGGCTGTCGTTGACCACCTTGAAGCGGTCGAAGTCCAGATACAGGACGGCGAAAATATTATCCTCGTGGCGCTTGGCCCGGGCGATGGCCTGTTCCAGGCGATCGACGAACAAGGTGCGGTTGGGCAGGCCGGTCAGGGCGTCATGCAGGGCATCCTTGATCAGTCGTTTCTCGACCAGCTTGCGCTCGGTGATATCGGTCAGACTGCCGACAATGCGGGTGGCGCGTCCCTCGTTGTTGCGCACGGCGATGCCCCGGGCCAACATCCAGCGAAAGCTGCCGTCATGGTGTCTCAGTCGGTGTTCAGAGATGAAAAGCGGCGTTTTATCGTGCAAGTGGGTGTCCAGGGCCTGATGGAACAGAGGCAGGTCGTCATGATGCAGGCGATCCAGCCATTCCTCGGGGCGTGAACTGATTTCTGTGTCCTGAAAACCGAGCATGTTTTTCCAGCGTGGGGAATAGAACAGCTCATCCTCGAACAGGTCCCAGTCCCACAGGCCGTCGTTGGAGCCGCGCATGGCGAGATCGAAGCGTTCCCGCTCGTGGGCCATTTTCAGGTCGGCATTCAGATGGGCACGGGCCTGGCCGAGAATGGCGGCGCAGGAGTCTATGAATGCAGCCTCGTCGGATGTGCAGGCATGGGGTGACGAGAAATGGGCGCTCAGGAGTCCGAAGACTCCGTCGTCCAGCGGAATCGGGGCGACGATGCAGGCGCGAATTCCAATCTCTTCGAACAGGCGCGGCAGGCCATGGCTGGGATCGGTCCTGAAGTCCTCCACCGCCACGGTGCGGCCGCCGAGCAGCGCCTCCCGGGCCAGGGAGTCGTCCTGGGCCAGCATGGCGGCGTGGCCCAGATCCGCTTCCGGCCAGCCCGCCCCATGTTGCAACAATAACGTCCGCCCGTCCTTCAGCAGTTCGAAAACAGCCGTCCGCTCAGCCCCCAGGAACTCCCGGAGCAGCCGGGTGGTTTCCTTCTCGATGGTCTGGATTCCCGACCCGGCGAGGGCCAGGCGGGAGAGACGATTCAGAATCTGAAGCCGTTTCAGATCCAGCCCCTCTTCCTGCCGCCCGGGTGGGTGCGGCAGGGACTTGGATATGGTTTTCGATTGCTCTGACATGAGCGGCTCTGGGACTCCTGGAAATCACAAATCACGAGGGGTGACGAAACGTATCAGCGTTCCGGTAGCCGCCGCAATGTCCGACCATGTGGCCCCCGGGGTCTCGAATTTGATCATGGCCAGGGCCGCGGTGGGGTATTTGGCCTGCATCGCGGCCCTATCGGCGGGTGGTCCGTCGGCAACCAGCGCGCGGGCCGTGGTCTCCATGGTGGGATTGTGGCCAATGACCATGACTGAATCGAAGTCGTCCGACAGCCGACGCAGACGGGTCACGAGCGCCGGAGAATCGTAGCCATACAGATCCTGCTCGACCCAAACCGGAATCGTCCAATTCCAGGTCGATTGCAACTGTTCGAGGGTTTCCCGGGCCCGGCAGGCGGCGGAGCACAGCACCAGATCCGGCTGCAACTCCTCGCGAGCCAGGAAACCGGCCATGGCCAGGGCTGCCCGACGCCCACGGGAGGACAGAGGACGGTCGAAATCCCGGGCCATCGGATTGTCCCAGGACGATTTGGCGTGGCGCAGAAGATAAAGAGTTTTCATTTGGGCAAAGTGAAGGTTGGTGGATGGCGCGCGAGGGGATATCTTACCCGCTACGTGCCCCTTCGTCTTGTAAGAAAAAAGGCTGCGCTCATGAACAACTCGACTCAAGCCGCCCCCGCAAATGTTCCCGCCGTTGCGCCGTCCATGCACAACTCTCCGGAGCGCTTCATCAATCGGGAATTGTCGTGGCTGGCTTTCAACGCACGGGTGATGGAGGAAGCGCATAACCGGCGACACCCCTTGCTGGAGCGGGTGCGCTTCCTGTCCATTTCCGCCTCCAACCTGGATGAGTTCTACATGGTGCGCGTGGCCGGCCTGCGCGGTCAGGTGCATGCCGGCATCAAGACTCCGTCCGACGATGGCATGATGCCCACCGAACAGCTTGCGGCAATCCATCAAAATGTGGCGCGGTTGCAGGCCGATCAGCAGGAATGCTGGCTGCAATTGAAAAAGGATCTGGCCGAGGAAAAAATCTTTGTCCTTGGGCAAAAGGATATCAAGGCAGCCGACATGAAATGGCTGGATCAGCATTTCATGGATCATATCTTTCCGGTGCTGACGCCGCTGGCCATTGATCCGGCCCATCCGTTTCCGTTCATCCCCAATCTGGGATTTTCCCTGGTGCTGATGCTCAAGCGTCGCCATTCCGAGGAAGCCCTGCGCGCCCTGATTCCGGTGCCGCATCTGGTGGAGCGTTTTGTCCGCTTGCCCGGTGCCGAGATCCGCTTCATCGCCTTGGAGGATGTCATCGGGCTGTTTCTCGACCGGCTGTTCCCGGATTGCACTGTGCTCAAGGGCGCGGCGTTCCGGATCATCCGGGACAGCGAAATGGAAATCGACGAAGAGGCCGAGGATCTGGTCCGAACCTTCGAAACGGCGCTCAAGCGTCGCCGTCGCGGGTCGGTCATCCGTCTTGGGCTGAACGCCGATATTCCCGACGACCTGCGGGATCTGGTGGTGCGCGAACTGGGCTCGGACGACAAGGAGATCTTTTATCTGGATGGCATTCTGGGGCTGGTGGACATCAAGCAGTTGATTGTGGATGAGCGCCCGGACCTGCAATTCAAGCCCTATGTGGCCCGCTTCCCGGAGCGAGTGCGGGAGATGGGAGGCGACATTTTCGCCGCCATCTGCAAGAAGGACATCGTTGTCCATCATCCCTACGAGAGCTTCGACGTGGTGGTGCAGTTCGTGCTTCAGGCGGCCCGCGATCCCAAGGTGGTGGCGATCAAGCAGACCCTGTATCGGACCAGCAACAATTCACCGATCATCGCGGCCCTCATCGAGGCCGCCGAGGCGGGCAAGTCGGTCACCGCCATGGTCGAATTGAAGGCCCGGTTCGACGAAGAGGCTAACATCCGCTGGGCCCGCGACCTGGAACGGGCCGGGGCGCAGGTGGTCTATGGCTTCATGGACAAGAAAACCCACGCCAAGGTGAATCTGGTGGTGCGCCGGGAAGACGGCGGCTTGCGCTCCTATGTGCATTTCGGTACCGGCAATTACCACCCGATTACCGCCAAAATCTATACGGACCTGTCCTTTTTCACCTGCGATCCGGTGCTGTGCCAGGACGCCGCCAAGATCTTCAATTTCATGACCGGCTACACCATCCCCGATCATATGGGCAAACTCTGTTATGCTCCTGTGAACCTGCGCGATACCCTGATGGAGCACATTGATCGGGAAATCGTGGCGGCCAAGGCGGGCCAGCCTTCGGGGATCTGGTTGAAGGTCAATTCGGTGGTCGATGCGGCGCTCATCGACAAGCTCTACGAAGCCTCCCAGGCTGGGGTGCATATTGATATGGTCGTGCGCGGTATCTGCTGTCTGCGCCCGGGCGTGCCGGGCCTGTCGGATAATATTCGCGTCAAGAGCATCGTCGGGCGGTTCCTGGAGCACTCGCGGATTATCTGTTTCGCCAATGGTCAGGCTTTGCCATCGCGACAGGCCAAGATCTTCATTTCGTCGGCCGACTGGATGCCGCGCAATCTCAATCGTCGGGTCGAAACCCTGGTGCCAATCGAGAATGCGACGGTGCACCAACAGATCCTCGATCAGATCATGATCGCCAATCTGAAGGATGACGAGCAGAGCTGGGTCTTGAGCAGCGACGGCAGCTTCACCCGCCTGACTCCGCGTAAGAAGGGCTTCAACACCCACAAGTATTTCATGACCAACCCCAGCCTGTCCGGACGGGGCCGTACCTTGAAAAAGGAACGGGCACGCATTCCCGTGTTAAGCCTGACAGAGGATGAGAGCGAATCGTGACTGAAACGACCACCCCGTCGGCGCTGGCCGTCGCCGAAACACCGGCCCGCAAGGAATCTTTGCGCGCCACGACCAAACCACTGGGCCAGATTCCTAAGGACCTGCCACAGGGTCGGGTGGCTGTGGTCGATATTGGTTCCAACTCCGTGCGTCTGGTGGTTTTTCATGGTCGTACCCGCACACCGATCCAGATTTTCAACGAGCGGGCCTTGTGCGGCCTCGGGCGGGGGTTGCGGACCACCGGACGGCTCGACCCGGAAGGGGTGGAACTGGCCTTTGATACCCTCAACCGCTTCACCCTGTTGACCCAGGCCATGGAAGTGGAGGAAGTCGACCTGCTGGCCACGGCGGCAGTGCGCGATTCGGCGGACGGCGGGGATTTTGTCAACGAGATCAAGCGCCGCTTCAATTTCGACGTGGAGGTACTGTCCGGCGAGGAAGAAGCCAAACTGGCGGCGCTGGGGGTGATTTCCGACTGGCCCGATGCCAGCGGCCTGATGGGCGACGTGGGCGGCGGCAGTCTCGATCTGGTGGCCCTGGACGGCGGCAATTACGGGGCGCATGGCACCCTGCCGCTGGGGTCCATCTATCTCTCGGAAGCCTGTGGCGGCGACCTGTCGGCGGCCAAGGGGATCATCGACAGCCAACTGGACAGCCTGCCTTGGCTGACCGATGCCAGGGACAAGACCTTTTATCCGGTCGGCGGGTCCTGGCGCGCCCTGGCGCGGGCAATGATCATGCATATGGATTATCCGCTGCATATCGTCGACAACTTTACCCTGCCGCTCAAGGGAGCCCTGCGTCTGTGTAAGAAGATCGGCCGCATGACTCCTCTGCAATTGGAGGCCTTCAGTTCCGTGTCGAGCCGTCGCCGCACGGCCCTCCCCCTGTCGGCCCTGCTGCTGCGCCGGGTGCTAAAAAGAGTGCAGCCTGCCAAGGTGGTGTTCTCCGCCCATGGCATGCGGGAAGGCTATTATTTCAGCCGCCTGCCCGATGATATCCGTAAACTTGACCCGCTGATTCGCGCCTGTGTCTCGGTGGTGCAGCGGGACGCCCGCTATGGCGGCGACGGCTGCGAACTGATCACCTGGACGGCCCCCCTGTTTTCCGACGAAACGTTCGAGCAGCAGCGGCTGCGGGTGGCGGCCAGCCATCTGGCCGATATTGCTTGGCGCGAACATCCAGATTATCGGGCCGAACAGGCCTTTCACCGGGTCCTCAAACTGCCGGTCGCCGGGCTCTC
Source organism: Magnetospira thiophila (assembly GCF_054657015.1). NCBI lineage: Bacteria > Pseudomonadati > Pseudomonadota > Alphaproteobacteria > Rhodospirillales > Thalassospiraceae > Magnetospira > Magnetospira thiophila. The sequence goes on from NZ_BAAHXF010000001.1 coordinate 129,555, forward strand.
CCACTGTGACCGGGTGCGTCTGGCGATGATCATTTTCCACCGTTACAACGGCGATGAGAAAATGCCCTTTTCCTCAAGCGTTCAATCGCTGATGGGAGAAGAGGACGGTCGCCATGCCAAACAGGTCGGGCTGGCCCTGCGCCTGGGCATGACGCTCACCGGCAGCGTGCCGGGACTGTTGCTGCGCACCAGTCTGGAGTTCACCGGCCAGACACTGATTCTGCGGGTGCCGCAGGACGACCATGTGTTCCTCAGCGAGGCCATCGGTCAGCGGCTGCAAAGTCTGGCCAAGGTCATGAAGGTGACTGGGTGGCTGGTGACCGGGGATGCCGCACCGCCCAGTTAAGGCGGGATCGTTCAGACCTCAACCACGCGGGCCTTGCCGTCCTTGACGGCCAGCGCCAGTTCGCCGCGCCGCAAGCGCAGGGCATCGGCGCCGAACATATCCAGACGCCAGCCTTCCAGGGTCTTGACCTTGGCCTTTTCACCGAACGCGGCGATCTGTTCCACGTCATCGGCGGAGGCGAGCAGTTTCTGCGCCACGTCATGTTCCTGACAGCGCAATTTCAACAGCACCTTGAGCAGTTCAGAGACTGGGGCGGCGCTTTTGGGCAGGGCTTCCCGGGACGGTTCATCCGGCCAGTCTTCTTTCGGCAGCGCCAGACCGGTCTGGACCGCCTCCAGCACCGCCTTGCCGACGGTGCCCTTGGCCATCCCCTCGCTCAAGCCGCGCACGCGGGCCAGGCTCTCGATGGTATCGGGGAGATTATGGGCGATTTCGAGCATGGCTTCGTCGCGCAACATGCGGCTGCGCGGGATGTCCCGGGCCTGGGCCGCCTCTTCCCGCCAAGCCGCCAGTTCGCGCAACACCGCCAGGGTGCGCGGCTTGGCCCCGCGCCCCTTGATGCGCCGATACATGGTGCGCGGGTCGGGGTCGTAGGTGGCGGGGCTGCTCAGGACTTCCATTTCCTCTTCGAGCCACGGGGCGCGGCCATTCTGGCGCAGCTTGTCGCGCAGTTTCTCGAATACCGGGCGCAGATGAATCACGTCATCCAAGGCATAGACGATTTGTTTTTCGGTCAGCGGCCGCCGTGACCAGTCGGTGAAGCGCGACGATTTGTCGATCTTCGCCTTGGCCAGTTTGGTCACCAGATTTTCATAGGACACCGAATCCCCGAAGCCGCAGACCATGGCCGCCACCTGGGTATCGAAAATGGGATGCGGCACCCGTCCGGTGAGATTGTAGAAAATCTCCAGATCCTGGCGCGCCGCATGGAAAACCTTGATTACCGCTTCGTTGGCCATCAAATCGAACAGCGGCGTCAGGTCAATGCCCTCGGCCAACGGATCGACGGCCTTGCATTCGTCCTTGCCCCCCAACTGGACCAGACAAAGTTGCGGCCAGTAGGTCTTTTCGCGCAGGAACTCGGTATCCACCGTGACATAGGGCTCCCGCGCCAGTTTGGCGCAGAAATCGGCGAGGGTCTGACTGTCGCAAATCACGGGCATGGGGAGGTCATACACCAATTTCCCGGCAGAGCCCACCAAATTCCAATGAAATTGATAAAAATATTCGCTTAAATGAAAGTATATAAAAATATATTCAATTTTACTTAAACATAAATGATTTAGATATAAATGAAATATGCATCAATATTCATGTAGTGCAAATGTCAGACAAATGCAAAACCATTGCCGAGGATACACCGATGCAGCAAACAACATTTTGGCCCGCGCCGAGTTGCATGCGTCAATGGCCCGGCGGCTGGTGGGTCAGAGCCTGCGCCCAACGGGGTGTTCCCTGCTCCCCCGGTTGCTCCTGCGCCCTGTGGTGCCGGGGCCGATCTTAGAGCGGGATGAAGCCGGAGTGAATCGAAAGGGGATTCCCAAAGTCTCGCAATTCTGATTCAACATACTGGCTGGAAAAGGAGGCCAGTATGGATGACGAAACCCTATTCGAACGATCTCCGCGAGCGTGTGGTCGCCGCCGTTGAGGAAGGCGGCCTCTCTCGGCACCAAGCTGCGGCGCGGTTTGCCGTTGGTGTCAGTTCGGTCATCCGCTGGGTGACCCGTTTCCGCGAGACGGGCAGTGTTGCGCCCGACAAGATGGGAGGGAACCGGCCGAAGACAATCCGAGGAGAACACCGTGATTGGCTTATCCAGCGGTGCAAGGAGAAGGACTTCACGTTGCGTGGGTTGGTGGCGGAACTGGCCGAGCGCAAGGTGATGGTCGACTACCGCAGCGTCTGGGAATTCGTGCATGCCGAAAAACTGAGTTTCAAAAAAAAGCGTCCTTCCCAGGGAACAGGATCGGCCCGACGTGGCGCGTAAGCGTGAACAGTGGAAGGCGTATCAGGACCGGGTGGCCATTGATCGCCTAGTCTTCATCGACGAAACCTGGACCAAGACCAACATGGCGCCGCTCCGGGGATGGGCGCCGGTCGGCCAAAGGCTCGACGCCAAGGTGCCGTATGGCCACTGGAAAACCATGACCTTCCTCGCCGCGCTCCGCCACGACCGCATTGAGGCGCCCTGGGTTCTCGACGGGCCGATCAATGGCGAACGCTTCCGGGTCTATGTCGAGAAGGTGCTCATCCCCACCCTCAAGCCCGGCGATATCGTGGTCATGGACAATCTCGGCAGCCACAAGGGCGAAGCTATCCGCCGCCTCATCCGAGGCGCGGGTGCCAAGCTGTTCTTCCTGCCGAAATACTCCCCCGACCTGAACCCCATCGAGCAGGTCTTTGCCAAACTCAAGCATCTGCTGCGCAAGGAGGCCGCGCGCACCGTCGATGCGCTCTGCGAGGCCATCGGAAGGCTACTCGATGCCTTCCCGCCGCAGGAATGCGCCAACCTCGTCAGAAACGCCGGATATGGACCAACCTAAATTCATCCCGCTCTAATGTATCCGCGATGCCTTACTTCTGCATCACGATCCAAGCCGCCATTGAGGTGGCGGCCAAGCGCGCAGCGCGCCCGGCGAGGGGCTCAAGTGATGCAGGTTTTCTGCATCACGATCCAAGCCGCTCTTGCGGTGGCGGGGACATATGGACCACCCGCTGCGGGAAGGGGATTTCGATTCCGGCATCGGTAAGCTTGGCGAGAATGGCAAAGCGGATATCCGAAGCGGTGGTAACCCGCAATTCCACATTGCGCAGAAAGGCGCGCAATTCGAACATCAGGGCGCTGTCGCCGAAATCCTTGAAAACCACCATGGGCAGGGGATAGGTCAGGACGTTGGCTTGTTCCTTGGCGCTTTCCAGGAGGATTTCCTTGACCTTCTGGACGTCGCTGCCATAGGCGACACCGATCAGGATGTCCACCCGTCCGAGCAGGTTCTTGTGCGTCCAGTTGAGCACCGAAGAGGAAATCAGGTCGGCGTTGGGGATGATCACGCTGGCCCGCTGGAACGTGGTGATCTCGGTGGAGCGGACATTGACTTTCTTGACCGTGCCCTCGTGCTCCCCAATGACCACCCAGTCGCCGGGCTTGATGGGCCGTTCGGCGAGCAGAATCAGGCCGGAGACGAAATTATTGACGATGGTTTGCAGTCCGAAGCCGATGCCGACCGATAGCGCACCGGCGATCAGCGCCAGATTGGTCAGGTCGATGCCCATGGCCGAAATGGCGGCCAGCGCGGCAATCAGGACCCCCAGATAACCGATGCCGCTTTTCAGGGCGTCGGAAATGCCCTTGTCCTGGGTCAGGCTGGGCAGCAGATGCTGGGTCACCGATTTCTGAATGACTCGGGTGATCAGAATGATGGTGGTGAACAACATGATGCCGAGCAGCAGATCGGCCAGCGAAAAGGTATAGGAGCCGACGCGGAAGCCGTTGAACAGGCTGCTCGCCAAATCCATCATCTGTGCCGGGCGCAGGCCCCAGACCGGCAACAGTAAGGTCAGCCCGAACACGATCAACCCCATGTCAGAGGCCAGGAACAGCAGCGCCTTGAGCCGCTTCGCGCCGAGTTGGGTGATGGCCAGGGCATCGCGCAGGCCTTTCCCCAGGCGGCCCTCCCCTTCCAGCAACAGGGTCACCGCTTCGCGCAACATGGTACGCAGGAACCACAGCAGGCTGATGATGATGGTGCTGAGAACCAGCAATCGCATCATGTAGTTGGCCAACTGTCCATAACCAACCAAAGCCAGGATCGGAGTCAGCAGCAGGGCGAGCGACAGCAGGGAGCGCAGACGGGTGCGTAGCGGACCGGCGCTGGCTTCGGCGTCCGGGTCGGCGTCCGTCGGACTCTCGATGGCTTTCCCCCAGATCCGTCGGGACAGGGTGGCGATCAGGGCCGGGGCCAGAATGAGGGTGGTCAGGGTGGCGAAGACCGCCTGAAACGACTCCGAGGGCGTGGTCCAGGAGAGGGCGCGATATAGGGCATCCGGGAACAGGAACAGCACCAGCGACAGCTTGGCCCGGTTCACCAGGAGGCGGGCCGCCGCATCTGGCAAGGCCATCAGGCGCCATTGCAGGGCTTCCGGAGCCAGCGCCGCATCGAGCAGCGAGGCGGAGAGCAAAAAGATGATGATTCCGCGGACCACACTGCCCACGGCACTGGCTAGGGCATCCTCCACCAGCCCGCCCTCGACCACCAGAACCCCGATGGCGGCGAGAAAAACCACGGGAATGAGGCCGCCGGTCAGACCTTCGCTCAGGGCGGCCAACAGGCGGCGCGAGGCACTGGGTTCGGCCAGCGACGGGTCGCGCCCGAAGCGACGAGTCAGCCAACGCCGCAGCGGCCACCCCACCAGGGTCGCCAAAAAGGCATAGAGCAGAACTTGCAGCGCCCGGCTGCGCTTTTTGTTGTCCCGTTGCAGTTCGGCCCACCAGTCCCGCGGGGCGTCGAGGAAGGTCGCCACGAACAGTCCGGCGAATTCCTGGCCCGCCGTGACCCAAACCTCCCAGTGAACGGGGGTCGGACCGCGTTGGAGCAGCGTATCGCGCAGTTCCGCGCGTTCGGTCCGTGAGAGATCGAGCAGAATCTGTTCGCCCTGAGCGATGATCAGTGCGGACTGCTTGCTTTCCGTTTCATAACGGCTGAGTTCGGCGGTCAGGTCGGCCCGACGCTTGGCGATCACGGGCTCTTCCGGTGCCGCATCGGCCTCCGGTTTGGGGCCCAGCTGGTCGAGCAATTGCTGGACCTGTTTGGCCCGCTCCAGGGAGACCTCGCGCCGGGCGACGGCCAGAGTGATCAGGGTCCGAATGCGCTTGCGTTCCAGGCTGGTCCCCTCGTCGCGTGGGACTTTCCGCTCGATCTGGTCAGCCAGAGTCTCCAGTTCCTTGGCCCAGGCCCGCACTTCGGTGCCGTTCGTCTGGGAGTCCTGCGCCCGGGCCAGGGAGCCGAAGGACAGGCAAAGCAGCAACAGGATCAACACAAAACGGGGCATGGTCTCGACTATTCCAGAGAAAGGCCTCTTGAACCGGCAGTCTAGTACGATCTAGGGCACGGGAACATAGGCTTTCAAACGGCTCAGGATCGACGGATTTTCCCGCGCGTAGGCGGTCATTTCCCGCGCCCGTTCGGCAAGGTGGGCGTCGATGTTGGAGGGTGTCAGGGATCTGCCGAATGATTCCGTGGCCACAGGCGCGGGGCATTGATCCCGCAACAGGCTGTCGAGCATCTTGTCACCCAGTTCCTTGCGGTAATGGGCCGGTTCCCAGAACCACTTGAGGCTCTCGCCCCGTGCCGCGATCCCGGCCACGGGCTCGCTGGAATAGGCGTCGATGGCGCTGAAATCCCACAGGGGAAGCCCGCCTTCGTCAGCGGCGAGGGCGACCAGACGGCGCTTCCATTGTTCGAACAGCGGCCACAGGTCGAAAGCGGAAATGGCGGCCAGATATTCGGCGTGATAGGGATTGATGAACAGGGTGACCTGGATTTGCTGCTCCCGCGCCTGTCGCAGCAGGCGGCGCAACGCCTCGAAGTCCGAGGACCAGGTGCGGCCCCGGGGATAAAGCGACCAGGAACGGGCGGTCAGCCGCTCGGCGACTTCACGGTTCTTTTGCGCGAACAGAACGCTCACCCCCTCGCTGTCAACGATGGGACGGTAGATCTGTTCGGCCGGGTTGAAGCCCAGCTCGGTGCGGGTCTCCACAAAGGGTTGCCTCTGTTGCGCCAGAGTGGCGATGGCATGGCCCAGAGCGTCGAGGGACAGGGCGGCCATGGCATAATCCTTCAGCCGCCGCCACTTAAATTCCGGTACGGTCCGACCCAGGGCATCGACCGCCAGCGGATCGGGTTCCCGTGACGGAATCGGCCACTGTTCGGGGTCCGACGGCGTTTGTGGATCGACCAGAAAATCAATGAAATCCAGGCCGACCAGCATCTGCCGGACCGGGCCGGAGGCCAGGCCATGCTGCCCATAGCGGACCTGGGCATAAACCGAAGTGCCGGGCAGAGCCATGTTGTAGACCGGGCGCGCCGCCTGCGACCAGCAGCGATGAGTCGGATCAAGCCCCATTTCAGGCCGGGAATTGCCGACGATCAGGCTGGCCGGTCGGACACGTTCCACCTGATAGACCTTCGACAGCCGTCCCCGGTTTCCGGCGAAGGGCTTGGCCAGATTGATCCCCTCGATGCGCGGGGTACCGAAGATACCGTACGGATCAATGAGTAATATGAAGCTCACGGCCAGAACCATGAAAGCCAGGCCGCCGAGCGAGAGGGTTCTGATATAGCGTTTGAAGGTCATGGCGTCAGAACTGGAAATACAGGAATTCGGAAACACTGGACAGGGCCAGAATGCCGCACCCGGCCAGCAGGGCGATCCCCAACGCCCAGCGCCACGAAGGCCGCCAAGCCAGGGACAGCATCCAGTGGCCCAGAGGCTGGATGGCGTCCTCCTGGGGTCTCGGATAGAAATTCACCGTCGGACGATAGCGGCGCATCAACTGGCTGGTATTGGGGGCGACCAGGGCCAGGGCCAACAGACTGACCACCCAGAGATAGGTGAAACCGAAATCGCGCCCCTGGCCGAGGAAGGTGCCGACCCCCAGGTCGCGCAGCGCCTGTTGCAGTGGCGCACTCAATTGAACGAACAAAGCGTTGGGCAGAGCCACGCCGTTGAGCCCGACCATGGCCCGCAGCATGGCGATGGCGGCATCGAAACTCTCGGCCCGGAAGAACACCCAGCCCACCACCACGGCCAGGAAGGTCAGCCCCCAGGCAAACACCCGCCAAGCGGCAAAACGGCGCAGGTCGCCCAGCTTCAACTGACGGCACAACAGGTGCCAGCCGTGATTGATCATCAAATAGATGCCATGCAAGCCCCCCCAGATGACAAAGGTCCATCCCGCCCCATGCCACAGTCCACCCAGCACCATGGTCGCCAGCAGGTTGCCGTAGCGGCGGGCGGGGCCGTGGCGGTTGCCGCCGAGGCGGATATACAGATAATCGCGCAGAAACCGCGACAGGGTCATATGCCAGCGCCGCCAGAAGGCGACGATGCTCCCGGCCTTGTAGGGCGAGAAGAAATTGAGCGGCAGACGGATGCCGAACAAACGAGCCGAGCCGATAGCCATGTCCGTATATCCAGAAAAATCGAAATACAGTTGCAGGGTATAGGCCAGCGCCCCGCCCCAGGCGGTGAACAGGGAAAGCTCGCCGCCGGTCTGGGCCACATTAAAGACCGGCGTCGCATAGGCGGCGACCCCGTCAGCCAAGACCGCTTTCTTGAACAATCCGATAAAAAAGATGGTGGCCCCGATGGCGATGTTCTTGGCCCGTGGCGTCAATACCTCATCACGCATGAATTGCGGCATCATCTCCGAATGATGGACGATCGGCCCGGCGATGAGTTGCGGGAAAAAGGTCACGAACAGGGCGTAGTGAAAAAAGCTGTATTCCTCGACCAGCCCTTCGTGCACATCGACCAGATAGGCGATCTGTTGAAAGGTGAAAAAGGAAATGGCCAGCGGCAGGACAATCGGGGCCAGATTCAAGGAGCTATCGAACAGGGCGTTGACATTATCGACGAAGAAATTGGCGTATTTGTAATAGCCCAGGAGCCCCAGATTGCAAGCGATGCCGCCCATCAGCAACAGGCGGCGCGACAGGGAACGGGGGTCGGGCAGCTGGCCGATGGCGCGCCCGACCGCGAAATTGAAGCCCATGGAAAACAGCATCAGCCCCAGATACAGGGGATTCCACCAGCCATAATAAAACAGCGACGCCAGGACCAGCCAGACAATGGCCCATTCGCGCCCGAACCGGCGGCTGATGGCAAAAAACCCGATCAGCACCAGGGGCAGGAAAAACACCAGATATTCGTAGGAATTGAAAAGCATGTTATGAGGGTCATAATAATTTAAAATAAATTCAATGATTGTGTTGGCATACACAGTCTAGAAGCCCCGCCGATAAAAGGCCAGGATCGACAGGTGACGCTTTGTATAAATAAAAAGGGCCACCCCTGGGCGGCCCTCGTTCAGCATGGCGGCGGATGGGATCAGGCCGAGGCGACGCCCTTGTCGGCCATCATGGCCTTCAGTTCGCCGTTGGCATGCATCTCGCGCACGATATCGCAGCCGCCGACGAATTCACCCTTGATGTAAAGCTGCGGAATGGTCGGCCAGCTGGCGAATTCCTTGATGCCCTCGCGCAGTCGCGGGTCTTCGAGCACATTGATGCCCTTGAACTTGACGCCGGTCTCGCTGAGAACCTGGACTACGGCGGCGGAAAAGCCGCATTGGGGAAACATGGGGGTGCCCTTCATGTAGAGCACCACATCGTTTTCTTCCAGGTCCTGGCGGATCTGCTTGAATACGGGCTTGTCGTCGGTCATGGCAAAAAAATCCTTCATGCAAAAAAAAATAACAAGGCAACCCGCCGCAACGGGCGGCAACTGGATGTCATATGGTCCCGGGGGTCGGCCCTGTCAACGGCCCACGGAACAGGATCAGTCCGGGGCCGAGGTGGACAGTTGCAGAGCGTGCAACTCGCCGTCCGCGCCGTCCATCTTGCCTTTCAGCGCCCCATAGACCATCTGGTGTTGTTGCACCCGTGACTTGCCGCGAAAGGCCTCCGAGACCACCGTCGCCGACAAATGGTTTTTATCCCCGACCAGATCGGAAACCGTGACCTGGGACCCCGGCAGGCCCTCCTCGATCAATTGCTTGAGTTGGCTCAGTTCCATGGCCATATTGGTAACTCCTTGACTTAAATAATAAAACTAATCACACCGCCATATAGCTGGGCATCCAGTCCTCGTGCAGGCGACGCAGTTCTTCCAGCGATATGGTGCCGCTTCCGGCAATCTCAAGGCTGTCGCCGCCGGTCTTGCCGACGGTGCGGGCCGGAACGTTGGCCTGAAAGGCGCGGGTCATGACCTCGTCCTTGTCGTCGGTGGCGATGAGGTAGCGGCCCTGGTCCTCGCCGAAGAACCAGCCATGCAACGGCTTGGCCCCGGGCGGGCTTTCAAGCAGGCAGCCGACGTTGCCAGCCAGGGCCATTTCCGCCGCCGCGACGGCCAGCCCGCCGTCGGACAGGTCATGGCAGCCACTGACCAGACCGCATTCGATGAGTCCGCGCACCAGATCCCCGTGCATCCGCTCGCGTTTGAGATCCACCGGCGGCGGGGCCCCTTCCTCGCGGCCCTCGATCTCGCGCAGATACAAGGACGCGCCCAGATGGCCCCTGGTCTCACCGATCAGGATCAGGGTCAGATCGTCATCGGGGAACGTGGCCTCGACGCGCAGGCCGATTTTCGGCAGCAGGCCGACCGCGCCGATGGTCGGTGTCGGCAGGATGGGTGCCCCCTGAGTCTCGTTGTACAAAGAGACATTGCCCGACACGACCGGAAAATCGAGCGCCGAACAGGCCTCGCCCATGCCGCGGATGCAGCCCACCAGTTGACCCATGATTTCCGGCTTTTCCGGGTTGCCGAAATTGAGGTTGTCGGTGACCGCCAGCGGCTTGGCCCCGACGGCGGTCAGATTGCGCCAGGCCTCGGCCACCGCCTGTTTGCCGCCTTCGTAGGGATGGGCGACGCAATAGCGCGGGGTCACATCGCTGGTCAGGGCCAGGCCCTTGCGGGTGCCGTGGATGCGCACCACCGCCGCGTCCCCGCCGGGGCGGCCCACCGTGTCACCCATCACCATGTGATCGTACTGCTCCCAGATCCAGCGCTTGGAGGCCTGATCGGGACAGCTCATGAGGGTCTTCAGGGCCTCGATGGGATCGACCACGGCCACGTCGGCGGGATCAATCTGGGACCGCGAGGGATTCTCCACCCAGGGCCGGTCATATTCCGGCGAGGCCAGGGCCAGCGGGTCGATGGGCAAATCGGCGACGATTTCGCCGTGATGGCGGATCACCATGCGCCCCGTATCGGTGATGGTGCCGACGATGGCGAAATCCAGTTCCCATTTCTCGAAGATTTTGCGCGCGATGTCTTCCTTGCCCGGTTGCAGCACCATCAGCATCCGTTCCTGGCTTTCCGACAGCAGCATCTCATAGGGGGTCATGCCCTCTTCGCGCTGCGGCACCCTGTCCAGATTCATGTCGATGCCGACGCCGCCCTTGGAGGCCATCTCGAAGGACGACGAGGTCAGCCCCGCCGCGCCCATGTCCTGAATGGCGACGATGGCGTCGGTCTGCATCAATTCCAGACAGGCTTCCACCAGCAGCTTCTCGGTAAACGGATCGCCGACCTGTACCGTCGGCCGCTTTTCCTCGGAATCCGCATTGAATTCGGTGGAGGCCATGGTCGCGCCGTGGATGCCGTCGCGTCCGGTCTTGGAGCCTACATAGACCACCGGATTGCCGATCCCGGCAGCGGCGGAATAGAAGATCTTGTCCGTATCCACCAGCCCGGCAGTGAAGGCGTTGACCAGGATGTTACCGTTGTAGCTGGGATGGAATTCGCATTCGCCGCCCACCGTCGGCACGCCGATGCAGTTGCCGTAGCCGCCGATCCCGGCCACCACGCCGGACAGCAGGTGCCGGGTCTTGGGATGGTCCGGCGATCCGAAGCGCAGGGCGTTGAGATTGGCGATGGGCCGCGCCCCCATGGTAAACACGTCGCGCAGGATGCCGCCGACCCCGGTCGCCGCCCCCTGATAGGGCTCGATATAAGAGGGGTGGTTGTGGCTCTCCATTTTGAAGATCACCGCCTGCCCGTCGCCGATATCGACGATGCCCGCATTCTCACCGGGACCGCAGATCACCCGCTCGGGGTCCTCGGTGGATTCTGTGGGCAGAGTCTTCAGCCACAGCTTGGAGGACTTGTAGGAGCAATGCTCCGACCACATGACGGAAAACACCCCCAGTTCCGTATGGTTCGGTTCCCGCCCCAGAATCTCCAGGATCTTTTCGTATTCCTCAGGCGTGATGCCATGTTCGGCGATCAGTTCAGGGGTCATCTCGGTCACGGCGGGGCTCCTGGAAAAGGGGGCGCGGCAGGGCAGGGAAAACAGTGCGCCCTTGATAGCAAGGTTCATCGGTTTGCGAAAGAGACCATGGCGCCGGTGACCAGAACGAAATGCCGAATTGTTATCGCAGGGGGCGGGGTGTGGGTGTCGGCGTGGGGGGGTGTTTGGGTGTGGCGGTGCATGCCGCGTAGTTAATGGCGTGTTATCGTAACCGTAACCTGCAGTAGTTCAGACCTGATCTGACACTCACCAGTATGGCTCATCACGAAGCCGCTGGGGGCGTCTATGCGATTATCGTAATCTCATTTTGGTTTACGCGCCATTTTGCCCGCCTCTCTCATCAGTCTTCTTGTCTGTTTCTTCCGCATGGTCGAACAAACTCGGCATGTCCGGCTCCCGAAGGGAGACTTCCTCCAGAATTTCTTGGAGTTCCTGCTCGATCAGCGGTTTAGCGATTTCGCGGCCGTTGAACGTCAATACTTTCAACACGCGAACGTTCGAGGGCTTGGACGGACTGGTCGGAAAAGCCCATTGAACGCGCATGTTGTCGCCGATGTCCGCTTCTATGTCCTTTACCTTGACGTGGTGCCAAAAGGCCTCGTCCTCAATCGAAAAGGCAATGTCTTTATACTTGTCGGTTTTTCCCTGCCATTTTCGTCCGTCTCTCAGCCAGTTCGGTGAATTGGCGAGGACGTCCACGATCTCAACGGTCCACGAATGCGGAGGTTCCGGGTCAGTGATTTCCTCGTCAGGGAGTTGTTCGATAAACTTTGGGAAATCTGCTCGTTTAAGGCCAAAATGTTCGGATCGATCAAAACCAAGCGCCTTTACCTCTCGGTTATCCACGCAGGCCTGATAGACCCGGTTCTTGGCGGAGTATGCCTTTCTGAATTTCCGCTTGGTGAAGCCGATCTTTTCGAGCTGATCAGCGTGCGTCTCCAAAAAGCGAATAATGAGCTCGGCCAGAATAGCCGCCTCAAGTTCCATACTCTTCGTCTGCGCCGCAACGTCGTCTTTCGGTAAGGCCGTGAGGAACCCCATCACATCCGGCGGCGGCCCATCATCGCGGGAACCGATTTTCCGCGTCAACCGACCAAGCTGGTCCGCCCAATGGGCCGGTTCATGACCGGTAAGCCCTTTGATGTACGCTTTCCCAATGTCAGTCGAAAGAAAGACCCATACAGGACCTCCCACGACGACGACAAGCTCCAATAACTCGATCAGACCGCCGGGTTCTGGCGTAATAACCCGAAGCTCAAACTTTCCCTTTCCGTCGAACAGTTCCTCATTGAAATTTTCGACAATGGATAGGGTCGCATTCGCCGTATCGACAAACTGCTTCAGCGGAAGGCTGTGCTGATCTACATCGAAATGATAAACAATCGAGCGATCATGTGGGTTACGATAAGAGTGCATTTTTTGAACCATGCTTTGACACCCTCATACTTCGTCAAGCTCAGCATGAGGGTGGGTTACGGTGACTGTGCATTAATTAAATTAGGGGTTACGTTGACAGCGCATTAATTAAATTAGGTGATTCCCGCCTCGATAAATATCTCGTCCAGGCCCTCGTGCTTGGCGGTTTCCTTATCCAAAACATACTGTCACCCTAACCCAGGATATATCATCATCCGGTGGTTGCTGCAATAAATTTACTTCAACCATATCGCCACATCCATGCTACAGTGGAGCACACGGACGAGAATGATCCCTGCCTCCTCAGTCCGATAGACGATCAGGTGATTTTCGTAGGGAAAAAGTCAGTTCGTTCAACCGCCAGGTACGGTTGGGCGGCGAGGACGTTGAATCGCTGCTCTATGCCTGACAGATCGGCGCGCCGCTGGGCCGCCCCCCATCCCTTACAGCTTGCGCACGTCGGTCAGGTGGCCGGTGACAGCCGCCGCGACGGCCATTTCGGGGCTCACCAGATGGGTCCGTCCGCCGCGGCCTTGGCGGCCTTCGAAATTGCGGTTCGAGGTGGAGGCGCAGCGTTCGCCGGGCTCCAACTGGTCGCCGTTCATGGCCAGGCACATGGAGCAACCGGGTTCGCGCCACTCGAAGCCCGCTTCGATAAAGATATCGTCCAGGCCCTCGTGCTCGGCGGTTTCCTTGACGATGCCGGAACCGGGTACCACAAAGGCCTGCACCCCCGCCGCCACATGGCGGCCCTTGGCGATGCTTGCCGCGGCGCGCAGATCCTCGATCCGCCCATTGGTGCAGGAACCGATGAACACCTTGTCGATGGGAATATCGGTCAGCGCCATGCCGGGCTTGAGGTCCATATAGGCCAACGAGCGGGCGATGCCCTTGGCCTTCCCCGCGTCACGGGCCGAGGCCGGATCGGGCACCCGGCCCGAAATGGGCAGCGCATCCTCGGGGCTGGTGCCCCAGGTCACAAAGGGCTCCAGGGTCGCGGCGTCCATATGCACTTCCGCGTCATAGGTCGCGCCCGGGTCGCTGGGCAGGGTCTTCCAGTAGGAGACCGCCTGTTCCCAGGCCCCGGCCTTGGGGGCCATGGGGCGGCCCATGAGGTAGTTGTAGGTGGTCTCGTCGGGGGCGATCAGACCGGCCCGCGCGCCGCCCTCGATGGTCATGTTGCAGACCGTCATGCGGCCTTCCATGGACATCTCGCGGATCGCCTGCCCTGCATATTCGATCACATAGCCGGTGCCGCCCGCGGTGCCGATCTTGCCAATGACGGCCAGCACCAGATCCTTCGGGGTGACCCCGGGGGGCAACGCACCGTCAATCTGCACCAACATGTTCTTGGCCGGTTTCTGCAACAGGGTCTGGGTGGCCAGCACATGCTCCACCTCGGAGGTGCCGATGCCGAAGGCCAAGGCCCCGAACGCGCCATGGGTGGCGGTGTGGGAATCGCCACAGACGATGGTCGTCCCGGGCAGGGTAAAGCCCTGTTCCGGCCCGACGATATGAACGATGCCCTGGCGGATATCGTCCATCGCGTAATAGGGCACGCCGAAATCGCGGGTGTTGGATTCCAGGGCTTCCACCTGGATGCGCGATTCGTCGTTGGCGATGCCCCGGGAACGGTCGGTGGTCGGCACGTTGTGATCGGCCACGGCCAGGGTCAGATCCGGTCGCCGCACCTTGCGCCCTGCCGTGCGCAGCCCCTCGAACGCCTGCGGGCTGGTCACTTCATGGACCAGATGGCGGTCGATATAGAGCAGGCAGGTGCCGTCGTCCTGGACATCCACCAGATGGTTGTCCCAGATCTTGTCAAACAGCGTGCGCGGCTGTGCGGCCATGGCTTGGCTCCCGTGGCTGGACTCTCCTGAAAGGCCGAAGAGACTTACGCTTCGGTGGCGGTTTCAGCAGCAGCCGAGCCCTTGCGTTGCCAGTCCTTGCGCTCGGTGATGCGGGCCGCCTTGCCGGTCCGGCCCCGCAGGTAATAGAGCTTGGCCCGGCGCACGGCACCGCGGCGCACCACCTCGATCCCCTCGACGGTTGGCGAGTAGATCGGGAACACCCGCTCCACACCCTCGCCGTAGGACAGCTTACGCACCGTGAAACTGGAGCTCAGGCCCTTGTTTGCGCGGCCGATACACACGCCTTCGAAGGCCTGGATTCGGGAGCGTTCGCCCTCGACCACCCGCACGTTGACCCGCAGGGTGTCGCCCGGCTGGAATTCCGGAATCGGCTTGTCCGACAGCTTGGCTATTTGCTCTTGTTCGAGCTTGCTAATGATATCCATCGTTCTGTTCCTCGTTCATCTGTCCCGCGTCGCGACGTACCGTTCCCACAGATCGGGCCGCCGCTCCTTGGTCGTTTGTTCCGCCTGAGCGAGACGCCAGGCCCTTACCTTTTCATGGTGCCCGGAAAGCAGGACTTCCGGCACCTCCCGCCCCTGCCACTGCCGGGGTCGGGTATAGTGGGGATATTCGAGCAATCCCCGTTCGAAACTTTCCTCGTCGCCCGACTGGGCGCTGCCCATGACCCCCGGCAACAGCCGGACACAGGCATCCATCAGGGCCAGGGCCGCCGGTTCGCCACCGGACAGCACATAGTCCCCGAGGCTGATCTCCTCCACGTCGCGGGCCTGAAGCACCCGCTCATCGACGCCCTCGTAGCGTCCGCAGAGCAAAATCACGCCGGGGCCACCGGCCAATTCCACCACCCGCGCCTGGGTCAACGGTGCCCCGCGCGGGCTTAAATAAATCACCGGCCAATCCGCCGCGCCAGCCTGGGCCGCCTCGATTGCCGCATCGACCACATCGGGCCGCATCACCATCCCCGGGCCGCCGCCACAGGGCGTGTCGTCCACGGAGGCGTGTTTATCGCGCGCAAAGGCCCGAATGTCCAGCGTTTCCAAAGCCCAGGAACGCATTTCCAGGGCCTTTCCCGCCAACGAGACCCCCAACGGGCCGGGAAACATCTCCGGGAACAGGGTCAAGACCCTGCTGGTCCAGATTCGTTCCGCTCCCTCAGTCATCCGAGGCCTCGTCCTCTTCGTCCCGTTGCGGCGTCTCCAGCAACCCCGGCGGCGGGTCGATCACCAACCGTCCGGCCGCCACATCCACCGTCGGCACCACCGCCTTGGTGAACGGCACCATGATCGGCTTACCATCGGTCCCGGTGATTTCAAGAATCTCACCGGCCCCGAAATCGTAGACCCCCTGCACTTTACCCAACAGGCTTCCGTCCAGCAGATCGGCCTGTAGTCCCACCAAGTCCGAGTAATAGAACTCGTCCTCGCCGGGCGGCGGCAGGGCGTCCCGAGACAGATAGAGCCGCGTTCCCTTCAGGGCGTCGGACTGATTGCGGTCCGTTACCCCGTCAATCCGCGCCAGTACCTGCCCCTTGTGCAGCCCGGTCAGCGTCAGGACAAACGTCCGCGACCCGTCAGCACTGAACAGCGGCCCGTGGGCGACCAGGGTTTCAGGATCATCGGCCAGACACTTGATCCGCACCTCGCCCTTGAGCCCCCGCGCCCCGGTCACCACGCCCAGGCACAACATGCCGGGCACTTCTTCGTTGCGGGGCGCGACCATGGACAGCTGACCGACCGATTACTCGGCGGCGCTTTCCTCGGCCGGCGCTTCTTCAACCGGTGCCGGAGCGGCGGCGGCCTCGGCGGCGGCGGCAGCGGCAGCGGCGGCCTTTTCTTCCTTCTCGCGCTGACGTTCCTGGGCCTTGGTCTTCGGCAGATGCTTTATGGACTGCTCACGGAAGCCCGGCTTCTCGCCCAGACCCATCTTGGCCATCAGATGCAAGACCCGCTCGGTCGGCTGCGCCCCGTTGCTGACCCAATACTGGATGCGCTCGCCGTTGAGCAGAATGCGGTCCGGGTGGTCCTTGGCGACCATCGGGTTATAGGTGCCGACCTTCTCGATGAAGCGGCCATCCCGCGGGCTGCGGGCATCGGCAACGACCACACGATAGAACGGGCGCTTCTTCGCCCCGCCCCGGGACAAACGGATTTTCAAAGCCATGGTTGGATTTTCCTTTTGTTGTTCAATTCATTACAAATTCATCGTCCGGGCTGGAACGGCAGCTTTCCGCCCATGCCCGGCATGCCGCCACGCAGCAGCCCTTTTTTGCCGAGCTTGCCCATTTTCTTCATCATACCGCTCATCTGCTGGAACTGCTTGAGCAGCCGGTTGACGTCCTGTACCGACAAGCCGCAACCGGCGGCGATGCGACGGCGGCGCGAGGCATTGAGCAGTTTCGGATTCTGTCGTTCCTGGGGCGTCATGGAGAGAATGATCGCCTGCTGACGGGCGACCATTTTGTCATCCACATTGGCATCGGCGATTTGCTGTTTCATCTTGCCGATGCCCGGTAACATGCCCAGCAGTCCCTCAATGTTGCCCATTTTGCGGATCTGGCCCAGTTGCTGCGCCATGTCCTCCAGGGTGAACTGGCCCTTGAGCGCCTTCTTCGCGGCTTTTTCCGCCTCTTGCTGGTCGATGGTCTCGGCGGCCCTTTCGACCAACCCGACAATATCGCCCATGCCGAGAATGCGCCCGGCCACCCGGTCAGCCTGGAAGGTCTCCAGGTCTTCGAGCTTTTCACCGACACCCATCAGTTTGATCGGACAGCCGGTCACCTGACGCATGGACAGCGCCGCGCCGCCGCGGGCATCGCCATCGACGCGGGTCAGCACAATACCGGTGACGCCGATTTTTTCATTGAATTCCTTGGCCACATGAACGGCGTCCTGGCCGGTCATGGCGTCGGTGACCAACAGGGTCTCCGTCGGATGAGTGGCGTCGCGGACCTTGGCGACTTCGTCCATCAGCAATTCGTCGATATGCAACCGACCGGCGGTATCCAGCACCACCACGTCATAACCTTCTTTACGGCCCACGTTCATGGCCCGTTTGGCGATGGCTACCGGCTGCTCGCCGAACACCACCGGCAGGCAGGCCACGCCGGTCTGCTCACCCAGAATGGCCAATTGCTGCTGCGCCGCCGGGCGGTAGATATCCAAGGAGGCCATCAGGACCTTCTTGCGCTCGCGACGGGTCAATTGCAGGGCCAGCTTGGCGCTGGTGGTGGTCTTGCCCGACCCCTGAAGGCCGACCATCAGGATCGCCACCGGCGGAGACGCCTGGAGATTGATCCCCTGATCCATCTGCCCCGGTCCGCCGCCCAGCATTTCCGCCAGACAGTCGTTGACGATCTTGATGACCATCTGACCCGGGGTCACCGAACGCAGAACTTCCTGGCCGATGGCCCGCTGCTGCACCGAGGCCACGAAATCCTTGACCACCGGCAACGCCACGTCGGCTTCGAGCAGCGCCACGCGCACTTCGCGCATGGCCTCGGAAACGTCGGCCTCGTTAAGGGCTCCGCGTTTCTTCAAACGCTCAAAGACATCGCCCAGACGGTCGGACAGGCTTTCGAACATGGGTTCGGATCACTTCCACAAAACATTCATCGCAAACACCAACGGCGCCAGTGCGCGAAACTCGCGGATTGGCGGCGCCCCGTGAGGCGAAGGGTCACAGATTCCCTCGGATGTGGGGGCGGACTTTATGGATTGCGCGCCGCCCTGTCAAGACATCCTCTGCAACACGCTCCGACACCAACTAATGGTTTATTCAAATCATAATTGAGCTTATCATATGGTTTCAAGACAAGGGGGATACCCACGATGACGTCCGAATTTGGCGACACCACCCACGCGGGCCCGCATCCCATTGATCGGTCGGTGGGACAGCGCCTCAAGGAACGCCGCATGGAACTGCGCATCAGCCGCAAGGCCTTGGCCCGTGACGTGGGAGTCTCGCCGCAACAGATCGCCAAGTACGAACAGGGATTCACCCGCGTTTCCGCCAGTGTTCTGTACAGCCTGAGCAAGGCCCTATCCCTGCCGGTGGCCGACTTCTTCAGCGACGTGACTCCGGAGCTTATCGACCTTCCGCCAAGAACGACGGCGGAAATGGATCGCGAACTGAAGGCGTTTTTGCTGGTTTACATGCAAATCGCGGACCCCCGGGTCCGGCGCAGCCTTTTGGATGTGATCCGCTCCATGGGCATCATGAATAGTTGACCATTAAGGCTGAGGAACCCCACAGAAAGAAAATAATGGGTAGCATTTTTGGATCTTGAGTGTGATAGTATGCGAAATGGGATGAGCGAGGAGCGGTGCCCCATT
Source organism: Magnetospira thiophila (assembly GCF_054657015.1). Lineage (NCBI taxonomy): Bacteria > Pseudomonadati > Pseudomonadota > Alphaproteobacteria > Rhodospirillales > Thalassospiraceae > Magnetospira > Magnetospira thiophila. The sequence goes on from NZ_BAAHXF010000001.1 coordinate 148,552, forward strand.
GAGCATCCGGAATCTTAGAATTAAGGGAAATAGGAAGTAGCATGGAAAAGAGGCGTACCAAGGGTTCCGCAGACCCGATCGACAAGTATGTCGGCACGCGCGTGCGGGCGCGCAGGATGGGTTTGCGTCTCAGTCAGACCAAGTTGGGCGAAGCCATCGGCGTGACGTTCCAGCAGGTTCAGAAATACGAAAACGGTACCAATCGGATCGGGTCGAGCAATCTGTTCAAGATTGCCCGTGTCCTGGATGTGGGCGTCAGCCACTTTTTCGAGGGCATTCCGGATGCCACCCTGGTCAACAGCGGCGTTCCCGTGCCGGGCATGTCGGACCAGCCCCAGGCGACCTTTGATCATGACCCGATGAATTCACGCGAGGCCATCGAATTGATGCACAACTACTACCGCATCACCGATGAGGAAGTCCGCAAGCGCCTCTATCAGTTCATGAAATCCCTGGCCAACAGTTATTCCCACGACGCGGACTGAGCCCTTTCAATGACGTTTCCAAACGGGCCGCACGCCAACCGGGTGCGGCCCGTTTGCATGGCGCTGGACAGCGGCGGGACGCGCACCCTATATAAGGCCCCATGACTGGACGCGCTTTCATCAAAATGCATGGCCTGGGCAACGATTTCGTCATTTTCGATGCCCAACGGGACCCCTTGTCCCTGAGCCCGGAAGCGGTGCGCCTGATCGCGGATCGTCATCTGGGGGTCGGCTGCGATCAAGTGGTGGTCATGGAGCCCCCCACGGATCGGACTTCCGATGTGTTCATGCGCCTCTACAATGCCGATGGCGGTCAGGTGGAAGCCTGTGGCAATGCCGCGCGCTGCGTCGCCGCTTTGGCCATGCGCGAGTTCGGCGGGGATCGGATCATTATCGCCACCATCGCCGGTCAACTGGAAGCCCATGACGCAGGCGACGGCTTGATCACCGTCGACATGGGTCTGGCCCGCCTGGACTGGACGCAGATCCCGCTGGCCGAACAACGCGAGACCCTGCACCTGAATCTCGACATCGGTCCCCTGAACGACCCTGTGGCGGTCAGCATGGGCAATCCCCATGCGGTGTTTTTCGTCGCCGACGCGGAATCCGTCGATTTGCCGACTTTTGGCCCGCAAGTGGAAAACCATCCGCTGTTTCCCCTGCGCACCAATGTGGAAGCGGTCCAGGTCCTGGGCCCGGAACGACTGCGTATGCGGGTCTGGGAACGCGGTGTCGGGATCACCCAGGCTTGCGGCACCGGGGCCTGCGCCAGTCTGGTCGCCGCCCATCGGCGCGGACTAGTCGGACGTCGGGCCGAGGTCGAGCTGGATGGCGGCCTGCTGGACATCGAATGGCGCGACGACGGCCGGGTCTTGATGACCGGCCCGGTGGCGGCCAGCTTTTCCGGCCACCTGCATCCGGACCTGCTGAACGGAACCGCCTGAGCATGGCCGCGCCCCCGCACATCGTCACTCTGGGCTGCCGGCTCAACAGCTTCGAGTCCGAGGTCATGCGCCAGCATGCGGCACAGGCCGCCGACGGGCGCGACTGGGTGATCGTCAATACCTGCGCCGTCACCGGCGAGGCGGAACGGCAGGCCCGGCAGAATATCCGACGTCTGCGCCGCGAACGACCGGACGCCCGGATCATCGTCACCGGTTGCGCCGCCCAATTGCATCCCGAGGCCTTCGCCGCCATGCCCGAGGTGGATCGGGTGCTGGGCAATCGGGAGAAGCTCGACCCGGCGGCCTATGCGGACGCCGCCGACGACCTGCTGGTGGCCGACATCATGACCGACCAGGACTCGCCGTTTCCGGCGCTGACAGGCTTTGCCGACCGGACCCGCGCCTTCGTCCAAATCCAGCAAGGCTGCGACCATCGCTGTACCTTCTGCATCGTCCCCTTCACCCGGGGACCGGGCCGCAGTCTGACTCCGGACGAAGTGGTCACCCGAATCCGCCAGTTGGTCGAGGCCGGTCACCGGGAAGTGGTGCTGACCGGGGTCGATATCGCTTCCTACGAACCGGGGCTGGGAGGGCTTTGCGCGTGGATTCTGCAACAGGTGCCTGATCTGCCCCGTTTGCGACTTTCCACCGTCGATCCGGCGGTGATGGACACCGAGCTGTTCCGTGTCCTGGCCGAGGAGCCGCGCCTGATGCCGCATCTGCACCTCAGCCTGCAATCGGGCGACGATTTGATTCTCAAGCGCATGAAGCGACGCCATGACGTGGCGAGTGCGCTCGAATTCGCCCGCAGCCTGCGCCGGGCGCGCCCGGAGATTGTCCTCGGGGCCGACCTCATCGCCGGGTTCCCGACCGAAGACGAAGCCAGTGCGGCGCGCACCGAAGACACGGTCCGCCAGATGGATCTGGTGGGATTGCATGTGTTTCCCTATTCCCCCCGCCCCGGCACCCCGGCGGCCCGCATGCCGCAGGTCCCCGTGGCCCTGCGCAAGCAACGGGCGGCGCGGTTGCGCGACATCAGCGAGGCGCGCCACCTGCGCCATCTGGCCGACAAGGCGGGACGCCGGGAAAGGGTACTGGTCGAGGACGGGCGACAGGCTCGCTGTGCCGACTTCACGGCTCTCGAACTGACCGCCGACGCCCGGCCGGGCGACCTGCTGGAGGTGCAGTTGCGCTTCCAGGACCCTCAGCTTTTCGGAGACCGGACATGAGCTACAAGCACCTCGTCGACCATGTGGCGGAACCCACCGAAGACGACCGCAAGAGCGGCTGGCTGGGCAAACTCAAAAATGGCCTCAGCCGCTCGTCGAGCAAGCTGGTGGGCGGCATTACCGATCTGGTCACCAAGCGACTGCTCGACGACGAGGCGCTCAACGATCTGGAAGACCTGCTGGTGCTCACCGACATGGGCATGCCCGCCGCCACCCGGGCGGTGGAAGCGGTCTCCGCCACCCGCTTCGGCAAGGAGTCCTCGTCGGAGGAAATCCGCGAGCAATTGGCAAGCGAACTGACCAAGAGTCTGGAACCGGTGGCCCGACCGTTGGAAATCGACCCCGCCCTGCGCCCCCATGTGGTGCTGGTCTGCGGCGTCAACGGCAGCGGCAAGACCACCACCATCGGCAAGCTGGCCAAGCAGGACGTGGACCGGGGCCGCCGGGTGCTGTTGGCGGCCGGGGACACCTTCCGCGCCGCCGCCGTCGAACAGCTCAAGGTCTGGGGCGAGCGTTGCGGCTGTCCGGTGATCGCCCGCGACATCGGGGCCGACGCCGCCGGACTGGCCTTCGATGCCCTGGAGCGGGCGCGGGCCGAGAACGCCGATGTGCTCTATATCGACACCGCCGGACGGCTGCAAAACAAACAGGGTCTGATGGACGAATTGAAAAAGATCATTCGCGTCCTGCGCAAGGTCGATGCCACGGCGCCCCATACCTGCCTGTTGGTGCTCGATGCCACGGTCGGTCAGAACGCCCTGTCGCAGGTCGAGACCTTCAAGAACATGGTCGAGGTCAACGGTCTGGCCCTGACCAAGCTGGACGGCACCGCCAAGGGCGGTGTGATGATCGCCCTGGCCGACAGATTCGGCCTGCCGGTGCATGCGGTCGGCGTCGGCGAAGGAGTCGAAGACCTGCGCCCCTTCGAGGCCCGGGCCTTTGCCCGCAACCTGTTGGGGCTCGATGCCTGATTCCCCTCCAACCTTTGCCCCCATCCAAATCCGCTTGTGTCCCCCCCCCATTGAGGCGCAATGTACGGGCGTGGCGTTGAGCGCTTTTCGGCGACAACGGCTCGTGTCTCACAAAGGAATTGATCCATGAAACAGATTGTGTTGAGTACCCTGATTGCGGCCGCCGCATGGGCCGTTCTCGCCGCACCGGCACAGGCCGACGAGGAATCCGACCTCGCCAAAATGACCAACCGCTATCAACTGCTTTCCGGCACCGTGAACGACAAGCCGGGAACCCTGATGGTGGATAGCGCGTCTGGCCGGACCTGGGTCCTGGAGACCGATGACGCGGTCGGCGGTCTGTCCTGGCGGCGCATCCCGGTCAAGATGTTCGCAGTGACCCCGCAGGGCTATCTGGCCCGCCCCAATCCGGTGAACCCGAAGAAAGGCCCGGCTCCCGCGGCCAAGTGAGGCCGCCCTAACCCGGGAGGGCGGGCATCCTAAAGGTGCTGTTCCACCCAGGCCAGCAGGTGGCTGAGGGTGACGGCACCGGCAATGCGCGCCACTTCCTGGCCGTTCTTGAACAGCACCAGGGTGGGCAGCCCCCGGATGCCGTGGCGTCCGGCCAGGGCCTGTTCCTCGTCGGTATCGACGCGGGCCAGCCGGACCCGTGGCTCCAGGTGGTCGGCGGCTTCCAGGAAGATGGGTTCCATGCGGATACAGGGCGCGCACCAGTCGGCGTAAAAATCCACCAGCACCGGCAATTCACAGACCCCCAGATGGGACTCGAAGGTCTCGCCGGTCAGCGGGATCGGCTTGCCGGGAAACAACGGCGCGGCGCAGGCGGCACAGACATTGCCACGGGTCGGTTTGTGGGTGAGGACCGTCGCCTCGCCGCAGCTGGGGCAGATGATCCGGTGGGACTCGCTCATGGTCACCTCTGGTAAAATTCCGTGTGCTCCATTATAGGTGTCATGGAAGAGTCCCGGTAGGGGCCAAATCTATGGACGTAGGGAAGGCATGATGACCGGTCCTTCGGTGGGCGGCAGGTTTGATGTCCTGCGCGGCGATCTCTATGGCGGGATAACGGCGGCGGTGGTCGCCCTGCCATTGGCCCTGGCGTTTGGCGTGACGTCCGGGGCCGGTCCCATGGCCGGGCTCTACGGGGCCATTCTGGTCGGTTTTTTCGCCGCCCTGTTCGGCGGCACGCCGACCCAGGTTTCCGGCCCCACCGGGCCGATGACCGTGGTCATGGCGGTGGTCATCATCCAGTACCAGCATGACCCGGCCCAGGCCTTTACGGTGGTGATGATGGGCGGGGCGTTGCAGATCCTGTTCGGGTTTCTGCGCCTGGGCAGTTACATCTCGCTGGTGCCGTTTCCGGTGGTTTCGGGATTCATGAGCGGCATCGGCTGTATCATCATCATCCTGCAAATCGCCCCGTTGCTTGGCCTGACCAATCCTGACGGCGGCACCATTCCCGCCCTGCTGTTTCTGCCCCATGCCCTGAGCCACCTGAACGTCGGCGCAACCCTGATCGGCATTGGCGCCCTGGGCACCATGTTCCTTACCCCGCCCGGACTAAAACGCTGGCTCCCAGCCCCGTTGATCGCCCTGATTCTGGGTACCCTCGTGGTGGCCTGGGTGCTACCCGATGTGCCGGTTCTCGGCAACATTCCGACCGGTCTGCCGGAAATCCACCTCCCCGCCTTTTCCTGGGATGTGCTATCTGACATGCTGGGCTCGGCGTTGATCCTGGCCCTGCTTGGTTCTATTGATAGCCTGTTAACCTCGTTGATTGCCGACGATGTGACCCGGACCCGGCACAACTCCAATCGTGAACTGATCGGCCAAGGGATCGGTAATCTGCTGTCCGGGTTCGTCGGTGGCCTACCCGGAGCCGGAGCGACCATGCGCACCATGGTCAATATCCGTGCGGGAGGAACGACCAGGACCTCAGGCATGATCCATTCCCTGGTCTTATTGGCCGTCGTGCTGGGATTGGGGCCGCTGGCGGCGCATATTCCGCACGCCGTCCTGGCCGGAATTTTGATCAAGGTCGGCATTGAGATCATTGATTGGGACTATCTGCGTCGTCTGCGCCGCGCCCCGGGGGCGGGCACGGTGCTGATGCTGTTGGTGTTGTTTCTCACCGTTTTCGTCGATCTGATCATGGCCGTTTCGGCGGGCATGGTCGCCGCCTCCCTGCTGTTCGTCAAGCGCATGTCCGACATGCAGTTGGCGACCGTCAAAACGGCCGGCGGCAAGGGCTTCGGGGCGGTGCCCATGAGTCCCGCCGAACAGACCATTCTCGACCGCCATGCCGAGGCGATCCTGTGGATGCATATGACCGGGCCGGTCAGTTTCGGGGCCGCCAAGGGGCTGACTGAGCGGCTGTTTCTCGAACCGAACGTGAAGGTCTTGATTCTCGACCTGTCCGACGTCACGTTTGTGGATACCAGTGCCGCCATGGCCTTCGAAGATGTGATCCTGGGGGCCACGTCGCAGGGTCGAGCGGTGTTCGTGGCCGGGGCGCGGGCCCCGGTGGGCGAGGTCCTGGACCGCCTGCATGTGCTGGCGACCGTGCCCGCCAACCGTTGCGTGCCGACCCGCGAGAAGGCGCTGATCCGCGCCGCCCAGTGGCTTGAACGCCAAATCAACGTGACATAGGAGGACTGTTCATGGCCGGATGCGCCGGACCCTATACCCGGGTGTTTTTCGAGGAAAAGGACGCGGCCCGTTGTCAAAAACTGGCCGACAGCCTGCCCGGGCACGGCCTGACGGCGACCGACAGCCGCCTGCCGCCGGGCGATGCCGGGCTCGATGATCTGGCCTGCGACATCTTTTTCAGCGATCCCGAGACCCCGGGGGAGGTCTGGGTGCTGCGGGTCGCCAAGTTTCTCGGCCCGCGCAAGCTGCTTGGTTGGACGAATGTCTACGAAGTCACCCTGCAACGAAAACCGATTGGTGCCGACGACAGCGACCCCTGGCAGGGGCACCTCTACGCGACCCGCCTCGACAACCTGTTCAAGCGGCTGTGGGAGGCTTATCCCGACATCAAGCGGGGGAACCCGGTGGCCGATCTGGTGGCCAAGGAGGACTCCCACATGATGCGCATCACCCTGTGCAACGAATGACCCCGGCTCAGTTGGGACGGTCCTCCGGTGCCGGTCTGCTGAACGCCAGTTCACCGATGGCATCGAGAATGGCCTTCCACTGGGCACTGCCCTCGAAATCCCGAGCATCAAGCAATTCGTTGGCCCGCAGTTGGGCCAGTTGCCGGGCCTGACGGGGGCCTTGCTCGTCGATCAATTGGGCCGCCGTGCGGTAGGCCTCGCCAGAAAGCATGGTCATGGTTTCAAGTCCTTCCCCTGATGTTCCCTCCTGGTCGGCGGCGGAGTGGCAGGCCCGCATTCTGTATCAGGATTCGTTACTGCTTGTCCTCGACAAACCGGCCGGACTGCCGGTGCACGGTGGCCCTGGAGCCACCGACTGTCTGGAAAACTATCTGGGGTTTCTGCGCTTCGGTTACAAGGAAACCCCGGCCCCGGCCCACCGTTTGGACCAGGACACCAGCGGCTGCCTGATCCTCGGACGCAACCAGCGGGCCTTGCGCAAACTGGGACGGCTGTTCACTCAAGGTCATATTGGCAAGACCTATTGGGCCGTGGTCGCCGGTCGCCCACCCGCCGATTCAGGCATTATTGATCAACCGATCAAGAAAATATCCAGCCCGCAAAAAGGCTGGCGCATGGTGCCTGCGAAGGACGGTCAAAAAGCGCGCACCAGCTACCGGCTGCGCGGCTCCTCCCCCGATGGTTTGAGTTGGCTGGAACTGACCCCGCACAATGGCCGCACCCACCAGGTCCGCGTCCATTGCGCCCTGCTCGGTTGTCCGATCCTCGGCGATCCGCAGTATGGCAAGGGGGATGGCCAGAGGCTCCACCTGCTGGCCCGTCAGGTGGAAATCCCGCTCTACGAAGACCGCCCGCCAATCATTGTCCAGGCCGCCGCGCCGCCACATATGCGTCCGGCGCTCGATCGGATGGGGTAGAAATTCAGCCTTCGGACGGCTTTGCGTCCTTTTTGTCCTTCTCGGTCGGGATGAAGGTGCCCGCCTGATGCATCTCAACGACGCCACGGCGGATTTCGCGGGTCTTGGCGAAGTGTTTATAGAGCACATCGCCCTCACCCCAGCGGATGGCCCGTTGCAGCGCCGTCAGATCCTCGGTGAAGCGTTGCAGCATTTCCAGCACCGCCTCCTTGTTGTTGAGGAAAATATCGCGCCACATCACCGGATCTGAGGCGGCAATCCGGGTGAAATCGCGGAAACCACCGGCCGAGAACTTGATCACCTCTTTCTTGACGTCCTCTTCCAGCGCGCAGGCGGTGCCGACGATGGTATAGGCGATCAAATGCGGCAGATGGGAGGTAATGCCGAGCACCTTGTCGTGATGCTCCGGGCCCATGATCTCCAGCCGCATGCCCACCGCTTCCCACAGCCTGCGCACCAAATCGACCGCCTCCGGGTCGGTGCCCGGAGCCGGGGTGAGGATGCACCAGCGGTCCTGGAACAGTTCGGCGAAACCGGCTTCCGGTCCCGAATGTTCGGTGCCCGCCACCGGATGGCCGGGCACCAGATGGCAGCCCTCGGGCAGATAGGGGCCCACATCGCGGATCACCGACATCTTGGTCGAGCCCACATCGCTGACGATGGCTCCGGGCATCAACGCCGGGCCGATAGCCTGGGCGACTGATTCCTGAGCCCCGATGGGGGTGCAGATCATCACCAGATTGGCCCCCTTCACCGCTTCCGCCGGGTCGAGAATGTAACTGTCGCCCAGTTCGAGCTCCCGAGCTTTGTCCAGGGTTTCCGGGCGGCGGGTGCTGACGACCACATGGCGGGCCAGCCCGTCGCGGCGAATGGCGCGGGCCAGGGACGACCCGATCAGGCCAATGCCGATGAAGGCGACACGGTCGAACAGCACCTCGGACATGGTCTGCTCACTCCCCTTGCATGAATTCGCGCAACGCGGCGGCCAGGATCTCGTTTTCCTCACCGCTGCCAATGGTGATGCGCAGGCTTTCCGGCAGACCATATCCGGCCATGCGGCGCACGATCAACCCCTGGGTGCGCAGAAAGTCATCGGCCCGGGTGGCCTGTTCGCCATCCCGGAAGCGGGCCAGAATGAAGTTGCCGACGCTGGCCGGCACATCAATTCCCAGGTCGCGCAGGGCGGCACTCAACCAGTCCAGCCAGTAGTCGTTATGCTCCTTGGATAGATCGAGGAACGCCGGGTCCTCCACCGCTGCCCGCCCGGCGGCCAACGCCGCTGCATTAACATTGAACGGCCCACGCACCCGGTTGATTACATCAATCACTGCCGCCGGGCCGTAGGCCCAGCCCAGACGCAGGGCGGGCAGGCCATAAGCCTTGGAGAAGGTGCGGGTCATCACCGTATTGTCGGTATTCTGAGCCAGTTCGAGGCCCGGCGAATAATCGTTGGCCCCCACATATTCCGCATAGGCGGCGTCGATGACCAACAGGATGTCGTCGCGCAGTCCGGCGCGGAGACGCTGCAATTCAGCACTCGGCAGATAAGTGCCGGTGGGATTGTTGGGATTGGCCAGGAACAGGATACGGGTCTTGTCGGTGACCGCCGCCAACAGCTTGTCCACGTCGGCCCGCAGGTCGGTTTCCGGCGCCTTCACCGGCGTCGCCCCCGCGCCCTTGGCATAGATCGGGTACATCAAGAAGCCGTGTTCGGTATGGAGCACCTCGTCGCCCGGCCCGGCATAGGCATGGCACAGCAGGCCAATCAATTCGTCCGACCCGGAGCCGCAGACAATGCGCGCCGGATCGAGGCCATAACGCTTGCCCAAAGCGGCCCGCAGATCCCCGGCGCTGCCGTCCGGATAACGGTGCAGGTTGGCCGCCGCAGCCTCGAAGGCGGCGCGAGCCTGGGGGCTGCACCCCAGCGGATTTTCGTTGGACGCCAACTTGATGATACGCGCCACGCCGTCGAGCTTCGACTCTCCCCCCACATAGGGAGCGATGTCCAGCACACCGGGTTGCGGGGTCGGGTTACTCATGATCGGACCTCTTCAATGGATCGGATGTGGGTTACAGGTCGGCCAGTTCCCCATGGGCCAGCGGAACGGCATAACCGCCCAGGGCGACCACCCGCTTCACGGCGGTGCCGAGGAAAGCGGCGGCGGTTTGAATGCGATTGTCGTCCGGTTCGGCGAAATCGTCCACTTCCACCAGATGCAGCCACACCCGGGGCTTCTGGGTATCGTACCAAAGGGTGCTAAAGGTGGCTGCCAGACCAACGCGATTGAGCGCGGCATCAATGCTGGCGCGGTTGAATTCGGCCTCGGCATCGAACACGAACAAGGACCGGTCGCGCCCGGAGCTTTCATGGCTCAGATTGGCGATCACCACCGCCTCGGCTTCCTCGTTCATCATGCCGCTGGGGGCACCGGCCCAGGGCAGGCGGCTGACCACCCGCGGCGCGCCTTCGGCCTCATTGACCAGGAACCGCCACCAGGGATTGGAATCGCGCAGCACCGGCACCGGCAGCACGCCGACGGAGGCATCGCCCTTGGTCACCGCTTCGACCACCCGGCGGGCCGATTCAAAGCCGGTGATCGGGGTCCGCGCACCGAACTGATCGCGGGCCAGTACCCGACAACCGCCGCCTTCGCAGACGGCGACCGAGAACGGGCCTTGCTGGCGCACCGAGGAGCCCATGATCTCTTTCCAGATCTGCACCAGATCCGCTTTTGGCATGGCACCGCTATGGCGGGCGGTCAGGCGGCGCAGAATGGCGGCCTCGCGGGAGGGACGCAGGGCCAGACCGTCATGTCCCTTGCGGTCCCCGACCTGACGGCCCAGTTCAACCCGGCGCATCAACAAATCATGGATCTTGTCGTCGATACGGTCGATTTCGACCCGCAGATCGGCCAGAATTTCGGTGTTATTGCTCATCGGCCCAGTCTTTCCTCGGAGCCCCTACAGATATCCCTTCGACCGCATGAAAGCAAAGAAAACATTGACACATCCGGGGGGCGACCCTAAGTCAACTTTCCTATGGGAGATCCATTGGAATGAACCTCAAGACGGCTGACCCTTACGGCTCCGGTGACTTTCCGGGCAAACGCGTGCGCCTTGGCGATGACCGTCCGTTGCCGTTGGACTGCGGCACCGAACTGACGGCCTTTACCGTGGCCTATCAGACCTATGGCACCCTCAACGACGATAAGTCCAACGCGGTGCTGGTTTGCCACGCCCTGACCGGCGACCAGTTCGCCGCCGAGACCCATCCGCTGACCGGCAAGCCGGGCTGGTGGGAAACCCTGATCGGCGCGGGCAAGCCCCTCGATACGGACCGCTATTTCGTCATCTGCTCGAACATCCTGGGCGGCTGCATGGGCTCCACCGGACCGCGCGAAATCAATCCGGCGACCGGTCAGCCCTGGGGCCTGGGCTTCCCGGTCATCACCATCGCCGACATGGTGCGCGCCCAGGTGCGGCTGATCGACCATCTGGGAATCGACCGGCTGTTCATGGTCATTGGCGGCTCCATGGGCGGCATGCAGGTGCTGGAATGGGCGGCGGGCTATCCCGACCGACTGTTCTCCGCCGTCCCCATCGCCACCGCCGCCCTGCATTCGGCCCAGAACATTTCTTTCCACGAAGTCGGGCGGCAAGCCATCATGGCCGACCCGGACTGGTGCCAGGGCCGCTACGAAATCGAAGGCAAGGTGCCGCACCGGGGCCTGTCGGTGGCCCGCATGGCGGCCCATATTACCTATCTGTCCGAGGCCGCCCTGACCCGCAAGTTTGGTCGTCGCCTACAGGACCGGCAGTCGGTGACCTTTGGCTTCGACGCCGATTTCCAGGTGGAAAGCTACCTGCGTCATCAGGGCTCCACCTTCGTCGATCGCTTCGATGCCAACAGCTATCTCTATATTACCCGGGCGATGGATTATTTCGATCTGGCGGAACGCCACGGCGGCATTCTCGGCGATGCCTTCCGCAACACGCCGGTGCGCTTTTGCGTGCTCTCCTTCACCAGCGACTGGCTCTATCCGACGGTGGAAAACCGGCGCATCGTCCATGCCCTCAACGCCGCCGCCGCCAATGTGAGTTTCGCTGAAATCGACAGCGACAAGGGCCACGATGCCTTTTTGCTGGAAGAGCCGGAGTTTCACCGGGTACTGGCCGGGTTCATCGAAGGATCGGCGGAACGTCTGAGTCTGGAAAAACGTCCATGAGCGGTCTCAAGCCCACCGATATCCGGGTCGATCTGCAACTGATCGCCGACATGATTCCGGCTGGATCACGGGTCCTCGACATCGGCTGCGAAGACGGCACCCTGCTCGACTACCTGACCCAGTTCAAACAGGTGGACGGGCGCGGCATCGAACTGTCCAACGAGGGGGTGCGGGCCTCGGTGGCCGCCGGGCTGTCGGTCATCCAGGGCGACGCGGACACCGACCTGGAGGCCTATCCGGACAAGGCGTTCGACTATGTGATCCTCAGCCAGACCTTGCAGGCCACCCGCCGCCCGGACCATGTGCTGTCGCATCTGGTGCGCATTGGCACCCATGCCATCGTTTCGGTGCCCAACTTCGGCCATTGGCGTATCCGCTGGACCCTGTTCGCCGAGGGCCGCATGCCGGTGTCCGAGAATCTGCCCTATGAATGGTACGACACGCCGAACATCCACCTGTGCACCCTCAAGGACATCATCCGGCTGTGCAACAAGCTCGGCATTACCATCGAGCGTTCCATTTCGGTCAATGCCAGCGGCGTTCCGCAACGCATCGGCAGCAGCCTCGCCGCCGCCAACCTGTTCGGCGAACAGGGCGTGTTCCTGTTGCGCAAGCTGTAACGCTTCAAGCGCCGGATATCCTTGCATCGCGAGGCCGGGAACCCTATATGGCGGGCGCAGTTTCAACGAGCTTCAGAGCCAGATCATGACCCTTATCGAGCGGAGCGGACGGTTTGTCGAAAGCAGCCCGGTCCAGAGCTTCATTTCCGTTCTTATCGTCCTCAATGCCATTACCCTGGGCCTACAGACGGTTCCCTCGATCATCGAGTCCCATGGCGCGGTCCTGGATCTTTTCGACCAGCTTGTTCTGATCGTGTTCGTGCTGGAAATCGGCGGCAAACTGGCCTGGCGTCGCCTCGACTTCTTCCGCAGTGGATGGAATATTTTCGATTTCGCCATCGTCGGCATTGCCCTGATGCCCGCTTCCGGCGAGTTGAGTGTACTGCGGGCCTTGCGGATTCTGCGCACCTTGCGATTGATGAGCGTGGTTCCGGCCATGCGGCGGGTGATCGGGGCCTTGTTCACCGCCATTCCCGGAATCGCTTCGGTGGGCGCGATCATCCTGCTGCTGTTTTATGTGTCGGCGGTATTGACCACCAACTTCTTCGCCGGGACCTTCCCCGAGTGGTTCGGCTCCATCGGCGCATCCATGTACACCCTGTTCCAGGTGATGACCCTGGAAAGCTGGTCCATGGGCATCGTGCGACCGGTGATGGAACAGCACCCCTGGGCCTGGGTCTTTTTCGTCCCCTTCATTCTGATCACCAGCTTCGCCATTCTCAACCTGTTCATCGGCATCATCGTCGATGCCATGCAGTCGCAGCATGCGCTGGAAGATGGCGCCACCTCCCACGAAGATGCCCTGAAACTGCAAGCGGATCTGGTCGACGTGAAGGATCAACTCAGCCAGATCAAGGCATTGCTGGAACGCCGATCCTAAAGCCTTGCGATGTCGCGGACCGGCCAGGAGGCACCCTTTATTTCTTGCCTCCGGTCGGTTCTTCCTCCGGCTCCGGGAGCGGCTGTTGCAGCGGGGCCAGCCAGCCGTCCAGGGATGCCCAGTCCACATGGGGAATCATCACCAATCCGGCAGGTCCGGCGGACAGGGTACGGTCGGCGATGGTGATCGGCACCGACAGGGCCGGGGGACCACTTTTTTGCGGCTTGGCGAAAGCGGCCAGAATGATCCGCGCCATGGTCGCCTCGCGACTGCGGATGACTCCGGCGGTTTTAAGGTTTTCAAGCAGTTCTCCGAACCCCACCACCTTGGCCATGGCATTGCCCTTGGGATCGAGATTCTGATCCAGAGCAATGGTTCCCTGACCCATCATCCGGGTATTTCCCTGGGTCAGATGCACACGTTCCAGGCTGAGGGTGCCGCCCTTGTCGCGCCAATCCACCAGGGCCGGTGTCAAGGGCCCGCCGGGCAGTTCCCCCATCAATGCCAATTCCAGATATAGCTCCTCGATCGGATCGAGAAACCCGGAAGCATCCAGGTTCCGCCCCTCGGCGCGCAGACGGAAACTCGGCGATTCGTCGCCCGGCGACAATCGTTCGGCTTCCAGGTCCAGCCTGCCGAATGTGGCCAGAGACGGCCCGCCGGGCGGCCCGGCCAGTAGATCCTGCACCTGAATCGCCAGCCGATCCGGCCAGTCCCCGTCGAACAGATCGAAGGTGGCTCGCAGTTGCGCCGCGCTCACCAGCAACGGCTGGGGACCGATGGCCTCCCCGCTCAGACGATGGCTGCCATCCAGGTCCAGGGTCACCGTCTGCGGAGCCCAGGGCGCGCCCAACAGGCGGACCTGTTCCGACGACCAGTTCCAGGTTCCGTTGGCGGCGCGTGCTACCGGCTTGTCGAGCCTGACCGTGAAGCGTCCCGGAAACCCGGACAGGGTCAATTGGTCGTAGGAGGCCGTCATGCCGTTGGCCCGTTGCAGAGCGATCCAGTCGACGGCCTGATCCCGGATCAGACCGCCGATCAAGAACCAGTAGCCGGTATAGGCCGCCGCGACGACCAGCGTCACAAGGACGGCCAGCGCCAAATGGGTGGCCATGCGCAAGGTCCGTGACGGCTTGTAGGTCAGGGCCGGATGCGGTTCCCGCATCGCCCGGGGGGGCGGCTCGAAGGTCAGGGACTTGCGGGACAATTGGGACCCCCGCGAGGGCGGACGTTTGGGCATCGTCAATCCTGGTCAAAAACGCGATTGCCTTCTATATAGACCGGATGGCGGCCGGAGGCGAGTGCCGCTGCTCCGTGGTTTGGATTCCCCCCGATGTCGACTTCCGTTTCCTCCCCCGATGAGTCCCCCTGGCTGAAGGCCATGCCGGGGATCTTCGTGCTGCTATGGAGCACCGGATTCATCGGGGCCAAGTACGGTCTGCCCTATGCCGAACCGCTGACTTTCCTTTTCCTGCGCTTTTTTCTTCTGGTGGTGATCCTCGGGCTCGCGGCGCTGCTGCTGCGTGCTCCCTGGCCTGCCACATGGCGCGAGACCGGTCATATTGCCATGGCTGGCATTCTGGTCCATGGGGGTTATCTGGGCGGGGTCTTTTCCGCGATCCATCAAGGGCTTCCGGCGGCTCTGGTCGCCCTGATCGTCGGCTTGCAACCGTTACTCACGGCCCTGGGTGCGCAGCTGTTTCTCGGCGAACGGGTGCGCCCGCAGCAATGGGTGGGACTGGGGCTCGGATTGTTCGGGGTCATCCTGGTGCTGGCCGAGAAGCTCGATCTGGGGGGGCTGAATGGGCGCGGGGTCGCCCTGGCCGTCTTCGCCTTGTTCGGCATCACCATCGGCACCTTGTACCAGAAACGCCATTGCACCGGCATGGACATGCGGACCGGATTGGCCCTTCAATTCGGGGCCGCTGCGGTGCCTATGGGATTGTTGGCGCTGGCTTTGGAAAGCCGGGTCGTTCAATGGACGCCAACCTTCATGCTGACCATGGCCTGGTTGGTCGGGGTACTGTCCATCGGCACCATGGCATTGTTGTGGATCATGGTGCGCCGGGGGGCGGTGTCTAAAGTGGCCGGGCTTTTCTATCTGGTGCCGCCGGTGACCGCCCTGCTGGCCTGGGCGCTGTTCGGCGAGGCCCTGGGGCCCGTGGCGCTGATTGGCATGGCCGTCACCGCGCTGGGTGTGGCGCTGGCCCTGAAGGGGGGGAAATGACCGTCTGGGTGTTTGGTTATGGGTCGTTGATGTGGAATCCCGGGTTTCCGTTCGTGGCGCGCCACCCGGCCCTGGTGCGCGGCTATCACCGGGCGCTGTGCGTCTATTCCCATCACCATCGAGGCACCACGGAACAGCCGGGACTGGTGCTCGGTCTGGACCGGGGCGGTGCCTGTCGCGGCATCGCCTTCGGAGTGGCCGAAGAGCAATGGCCGAATGTTCGGGCCTACCTGGACGCCCGGGAAATGCCCGACGTGGCTGGCGTGACTGAAGCGCATGGCTCGATTTATGAACCGCGCTGGCTGCCGCTGAGTCTCGAAGAGACCAAAGTCCGTGCCCTGGGCTATGTGGTGCGCCGGGGGCATCCGCAATATGCGGGACGGCTTTCCCTCGCGGAGTCGTCCCGGTTGGTGCGCCAGGGGGCGGGTCTTAGCGGCACCTCACGGGATTATCTGGCGCAAACTGTGGCCCATCTGGATGAACTGGGCATTCCCGATGGTCCGCTGCACCAACTGTTGCGTCGGCTTTGAGGCTGCGGCATGATCGGCCCCGTATCTGGGGCGAGGGGTATTGGGGCATGGAACAACTGATCGAACGGGCACAGAGTGCCAATCACAAATTCCATGGCGTTTCCGACATGGTCGGGAATTTCATGGTCGATATGTTCCATGCCGTCGCCCTGTTCGGCATCGGCGCGGCGGTGATCTGGTCGGCCTTGCAGGAATTTATCGCCCTGTTCGACAAGCCCCATGCCACCATCGAGGACATTCTGCTGCTGTTCATATATCTGGAACTGGGAGCCATGGTGGGGATCTATTTCCGCACCAAGCACATGCCGGTTCGCTTCCTGGTCTATGTGGCCATTACCGCCCTGACCCGGATGATGATCGGCTATATCGGCATGCATCACATTCCCGACTGGGGCATTCTGATCATTTCCGGGGCTATTTTGGTACTGGCCTTTGCCGTGCTGGTATTGCGCTACGGCTCGCACAAATATCCCTCCCAGGCCTCGATTACGGACAGCAAGGCCACCGACGCCCCCGGCGAAGGGCGCACCGGGGTGGCGGAAGTCTAGGCGCGGTTTTTTGGCTGGCGTCCGGACCTGAAGGCCTTTAAATGAGAGCCAGCCATTCTGTCCTCCCATTCAATATTGAGCCCCCATGACCCGCCTTATCCTTTCGGTTATACTGCTGTCCGCCTCCATTTTATTTTATCGCGGACGCGGCGATTTCATCGCCAATTTGCCCTTTGATCTGTCGTTCGACGCGGAGATGATGACAAACCTCGGCCAGACGCTGATCTGGCTGGCCACCGCCTTTGTGACCAGCAGCAGCCTCGCCCTGCTCATCTCCCGCTGGACCCGTCAACACGGTAAGGATGGATTGCCCCGCCTTTATGGCACGCTGCTATCCTTGTTCATTTGGGGCTTTGCCCTCATCGGGATCGTGACCGTGGTGCTGGGCAGCGACATGAGCGATCTGGTCACCGCCTCCTCGGTGCTGGTCGCGGTGCTTGGCTTTTCCTTGCGCGGCATGATTTCCGATCTGTTCTACGGGCTGGCCATGGCCATGGAAAAACCGTTCGAGTCCGGGGACTGGGTGCAGGTGGCCGATCTGACCATCGGTCAGGTGGTCGACATGAACTGGCGTTCGACCCGGTTGCTGACCCGCGACGATGTGAGCGTGGTCATCCCACATGGCATTCTGGCCACCTCTCAGTTCCGCAATCTCAACCGCCCGCATTCCTATTGGCGCGACAGCCTGCGCATTCATCTGGGCTATGACATCACCTCTCATCAGGGGGAGCGGCTGTTGCTTTCCGCCGTCGAGCAGGTCCCGGCCTCGGCCAACATTCCGGAAAAAGCCGAAGCCCGGATCGTCGATTTCGACGAACGGGGGGTGATCTGGGAACTGCGCTTCTGGGTCTCCGACTACGCCGCCAAATCCTCGACCAATTACGCAGTGCGGCGGGCCTTGCTGCGCAATCTGCATTTCGCCGGGATTGCGGTGCCGCGCGAACGCTCCGAGATTTTTATCGAACAGCTCTCCCGGCGCATCGACCAGGAAACCGACCATATCGAACGCTGGCTGACCCGGGTCGACCTGTTCGCCACCCTGCCCCGCGAAAGTCAGGACGCCTTGATGGAAAAAACCGAGCGGCGGCTTTACCTGCACGGCGAGCCGGTGGTGCGGCAGGGGGAGGACGGCAGTTCCATGTTCATCCTGAACGAAGGGCTGCTGCATGTGCTGATCGCCGACGAGGAGGGCACGCAGCAGCGGGTCGGCATGCTCCGGCCGGGCGATTTTTTCGGCGAAATGTCGCTGTTGACCGGTGCCCCCCGGGCGGCCACCGTGGTCCCCGCCGTGGATTCCTTCGTGCACGAGATCACCAAGCAGGACATCGACCCCTTCGTGCAGGCGCACCCGCAGATCCTGGAGCATATGAGCCATCAGGTCACGGAGCGCCAATTGGCCAACAGCAAGGCCCTGGAATCCGCCACCAGCACCCAGATTGAGGAACATCGCACGGGTGTCCTCAAGCGGATCCGTCAGTTCTTCCAGGTCGGATAATCGCAAGTCGGGATGATCGACTCTGTTTGCGCAGCCATTTGGTCAAGGGTCCATAGAGCACCGTCGCCGCACGTGCGCCCACCGCCATGCCGATATGTCCCGCCGCCACGGTCCGCCCCTCGGCTCCGGGGATGGCCGCCGCCAGAGCCTGAGCCGAGTCCGGTGGGACAATACGATCACGGGCCGGAATCAGGGCCAGGGTCGGCACCCGGACCAGAGCCGGATCGACAGTCCGACCATCAATCTTCCAGCCGCCCCGTGCCGGTTCGTTGTCCCGATACCAGCCGCGCAGACAGGTCAGGGCGACCTGCTCCACCAACGGCACCCCGTCATTGAGCCAATCTTCCAGGGCCACGAAACGTTGCGTTTTGAGATGATCGGGATTCATCCGGGCAAAGGCCTGAAACTTGGCGGTGATCTGCCAGGGGTCGATGCCGGCGAACATGGCCTGCAGGGCATCGACGGGCAATTCCCCGGCCGCCCGGACCAGGGTTTCGATCTGCGGCATCAAGGCCGTCATCAGGCGGCGTTGGGCCTCCAGTCCCCGGGTGAAATCCCAAGGTGTCGCCAACAGGGCCAGGGCCGTCACGTCTTGCGGGCGATGCTGGGCCAGCGGCAGCGCCAACAGGCCGCCCATGCAATAGCCGAGCAGCGCCACCGGTCCCGCCGCTTGGTGCCGGGCTTCATCGAGAAAGCGGTTGAGGCTCCCGGCAATATAGTCGTCCAGGCCGAACCCCCGCTCCGCCTCGCCGGGCGCTCCCCAATCGACCAGCAACGGACGCAGGCCCCGTTGGGCCATGTCTCTTAGCAGACTGCGCCCCTCAATCAGATCGAGAATGTAGCTCCGGTTGACCAGCGACGGCACCACCAGCACGGTCGGCCCGTCGCCGCCGGTGCCATAATCCAACAACCGCGCTGCACCAATCTGCATCAACGACGGCGGCTCGGGAAGCTCGCGCCGATAGGGATGCGCCCGATAGGCCCGCACCCCCTCCAGGAAGCCCTGCAATCGGCGCCGGGATTCGACGTCTATCGCCTGGGCCAATAAATCCGCTTCAGGTTTTGCGAGATTTTCGACCCGCTGGCGCAGCTCTTCCGCCTGTGCTGCCAGTTCCGGCCTCCAGGGCAGTGAGCCGTTCCTCGATGCGCTCAAGACGCCGCGCGAGGTCAGCCAGGTCAGCACCGCCGTGCCCATGTGCAGGGGCAGCGGACGCGGCCCCAGTCGGGCGACCGTTTGCCGTTGCAGATCCGTCATCCGCGCCATCCTTCCTCATCGCCGCCGAGGCGGCCGCGCCAAAGGCGGCGGCCCCCTGATTCATCAATTCAATGGCCCGCCCCATGGTTTCGGCCACGGTCCCGTCGGTGGTCTGACCGGACAATTGCTTCTGCCATAGATCCAGATACCGCCGCGCCAGATCTTCGTAATCCATCGGGTCCGCCATGGGCTCTCCTTTGCCTCAATCCGCTTCTCTCTCTATAGCGTCTGCGAAAAGGGATCAAAAAGTTTTTGCAGCGCGGCTATTGCAACGCGAAATAACCCGAACTAATGTAGGGTCGGGAAAAGAGTTTTCCCTCATAAAAAAACAAAACGTCAAGAGTGTCGAGGAAGGATGAAATGGCCAAGGACCCCGGAGCGATAAAACCTCCCTACACGATCAAGAAATACGCCAACCGCCGCCTTTACAACACCGCGACAAGCAGTTACGTGACGTTGGATCACTTGGCGCAGATGGTCAAGGATGGCACCGAATTCGTGGTCTATGACGCCAAATCCGGTGAGGAGATCACCCGTTCGGTGCTCACCCAGATCATCGTCGAGGAAGAAAACAAAGGGCAGAACCTGTTGCCCATCGGCTTCCTGCGCCATCTGATCAGTTTTTACGGGGATTCCCTGCAAGGTCTGGTGCCGCGCTACCTGGAACATTCCATGCAGGCCTTCGCCCGCAATCAGGAACAGATGCGCCATTACATGCAGGATTCCCTGAACGGTCTGTTCCCGTTCGGGCAATTTGAAGAAATGGGCAAGCAAAACATGGCGCTGTTCGAAAATGCCATGCGCATGTTCACGCCGTTCATTGAAGACGACGACTTTGTGACCGATCAGAAAAAAACCGAGGACGACGACGCCCCCACGTCCCCTTCGATCACCGATGTACAATCCCAACTGCGGGAAATGCAGCGTCAGATTGATGCCCTGACCAAGGTCACCACAGCCGACGGGAATGAATCGACCGATAAATAACCGCTTCGACCTCACCTCCTGTTATGATACACAGGGAAAAAGTGTCCCCGCGAAGGGACGTGCGAGACAACAGATGGTCACCCGGTTATGAATTCTCAACGCCCTTCCCGCTCCCGTGCCAGCGAGATTGATCATTTCGTCGGCGCGCGCATTCGTGAACGCCGGGTGATGCTCGGATTGAGCCAACAGCAAATGGCCGACGTCATCGGCGTCACCTATCAGCAGGCCCACAAGTACGAACGCGGCATCAACCGCATTTCTGCCGGACGTCTTTATGAAGTGGCCCAGGCGCTCAAGGTGCCGGTGAGCTATTTTTATGAAGGCCTTGAAGAAACGGCGCAGGAAAACGAATTGCGGTCCCGCCAGCGCATGTGCCTGGAACTGGCCCGCAATTTCACCCAAATCGAAAACGAACGGCACCAGGAAGCCCTCAGCCAACTGGCCCGCGCCCTGGCGATGGAGTGAGGGAAGCCGGGGATCACCCCCGCAGCAGGCCCCCCGTCGCCTTGGTCACCGCCGCCACCAGTTTTTTAGCCAAGGCTTCAAGATCCTGCTCGGTCAGGGTCTGGTCGGTGGGTTGCAGGACGATGTTGACGGCGAGGGATTTCTTGCCGTCGCCCAGGCTGCCGCCAATGAACTGATCGAACACCCTGACATCGGTAATCAGGACCTTGTCGGCCCCGTACACGGCGCGAATCAGATCCACCGCCTTGACCTCCGCATCGACCACAAAGGCGAAGTCGCGTTCCACCGGCTGCAAGGCCGAAAGATCGAGCCGCGGGCGGGTGGTGGGGGCCTGTTTTTTCGGGAACGGCACCCGGTCGAGGAAAATCTCACACCCGGCGGCGGCGCTTTTCAGTCCCAACGCCTTGAGCACGCGGGGATGAATCTCGCCGAACCAGGCCAACACATTGGGACCGAGGCGCAACGCCCCGGAGCGGCCCGGATGATACCAGTCGGGGGCATCGGCGGAGATTTGCAGCTTGTCCACCGGTGCGCCGACGGCGGCCAGCACGGCGAGGGCATCGGCCTTGGCGTCGAACAGGTCCACGCTGCGCGGCGGCGTCGCCCAGTTGCGATGCCCGGTGCGCCCGCTGCGCAGGGCGGTGGCGAGCATATCCTGCCCCTCGGGGGTGTCGTCGCGATATTGCGGACCGACCTCGAACAGATCGGCGTCGCGCTGTCCCCGGTCCGCATTGCGCGCCGCTGCGGCAATCAGATTGGGCAGAATGCTCGGGCGCATGACGTCCAGATCGGCACTGATCGGATTGACCAGACGCAGGCTGTCCGGCACCCCGCCAAACAAATCCGCATGGGCGGCGGGCAGGAAGGAATAGGTCACCGCCTCGCGCAGGCCCCGTTGGGCAAGCAGCCGCCGGGCCATCCCATGGCGGGCCTGAACCGGGCTCCAGGCGGGGTTCGGCAAATCACTCTGACGGGCCAGGGGCACGGCGGGAATCTTGTCGAAGCCGTTGAGCCGCATGACTTCTTCGACAATGCAGGCCTCGCCGACGATGTCGTGCCGCCATCCGGGGGAAGTCACCGTCCAATGATCGGCTTCCTTGCGAATCGCGAAGCCGAGCACCGACAAAATGCGCTCCTGCTCCGCCGCCGCCACCTGGACCCCGCCCAGGCTGGCCACGCGCGAGGGGCGAAAGGTGATGGTCTTGGAAATCTCCGGTTTTTCCCCGGCGAGAATGATGTTCGAGGCCGCGCCGCCGCACCAGTCGAGCATCCAGCGGGTGGCGATCTCGGTGGCGTCGATCATCAAATCCGGGTCGATGCCGCGCTCGAACCGATAGCGGGCGTCGGATTGCAGATTCAGTTTGCGCCCGGTCATGGCGGTGCGCACCGGATCGAAATAGGCCGTTTCAATAAACACGTCGGTGGTGGTCTCGGTACAGCCGGATTCCTCACCGCCCATGATCCCGGCAATGGCCTCGGCGCGGGATGCGTCGGCAATCACCGTCATGTCTGAATCCAGCACATATTCCTTGCCGTCCAGGGCCAACAGGGTCTCACCGTCGCGGGCCATGCGCGGACGGATATCGCCGTCGCATTTCGCCAGATCGAACACATGCATCGGGCGGCCATATTCGATGGTCATCAGATTGGTGATATCGACCAGCGCCGAAATGGGGCGCAGACCTATGGCGGTCAATTTATCCTGCACCCATTGCGGACTGGGGCCATTTTTGACTCCTCGTACCACTCTGCCGACGAAGTAGGGACAGGCGTCCTTGTGGGCCTCATCGAAATCAAGCACCACCCCGACCGGACTGTCGAAAGACCCCGGCACCGGCGTCGCGTCCAAAGGTTTCAACGTCCCGATCCCGGCGGCGGCCAAGTCGCGGGCCACCCCGCGCACGCCCAGGCAGTCGCCGCGATTGGGAGTGATGGCGATCTCGATGACCGGATCGGCCAGCCCCATGATCTCCGCCGCCTCGGCCCCGATGGGGGTGCCTGCGGGCAGATCGACGATGCCGTGATGGTCATCGGACAGGCCCATTTCCCGTTCCGACAGCAACATGCCGGAGGATTCGACGCCGCGGATCTTGGCCTTTTTCAGCGTGACATTGATCCCCGGGATATGCATCCCTTCGCGGGCAAACACCCCGACCATGTTTTCGCGCGCGTTGGGAGCGCCACAGACGACCTCGAAGGTCTCCTCGCCGGTATCCACCTTGCAAATGCGCAGCTTGTCCGCATCCGGGTGCGGCTTGGCCTCGATCACCAGAGCGGTCACAAAGCCCTTCAACGCGGCGGCGCGATCTTCGACCCCCTCGACCTCCAGACCGATCATGGTCAGGCCGTCGGTGATCTCGGTCAGGGTGGCGTCGGTCTCCAGGTGCTCCTTGAGCCAGGACAGAGTGAATTTCATCGGCTCAGCCCTCCGGTCATGCTGGGCACATCCAAGGCCGCGAACCCGTAATGTTTCAGCCAGCGAACATCGCTTTCATAGAAGGTGCGCAAATCGGGAATGCCGTATTTGAGCATGGCCAGCCGTTCCAGCCCGACCCCAAAGGCGAAGCCCTGGTACTTGGTGGAATCGATTCCGCAGTTTTCCAGCACCGCCGGATTGACCATGCCGCAGCCGAGGATTTCCAGCCAATCATCTCCATGGCCGATCTTGAATTCACCGCCTTCGCGGGTACAGCCGATATCTACCTCCGCCGAGGGCTCGGTGAACGGGAAATAGCTGGGCCGGAAGCGCACCGGCAGATCGTCGGTGCCGAAATAGGCGCGGCAGAAATCGATCAGGCACCCCTTCAGGTGGCCCATGTGGGTGGTCTCGTCGATGACCAAACCTTCCACCTGATTGAACATGGGGGAATGGGTGGCATCGTAATCGCAGCGGTAGGTGCGCCCCGGACAAATCACCCGGATCGGCGGTTTGGTATTGAGCATGGTGCGGATCTGTACCGGCGAGGTATGGGTGCGCAGAACCGTGCGCTGACCGTCCTCGGTCTCATTGGGCAGATAGAACGTGTCGTGTTCCTGGCGCGCCGGATGCTCCGGCGGAATGTTCAGCGCCCCGAAATTGTACCAATCCACTTCGATATCCGGCCCTTGGGCGACGGTGAAGCCCATCTGACCGAAAATCGCCACCACTTCGTCGATGGTCTGGCTCAACGGATGGAGGGAGCCCTGCGCCTCTTCGCGGATCGGCAGGGTGATATCGAGGCGCTCATCGAGCAGCCGGGCGTTCAGTTCGGCATCTTCCAGATCGCTCTTGCGGCGTTCGAGAGCGGCGGCAATCTCGTCCTTGACCAGATTGAGGGCCTGACCGGTGGCTTTGCGCTGCTCCGGGTCCAGACCGCCCAGGCCTTTCATCAGGCCGGAAATCGCACCTTTCTTGCCCAGCGCCGCGACCCGCACGTCGTCCAGGGCCTTCACATCGGCGGCCGCGGCCACCGAAGCCAGCAGGTCGGACCGCAATTGATCCAGATTGTCCATGGTCGTTCACTTTCTCTCAAATCATCAACACCGCATCACCGGTTTGACGCACCTTTTACCCGCTGCAACCTCTGAACGGAAGGGCTCATGTGGCATGATCCCGCTCACCTTATTGTCCACTTGTGGAATGCTGTGAAATAGTCACATACTACAAACTTCAAAAAAACTCGGGAGGAAGAGACACGTCATGACTAACTTATTGCGCCTAATCCCCTTGCTGTTGGTGACCCTGTTGCTGGCCGTTCCGGCCCAGGCCGGGGACGCCAGCCACCAGTTGGTGATTCATGTGGACGAGAACGATCCCGCCCGCATGAACCTTGCCCTCAACAACACCGCCAACGTCATCGCCTACTACCAGGAAAAAGGCGAGGAAGTTGAAGTGGAGATCGTCGCTTATGGGCCGGGCCTGAACATGCTGACCGCCGCCTCGCCGGTCGCCGACCGTATCAAAAGCTTCAGCGAGAACTACCAGAATGTCGGCTTCATGGCTTGTGGCAATACCCATAAAGCGATGAGCAAGAAGGCTGGCAAGGATGTCGAACTGATGCCCCAGGCCAAGGTGGTTCCGGCCGGGGTGGTGCACCTGATGGAACGGCAGGAACAGGGCTGGTCCTACCTGCGTCCGTGACCTGAAGCGGGCCGCCGCTGTCGGCTGTTCTATCCTGTTTCGCGCAGGAAATAGATCAGATCGAGCGGCGGCGGCACCGAGGGCACCTGGGTCAGCATGTCGTGGATCTGTCCCCGGTGATGGGTGCCATGATTGAACAGATGGGCCAGCACGAAGCGCATCGGCGTCTGCATTTCCCGACCAGTGGTGTCCCGGTAATGCAGATCTTCTTCGAGGGTTTCCGTGCTGAGATTCTCCACGAAGGCGATCAACTGCCGGTCCATGTTTTCCCGAGCCTGGCGCAGATCGACAAATTCCTCGTACAGAACCTCATCGAGCCGGGAGACTCCCGGTTCGGTCTGCTGCAGGCGCGCCAGCCAGAGGGTTTCCCCGACCAGCAGATGGTTGAGGGTGGCCTGAATGGAGCCGAAAAAGGATTGTCGCGGCTTGCTGATTTCGGCTCGCGGCAAATCCGAGCAGGCATTGCAAAGCCGGGCGTTGGCCCAGGCGTTGTACCTGGCCAATGTCAAAAAATAGTCTCGCATCCACGTCTCCTTCGACAGCTTGACGGATCGGCCATGGAAAGCCCCTTGCGAAAGCCTTATACCAGGAATCACCCCTGGCATGCAGACCGACTTTACGAGGAACCCACGGCCAATGAAACTATTCGACTCCCTGCCCCTCGGCCTATTGGTCGTGGCGGCCCTGACCCTGGGGCTGGCACCCTTCGTCCCCGAACCCCATGTCTGGGAAAAGATCAAGATGCTTGCAGCGGGGACTCTAAACCGACCGCTTGACATTTTCGACCTGCTGCTGCATGGCACGCCTTGGATTTTGCTGGGGCTCAAGGCCCTGCGACTGATCACCCAATCCGGAGGCTCCAGGACGTGACCGACAATCCCTTTATCGTCACCATGCGACGCAACCCCAAGGCTTTTCTCGATGGATTGACGACGAGCGAACTCAACGCCATTGCCGAGGCCTGCGTCCGACTGATGGAGCGGCGGGCCAAGGAAGGCGACGAGGCGGCCGGCCCCTGCCTACAATCCCTGTACCGCACCCTGGGCGAGGTGGAGGTCTGAGCATGCCGTTGGCCTGGGCGCTGTTGGCCGGACTGGGGCTCGCCACGGGCAGCGTCGCACTCGGAATCACGGTCTTTCCATTTCATTTGCTTATCCATTTTCCGCTGCAATATGCGGCGCTTTGCATCCCTTTGGCTTTGCTGTTCGCCCTGCGCCGCCGGAAACGTTGGGCCATGCTGACCCTCCTGGTGGGGCTTGTGGACCTGGGTTTGGCCCTGCCGCTCCTGAGCTCGGCGGAAGCGTCCCACGCACCCGCAGCCCGGATCAATCTGTTGAGCTTCAACCTGCATCCGGAAACCCGACACGGCGAACAAACGGCGCAATGGATCGTCGACTCCGAAGCGGAGGCCGTGCTGCTCCAGGAAGTGACACCGCTTCATCTGCCGTTGCTGGCCCGCCTGCGGGAATCCTATCCGTATCAAATGGTCCATCCGCATCCCACCTTCTGGGGGCTGGCCCTGCTCTCCAGGACCCCCATATCCGATGGGCAGTTGATCCAAAAGGACGCCGAGAGTTTCCGTTTACTGAAAGGGACGATCCGTCTCGCCAATGGACGTTCCGTCACCCTGGCCACGACCCATTTCATGCCGCCGCTCTGGCCCGCGGCGTCCGATTTGCAACGGACTCAGGCCGACCTGTTGCGGGGCGTGCTGGCTGACCTGTCCGGGCCGCTGCTGCTGGGCGGGGATTTCAATACCACCCCCTGGTCACCCCTCTACCGACGCCTCGTGGAAGAGAATCGTTTGACCAGTCGGGGCCGGGCCTGGTGGACCTGGCCGACCTGGTTCCCCGGTCTGGGAATCCCCATCGACCATCTGTTCGGACGCGATGGCGCCCGGATCGTCCAGGCCACGGCAGGGCCAGACCTGGGGTCAGATCATCGACCGTTGCAGGTTATCGTCAACCTCACCGAGTGACGTTGACGCCGCAACGGGGGCCGCCTACCTTGGGGCCATGGAAACCCTCATAGCCGCCAATCGTCTGGAAGCCCTGGGCAACCCGACCCGCCTGTCGATCTATCGCCTGTTGGTGAAAGCCGGTGAGGCGGGATTGGTGGTGGGCGACTTGCGGCGGGCGCTGGATATCCCGCCCTCGACCCTGTCGCACCATCTGGCCCATCTGGTCCGCGCCGGACTGGTGCTCCAAAAGCGCCAGGGGCGGGAACTGGTCTGCCGGACCGATTACGACGTGATGAGCGGACTGCTGGACTTTCTGAGCGCCGAATGCTGCGCCGGGAGCGGCTGTGCGGTCGTCCCGGCGGCCCGTGACCGGCCATGATTCAGGTCACCGAACAGATCGCCCTTTCGGAAGACGACATCGAGGAACGCTTCATTCGCGCTTCCGGTCCGGGCGGACAGAACGTCAACAAGGTCTCGACCGCCGTCCAATTGCGCTTCAACGCCGCCGCCTGCCCGGCGCTGAGTTCGGCCATTCGCTGGCGACTGGCCAAACTGGCGGGCCGCAAAATGACCCGTGACGGGGTGATTGTGCTGACCGTGGACCAGTACCGCAGCCAGGAGCGCAACCGCGAACTGGCCCGCGAACGGCTGGTCGAGTTGATCCGGGCCGCCGCCGTGCCGCCCAAACACCGCCGCCCGACCCGCCCCAGCGCCGGAGTCCGCGAACGCCGCCTGGAACACAAGAAAAAAACCGCCCAGATCAAGCGCAACCGGGGCAAGGTTCGGTCCTTCGATTAGGAATCAGGATGATCACTTGCGATGGAAAGTGCAACCTGTGATCGACCCTTCGACACGCCGCCTTTGGCTGCTGCTCAGGGTGAGGATTGTGTTGATACCAAACGATCACCTCATCCTGAGCAGCGATCAGAGATCGCGTGTCGAAGGATAGGCCATGAGTCACCCCTCTCGCCGCTTGGAATCACTTGGTCGTCATGCGGGTTACCCCGTCCCAGTCGGCACCGGGGGGCGAGTCCTGGAAGGCCAGACTGCGTTTCAAATAGAGTTGGCCCGGCCCGTCATCGGGATAGGCGGCGGTGAAGGCCCGGAAGGCCTCCACGGCCTGGGTCCATTGCCCTTTCTGGTACAGCGCATAGGCCGCGTTCCAGGAGTCGTAGAGCCGCGATACATCCCTCGGCGTCCACAGGATGGGGCTGACTCCCTCGGTGCCCCAACGGACGCCGCCCAATTCGAAGATGGTCATCGGCTGATCGGCTCCCTTGGGGGCGATGGTATCCATTGGCCGGGTGTCGAAGGTATCCTGGACCTGGGCCTGGACGGTGCCGGAAACCAGAATCTCCGTCCCATAGGCCTTGTTCGCCCCTTCGAGACGGGAGGCCATGTTGACCACCGAACCCACCGCCGTGTAGTTCAGCCGGTCCATGTTTCCGACATTGCCGACCACCGCCTCGCCGGTATGGATGCCGAACCGGGTGTGCAGCACGGGCAATCCCTTCGACTTGTTTTCCAGGTTATAGACCATGTTGCCGATACGCGCCTCAAGGGCGGCGAAGCAGGCGTGCCGTACATGGTCCGGGTCGGCCACCGGGGCGTTCCACAGGGCCATGATGGCATCGCCGATGAACTTGTCGATGATGCCATGACGGCGGTCAATGGCGGTCCCCAACAGGGTGAAATAGCGAAAGGTCATCCGCATCAGCTGTTCCGGTTCCATGGTCTCGGAAATGCTGGTGTAGTCCTTGATGTCGGTGAACAGGGCGGTGAGTTCCTGGCGTTCGCCCCCGACTTCGATGCTTTTCTTGCTGTCGAGAATATGATGGACCAGGGTCTTGGGCACGTAGCGGCCAAAGGTTTGCAGGCCGTCGCGCATGACCACGAAGGACTTGGACAGGTCATGCAGTTCCTTGATCCGGGAGTCGGGCAAGGCGTTGTCTCGGATATCCAGACGCAGGATACTTTCGGATTCGTTGACGATGGCCCGCACCGTGCGATTGAAGGTTCCGGCGATCCAGAACGACAACAAGATGGCCACGATCAAGGCGACGGCCGCCAGCAGCAGGCTGTTGCGGACCAGCAGGGGCAGATGTCCGGTGAAATCCTGGAGCGGGGCGGCAATCCCGATGTCGAAGGAGGTCGTGCCCTCCCCGGCTTGCAGGCGGGTCACGCTGAGAATGGTCTCCGTCCCGGCCACCGGGCGCAGGGCGGTGCGGGTCTCCACACCGCGCAGACCGGCTGCCAGTTCGGCGGCGGCGGCAATGATCGGATGGGCATGTCCGGCGGCGGGCAGAATTTCCTGCCGCTCGCCGACCCCGGTGTCTTGTTGCGCGATGACCTGGCCCTTGTGATCGAGCACGAACAGAAAATCGTGGGGTGAAATGTCCTGATCCTTCAAAAACGCGGTCAGGGAATCGATGGTCAGGTCCACCCCGAACACCGCCTGCCGATTGGGCAGGGCCTGGGCCAGGGTGAACCCGACCCGGCCGGTGGAGTTGTAGACATAGACTTCCGACGTGATGACCCCTGTCGAGCCCTGGGCCTCCTTGTACCAGGGGCGCTGGCGCGGATCGTAGGCGCTGGGCGGCCCCTCCTGACGACCCAGCACGTCCCCCCGGGAATCGAGAAAGGTCCAGATCTGGGCGCGCTCCCCTTCGCCGCCCGCGATGGCGCGCAGGACCAGGGCGGTATCCCTGGGCGGCTGAACATCCTTCAGGGTCACCGTGGAATCGACGTGTATGAGCTGTAAGAAGTCACCGCTCTCGTATCCCACGTAAAGGGAGTAGAGATTGGGCGAGGACTTCAGCGCCTGGATCAGCGGATCGAGCGCCGGATAGTCCAGGCCATCGCCGCCGGGCACTGTGGCGATACCGGGCAGGCGCGGAAAAATCTGGGCCAGGGTATGGGCCTCGCCCAATATTTTCAGCGTCCGCTCCCCCACCCGATAGGAGGCCTGGGCGAACAGCGCCTGCGCCGAATCCAGCGCCATGCGCCGCGCCTCGCTCAGATTAAACAGGGTGATCGCGGCAATGACGGCTCCCAGCAGGAGGCTCATGATCAGGATCAGACTGAAGCGCAGGGAAACCCGCATGTGAATTAATCCTCAAATGATTCCAGCAGGTCCCAGCCCTGACGCTCCGGCAAGGCGGCTTTTCGCGCCCAGTCCCGAATCATCGACAGATCCGCTTCGTTGATCTTCCAGGCCTCCAGGATCGGCTGCAAAATCGCCCATTCCTGCTCCGAGAATTCGCCGTCCGCAAACACCAGCACATGCAGTTCCATCAGCACGATCATGCGCGCGCGCCGGGTGTCGAAAATGGCCGTATTGGACTCGCCATAGACCTCTTCGGCGGGCGACTGGATATCGCCCCCCATTTCGGCCACCCGCTCGGCGAGCGCCGCTTCCTCGCTCTCGGTGATTCGGCCATCGGCCAGGATCATTTTTTGCGCCATGGCCAGAAACGAGGGTTTTTGTTCTTGGGTCAAAAGGTTGAGAAACACCCGATTCGCTCCAGGCAAATATCAATCATGAACAGATCTAAAATACATCAATAGGTGACCGGCCAGAACTGAAGATCTGTGGCCCGTCAAGGTTCCGCAGGACATGGAAACACAAAATTGACGTGATTTCACCTACCTCGTAACAAAAAAATAGCCGTGTTCCCGAAGGAATCACGGCCAAGTTGAGGTGTGTTCGATATGCAGAGAGAGAGGAACAGAAGCCCCCATTTACACCTCGGTAGGAAGGCCCGCGTCTTTCCAGGCGTTCAGGCCACCGGCCATGTGAACCGCCCGTCCATGTCCGGACTGTAGAAGCTGTTTCGCGGCAGCCGCCGAGCGCTTGCCCACCGCGCAATGCAAAATCATCGTCTTGTCAGCCAGAATCGGAATATGCGCCCCGTTGAACATGGACAAGGGCATCAGGAAAGCCCCGGGAATCCGTTCGGCCTCGAACTCATTGGTCTCACGCACATCAACAAAAAGGGCCAGCCCAGCCTGCCGCAAACGATGGGCCGTCAGAACGTCCACTTCCTCGATGTTCCATTCGGTTTTCTGCAACATGGTCCGTCTCGCTTCGCCGGTCGGAGGGCCGACTTTCTGTCAAATGATCATGTAATATACAATAAATAACATTTTAAAAGCTGTCAATAGATTTTTATATACATAATTATTATGTTTTAATGGGGCCGCGAGATCTGTCTATATTGACCGGATCGTTCCTCAAACTGCGGTGCCGACGTGCTGTCCTATCTCCATTCCTATCATGCGGGCAACCGGGCCGACCTGCACAAGCATCGCGCCCTGGTCGGCCTGTTGACGCTGCTGACCGTCAAACCGCGACCGATCACCTATATGGAAACCCACGCCGGGCGGGGTCTCTATGATCTGGCGAGCCCGGAAGCGGAAAAGACCGGCGAGGCCCGGGACGGGATCGAAAGGCTGCTTGAGCTTGCCGGGTCTTCCGGCAACGATCCCTATCTGGAGGCCGTGCGGGACGCGCGACAACGCCATGGCCCGACCTTTTATCCCGGCTCGCCCTGGATTGCCTGGCATTTGCTGCGGGCCGAGGATTCCCTGCATCTCATGGAGCGCCACCCCGGAGAGTTCCCGGCCCTCAAACGGGCCTTGCGGGGCAGCGGGGCGCATATGCACCATCGGGACGGTTACGAGGGCGTGCTAGCCCTGTCCCCGCCGACGCCGCGCCGGGGGATGGTGCTGATCGACCCGTCCTACGAGGTCAAGGACGAGTACCAACAGGTGGCCCGGTTCATCCCCGCCCTGCATCGCAAATGGCCGGAGGCGGTGGTGCTGTTGTGGTATCCGCTGCTTGCCGAGGGACGTCACGAGGCCATGTTGGCCCAGCTCTCAAAGGCCGATTTACCGCAAACAGAAATCCATGAAACGCTCTTTCCCGCCCCCGGCAAGGGCATGTTGGGCAGCGGCCTGTTCCTGGTCAACAAACCGTTTGGATACAAACTCGATCAGGTTCCGCACTGGGCACGGTGACGCATCAGGTGATCGGCCAGCACACAGGCGACCATCGCCTCGGCCACCGGCACGGCCCGGATGCCGACACAGGGATCATGGCGGCCCTTGGTGACGATTTCCGCGTCCTCGCCCCAGATATCCACCGTATGGCGGGGGGTGAGAATGGAACTGGTCGGTTTGACAGCGATTCGGCAGACCACGTCCTGACCGGAGGAAATGCCCCCCAGAATGCCGCCCGCATGGTTGGAGGTAAACGTCACCTGCCCATTGTCCATGCGCATCTCGTCGGCGTTTTCCTCGCCGGTCAACCCGGCAGCATCGAATCCGGCCCCGATTTCCACGCCCTTGACTGCATTGATGCTCATCAGCGCCTTGGCCAAATCGGCGTCCAGCTTGTCATAGACCGGCGCGCCGAGCCCGGCCGGAACGCCACGCGCCACCACCTCGACAATGGCCCCGATGGAGGACCCCCGCTTGCGGATGTCGTCCAGATAGAGTTCCCACCGTTCGGCGGCATCGGAATCCGGGCACCAGAAGGGATTGCGTTCCACTTCGTCCCAGTTCCAGCGGGCCGAATCGATGGCATGGGGGCCGATCTGTACCACCGCCCCGCGCACCGAGATTTCGTCGCCGAGAATCTTGCGGGCGATGGCTCCGGCGGCGACCCGGCAGGCGGTCTCGCGGGCCGAGGAGCGGCCGCCGCCGCGATAATCGCGGATGCCGTACTTATGGAAATAGGTATAGTCCGCATGGCCGGGACGAAAAACGTTCTGGATCTCCCCATAGTCCTTGGACCGCTGGTCCTGATTGCGGATCAGCAGGCCGATGGGGGTGCCGGTGGTCTGATCCTCGAACACGCCGGAGAGGATTTCCACCCGGTCCGGCTCGCGGCGCTGGGTGACGAAGCGCGACGTGCCCGGGCGGCGCTTGTCGAGCCAGACCTGAATATCGGCTTCGGTCAGCGGCAGGCGGGGCGGCACCCCATCGACCACCAGCCCAATGCCCGGCCCATGGCTTTCGCCAAACGTGGTGAAGCGGAACAGATGGCCGAAGCTGTTGCCGGACATGGCCGTCAGCCTTCGTCTTGGGAACGGAACCCGGCCAGCAGTTCGGAGATTTCAGCCGCCTTGTCCACCGCCACCATGCCGACGGCATGGTAGCCGGAGTCCACATGATGCACCTCGCCGGTGACGCCCGAGGACAGGTCGCTCAACAGATACAGTCCGGCATTGCCCACATCGTCCTGGTTGATATTGCGGCGCAGCGGCGCGTTCAGTTCGTTCCAGCGCAGGATAAAACGGAAATCGCCGATCCCCGAGGCGGCCAGGGTTTTCATCGGCCCGGCCGACATGCAGTTCACACGGATGCGGCTGCGTCCCAGATCCTCGGCCAGATAGCGCACAGAAGCCTCCAGCGCCGCCTTGGCCACGCCCATCACATTGTAGTGGGGCATCACCTGTTCCGCCCCGTAATAGCTCAGGGTGATCATGCTGCCGCCGTTGGGCATCAGCCGGGCGGCGCGCTGGCAAATGGCGGTAAAGGAATAGCAGGAGATATCCAGGGTGCGCCGGAAGTTTTCCTGAGAGGTATCCAGATACAGCCCCTTGAGTTCATCCTTGTCCGAATAGGCGATGGCATGGACGACAAAATCCAGTTTGCCCCAAACGCGCTCGACCTCGGCGAAGGTGCGGTCCAGGTCTGCCATATCCGCCACATCGCAGGGAATCAACAGGTCGGACCCGGTCTGGGCGGCCAGCGGGCGGACTCTTTTGAGCAGCGCCTCCCCCTGGTAGGTATAGGCCAGTTCAGCACCCTGCCGGTGCACGGCCTTGGCGATGGCCCAGGCGATGGAGCGATCGTTGGCGACGCCCATCACCAGGCCCTTCTTACCGGCCATCAGGGGGGCGGAGTCGGTCATGACAGCCTCTTTCCATGGTTGACGGGGAGGGTCCCCAAACGATTCGGCGCATCCTACAACAAATGCGGCGAGCGTCAAAAGTCCCTATCTGTTATCTGGTTACCTCGGTCAGCACACAGGCCGCGCCGGTGATGATCCGCGTCTGCCCGGCCCGGTCCGTCACCATCAGGGAATTGCCGTCCCCTTGCGGTCGCCAATAGCTGGAAGAGGTAAAAATCTTGGTGCCGCCGGAATAACATTCCACCTCCCAAATGGATTTACCAGCGGGAACCGGCGTTTCGGCCACTGCGCCGCCGCCGATCAACAGAGCCATTGCCACGATCAAGACCTGCTTCATTTTCCATCCTCCCTGGACGACAAATTGTTTATTCTCGAACAATAAGCCGCAAAGTCTGCTCCCGGCAATGGGCGGACAGGGGAGAAGCCATGGGCAGGGTTTTGCTGGGTTGGGAAATGGGCGGCGGCCTCGGGCATGTCAGCGTGATGCTGGAGCTCGCCAAGGCCCTGAAAAAGCTGGGGCACAGCTCGGTCTTGGCGCTGCGCAATCTGGCCGAAACCTCGGCCCTGGTGCGGGAACAGGGGTTTCCCGTCGTCCCGGCCCCGGTGCCGACCCCCCAGCGCCGGGGCCCTCAGGGCCAATTTCAGCCCACGGCGGGATACGGGGACATTCTGGCCGGCATGGGATTCGACGACCCGCGACGATTGGCCGCCCATGTGGGGGCCTGGGACGGGCTGTTGCAGGTGGTACAGCCCGACCTGGTGATCGCCGACCATGCGCCGTTGCTCAGAGTGGCGGCGCATGGTCGGGTGCCGAGCGTCGTGTATGGCAGTGGATTCACCGTGCCGCCGTGCCATCTTTCCCGGTATCCGAAAATCCTGCCCCATGTGCCGTCCATCGTCGACGAGTCGGTGCTCCTGGAGACCTTCAATAGCGTTCAAAAACAACGCGGCGCCAAGCTTTTTGACCGGCTGCCGCAGATCTTGGAAGCCGACGCCCGCTTCGTCATTACCTTGCCACGGCTCGACCCCTATGCGGCATTGCGTCAGGAAAAGACCCTCGGGCCGCTGCATGGACTTCCCGCCCGGACTCCGCCGCCGGAGAAGCCCCGTCTGTTTGTCTATATGGGGGCGGACTCCACCAATTTGCCCGCCGTACTCGACGGGGTGGCGCGGAGTGGCCTGACAGCGGATCTTTATATCCGGGACGGCACCGAGGCGTTGATCGCGCCGCATCGACAACCGCAGCTGACTTATCATATGCAACCGCCCAATTTGTGGGACATGCTGCGCGGCAGTTCGATCGTCCTGCATTACGGCAGTCTGGCGACCTCCATGGCCTGTCTGGCCACTGGGCGACCGCAAATCATCGCCCTTCATCACCACCTGGAGCAGCGTTTCAATGCGCAACAGATGATTCAGGAGGGTTGGGCGATCGGCTTGAAAATGGGCTTCAAGGCGACGTCCCTGGAAGTCCTGCTGCAAAAAATCAGCCAGGATTCGTCTTTTGCCGCCCGAACCCTGGCCGCAGCGACGGACATTGCCCCCGCAGAGCGGGAGCCCAGCCTGGAAAGGGTGATTCAAGGCTGCCACCAATTGATTGGATGAAAATATTTTCCCCTTGTGACGGGCATCACTTTCAACCGCTGCGAAGGGTCCTACAGTGGTCTTGCATCGATTGAGTGACTCTCTCTCTTTTTCCTCCCTCCCTGACCGGTCATAATTGGCCGGTCTTTTCTTTGTGCGGAGTGTGAGCCGATGAGAGTCTTCCTGGTCTGCGCCTGCCTGATCTCCGCCGCTGCCGGGGCCGGGGAATTGCCGTCTTCGGGCCAGGTGGGCGGCCTGCAACGCGGGCCGGACGGCAAGCTGATCCTGGTGGCCCCGCCTGCCGATGCCCCTCGCGACATGCCGGCGACCGGGATGGAAACCCCCTACTTCACGCCGACCGCCGAGGATCATCAGACCAAGGTGCGCAGCATGCAGGCGGAAATCAACGCCCTGATGCGCGGTGAGATCCGGGGACGCGACGGCCAGCCGACGGCCCGCGAACAGGCGTTGATCGAGAACCTCAAGGCCCGCGATGCCGAGGTGCGAGCCCATGAGCACGCCCATTTCATGGCCGGGCGGCCCCATACCTCGCCCCCCACCTACTTCACGGTGGTCGGACCCGACGGCAAATCCTATGCGGTATCCGGCCAGACTCCCACCGACATGAGCCTGCCCACCGGCGACCCCGAGGCCGCCATCGCCAAGTTGAGCATTCTCAAACGCTCCGCCCTGGCCCCGCTGCATCCCTCCAACAGCGACCGTCAATGGGCCATGCAGATTGATGCCACATTGGCTCAGATGCGCGATCAACGCAGATAGGGGCCGTCCGCGCCAATTTTGCCCGGACCGTCAAGAACGTAGATTCCGGCGGAGTTCGCCGCCACATGGAAACCCAACTGGCCGCCGCTCGCCCAAATCTCGCGGCCGCTGACGCAATCCCGATAGAGGCCGTCACGGACGCCTTGCACCTGGATGTCCTGATCGCCGCCGATGGCCAACCCGACCACCGCATAGCTCTGGCCGTCATTATGATCGCGGGTGAAGCTGACCCCGGAGCCCCATTCGTTCACCTGCCCCATGTGGCCCTTCTGCAAGGCGGGCACGGCGCGGCGAATCCGGTTGAGCCGCTTGATATGGGCATACAGGGGATGGGACTGAGTTTCGGCAATCCGTGAATCGTCCAGATGATCGCCGAAATAGGCCCGCCCGGTCTGGTTCAGGGTATCCTTCTCCCCCTCCACATCCTGCGGCGCGCCCTTCATGAATTCGATCTCCTCGCCGTAATAGAGGCAGGGAATGCCGCGCAGGGTCCAAATCAGGTTATAGGCCGCCGCCGCCATCCACTGATCGCCCTTGAAGCGATACTTGAAATCGTTGTCGGGGCCGATGTCATGGTTTTGCAGAAAGGTGACCAGGGTCGTCGGGTCGCCATAGATCCAGTCCATGGACAGGGCTTGCCCCACCTGCTGATAGGAGCCCTTGGACACATTGTCGCGGAAAGTGGAAAACAGTCCGAAATCGAGCACCGCGAATCCGGAATCGCCGCCCGCATGGGGGTCTTGGGGGTCGTGACCGAGGCGGGTGTACCACCAGGGCCGGATGAACGACGGTCCGTTGTCGCCGCCGCCCAAATCCCCCCAGCCCAGGCCCTTGACCAGATTCTCACCGAACACGAAGGTCCCCGGCTTGTGGGCCTTCCAGGCATTGACGTATTTGAGCAGGGTATCGCGCGGCACATGCTTGACCGTATCCAGACGGATGGCGTCCACCCCCATATCCAGATAACCGTTCACGGCATTGACCAGATAGTCAAAAACGTTTTTGTTCTCCAGTTCCAGGTTGATGCAGTCCCCGGCGATGTGCTTGGTCTGCACCGCCGCGCTTTCCCAATCCCCGCCACAGATGAAACCATCCTGCATATACCAGGCCGGATCAAGTTTTTGAGCGTCTATTCCAAAAAAGCGGCCAGGGTTATAGCCGGGCTTGGGAACTGTCTCGCCGGTCAGGGGATCGACCAGCGGTTCGATGCCTTGCGGATCGCAGGCATGCCGCTCCCGATACCAGTCCGGGGCCACCGAATTGTCGATGTCGTCGCGGTTAGGCCAAGCGTAATTGCCCAGGTTGCCCTGATACGGGCCATGGTTGACCGCCCCGGATTGACCGCCCTGGGGCACATAATACTTGATCGGCAGATGGTCGATATGCACATGGCCCCGAATGCCGTATTGGCAGGAATGGTTGATCACCACGTCTTGAATGAGCTTCATGCCGCGCTGATGCACCGCGTCAATCAGGTCCTGATAGGTGGCGTCGGGGGATTCCAGGCGCGGGTCGATGCGGGTCCAGTCGTAGGCGTGATAGCCGTGATAATCCAGGCCCGAACGATTCTCCACAGGCGGGGTGATCCAGAGGGCGGTGAAGCCCAAATCCTGGATATAATCCAGGCGCTGAATCAATCCCTTGAAATCGCCGCGCCAGTGGGGGTCAACCGGGTTGCCTGAGGCGTCGAACTGGATGCGGTCGCGGCAGAAAAAATTGTTCGACGGATCGCCATCGTAGAAGCGGGTGGTGATGAGAAAATAAATGGTCTCCTCGCGGAAATCCGTGCCGCTCGGCAACGGCGGCGGGGACGGCGGCGCGGCTTTTGGCGCGGCTTTTTTCGCCCCGGGTTTGCGGGCACTTCGGGTGCCGTCGGCCTCGAACCAGCCTCCCTGATCGGTCCACAGATCCTTCGTCTGGTGGCCCTGCCCGTCATGGATCACGAAATGCGCCGATTGGACGCCGGAGTCGAACTGAAAGACCGACCAGCCCCCCCGCTCGGGGGTCATCGGTTGTCCGGGCCAGGCGGTGCCGTCGGCCCCGGTGTCCCAAAAATGAATATACAGCGAAACGGCCCAGGACTTGGGCTTGCGAAAGCGAAGGGTCAATTGGCTCATGGGGGAAGGGTCTTCGATCAGAGGAGGTTGAGCACCAACAGCGACACGACCAGGAACAACAGGGTCATGATGCTGCCGGAGCGGACGAAATCCATTACCTTGTATCCCGCCGGTCCCATGATCAAGGCATTGACCTGATGGGTGGGGATGAGGAACGAGTTGGATGTGGAGATGGCTACGGTGAGGGCGAAAACCGCCGGATCGGCTCCGGTGGCCAGGGCGATATTGACCGCCAGCGGCACCAGCAGCACCGTCGCCCCCACATTGGACATGACCAGGGTGAAGGCCGTGGCCAGGGTGGCAATGGCCGCTTGCAGTCCCCAGACAGGGACATCGCCCAGGCCGGTGATGATCTGTTGGGCGATCCATTCGGCGGTACCGGTTGCTTGCACCGCCTGGCCCAACGGGATCAGGCTGGCGAGCAGAAAGACCGTGCTCCAGTTCACCGACTGGTAGGCCTCGTTCATGCTCAGAACCTTGGTGACGACCATTCCCATGGCCCCGATGAGCAGACAAAGCGACAGGCGCAGGTCTGAAAACAACAGCAATCCCAGGGCGATCCCGAAAAACATCAACGCCGGCACGACCTTGTCGGGGCGAAACTGTTCATGCGGGTAGTCACTGGTGACGATGACGAAATTGCGGTCATGTTCGAGCCGGGCCAAAGCATCCCAGGTGGTATGGCAGACCAGGGTATCCCCGGCCTGAAACACCAGACTCCCCAGATCGGTTGCCGGATGGTCCTCGCTCTCGATCCGGCTCAGGCATTCGCCGCCCCGATAGACCGCCATCAACGACAAGCCGAACGTTTTGCGGAAGTGCAGGTCGCTGGCGGTCTTGCCGATAATATTGGAATCTGGCGGCAAGACCACTTCGGCGATACCCGCCTTGGTCACCGACAGGGCCTCGGAAAAGGATTCCAACTGGTCGCGAATGCGCAGGTCATTGCGATCCACAAACAGTCGCACGCCCACCGGGGAGCCCATCACCGCCAGTTTGGCCGGGCCCTCGATCAACACATCCCCAGGCGGTTCCAGGCGGGTGCGGCCCTCGAAATGGGTGGCGATGATGTAGATGTTGTAGGTCTCGTTGGCTTCGAGAATGCTGGTGCCGACAATCGGGCTGTCTGGAGAGACGTAGATCTCATAAATGCGGCTGTCAAAGCCATACAGGCGGCTGAAATAGTCCGACACGGAACTGCCGGAGGATTTCTCTTCCGTGAGATTTGTCGGCAGGACGAAGCGCCCGGCCAGGACGAAATAGACGATGCCGGTCAGAATCAGCGCGATGCCGACGGGGGTCACGTCGAACATGCCGAAGGTCTCCATGCGGGACGCCTCGGGCAGGGTCTTGTTGGTGCTCACGATGAGGTCATTGAGCAGGATCAGCGGCGAGGACCCCACCATGGTCATGGTGCCACCGAGAATGGCGCAGAACCCCATCGGCATGAGCAGGCGGGACAGGGGAATCTCCGTATGCAGCGACAGGCGCGACACCACCGGCAGAAACAATGCCGCCGCGCCGACGTTCTGCATGAACGAGGAAATCACCCCGACGGTGCCCGAGATGATAGGGATCAACCGCTTCTCCGTAGTGCCACCATACTTGAGGATCAACGCCGCGACCCGGGACATGATCCCGGTGCGGTCGAGACCGGCCCCGATGATCATCACCGCGATGATCGAAATCACCGCATTGCTGGCGAATCCGTCAAACAGATGCCGGGGATCGGCCAAACCGCCGAGCCCGGGCAGCACCGACAACACGCCTAAGGCCACCATCACCACCACGGCCGCCACGTCCACCCGGACCACCTCGGAAACGAACAGAAAGACCGTGAAGGCCAACAGACCCAACACGACTGCCATTTCCATCGTCAGTCCCAGGCTTTCCATGCCAAGCTTTCCGTGATTGCCTTCACAGGTGAGAATGATAGGATGTTATCCCCCTGACTGTTGTCGTGAAAGGGGTTTCTCACCCGATCTTCTCCGGAAGTCCGGGCTTGACCTCGGGCGGGAAAGGGAGTGCAGTGACTTTGACCCCTTAATCCTTTCGATTGGCAGCCATGTCCCGAATTTGCATTGCCGAACGCACCATCGGAGAACTCTGTCCCTGCTTCATTGTTGCGGAAGCCGGAGTCAACCACAACGGCGATCTTGATCGGGCATTCAAGTTGATTGACGCCGCCGCCGAAGCCGGGGCAGATGCGGTGAAGTTTCAGACGTTCACCGCTGAACGGGTGGTCTCCCCCAGCGCCCCCAAGGCGGCCTATCAGAGTCGCAATGCAGGCACGCAGGAAAGCCAGTTCGAGATGCTCAAGAAGCTCGAACTGTCGCTGTCAGATCATCAAGCCCTGATGGCCCATTGCGCCGAACGGAATGTGGTCTTTCTGTCCTCGCCGTTTGACGAACAGGCCATCGACCTGCTCGACAACCTGGACGTGGCCGCCTTCAAGGTGCCATCCGGGGAAATCACCAATCTGCCCTATCTGCGCCGCATGGGGGCCTGCCGCCGCCCGGTCATCCTGTCCACCGGCATGGCGGAAATGAGCGAGGTCAAGGTGGCCGTGGAGGCGCTGACCGAACAGGGCGACGTCCCCCTGTGCCTGCTCCATTGTACGTCCAACTATCCGGCTTCTCCGGGCAGCGTCAACCTGCGGGCCATGGATACCCTGCGCGGCGGCTTCGGTTGCCCGGCCGGATTTTCCGATCATACGGAAGGCATCCTGGTCGCCGTCGCGGCGGCGGCCCGGGGGGCCTGCCTGATTGAGAAACATTTCACCCTCGACCGCAACCTGCCCGGTCCCGACCACAAGGCGTCCATCGAACCGGCGGAACTGAAAGCCCTGGTCGAGGGTATTCGCCTGGTGGAAAGCGCGCTCGGGGACGGCATCAAATGTCCGCAGCCCGAGGAAATCGACACCCGCAACATCGCCCGCAAAAGCGTTGTCGCGGCGCGTGTCATTCCGGTGGACAAGATCATCGTCGGCGAGGACCTGACCCTGCTCCGTCCGGGAACCGGCCTTCCCCCTGGCGATTTTCCGCGTGTGGTCGGGCGACGGGCGGCGCGCACCATCGCCTTCGGTGAACTGATTGATTGGGACATGCTGGTATGAGGCGTATCGGTGTGGTGACCACCTCGCGCGCCGATTACGGGTTGCTGCGACCGATCCTTTATGCCCTGAGCCGCGAGACCTCCCTGGCCCCGGCGCTGTTCGTTTCCGGTTCCCATTTGTCGGCAACGCACGGGGCCACGGTGGCCGATATCGAGGCCGACGGCTTTCCCATTCTGGCCCGCATCCCTTGCCTCGGTGACGGGGACAGCCCCTTGCAGACCGCCGAGGCCATGGGGCGGGCGCTCACCGGCATGGCCGAAGCCCTGGCCCAGAACCGACCGGACTTGCTTCTGGTCCTGGGGGACCGCTTCGAGATGCACGCCTGCGCCACCGCCGCCGTGCCGTTTCGCATTCCATTGGCGCATATCCATGGCGGCGAATTGACCATGGGGGCGTTAGATGACATTTTCCGTCACAGCCTGAGCAAGATGAGCCACCTGCATTTCACTGCCACCGTTGATGCCGCAACCCGCTTGCGGCAGATGGGCGAAGCGTCTTGGCGCATCACCGTGTCCGGCGCGCCGGGCCTGGACGGGTTGTTGCAGAGCGATGCCGCGACGCCCGACGAGATTTTTGAAAAATTCGGCATTCGTCCGGACTCGCCGCCGCTTTTGGTCACTCTGCATCCGGAAACCCTCAGTTCGCTGCCCCCCGCCCTGCAGGCCAAGACCCTGACCGCCGCCCTGCGCGAATTGGACTGGCCGGTCATCATCACCACCGGCAGCGCCGACCCGGGGGCCCGCGAGATGGCCCGGGTCCTGGCCGACTTCGCCCACCACCGCGAAGATTGTTGGCTGGTTGAACATCTGGGGACGCGACACTATCTGGGACTGATGAGAACAGCGGTGGCCATGGTTGGGAATTCCTCTTCGGGGATCATTGAGGCGGCAAGTTTCGGCCTGCCGGTGGTCAATATCGGCGACCGCCAGAAGGGCCGACCCCGGGCCGCCAACGTGATTGACGCGCCGTTCCATTCGGGACGCATCGCCGACGCCATCCTGCAAGCGGTTCGTCCGCAGTTTCGGGAGGAGTTGGCCGGTCTGGTCAATCCCTATGGCGATGGCCGGGCGGCGGAACGCATTGTCGAACGGTTGCGCGACGAGCCCTTGGGGGGTCGCCTGCTGATCAAGGAATTCGTGGATTTGGAGAGAGCCTTATGATTGATCTATATACCTTTGCCACCCCCAACGG
Organism: Magnetospira thiophila; assembly: GCF_054657015.1. Classification (NCBI taxonomy): domain Bacteria; kingdom Pseudomonadati; phylum Pseudomonadota; class Alphaproteobacteria; order Rhodospirillales; family Thalassospiraceae; genus Magnetospira; species Magnetospira thiophila. The sequence goes on from NZ_BAAHXF010000001.1 coordinate 191,233, forward strand.
GAAAAAAGCCTCGGTGATGCTGGAAGAAGTGGGCCTGCCCTATCAGGTTCATGTGATCAACATCATGAACAACGATCAGTTCAAACCGGCGTTTTTGAATATTAGTCCCAATAACAAAATTCCGGCCATCGTTGACCCGGACGGGCCGGGCGGCAAACCCTTCTCGCTGTTCGAAAGCGGGGCCATCCTGATTTATCTGGCGGAGAAATGCGGACGCGACGATCTGCTGCCCAAGGACGGCGCGGCGCGTTATACGGTGCTGCAATGGCTGATGTGGCAGATGGGCGGCTTCGGCCCCATGCTCGGCCAGGCCAACCACTTCCTGAAATTCGCCAAGGAAGACGTGCCCTATGCCAAGACCCGCTACCACGACGAGACGGTGCGGCTCTATGGGGTGCTCGACCGGCGGCTGAGTGTCAGCCCCTACATCGCCGGAGAGGCTTATACCATCGCCGATATCGCGACCCTGCCCTGGACCCTGCGTCATGATTTTCACAGGGTCGATCTGGCCGATTTCCCGTCGGTCAAGGCCTGGGCCGAAAATCTCAAGACTCGTCCGGCGGTGCAGAAGGGCCTCGCCGTGCCACAGGTGCCGTGACGCCCGACGTCGATCTCAATCGAGATCCATGAAATCCCCTGCCGAGTCGCTCAGGTTGGCCTGAAAGCCCAGGTAATCCCATGTCTGCCGCATATGCGGCGGCAACGGCGCGGTGACATGAAGAGTCCCGCCCGCCGGATGGGGAAACGAGATCGCCCGCGCCAGCAAATGCAGCTTCTTGGCCTGTGGCACACCGGACAGGAAGGCTTCCGGCCCCCCATACTTGCCATCCCCAAGGATTGGCGTGCCCATGTACAGGCAATGGGCGCGCAGTTGGTGCGTGCGTCCGGTCAGTGGCTCCAGGGACACCCAGGCCGCCTTGTTGCCGGCCCGATCGACGGTGCGGAACTCGGTCTCCGCCTTCTTGCCGTTTTGCTCATCGACCACCACCCGCTCACCGGCCTGACCGGGCAGTTTGATCAGCGGCGCGACAATGCGGCCCTCTTCGGGGTTGGGAATGCCGACCACCACCGCCCAATAGAGCTTGCGGGCGGCCCGCGACTTGAACAGCGCCGTCAATTCACGGGCCATGGGTTGGCTGCGCGCCAACACCAGAACCCCCGCCGTATCCTTGTCCAGCCGATGCACCAACCGGGGGCGCTCCTTGGCCTCGAAGGTCAAGGCATCAAGCATGCCGTCCAGGTGATGCAGGGTGCCGCTGCCCCCCTGCACCGCCAGCCCCGCCGGTTTGTTCAGGATCAGCAAATGTTCATCCTTGTGCAGGATTCGTTGCCGCAGATCCTCCGCCTGATGGCTGTCCACCGCCGGTCGGGGACGCGGCGCCACCGGAGCCGGAGACTCACCCAACGGCGGCACGCGGATATCCTGCCCCGTCGCCAATCGGTGCGCCGCCTTGACCCGTCCGCCATCCACACGAACCTGACCGCTGCGCAACAGCTTTTGCAGCCGTCCCTGAGTCACCTCGACAAAATGTTTTTTGAACCAACGGTCCAATCTCATGCCGTTGTCGTCTTCCGTCACCGTGAGATGCTGGACGCCGCTCATGGCAGGATCAACCGAACGAGCAGCAAACCGCCAATCAGGGCACCGAGACCAAACAACAACGAGCCCAGCACATAGACCGCCCCGGCCACGTAGTCATGGCGCTCCATGACCAGGGTATAGAAATCCAAAGAGAAGGTCGAAAAGGTGGTGAAGGCCCCCAGAAATCCGACCCGCAAGGCATCGCGCAGTTCCGGTGACGGGTCCCAGCTGCGGGCCACGGCCTCGGCCAGCATGCCGAGCAGCAACGACCCCAGGATATTCACCGCCAGGGTGCCATAGGGAAAGCCGTGGCCGAACCATTGGGTCATCTTGGCAGACACCCCATGGCGGGCGACGGCACCAACGGCACCGCCCAACGCAATGGAAAGGATCAATAAGGGGTTGCTCATGGCTCTTTGATTAGCACAGGCCAACCGTGAGTCACAGGCTAATTGATGCGCAGCCCCTTGTCGTTGAAGAACAACTTGGAATCATAGGTCAGGTCGATGAGATTGCCTTTACGGGCGCAACGCAGGGTGACGAAGGATTGCGACGTGGTCCAATGGTACTTGCTGGGAAAGGTCAGCGGGAGCCCGTAGAGTTGGGTCAGTCCCTCGACGAAGGTCTGACACAATGCCGCTTCATCGCTCTTGCTCCGCACATCCTCCAGTTCGTCGATGACCACTTCGGCCACCCCCAGCTTGCCGACCTTGAAGGCCCCGCCGTTCAGACAGGTGAACCGCACCTCCGCCTGAAGGCCGAAAAAATCCGTAGTGAATCGGGGCTTGTTATTGACCAGCAAAGGAAGGGTGAAATTTTCCGGCGCGCCATAAGCCTCGCTCAACTGGTCACAGGCGACGCCCCAGGCTGCCTTAAACGGAGGCTCGGCCCATGACGGCCCAACCGAACCGACCAACAGAAGCCCTCCCAAAACCATACTGGATAGAAGACGCACGACCATCGGGGAACCTCGCTTTATATTGCCTCCCATTCCCCTACTCGTTGATTTTACAGGAAAATAACGTCAACGGCAAGGCGGTGTTATCGGGCCTGGTTTTGGCTCTCACGCCGCAGCCCGGCCCAATAGGCCAGCCGCTTGCCGATTTCCCGTTCGAAACCCCGTTCGCCGGGCTCATAGAGGGTCGGGCGGGTCATGCCTTCGGGAAAATAGTTCTGGCCGGAAAAGCCCTGAGTGGTGTCATGGTCGTATTGATATCCCTTGCCGTAATCCATCTCCTTCATCATGCCGGTCGGGGCATTGAGGATATGTTTGGGCGGCATCAAAGAGCCCGATTGTTTGGCCAGTTTCTTGGCCGACTTTTCGGCCCGATAGGCGGCGTTGGATTTGGGGGCCGTGCCCAGATAGATAACCAGTTGCGCCAGGGCCAGTTCCCCTTCCGGTGAGCCCAGGCGCTCATAGGCATCCCAGGCAGCCAGCGCCTGCGGCAGGGCCTGTGGGTCGGCCAATCCGATATCCTCCGAGGCAAACCGGGTCAGCCGTCGCAGGATATACAAAGGGTCCTCCCCGGCGACCAGCATGCGCGCCATCCAATACAAGGCCGCATCGGTATCGGAGCCGCGCAGACTCTTGTGCAGGGCGCTGATCAGATTGTAATGACCATCCTGAGCCTTGTCGTAAAGCGGCGCACGCTTGTGCACCGCCGCCGTCAGCCCGGCGGTGTCCAGAGTCACCTCCGGCGGCAGGTCGAACAGTGCCTCGGCCATGTTGAGCAGATAGCGCCCGTCCCCATCGGCCATCGCCCGCAGCACCGCCCGCGCCTCGGCCTCCACCGGCAGGGCGTATCCCATGTCCTGCTCGGCTCGGACCAAAAGGGTTTCCAAGGCCCCGTCGTCGAGCCGGTGCAGCACCAGCACCCGACAGCGCGACAATAGCGCCGCATTGAGTTCGAACGACGGATTCTCGGTGGTCGCCCCGACCAGGATCACCGTGCCATCCTCCACATAGGGCAGAAATCCGTCCTGCTGGGCACGGTTGAAACGGTGGATTTCATCGATAAACAGCAAGGTGCCCTGTCCCGTGGCGCGCCGCCCCTTGGCCCGCTCGAACACCTTGCGCAGGTCGGCCACCCCGGAGAACACCGCCGACAGGGGCTCGAAATACAGATCTACCCGGTCGGCCACCAGACGGGCGATGGTGGTCTTACCGGTCCCCGGCGGCCCCCAGAACACCAGCGAGGAAAGCCGTCCGGCGGCCAACATGCGCTGTAACGGTCCTTCCTCGGCCAGCAGATGGGCCTGCCCCACCACCTGATCCAGGGTGGCCGGTCGCAGCCGGTCGGCCAGCGGGCGCGGCGCTTGGCTCTCGAACAGGGTGCTCAACTAGCGCACCACCAGAGAGAGGGTCCGCCCGCCTCGTTTTAACGTGATGCGCCAACTGTCGAAATTCTTGCGCAACAGGCGGCGCAACTGGTCCACCGAGGTGATCTCCTCATTGTTGATAGTCAAAATCCGATCCTTGGGCGCGAACTCCATGCGATGGGCCGCACTGCCACGGCGGAGCTTTTCGATCACCACGCCGGGTTCCAGTTCGTCCAAGCCCAGTGCCTCGACCACCGCCGGGGACATGTTGACCACCACCGCGCCGGACAGCGGCGAGCGCCCCTCCAGTTCGGTTTCATCGCGGGCCGGGACCTCGGGGGCGGGCATCAAGGGGATATGCAGTTTGCGCTTGCGGTCGCGCCGCCAGACCTCCAACTCGGCCTTACCGCCGGTGGGCAGGGTGGCAATGCGGAATTTCAGCGATTCCGGGTCGTCGACCTCCTTGCCATTGACCGTCAGCACCACATCGCCGACATCCAGACGCCCCTTGTCCGCCGGCCCGCCGGACCACACGTCGTTGATCAGCACCCCGGCTGGCCGCTCCAGTCCCAGGGAGGCGGCGATATCCTGGGTCACCGTCTGACCGGAGGCCCCGAACCAGGGCCGCACCAGCTTGCCGTCGCTGGTCAATTGCTGCACCACCACCTTGACCATGTTGGCCGGAATGGCAAAGCCAATGCCGTGGGAGCCGCCGCTCTTGGAGAAGATCGCCGTATTGATGCCGACCAGTCGGCCATCGACGCTGACCAGCGCCCCGCCAGAGTTGCCGGGGTTGATTGCCGCATCGGTCTGGATGAAGGAATTATAATCGGAAATGCCGACCTGAGTGCGGGCCAGGCCCGACACGATGCCGCTGGTCACCGTCTGACCGACGCCGAACGGATTGCCGATGGCCAGCACTAGATCCCCCACTTCCAGGTCGTCGGAATCATGGAATTCCAGGAACGGCAGGCGAGCACCCTCGTTTTTCAACTTCAGCACCGCCAGATCGCTGCGTTCGTCGGTCCCCAAAAGATCGGCCTCGAATTCCCGACGGTCGGCCAGTACCACGGTGATTTCGTCGGCCCCCTCGATGACATGGTTGTTGGTCACCACGATGCCGTCGGCCCGCAGAATGACCCCGGAGCCGAGGCTGTTCTGGACCTTCTTGCGGCCCTCCCCGTTCCCCGGAAGACCGCCGAGATTACCGAAAAACCGCTGAAAGAATGGATCGTCGAACAACGACAACTGTCGGCGCGTGCGCACCACCTTGCGGGTATAGATATTGACCACCGCCGGAGCCGTACGCTTGACCAGCGGCGCGAACGACATCTGCATGTCGCTCTTGGTCGCCGGCACCTCTTTCACTGCCGCCTGGGCCGCCGAACCCAGCACCAGAATCGCCAGCACCAAAATCGACCATCGTCGTATACGCATCCTCAATCCCTTCCGAATTATGGTGGCGGCAGTCTATCATGCGGAATCGTCTGGAGTCCCGTCGCCGGACCCGCTATCAAATCTGGTCTGAAATTCCGTCAATGCAAGGAGCCAACGTGCGCACCCCCCTCACCGTGGAAATCGCCCCCGGCGAACTGATCGACAAGATCACCATCCTGGAGATCAAACTCGAACGCATCACCGATGCCGAGAAACTGAAGAATGTCCGCGTGGAGCACCAGACCCTGGTCGCGGCCCGGGATGCCGCCCTGCCCGCCTCAAAGGAACTGGACGCTCTGACCGCCCAGTTGAAAAGCATCAACGAATCCCTGTGGAGCATCGAGGACAAAATCCGCGACTGCGAACGGGACAACAATTTCGGCCCCCGGTTCATCGAACTGGCCCGCGCCGTCTATATGACCAACGACCGACGGGCGGCGCGCAAAAAGGACATCAACCTGCTTCTGGGCTCGCAACTGGTCGAGGAAAAATCCTACGCGGAGTATTAAGTGCCCCTGATCACCCGACTTTTCGACAAGGTTCAGGATCTGACCCGGCGGTGGGGCCAGCGCCGCCGCGAGGCGCGCGGACTGCTGCTGATCACCAGCGGCGGCCTGGGCGATACGGTGCTGATATCCCTCATACTGCCGCGCCTGATCGGCCTGGCAAAAAACGGCGAGCCGGTCACCGTGTTGATTCGCCGGGAAGCGGCCAAGATGGCCTTTCTGTTTCCTCCAGGCGTTCATGTGGAGGCAGTTGACTATCGACGGCTGCTGAAGGATCTGCGCTACCGGCGCAGCATCTGCCGCAATCTTTTTTTGACTCACTACCGAATGGTCGTCTCCACCGATTATCTGCGCCATCCCCTTCTGGATGAGGTGCTGGTGGCGGCCTGTGCGGCTCCGGAAAGTCTCGCCATGGAGCCACGCCCCTGGCCCAAGTACGATGTGGCCCTGCGCCGCAACCGGCGGCTCTACACACGCCTATTCGACAGCGGTCATCGCCATGTGGACAAGGTGCTGCGCTGGGCGCGATTCGCCGACTGGCTGACCGGCGAGACCCGGCCCGCGCCGCTGGTCCGATTGCCGGAAGCCATCTTGCCACCGCCCCGCCCGACAGAGGTCCCGGAAATTCTGATCCAGCCGTTTTCCGCCGTCCCGGCCAAGCAGAGTCCGGTCGCACTCTACCAACGGATTCTCGACCAGCTTCCTGACTCTTATCACGTGGTGCTGCTGGGGGCGCCCGCCGATCTGCAACGCCATCCCGAATACGCGGCCCTGCTGGAGCGGCCCCGGGTCAGCTTCGATGACGGTCTGTTCGAGACCCTGCTGCCGCGCCTGTGCGCCGCCAAACTGGTCATCTCCGTCGATACGGCGTTGATGCATCTGGCCATTGCCGCCGGGGCACCGACCATTGGGTTGGCCAGCGCCGCCTATGTGGCCGAAATCGTCCCCTATGCCCAGGAAATCACCCCGCCCAACGCGCATATTCTCTACCAGCCCATGGAATGCCAGGGCTGTCTGGGCAGTTGTCCCTACCCGCGGGAAGACGGCATGTTCCGCTGCGTCGCCCAACTGGATGCGGACAAGATCCTGGACAGGGTGCAGACCCTGCTCAAATAGAAAAGGCGACCCGAAGGCCGCCTATTCCAAATTCATTTTTGCCAGGATTATGCCTCGGTGGCGTCTTCCATGTCGGCTTCGGCTTCCACACGGGCCTTGTCGGCGGCCCCCTTGGCGGCCGGATCGCGGTCGACCAGCTCGATGATCGCCATCGGGGCACAATCGCCATAGCGGAACCCGGCCTTCAAAACGCGACAATAGCCGCCGGGACGCTCCTGATAGCGCTCCGAAAGGGTGGAGAACAGCTTGCTCACCGCCTCGTCATTGCGCAGAAATGAAAAAGCCTGACGCCGGGCATGCAGATCACCGCGCTTGCCCAGGGAAATCATCTTGTCGATGAAGGTCCGGAGATCCTTCGCCTTGGGCAGGGTGGTCTTGATCTGCTCGTGCACGATCAGCGAGGCCGTCATGTTGGAAAACATGGCTTTGCGGTGCGAGCTGGTGCGGTTCAGTTTACGTCCACTCATCCGATGACGCATGGCGGTCTCTCCTTCTTCTCCGGGCCTCGCGCACGAAGCCGATCAATACATCCGACATCCCCACCGGGACATGTCGGGGCGGGCCAGTACGGCCCTCCCACGAGGCGGGACTTAGTAGGGCTCTTCCAGACGCTTGGCCAGATCCTCGATATTCTCGGGCGGCCAATCGACGATTTCCATGCCCAAATGCAGGCCCATCTGGGTCAGCACTTCCTTGATCTCGTTCAACGACTTGCGGCCGAAGTTGGGTGTCCGCAGCATCTCGGCCTCGGTCTTTTGGACCAGATCGCCGATATAGATGATGTTGTCGTTCTTCAGGCAGTTGGCCGAACGGACAGACAGTTCCAGTTCGTCCACCTTGCGCAGCAGATTCTTGTTGAACGGCAGTTCGTCCTTCTTCTCGGCCTCGGTGTAAACCGTCGGTTCCTCGAAGTTGATGAACAGCTGCAACTGATCTTGCAAAATGCGCGCTGCCAGGGCCACCGCGTCTTCCGGCGTGATGGTGCCGTTGGTGGTCACGTCCAGCGACAGCTTGTCGTAGTCCGTCACCTGCCCGACGCGGGTGTTGTCCACCTTGTAGGCGACCTTGCGCACCGGTGAGAAAATGGCGTCGATGGGGATCAACCCGACCGGCGAATCCTTGGGACGGTTCTGGGCGGCCGGGACATAGCCCTTGCCGATCTCGACCGTCAACTCCATGGTCACCTTGGCCCCGTCATCGAGGGTGCAGATGACCATATCGGGATCCATGATCTCGATGTCATGACCGGTCTCGATTTGCCCGGCAGTCACTTCGCCCGGCCCCTCTGCCACCAGCATCATGCGCTTCGGCCCTTCGCCGTGCATCGCCAGGCCCATGGATTTGATGTTGAGGACGATGTCTGTCACATCCTCACGCACCCCGGGCACCGACGAAAACTCGTGCAGCACATTGTCAATCTTGATGGCGGTCACGGCCGCGCCCTGGAGCGAGGACAACAGTACCCGCCGCAAAGCATTGCCCAACGTCAGACCGAAACCCCGCTCGAGAGGCTCGGCCACGATGGTCGCCATACGTTTCGCATCACCGCCCGCGTTGATATCCAACTTGGTCGGTTTTATAAGTTCTTGCCAGTTTTTCTGAATCACGAGTGGGACCCCATGCTCGTATCAATTAAAAAACCGATGGCCGGATCGGTAACCGGCCAAAGTGAAACGGCTTTTCCCGCGCCGAGAGAAAAGCGGGTCAGACCCGCCGACGCTTACGCGGACGACACCCGTTGTGCGGGATCGGCGTCACATCCTTAATGGTCGTAATGGTAAAGCCCGCCGTCTGCAAGGCCCGCAGCGCGGACTCACGCCCCGACCCCGGACCCTTGACTTCGACTTCCAGCGTTTTCATGCCATGGTCGGCGGCTTTCTTGCCCGCATCCTCGGCCGCCATCTGGGCGGCATAGGGGGTGGACTTGCGAGACCCCTTGAACCCCATCGCACCGGCGGAAGACCAGGAAATGGCATTGCCCTGGGCGTCGGTAATGGTGATCATGGTGTTATTGAAGCTGGCGCTCACATGCGCGACACCGGAAGTGATGTTCTTCCTGTCGCGACGGCGAGGGCGCGTCGTGGTTGCTTTGGCCATAACCGATCCTTCGTACGTATTGTGCGCTTTTCAGCGGGATTATTAAGCTTTCTTCTTACCGGCAATCGGAGCCGCCTTGCCCTTGCGGGTGCGGGCGTTGGTATGGGTCCGCTGTCCGCGCACCGGCAGCCCGCGACGATGGCGCAGCCCCCGGTAGTTGCCCATATCCATAAGCCGCTTGATGTTCATGGCCCGCTCACGACGCAGGTCACCCTCGACGGTGAATTCCGTGTCAATCACTTCGCGGATGCGCACCACCTCGTCGTCAGAGAGCTGATTCACGCGCCGCTCCAAGGGGATACCGACCTTGTTGCAGATCTCCAGGGACTTGCTCGGCCCGATGCCAAATATATATGTCAAGGCGATCACGACCCGCTTCTGGGTCGGAATATTCACGCCAGCGATTCGCGCCAATGCCGATACTCCTTAGTCTTTGTTTTTCAACAGTAATCCGTTCCCGGCAGGGACGGGAACGCGCGATTATAGGATGAATCGCGCGCTTGTCAATGCCCCGCCCTTAGCCCAGAATTTTCTTCAGTTGGTTGGTGACTTCACCGATGGCTGTGTTGCCATTGACCGGTCGCACCAGACCCTGCTTGCCATAGTGCCCGACAATCGGGGCCGTCTGGTCGTGGTAGGCCTGCAAGCGGGCGCGCACGGTCTGTTCGTTGTCGTCGGCGCGGCGCTTCATGTTGGTGCTGCCGCACTTGTCGCAGACGCCGTCCTTGGCCGGCTTCTTGAACATGTCGTGATAGCCTTCGCCACAGTCGCCACAGGTGAAGCGACCGGTGATGCGGCCGATCAGCGGCTCGTCATCGACCTGAAGTTCCAGCACGTGGTCGAGCTTGAAGCCCTTTTCCACCAGCATCTTGTCCAGCGCCTCGGCCTGCGGCACGGTGCGCGGGAAGCCGTCGAGCATGAAACCGCCCTTGCAATCGTCGGCATCGATTCGGTTGGCGATGATGCCGATCACCAATTCGTCGGACACCAGTCCGCCGGATTCCATGACCGCCTTGGCCTGCTTGCCGAGATCGGAACCGGCGGCCACTTCGGCGCGCAGCATGTCTCCGGTGCTCAGTTGTACCATGCCGTAGGATTCTTCCAAGATCTTGGCCTGGGTCCCCTTACCCGCACCCGGCGGGCCTAAAAAGATAACATTCATCGGTTTCTTCCCCTGAGTTTAGATTTCTTGATGAGGCCTTCATACTGGTGGGCCAGCATGTGGCTTTGGATTTGCGACACCGTATCCATGGTCACGGTGACCACGATCAGCAGCGAGGTGCCGCCGAAGTAGAACGGCACCGCCCACTGTGAAATGAGGATCTCCGGCAACAGGCAGATCAGCACCAGATAGCTGGCTCCGATGACCGTCAACCGGGTCAGGATCTTGTCCAGATATTCGGCTGTATTCTTGCCCGGACGAATACCCGGCACGAATCCGCCGTACTTCTTCAGGTTATCCGCCGTTTCCACGGGATTGAAGACGATGGCCGTGTAGAAGAACGCGAAGAAACCAATCAGCGCCGAATAGATGATCATATAGACCGGCTGTCCGCGTCCCAGAAGCTGGGCCACCGTCTGCAGCCATTCCGGCCCGGTACCAGCCGAGAATCCGATCACCGTAATCGGCATCAGCAGAATGGAGCTGGCGAAAATCGGTGGAATCACACCGGCCGTATTGATCTTCAGGGGCAGGTGCGAGCTGTCGCCGCCAACCTGCTTGTTGCCCTGCTGACGCTTCGGATACTGAATGATGATGCGGCGCTGTGCCCGCTCCATGAAGACGATGCCGTAGATGACCGCCACCGACAGGAACAGCAGCACGATGATCAACAGCGTCGGCAGCGCGCCGGTGCGACCCATTTCCAGGATTCCGGCCAGGGCCTTCGGCAGATTGGCCACGATCCCGGCAAAGATGATCAGCGAAATACCGTTGCCGACGCCGCGCGCCGTCACCTGCTCGCCCAACCACATCAGAAACACCGTGCCGCCGACTAGGGTCACCACCGTGGTAAAACGGAAAAACATGCCCGGGTCCATAACCGCCGATCCGGCGCTGGAGGACATGCCTTCCAGCCCCGAGGCGATGCCGTAGGCCTGCAAGGCACAGATCAGCACCGTCCCGTAGCGGGTGTACTGATTGATTTTTTTGCGGCCGCTCTCACCCTCCTTCTTCAGCGCCTCCAGCGTCGGCGAGACGCTGGTCAGCAACTGCATGATGATGGAGGCGGAAATGTAGGGCATGATGTTCAGCGCAAAGATCGTCATGCGCCCCAGGGCCCCGCCCGCGAACATGTCGAACATGCCCAGGATGCCACCGGCATTCTGTTGGAACACTTCCTTGAGCGCCGTCGGATCGATTCCCGGCACCGGGATATAGGTTCCCAGTCGGTAAACGATCAACGCCCCCAGAGTGAACCAGAGACGTTGCTTGAGCTCGGTGGCCTTGCCAAAGGCCCCCCAGTTCATGTTGGCGGCGAGTTGTTCGGCGGCGGATGCCATGCCCGGACCCCTACGTTGTCAAATCGAATGACCCCCCGAAGGTGGTCGGACTCAGGCCTCGGCGGCCGCGGCAGCCGGCAGAGTCACCGTGCCGCCCGCTTTCTCGACCGCCTCGATGGCGCTCTTGGAGGCGCTGTCGACGGAAATGCTCAGCTTGGACGTCAACGTCCCCTGGGCCAACAGCCGCACACCGTCGCGCTTCTTGGTCACCAGACCCGCCGCGATCAGCGCTGCGATATCAAGATCCTTGCCCGCGTCCAGCTTGCCTTCGTCGATGGCTTTCTGGATGCGACCGACGTTGACCACCTCGAAGACCTTGCGGAACGGGTTCTTGAACCCGCGCTTGGGCAGGCGCCGATAGATCGGCATCTGACCGCCTTCGAATCCGACCAGGGAGACGCCCGACCGAGACTTCTGGCCCTTTTGACCGGCTCCGGACGTCTTGCCGCGACCGGAACCGATGCCCCGACCGACCCGCTTGCGCGGTTTGCGGGCGCCCTCGTTGTCACGCAGCTCGTTGAGTTTCATCTTTCACTATCCCTTTGCCTGGGGGCACGGCCTCAGCCGGCCTCTTCCACCTTCAGCAGGTGCTGGACCTTGTTGATCATGCCGCGGACCGAAGGCGTATCTTCCAGTTCGCGAGTCTTGTGCATCTTGTTCAGCCCCAGGCCGACCAGCGTCTGCCGCTGGTCGTTTCTGCGCCCGATGGGACTGCCGGTTTGCGTCACCTTGATGGTCGCCATGCTGCTTACTCCTTGGCTGCGGCCGCTTCGGCCGAAGTGGCGTAATCGGCGCGACGGGCCACGATGTCGCTGACCTTCTTGCCCCGCTTGGCCGCCACCGAACGCGGCGAATGCAGGTTCTTCAAGGCATCGAAGGTCGCCTTGATCATGTTGTGCGGGTTCTGCGTGCCGACCGACTTGGCCACCACGTCCTGCACCCCAACGGTCTCGAATACGGCACGCATCGGGCCACCGGCAATGATCCCGGTACCGGCCGGAGCCGCCCGCAACTCGACCCTGCCCGCCCCATAATGGCCCTTGATGTCATGATGCAACGTGCGGGCCTCGCGCAGCGGCACGCGGATCATGTTGCGCTTGGCCGCATCGGTCGCCTTGCGGATGGCTTCCGGCACTTCACGCGCCTTGCCGGTGCCGAAGCCGACCCGGCCCCGCTGATCGCCGACCACCACCAACGCGGCGAACGAGAAACGACGACCACCCTTGACCACCTTGGCCACGCGGTTGATGCCGACCAGCTTGTCGACGAATTCACTTTCTTCCTTAACCTCGCGCTCGCGGCCTCGACCGCCACTACGACCGCTCCGGCCACCTTCCTTCGGTGCACGTGTCATTTTTTTCTGCTCCTTAGAACGATAGGCCGCCTTCGCGGGCCGCTTCGGCCAGGGCTTTCACCCGACCATGATACATATAGCCCCCGCGATCGAAGATCACGTTTTCCACACCGGCCGCCTTGGCCCGCTCGGCGATCATTTTGCCGACTGCCTGGGCCGCGGTCACATCGGCTCCGGTTTTCAACGTCGACTTCAGTCCCTTGTCGAGACTGGAGGCGGCGGCCAGAGTCTGACCGTTGGTGTCGTCGATCACCTGAGCATAGATATGCTTGCCGGACCGGTGAACGGACAGGCGCGGACGCCCATTGGCCCGTTTCCGAAGAGTCGTGCGCACGCGCTGCTTGCGGCGCTCGAAGAGTTCGTTTGTGTTCTTCATGGCCCTGCCTACTTCTTCTTGCCTTCTTTACGAAGAATGAATTCATCCTCGTATTTGATGCCCTTGCCCTTGTAGGGTTCCGGCGGACGGAAGGCGCGGATTTCTGCTGCGGTCTGACCGACCTTCTGCTTGTCAGCCCCGGAGATCTCGATGTGAGTCTGATCGGGACAGTTGATGGTCAGGCCCTCGGCGATCGGATAGATCACGTCGTGACTGTACCCCAAAGCCAGCACCAGATCCTTGCCCCGAATCTGGGCCCGATAACCGACGCCGTTGATGGCCAGCTTCTTGGTGAAGCCCTGGCTGACGCCGGAAACCAGATTGACGATCTGCGCCCGGGCGGTGCCCCACATCTTACGAGCCCGTTTGGTCTCGTTGCGCGGAGTCACGGACACCTGGTTGCCGTCCTGCGTGATGGCCACATCATCGGTAAACGACATGGACAGTTGGCCGAGTTTTCCCTTTGCGGTCACGGTGACGCCGTCGATCTTGACGTCAACACCACCGGGAACTTCGACCGGATTCTTGCCTACTCGCGACATTGTCCTCGTCTCCCGATCAGAATACCTGGCAGAGTACTTCGCCGCCCACATTCGCCTCGCGTGCCTCGGCGTCAGACATGACGCCGCGCGGGGTGGACAGGATGGCAATACCCAGACCGTTGTAGACCCGGCCAAGATCCTTGATCTTGGCATACACCCGACGGCCCGGCTTGGACACGCGGCTGATTTCCCGAATCACCGGATCACCTTCGTAGTACTTCAACTCGATGCGCAGTTCATCCACACCGGCCCGCAGATTCTGGCGGGAATAGTCACGGATATAACCTTCCCGCTTCAAAACTTCCAGCACGGTGGCCCGAAATGCCGACGCCGGAGCGGTGATGGTATTCTTGCGGGCCCGTTGTCCATTCCGGATGCGGGTCAGCATATCCCCAAGAGGATCACTCATAGACATTGCGTATCCTCCCTTACCAGCTCGACTTCACCATGCCGGGAATCTGGCCGATGGAGGCGAGATCCCGCATGGCGATGCGGCAGAGTTTGAACTTGCGATAGTTGCCGCGCGGACGTCCGGTCAGTTCGCAGCGCAGACGCACCCGAACCTTCGACGAATTGCGCGGCAGCTTCGCCATTTTCAGATTGGCGGCAAAACGATCCTCCGGCGTCGCTTCGGGATCTGTCGCCAGAGCTTTCAACGCGGCGCGCTTGGCGGCATACTGCTTCGCCAGACGCTCCCGCTTCTTGTTCCGTTCGACGGCACTCTTCTTGGCCATATCGGTTCTCCGTCCCTCGATCTATTTCGCAAACGGCATGTCGAAACGGGCCAACAAAGCCTTCGCTTCGTTGTCGTTCCGTGCCGTCGTGCAAATGATGATATCCATGCCCCGGATGGTATCGACCTTGTCGTAATCGATTTCCGGAAACACGATCTGCTCCTTCAGGCCGAGGGCGAAATTGCCATTGCCGTCGAAACTCTTACCATTGACACCGCGAAAATCCCGCACGCGCGGCAGCGCGATATTGACCAGGCGATCCAGGAATTCGTACATCCGCTGGCCGCGCAGGGTCACCTTGCAACCGACCACCATGTCTTCACGCAGCTTGAATCCGGCGATGGATTTCTTGGCCCGCGTGATGACCGGCTTTTGTCCGGCGATCAGAGTCATTTCCTCGGCGGCAGCGTCAACCTTCTTTTTATCGAGCGCGGCTTCGCCGACACCCATGTTGATGACGATCTTGTCGATCCTGGGCACCTGCATGGGGTTGGTGTACTTGAACTCGTCAACCATCTGCTGGCGAACGGTTTTATGATAATAATCTAACAGACGTGCAGTCATTTTATCCCCCATCACCGGTCGATGACTTCGCCGGAACGCCGGGCGACCCGGACTTTCCGACCATCATCCAGCACCTTGAACCCCACACGCGTGGGCTTGTCGTCGGACGGGTCGATATGAGCCACGTTGGAGACGTGGATCGACGCTTCTTTCTCGACAATGCCACCCTGGCTGTATTGGGTGGGACGGGTATGACGCTTGATCATGTTCACGCCCTGCACGATGACCCGGCTATCGTCGGTGATCACCTTCAGGATCTCGCCGGTTTTGCCTTTGTCACGGCCGGCAAGCACGACCACCCGGTCGCCCTTTTTCATTTTCGCAGCCATCACAGCACCTCCGGAGCGAGGGAAATGATTTTCATGTACTTCTTGGCACGCAGTTCACGGGTCACCGGACCGAAAATACGGGTTCCGATGGGCTCGCCCGCCTTGTTGACCAGCACCGCCGCATTGCGGTCGAAGCGGATCACACTGCCGTCCTTGCGGCAAATGTCCTTGGCGGTGCGCACGATCACGGCCCGGTGGATGTCGCCTTTTTTCACACGGCCCCGCGGAATGGCTTCCTTGACGGAAACCACAATCACGTCACCGACACTGGCGAACCGGCGCTTGGCGCCCCCCAGGACCTTGATGCACTGCACCCTGCGCGCGCCGGAGTTGTCGGCGACCTCCAGGTTCGTCTGCATCTGGATCATGGTTGATCTTCCTTCTTGTTTTCTTGAGAAACCGGCGAACGGGGCATTACGCCTCGTCGGCCAGTACTTCCCAAGTTTTGCGTTTCGAAATCGGACGGCACTCGCGGATTTTCACCTGATCGCCTTCCTTGCAGGAATTGGTCTCGTCGTGAGCAGCATACTTCTTGGATTTCTGAATGATCTTGGCGTACATGGGGTGCTTGAAACGCCGCACCACACTGACGATCACCGTCTTGTCCTGTTTGTCGCTGACCACGGTCCCTAGTAGAATGCGTCTCGGCATCTGAGTTCTCCTTACGACGCGGTCGTGGTGCGGCCGCCGAGGACGGTCTTGATGCGGGCGATATCGCGACGCACCTGCCGAACGCGGGCGGTGTTTTCGAGCTGACCGCTGGCCCGCTGGAAGCGCAGATTGAAGGCCTCCTTGCGCAGACCGATCAACTCGTCCTTGAGTTCGTCTTGGGTCTTGGTCTTCAGATCGCTGGCTTTCATGGATCAGCCCTCCTCACCCAGACGGGAAACCATACGGGTCTTCAGCGGCAGCTTGGCCGAGGCCAACTCAAAGGCCCGCTTGGCGATCTCGTACGGCACGCCGTCAACTTCGAACATGATACGTCCGGGCTTGATCCGGCAGGCCCAGTATTCGGGCGTACCCTTACCCTTACCCTGGCGCACTTCGGCCGGCTTCTGAGACACCGGAACATCCGGGAAGACCCGAATCCACACGCGACCGGCGCGCTTCATATGTCGGGTCATCGCCCGCCGGGCGGCTTCGATCTGCCGCGCAGTGACGCGCTCCGGTTGCAGGGCCTTGAGGCCGTACGAGCCGAAATTCAGTTGTGTTCCGCCCTTGGCATTGCCATGGATCCGGCCCTTGTGGGCCTTGCGGAACTTGGTACGTTTTGGTGACAGCATGGTTATCGCACCCGTTTTCCGTCGTTACAGGAGGCCAAATCAGCGTTGCGGCTGCTGGTCGGAGGCCCGTTTATCCTGAGCCATGGGGTCGTGTTCCATGATCTCGCCTTTGAAAACCCAAACCTTGATGCCGCAAGCCCCATAAGTGGTCGCAGCAGTCTTGGTTCCATAATCCACGTCCGCACGCAGGGTATGCAGCGGCACGCGACCTTCGCGGTACCACTCCATGCGCGCGATTTCAGCACCGCCAAGACGGCCCGAACAATTGATTCGAATGCCCTGAGCACCCAGACGCATGGCCGACTGCACGGCCCGCTTCATGGCGCGGCGGAAAGATACCCGACGTTCGAGCTGTTGCGCAATACCTTCCGCGACCAAAGTCGCATCCAATTCCGGCTTGCGGATCTCGACGATGTTGAGATGCACCTCGGAACCGGTGATCCGCGACAGATCCTGACGCAGCTTTTCGATGTCCGCGCCCTTCTTGCCGATCACCACGCCCGGACGGGCGGTATGGATGGTCACCCGGGCTTTTTTGGCCGGACGCTCGATCAGGATGCGGGCCACACCGGCCTGGGCCAGCTTTTCGCGCAGGATATTGCGGATTTGCAAATCCTCGTGCAGCTGACCGGCAAAGGATTTCTTGTCGGCGAACCAACGGGAATCCCAGGTGCGGTTGATGCCGAGCCGCAGCCCGATCGGATTGACTTTCTGACCCATTATGCCGTCTCCTCACGCTCGCGCAGCACCACAGTTAGGTTGCTCCACGGCTTTATGACTCGTCCCACCCGGCCACGGGCCCGGGGCCGCCAACGTTTCATCACCATGGCCCGACCGACAGAGGCCTCGGCAACATAGAGACGATCCACGTCCAGCTGGTGGTTGTTTTCGGCGTTGGCGATGGCCGATTGCAGGACCTTCTTCACCTCGCCAGCGATGCGGCGCTTGGAGAACGTCAGCTCGGCCACAGCCTTCTCAGCCTTCATGCCGCGAATGGATTCGGCAACAAGGTTCAGTTTCTGCGGACTGCTGCGCAGCATCTTGGCGAAGGCCTTCGCCTCGTTGTCCGCCTGCGGACGTGGTGCTGATTTCTTGCCCATTGCCTTACTTCCTCTTCGCCTTCTTGTCGACGCCATGGCCGAAGTAGGTGCGGGTCGGCGAAAACTCGCCGAATTTGTGACCGATCATGTTTTCGGTCACCAGCACCGGCACGAACTTCTTGCCGTTATAAACGCCGAAGGTCAAACCGACGAACTGCGGCAGAATTGTCGAACGACGCGACCAGGTCTTGATGACCTCATTACGACCGGACTCACGCGACTTTTCCGCCTTCGTAAGAAGGTAGCTGTCGACGAACGGTCCTTTCCAAACGGAGCGAGCCACAACCGGCCTCCTTTACTTCTTCTGATGGCGGCTGCGCATGATCAGCCGATCCGATTGTTTATTATTGCGGGTCCGCTTGCCCTTGGTGGGTTTGCCCCACGGAGTCACCGGATGCCGACCGCCCGAGGTCCGACCCTCACCACCACCATGCGGGTGGTCCACCGGGTTCATGGCCACGCCACGGACGGCGGGACGCTTGCCCAGCCACCGCTTGCGACCGGCTTTACCCAGTTTGATGTTCTGATTGTCCGGATTGGAGACCGCGCCGATGGTCGCCATGCATTCGGCCCGCACCATTCGCAGTTCACCCGACGACAAACGCAACTGCGCGTGTCCTTGATCCTTACCGACGATTTGAGCGTAAGTTCCGGCGGAACGGGCGATCTGACCGCCCTTGCCGATCTTCATTTCCACGTTGTGGACGATGGTCCCCACCGGAATATTCTGCATCGGCAACGCGTTGCCCGGCTTGATGTCGGCCTTGGCGCCGGATTCCACCGAGTCCCCTACGGCCAACCGCTGCGGGGCCAGGATATAGGCCTGCTCGCCGTCGGTATAGGTGATCAGCGCGATGAAGGCCGAGCGGTTGGGATCGTATTCGATCCGCTCCACCGTGGCCGCCATATCGACCTTGTTGCGCTTGAAATCGACCAGACGATAGCGCCGCTTGACGCCGCCACCAATCCGCCGAGCGGTAATCCGACCGGTATTGTTGCGACCGCCCGACTTGCGCAGGCCCTCAGTAAGGGATTTAACCGGCTTGCCCTTGTACAGCTCGGAGCGGTCAACAATGACCAGATTCCGCTGTCCCGGGGTTGTCGGATTGAATTTCTTCAGAGCCATCTTCTTAGACCCCCGTCGTCACGTCGATGGTTTGACCTTCGGCCAGGGTGACAAAGGCTTTCTTGACGTCATCCCGACGACCACGATGGCCGCGGAAAATCTTCACCTTGCCCTTGGACCGCAGGGTATTCACGGCCAACACCTTGACGTTGAACAGTTTTTCAACTGCCACTTTGATTTCCTTCTTGTTGGCATCCATCGGGACCCGGAAGGCCACCTGATTATGCTCGGAAATCAACGTGGATTTTTCAGTAATCAGCGGCGCGCGCAGCAGCTCGTAGATGCGCTCCTCGCTGGGCTGGATTTTGAGGAATGAATATTTGCTCATTTCAGCCGCTCCACCAACTGGGCCACGGCGTCCTTCGTCAGCACGAGGGTATCGCAGCGCAGGATATCGTAAACATTGGCACCCTGGCTCGGCAGGACGTCCAGGGTCGGAATGTTCCCGGCGGCGCGGGCGAAGTTGCCGTTGACCTCGGTTCCGTCCACCACCAGCGCCCGGTCCCAGCCCAATCCCGCCAAACGGGTTGCCAGATCCTTGGTCTTGGGGGTTTCCAAAGCCGTGCTGTCGAGCACCACCAGTTTGCCGTCCGCCTGCTTGCTGCTCAACGCGGTGCGCAGGGCCAGCTTGCGGACTTTCTTCGGCAGGTCATGGGCATGGCTGCGCACCACCGGACCGAATACCGTGCCACCGCCGCGCATCTGCGGGGCCTTTTTCGAACCCTGACGGGCGCGACCGGTTCCCTTCTGGCGGAACGGCTTGGCGGTCGTACCAGCGATTTCATTGCGCTGCTTGACCTTATGATTGCCGGACCGACGCTTGGCCAATTGGTAATTGACCATGCGGGCCAGGATATCGCGACGGACTTCGAGACCGAAAACCGCATCATCGAGTTCAATGTCGCCGATATTCTTGTTGTCGAGGCTGATCACGTCGATTTTCATCGTTGTTATTCCTTTTCCTCGGTCGCCACGGCCTCAACGGCGGGAGCCTCGGCGGGGGCCTCGACCGGCGCGGACTTCAGACCGGCCGGCAGTGGCAATCCCTCGGGCAGATCGACCTTCACGGCATCCTTGACCAGCACCCAGCCGTTTTTCGGCCCGGGCACCGCACCGCTGACCAGCAGCAGACCGTTTTCGCCATCGGCGGCGACCACATTGAGGTTCTGCGTGGTCACCCGTCGTGCTCCCAAGTGTCCGGCCATTTTCTTGCCCTTGAACACGCGGCCCGGGTCCTGACACTGACCGATGGAGCCATGGGAACGGTGGCTGACGGACACCCCGTGCGAGGCACGCAAACCGCCGAAATTGTGACGCTTCATGGCCCCGGCAAAACCCTTACCGATGGAGGTTCCGATCACATCGACTTTCTGACCGACCACGAAATGCTCGGTGGACAGCTCGGCCCCCACCTCGATCATGTTCGCCGGATCGACTCGGAATTCGGACAGCTTCTTTTTCGGCTCCACTTTCGCCTTGGCGAAATGGCCGCGCATGGCCTTGGTGACCCGCTTGACCTTGGCCTGTCCGGCGCCCAACTGGACCGCCGTGTAGCCGTCGCGTTCCTCGGTCTTCTGGGCCACCACCTGGCAGCCCTCGACCTTGAGAACGGTGACCGGAACATGGGTCCCGTCTTCCTTGAAGACACGGGTCATGCCGACCTTCTGCGCAATAAGTCCGCTACGCATGGTTTCGACCCCCTTACAACTTGATCTCGACATCGACCCCGGAAGCGAGATCCAGTTTCATCAACGCATCCACCGTCTGCGGCGTCGGATTGACAATATCCAACAGACGTTTGTGGGTGCGAATCTCGAACTGCTCGCGGGATTTCTTGTCGATATGCGGCGAACGCAAAACCGTATAGCGCTCGATCCGGGTAGGCAGCGGAATCGGGCCACGCACCTGGGCCCCCGTCCGACGGGCGGTGTTCACAATCTCGCGTGTCGACTGATCGAGCACACGGTGATCGAACGCCTTCAGCTTGATGCGGATATTTTGATTGTCCATGGTTCGCACCAATTACGAGAGCCGTTGCCTGGAAGCAGCGGCCCGTTCGCTCCCTTTTCTATTCAATAATGCTGGCGACGACACCGGCGCCAACCGTACGACCGCCCTCACGAATGGCGAAGCGCAAGCCTTCGTCCATGGCGATCGGGTTGATCAGTTGCACCGTCATGGCGATGTTGTCGCCCGGCATCACCATCTCGGTGCCTTCCGGCAGTTCGATGGTGCCCGTCACGTCCGTCGTCCGGAAATAAAACTGCGGGCGATAGTTGGAGAAAAACGGCGTGTGACGCCCCCCTTCTTCCTTGGTCAGGATGTAGCACTCGCACTTGAACTTCGTGTGCGGCGTGATCGAGCCCGGCTTCGCCAGAACCTGACCGCGCTCCACGTCCTCGCGCTTGGTGCCGCGCAGCAAGGCCCCGATGTTGTCGCCCGCTTCGCCCTGATCCAGCAGCTTGCGGAACATCTCAACGCCCGTGCAGACCGTCTTGGTGGTCGGACGGATACCGACAATCTCGATTTCCTCGCCCACCTTCACAATGCCACGCTCAATACGACCGGTCACCACCGTGCCACGGCCGGAAATCGAGAACACGTCTTCGATCGGCATCAGGAACGGCTGATCCTTCGGACGCTCCGGCTGCGGAATATAGGCATCCACCGCCGCAGCCAGTTCCATGATCGAGTCTTTGCCAATGGCGTCGTCGCGGCCTTCCAAAGCGGCCAGCGCCGAACCCTTGACGATCGGAATGTCGTCGCCCGGGAAATCGTACGAGCTCAGAAGCTCGCGGATTTCAAGCTCCACCAGTTCCAACAGCTCTTCGTCGTCCACCTGGTCGACCTTGTTCATGTAAACCACAATCGCCGGAACACCCACCTGACGGGCCAGCAGAATGTGCTCGCGGGTCTGCGGCATCGGGCCATCGGCCGCCGAGCAAACCAGAATCGCCCCGTCCATCTGCGCCGCGCCGGTGATCATGTTCTTCACATAATCCGCGTGACCCGGGCAATCCACGTGCGCGTAATGCCGGTTCGCCGTCTCATACTCAACGTGCGCCGTCGAAATGGTGATGCCGCGCGCCTTCTCTTCCGGCGCCTTGTCGATCTCGTCAAAGGCCATGACTTTGCCGCCACTGGCTTCCGCCAATACCTTGGTGATCGCCGCCGTCAGCGTCGTCTTGCCATGATCAACGTGGCCAATCGTGCCCACGTTGCAATGCGGCTTATTCCGTTCAAACTTTTCTTTCGACATCTCTCAAATCCCTCGTGCTAACCCGCCAGCTTGGCCTTGACCTCATCGGCCACGGCCTGCGGAACTTCGGCATAATGATCAAATTGCATGGTGAATTGGGCGCGACCCTGGCTCATGGAGCGCAGCGTATTGACGTACCCGAACATATTGGCCAACGGCACCGTGGCGTTGATCACCCGGGCATTGCCCCGTTGATCCATGCCGCTCACCTGGCCGCGACGGGAGTTCAAGTCGCCGATGATATCGCCCATGTATTCCTCGGGGGTCACCGCCTCGACCTTCATCACCGGTTCCAGCAGCTTCGGACCCGCCTTCTGCATGCCTTCCTTGAAGGCCGCACGGGCAGCGATTTCAAACGCCATGACGCTGGAGTCCACATCGTGGTAGCCACCGTCATAGAGCTGCGCCTTGACCCCAACCACCGGGAACCCGGCGATGGTGCCCGACTGGGAAGCGCTGGTCAGACCCTTCTGCACACCGGGCACGTATTCTTTCGGCACGTTGCCGCCGACCACGGTGTTCTCGAATTCCAGGGTCGAACCCGTTTCGATAGGCGTAAACTTGATCTTGACCCGGGCGAACTGACCGGAACCGCCGGTCTGTTTCTTGTGGGTGTAATCAATGTCGGCCTCGCGGGAAATAGTCTCGCGATAGGCCACCTGCGGCTGACCCACATTGGCTTCGACCTTGAATTCGCGCTTCATGCGGTCAACCAGAATTTCCAGGTGCAATTCACCCATGCCGGAAATGATCGTCTGTGCGCTTTCGTGGTCGGTCTTGACCCGGAAAGAGGGGTCCTCGGCGGCCAGACGGGCCAGAGCCACGCCCATCTTTTCCTGGTCGCTCTTGGTCTTCGGCTCGACGGCGATCTCAATCACCGGATCGGGGAATTCCATGCGCTCCAGGATCACCTGATCGTTGGGATCGCACAGAGTATCACCGGTAGTGGTGTCCTTGAGACCCGCCAGGGCGACGATATCGCCGGCAAAGGCTTCCTTGATTTCTTCGCGGTGGTTGGCATGCATCAGCAACATGCGGCCAATGCGCTCGCGCTTGTCTTTCACCGTGTTGCTGACCCCGTCGCCGCTTTTCAGGGAGCCGGAATAGATCCGGATGAAGGTCAACGAGCCGACAAAGGGGTCGTTCATAATCTTGAAGGCCAGGGCCGAGAACGGCACATCGTCGGAGTTGTTGCGCTTGATTTCCTCTTCCGTTCCGGCCCGGATGCCGCGAATGGCGGGCACGTCGGTCGGGGCGGGCATGAAATCGACGAAGGCATCGAGCAGCGGCTGCACGCCCTTGTTCTTGAAGGCCGTCCCGCACAGCACCGGCACAAAAACTGACTTCAGGGTTCCCTTGCGCACGCATTTGATCAGGGTCTCGTAGCTCGGCTCTTCGCCTTCCAGATAGGCCTCCATGGCCGCGTCGTCTTGTTCGACGGCCATTTCCACCAGACGCTCGCGGTACTCGGCGGCCTGATCGGCCAAATCGGCGGGAATGTCTTCCTCGTGGAACTTGGCACCCAGGCTTTCTTCGTCCCAGATGATGGCTTTCATCTTCAGCAGATCGACCAAACCGGCGAACTCGGATTCGGAACCGATGGGGAGATGCAACACCATCGGGTTGGCTCCCAGACGGTCTTCGATCATTTCCACGCAGCGATAGAAGTCGGCGCCAATGCGGTCCATTTTGTTGACAAAA
This sequence comes from Magnetospira thiophila, assembly GCF_054657015.1. NCBI lineage: Bacteria > Pseudomonadati > Pseudomonadota > Alphaproteobacteria > Rhodospirillales > Thalassospiraceae > Magnetospira > Magnetospira thiophila. The sequence continues at coordinate 215,160 of NZ_BAAHXF010000001.1, forward strand.
CAAATGCGCGGCACGCCATATTTGTCGGCCTGCCGCCACACGGTCTCGGACTGCGGCTCGACACCGGCCACCGAGTCGAACACCGCCACCGCGCCGTCGAGCACGCGCAGGGAACGTTCCACTTCGATGGTGAAATCCACGTGGCCCGGGGTGTCGATGATGTTGATGCGATGATCCCGCCAAAACGCCGTGGTCGCCGCCGAGGTGATGGTGATGCCGCGCTCCTGCTCCTGCTCCATCCAGTCCATGGTGGCGTTGCCGTCATGAACTTCACCGATCTTATAGGCTTTGCCGGTGTAGTACAGAATCCGCTCCGTGGTCGTGGTTTTACCGGCATCAATGTGAGCCATGATGCCGATATTGCGGTACATTTTGAGTGGCGTCGTGCGGGCCATGATCGAACCTTCGTCGTGCTCTTGTTTAAGGGGTGACTACCAGCGGTAATGGGAGAACGCCTTGTTGGCGTCGGCCATCCGGTGGGTATCTTCCCGTTTCTTGACAGCGGCACCGCGGCTCTGCGCGGCATCCAACAATTCTCCGGCCAGACGATCAGTCATGGTGTTTTCCGAACGCTTGCGGGTCATGTCCACCAGCCAACGGATGGCCAGGGCCTGACGCCGCTCGCTGCGCACCTCGACGGGGACCTGATAGGTCGCCCCACCGACGCGGCGCGAGCGCACCTCGATCGACGGCTTCACGTTGTCCAGGGCCTCGTGGAACACTTTGAGCGGCTCCTGGCCGGTCTTCTTTTGGATGATATCGAGAGCCCCATAAATGATCTTCTCGGACGCGGACTTCTTGCCATCCAGCATGATGCTGTTGATGAACTTGGTGAGGACCACGTCGCCATATTTGGCGTCCGGCAGGATCTCACGTTTTACGGCGCGATGACGACGAGACATATGTGTTCCCCTTACTTCGGACGCTTGGCGCCGTATTTCGACCGGCGCTGACGACGATCGCCGATACCCTGGGTATCGAGCACGCCGCGAATGATGTGATAACGCACGCCGGGAAGATCCTTCACGCGACCGCCGCGAATCATGACCACCGAGTGCTCCTGGAGGTTATGGCCCTCGCCGGGAATGTAGCTGGTCACTTCGAAACCGTTGGTCAGCCGCACGCGCGCCACCTTGCGAAGGGCCGAGTTCGGCTTCTTCGGCGTGGTCGTATAGACGCGGGTACAAACCCCTCGCTTCTGCGGGCAGGCCTCCATGGCCGGCACCTTGTTATGAACCGGCTTGTCCTTCCGCGGCTTGCGGATCAACTGGTTAATGGTCGGCATTCGAACCTTCCTCTGCGTGTCGGCGCAATGCAGCGCCATGACATCCCCCGTACCGCACAATTAAGGCAAAGGTCCCCGCGCCGGGAGCGATCCCGGTCAAAGACCAAAAGCACGGAGGGTTAAAACCCAATATATTTCACGTTCAATCCGGCGGGTCGCGTCTGGCTCGTCAACAGAGCCACCACCAACCCCCTTGGATGAGGCGCGCATACTATGGGCGAGTCGGCTGTACGTCAAGGGAAGAATCCCCCAATCCCGGCCGTGAAATCAAACGGGGCCGGAAGTTGCCTTCCAGCCCCGGTTTCGTGGTGAATCTTGCGCCGATTATTCTTCCGACGCGCCGCCGAAAGCATCGCCGAAGGACTCTTCGGGCACCTGACCGATGGGCAGGGACAGTTCTTCGTCCTCGTCCTGCTGCCTGGCCGCCAGCTCGCGATCGCGATCCGCCGCCACCGCCCGGAAGCGATTCATGACGCTGCCCGTCCCCGCCGGCACCAGACGACCGACGATGACGTTCTCCTTCAGCCCGAGCAGGGTATCCTCCTTGCCCGAGACCGCCGCCTCGGTGAGCACCCGGGTGGTCTCCTGGAAGGAGGCCGCCGAGATGAAGGAATGAGTCTGCAACGAAGCCTTGGTGATGCCTTGCAGCACCGGTTCCGCAGCGGCCGGACGTTCGCCCGCATCGACCACCTTTTGGTTGGCCGTCGCGAACTCGATCCGGTCGACCAGTTCGCCGACCAGGAAGGTGGTGTCCCCGGGCTCCATGACCTCGACCTTCTGCAACATCTGACGGACGATCACCTCGATATGCTTATCGTTGATCTTCACGCCTTGCAGTCGATAGACGTCCTGGATCTCGTTGATGAGATACTCGGCCAGGGCCTCGACCCCCATCACCCGCAGGATATCGTGCGGCACCGGATTACCATCCATCAGGGGATCGCCCCGCCGCACGAAGTCGCCTTCCTGCACCGAGATATGCTTACCCTTGGGGATCAGGTATTCCCGCGCCTCATCTTCCTCGCCGCCATCCGGCACCACCATGATGCGGCGCTTGTTCTTGTAGTCCTTGCCGAATTCCACTCGACCATCAATTTCCGAGATAATCGCGTGATCCTTCGGCTTGCGGGCTTCGAACAGTTCCGCCACCCGCGGTAGACCGCCGGTAATGTCACGGGTCTTGGCCGATTCGCGGGGAATACGCGCCAACACGTCACCAGCATGCACCTTCTGGCCGTTTTCCACCGACAGGATGGAGTCCACGGACATGAAGTAGCGGGCTTCCAGTCCGTTATCGAGAATCAGGATATTGCCGTTCTCGTCCAACAGGTTCAGTCGCGGCTTCAGGTCCGACCCGCGCGGCTGCTGCTTCCAGTCGGTCACCACCTTGGACGACAGACCGGTCGCTTCGTCCACCACCTCGGTCATGGACAGGCCTTCGACCATATCCACGAAGCTGACCACGCCATTGCGCTCGGAGACGATGGGCAGGGTATAGGGGTCCCACTCGGCCAGTTTGTCGCCGCGGGCGACCTCCTGTCCTTCCTTGACCACCAGCTTGCTGCCGTAGGCGACCCGGTGACGGGCCTTTTCACGACCGTTTTCGTCGATCAGCAGCAGTTCCGAGTTGCGGCTCATGACCACCTGGGTCCCGGCGCTGTCTTTCACCATGGTGCAGTTTTCGAGCTTGACCTTACCGTCGTAGGAGGCCTCGATCTTCGACTGCTCGGCACCGCGCTGGGCGGCGCCGCCGATGTGGAAGGTGCGCATGGTCAACTGGGTGCCCGGCTCGCCGATGGATTGGGCCGCGATGACCCCCACCGCTTCACCCATGTTCACCGGCGTGCCGCGGGCCAGATCGCGCCCGTAGCAGGTGCCGCAGACTCCGACCTGCGACTTACAGGTCAGCACCGAGCGGATTTTCACCACTTCGATTCCGGCGTTTTCGATGGCATCGGCATCCGGCTCGTGGATCAGTTCGCCCGCCGCAACCATGACTTCCCTGGTTTCCGGGTGGATGATGTCCTCGGCTGCCGAACGGCCCAGAATGCGGTCCGCCAACGGCACCACCACGTCCCCGCCCTCGATCAGCGCGGTGGCGGTGAGGAATTGATCCGTCCCGCAATCGTGTTCGGTGATGATGCAATCCTGCGCCACGTCCACCAGACGCCGGGTGAGATACCCGGAGTTGGCGGTCTTGAGCGCCGTATCGGCCAGCCCCTTGCGCGCGCCGTGGGTGGAGTTGAAGTACTCCAACACGGTGAGCCCCTCCTTGAAGTTGGAGATAATGGGCGTTTCAATGATCGAGCCATCGGGCTTGGCCATCAGGCCGCGCATCCCGGCGAGCTGTTTCATCTGGGCCGGCGACCCACGGGCCCCGGAATGGGCCATCATATAGACCGCATTGACCGGCTCGCCCTTCTTGTCGCGCTGGATTTCCTTCATCATGGCATCGGCCATGGCGTCGGTGCAGTGCGACCAGGCGTCCACCACCTTGTTGTACTTTTCGCCCTGGGTGATCAGACCATCCAGATACTGCTGCTCGAATTCCTTGACGCTGGCCTCGGTATCGCTGACCAGTTTCTCCTTTTCGAGCGGCACCACCAGATCGTCCTTGCCGAACGAAATACCGGCGACGCAGGCGCGCTTGAAACCCAGACCCATCAGCCGGTCGGCGAAAATCACCGATTCCTTCTGACCGCAATGCCGGTACACCGCATCCATGACGTTGGAGATTTCCTTCTTGGTCAGCAGCTTGTTGACCAGTTCGAAGGGGGTCTTCGGGGTCTTCGGCAGCAGTTCCGAGACCATCAGGCGGCCCGGGGTGGTTTTCACCCGCTGCACCACCGGATTGCCGTCTTCATCGAAGGTATGATAGCGGGCGGTGATCTGCGCGTGCAGGCTGACTGCACCGGCCCCCAGAGCCTGTTCCAGTTCGCCCATATCGCAGAAGGCCATGCCCTCGCCCTTCTCGCCCTCGCGCATCAGGGTCATATAATAAAGACCCAGCACGATATCCTGCGACGGCACGATGATCGGCTTGCCGTTGGCCGGGCTGAGGATGTTGTTGGTCGACATCATCAGCACCCGCGCTTCCAACTGCGCTTCCAGCGACAGCGGCACGTGCACGGCCATCTGATCGCCGTCGAAATCGGCGTTGAAGGCGGTGCAGACCAGCGGATGAAGCTGGATCGCCTTGCCCTCGATCAGTTTCGGCTCGAAGGCCTGGATGCCGAGACGGTGCAGGGTCGGTGCCCGGTTGAGCATCACCGGATGCTCGCGGATCACCTCTTCAAGAATGTCCCAGACTTCGGGACGTTCCTTCTCGACCATGCGCTTGGCCGCCTTGATGGTGGTCGCCATGCCGTACAGTTCGAGCTTCGAATAGATGAACGGCTTGAACAACTCCAGCGCCATCTTCTTGGGCAGTCCGCACTGATGCAGCATCAGGTCGGGACCGACCACGATCACCGAACGGCCGGAATAATCGACGCGCTTGCCGAGCAGGTTCTGCCGGAAGCGGCCCTGCTTGCCCTTCAGCATGTCGGACAGCGACTTCAACGGGCGCTTGTTGGCCCCGGTGATGGCGCGGCCCCGACGACCGTTGTCGAACAGCGCATCCACCGATTCCTGCAACATGCGCTTTTCGTTGCGCACGATGATTTCCGGAGCCCGCAGTTCGATCAGCCGCTTCAAACGGTTGTTGCGGTTGATCACCCGGCGGTACAGATCGTTCAGATCGGAGGTGGCGAAACGGCCACCATCCAGCGGCACCAGCGGACGCAGTTCCGGCGGAATGACCGGCACCACATCGAGAATCATCCATTCCGGACGGGCCCCGGATTCGAGGAACGCCTCGACCAGCTTCAGGCGCTTGACCAGTTTCTTGCGCCGCGCCTCGGAGGAGGTTTCCTTGAGGTCGATGCGGACCTGATCCAGTTCCGCTTCCAGATCAATCTGCGACAGCATTTCCTTGATCGCCTCGGCCCCGATGCCGGCGGTGAAGGCATCCTCGCCGTATTCGTCGACCGCCGCCTGATATTGCTCCTCGCTCAACAGTTCGTGCTGCTTGAGCGGGGTCAGGCCGGGTTCCATGACCACATGGTTCTCGAAGTAGAGAATCCGCTCCAGATCCTTCAGGGTCATGTCCATCAGCAGGCCGATGCGCGACGGCAACGACTTCAAAAACCAGATATGGGCCACCGGCGAGGCCAGCTCGATATGGCCCATGCGCTCGCGCCGCACCTTGGTCAGGGTGACCTCGACGCCGCACTTTTCGCAGGTAATACCCTTGTATTTCATCCGCTTGTACTTGCCGCACAAGCATTCATAGTCCTTGATCGGACCGAAGATCCGGGCGCAGAACAGACCGTCCCGCTCCGGCTTGAAGGTCCGGTAGTTGATGGTTTCCGGCTTTTTGATCTCCCCGAACGACCAGGAACGGATGCGCTCCGGCGAGGCGATGGAAATCTTGATCTTGTCGAAACGCTGAGTTCCGGGAACCTGCCCGAACAGCTTCATCAATTCATTCATCTTGGTGACTCCTTGGGTGCCGTTCGATCAGGATTCGCTTTGCAGAAGCTCGACATTCAAGCCGAGCGAATGCAATTCCTTGACCAGCACGTTGAAGGACTCGGGAATACCCGCCTCGAAGGTATCGTCCCCACGGACGATGGCCTCATAGACCTTGGTTCGGCCGGATACGTCATCCGACTTGACCGTCAGCATTTCCTGCAAGGTGTAGGCGGCACCGTAAGCCTCCAGGGCCCAGACCTCCATTTCACCGAACCGCTGTCCGCCGAACTGCGCCTTGCCGCCCAACGGCTGTTGGGTGACCAGCGAGTACGGGCCGATGGACCGGGCATGGATCTTATCGTCCACCAGATGGTGCAGCTTCAGCATATAGATGTAGCCCACCGTGACCTTGCGATCAAATTGCTCGCCGGTTCGTCCATCCCACAGATCCATCTGACCGGAGGAGGGCAATCCCGCCTTTTCGAGCATTTCGACAATGTCCGGCTCGCGCGCCCCGTCGAACACCGGGGTGGCGATGGTGATGCCGTTGCGCAGGTTGTTGGACATTTCCATCAACTGCGCTTCGTTCATCGGGGCGATTTCCTGATGATAGACCTCGCGCCCATAGACATCTTCCAGCTTCTCGCGCAGTTGGGACTCATCGCCGATGCCGCGCTTGATGGCGTCGATCATGTCGCCAATCTGACGACCGATGCCGTTGCAGGCCCAGCCCAGATGGGTTTCCAGAATCTGCCCGACGTTCATGCGCGACGGCACGCCCAGCGGATTGAGCACCACGTCCACATGGGTGCCATCTTCCAGGAACGGCATGTCCTCGATCGGATTGATCTTGGAAATCACACCCTTGTTGCCATGCCGACCGGCCATCTTGTCGCCCGGTTGCAGCTTGCGCTTCACGGCGACGAAGACCTTGACCATCTTCATCACGCCCGGCGGCAGTTCGTCGCCCCGTTGCAGCTTCTCGACCTTGTTCTCGAAGCGCTTGTTGAGCACGTCGATGCTGTCGTCGGTATGATTCCGCAGGGCCTCAAGATCGGCCATGACCTGATCATCCTCGAGCACGATCTTGGCCCATTCGCGGGGTTCGACCCCGGCCAACAACTCCTCGGTCACCCGGTCGCCCGCCTTGACGCCCTTTGGCCCCCGGGACACCGTATGGCCCAGGATCAGGTTCTTGAGTCGGCCCCGGAAGCTGCGCTCCAGGATCGCCCGTTCGTCGTTGCGGTCTTTGGCCAGCCGGTCGATTTCGGCCCGCTCGATGGCCAGGGCACGTTCGTCCTTGTCCACGCCCCGGCGCGAGAACACCCGCACCTCGACGATGGTTCCGACGACCCCCGGCGGCAGCCGCAGCGAGGTATCCCGCACGTCGGAGGCTTTTTCGCCGAAAATGGCCCGCAGCAGTTTTTCTTCCGGGGTCATCGGCGATTCGCCCTTCGGCGTCACCTTGCCGACCAGGATATCGCCCGGACGCACTTCGGCACCGATATAGACAATGCCCGCCTCGTCCAGATTCTTCAGCGCTTCTTCACCCACATTGGGAATGTCGCGGGTGATTTCCTCCTGACCCAGCTTGGTATCGCGGGCCATGATTTCGAATTCCTCAATATGGATCGAGGTGAACACGTCGTCGCGGACGATGCGTTCGGAAATCAGGATGGAGTCCTCGAAGTTGTAGCCGTTCCAGGGCATGAAGGCGACCAGGACGTTGCGCCCCAGGGCCAGTTCGCCCAGTTCCGTGGACGGCCCGTCGGCGATGATCTCGCCCTGGGTCACCCGATCCCCGACCTTGACCAGCGGCCGCTGGTTGATACAGGTGTTCTGGTTGGAACGCTGGAACTTCAGCAGATTGTAGATATCGACGCCGGCCGCAGAATGCGAGGTCTCCTCGGTCGCCCGCACCACGATCCGGGTGCCGTCGATCTGATCGACCACCCCGGAGCGCCGGGCCACGATGGAGGCTCCAGAATCACTGGCCACCGCCTGTTCCATGCCGGTGCCGACCAGCGGCGCCTCGGCCTTGATCAGCGGCACCGCCTGACGCTGCATGTTCGAGCCCATTAGGGCGCGGTTGGCATCGTCGTTTTCCAGGAACGGGATGAGCGCCGCCGCCACCGACACCAGCTGACGCGGCGACACGTCCATGTAATCCACGTCTTCCGGACGCGCCATGTGGAAATCGCCGGACTGCCGCACGCTGATCAGGTCATGGGCGAAGCTGCCATCCTCGTTCAGTTCCGTATTGGCCTGGGCGATGGCGAACTTGCCTTCCTGCATGGCCGACATATAGATCACTTCGTCGGTCACCTTGTGATCCACCACCTTGCGGTAGGGAGTCTCGATGAAGCCGTACTGATTGACCCGCGCATAGGTGGCCAGCGAGTTGATCAGGCCGATGTTCGGGCCTTCCGGCGTCTCGATGGGGCAGATCCGGCCATAGTGGGTCGGATGCACGTCGCGCACCTCGAACCCGGCCCGCTCGCGGGTCAGACCGCCCGGGCCGAGGGCCGACAGGCGCCGCTTGTGGGTGATTTCCGACAGCGGGTTGGTCTGATCCATGAACTGGCTGAGCTGCGACGAACCGAAGAACTCGCGCACCGCAGCGGCCGCCGGTTTGGCATTGATCATGTCGTGCGGCATGACGGTGTCGATATCGACGGAACTCATGCGTTCCTTGATCGCCCGCTCCATGCGCAGCAGGCCGACCCGGTACTGATTCTCCATCAGTTCGCCCACCGACCGGACGCGACGGTTGCCCAGGTGGTCGATGTCGTCGATTTCGCCGCGACCGTCCTTGAGACCGACCAGCACCTTGACCACTTCGAGGATGTCGGCGCTGCGCAGGGTGCGTTGGGTATCGGCGGTCTCGAAGCCGAGTCGGGAATTCATTTTCACCCGACCGACCGGCGACAGATCATAGCGTTCCGAATCGAAGAACAAGCCGCTGAACAGATTCTCAGCAGTCTCCAGGGTCGGCGGCTCACCCGGACGCATGACCCGGTAAATGTCGATCAGCGCCTCTTCGCGGGTGGTGTTCTTGTCGATGGCCAGGGTATTGCGGATGTACGGGCCGACGGTGATATGGTCGATGGCCAGGGTCGGGATCTCGGTGATGCCCGCCTTTTCCAGCGCCTCCAGAATCTCCTCGGTCAGTTCATCCCCGGCCTCGCAGAAGATCTCACCGGTCTCCTCGTTGATCAGGTCGCTGGCGATATAGCGCCCGACCAGTTCTTCGAGGGTGATGAGCTGTTCGGTCAGGCCCGCCTCAGTCAGCTTGCGCGCCAGACGCGGGGTCATTTTCTTGCCCACTTCGGCCACCACGTCGCCGGTATTGGCGTCGATCAGGTCGAAGGCCAGCTTGGTGCCGCCCAACCGCTTGGCATCGAAGGGCGTCTTCCAACCCTTCGCGCCCTTGGTGAAGGTCACCGTGTCGTAAAAATAATTGAGGATCTGTTCCGGAGTCATGCCGCCGCTGCGCCGGGCTTCCTCGCCCAGTTCGGCACCGTTGCCCAGCTCATCGGGCAGCAAGGCCAGCAACAGGGTGGTCACCGGCAATTTCCGGCGACGATCAATGCGCACGTAGACCAGGTCCTTGGCGTCGAATTCGAAATCGAGCCAGGAGCCGCGATAGGGGATCACCCGCGCCGCGAACAGATACTTGCCCGAGGAATGGGTCTTGCCCTTGTCATGGTCGAAAAAGACGCCCGGCGAGCGGTGCATCTGGGACACGATCACGCGCTCAGTGCCATTGACCACGAAGGTACCGTTGGCAGTCATCAGCGGCATGTCGCCCATATAGACGTCCTGCTCCTTGATGTCGCGCACCGAACGGGCACCGGTTTCCTCGTCCACGTCCCAGACCACCAGCCGCAGGGTGACCTTGAGCGGCGCCGAATAGGTCATGCCGCGCTGCTGGCACTCTTCCACGTCGTACTTGGGCTCCTCGAATTCGTAGGACACGAATTCCAGGGTGCCGCGCTCGGAAAAATCATTGATCGGGAAAACCGATTTCAAGACTTCCTGCAAGCCGCTTTCGCTGCGCTCGGCGGCGGGCACTTCCCGTTGCAGGAAGCATTCGTAGGAGGTCTTCTGGACCTCGATCAGATTCGGCATGGGGGCGACCACGGGGATGCGCCCAAAGCTTTTGCGGATACGTTTCCGACCGGTGAAGGAAGTGGTCATGGAGGCTCCTCGCCTGGCAGATGATACGTCCGGGCCCCACCGCCGACCGCCGTTGTCGGAAAGCGGAACCCCGAGGGTCCAAAGAAACGGGCGGCCCTTAAATCAACGGCTTTCCGTCCCATTCCCATCCGGCCTTCCCGGCCCCGGCGCGGCCAATGCTGCCCGGATGGGTTCGAAAATTATAAAACCAATAACCGGAGGCCGGTGCGCCTTGCGGTCCACCGCCCTCCGGAATTTGTTGGCTCGACGGCATCGCCGCCGAAAAATTACAGGGTTGCCCCTGCTTATTTGACCTCGACAGTGGCACCGGCCTCTTCGAGCTTTTTCTTCAGCTCGGCGGCTTCGTCCTTGTTGACGCCTTCCTTGACCGGCTTCGGCGCCCCTTCCACCAGATCCTTGGCCTCTTTCAGGCCCAGGCCGGTGATGGCACGCACTTCCTTGATCACGTTGATCTTCTTGTCGCCGACGGCGGCCAGAACAACGGTGAACTCGGTCTGCTCTTCAGCGGCTTCGCCACCGGCGGCGGCACCCGGCATGGCGGCCATGGCCACCGGGGCAGCGGCGGCGGAAACGCCCCACTTCTCTTCCAGCATCTTGGACAGCTCGGCGGCTTCCATAACGGTCAGGCTGGACAGGTCTTCTACGATTTTAGCTAGATCGGCCATTTCAAAATCACTCCTTATGGCTTGGACTCTGTAGTCGTCTCATTCGGTCAGGCAGCTTCACCCTTTTCACCGTAAGCACCGAAAACACGCGCCAGTTGGCTGGCGGGTGCCTGCAGCACCGTGGCCACGCGGGTGGCCGGAGCGGCGATAAGGCCGACAAGCTTGCCGCGCAGCTCGTCCAGGGACGGCAGCGAGGCCAGAGCTTTGATTCCCTCGGAATCGAGCATCTGATTGCCGAGCGACCCACCAAGCACGATCAGCTTGGTGTTTTTCTTGGCAAAATCCACGGCAGTCTTCGCCGCGGCCACCGGGTCGTCCGAATAGGCCATGGCCGTCGGTCCGGTGAACAGATCCTTCAATCCCTCGTAGTCGGTACCTTCGAGGGCGAGACGGGTGAGCCGGTTTTTCGTCACTTGGAACTGGGCACCTGCTTCACGCATCTTGGCCCGAAGGTCGGTCATCTCTGTCACCGTCATGCCACTGTAGTGGGTGACGACGACCAGGGATGTGCCCTCGAACGTCTGATGCATTGAAGCGACCAGTTCCTGCTTTTCAGTGCGGTCCACGGTTCGTCTCCGTTGCACGATGTCCCGTCGGGCCGAGGCCTTCGGGGACGTTAGGACTTAAGGCACCTCCACACAAACGAGGTGCCCGGTTCATCCTGTCCAGAGCAGCAGTCCAAGCCGTCTCAAGGGGAGCCTGGGCCCGATCCTTCAACGGTTTGCTCTCTGTCTGCGTGGGTTCTTCCGGTTTAAGTCCCCGCGTCTTGCGGCGCGACGACACCCACGGTCTCGGACAGGTCGGAGCCTCCGAAGAGGCCCCTACACCGCCGGATTGCTCCGGCGGCGCATTGGTGACTCCGTCCCCGGTCAGCCGACCAGGTTGGAGATGTTCAGTTTGACGCCCGGCCCCTGGGTCGAACTCAGGGCGGCGCGCAGAAAGTAGGAACCCTTGGCCCCGCTCGGCTTGGCCTTGCTGAGGGCCTGCACCAGGGCTTGGGCATTTTCCATGATCTGCTGTTCGGTGAAGCTCGCCTTGCCGATTCCGGCATGGATGATGCCCGCCTTCTCGACCCGGAATTCGATCTGACCGCCCTTGGCCGCCTTGACGGCCTCGGTGACGTTCGGGGTCACCGTGCCCAGCTTGGGGTTCGGCATCAGGCCGCGGGGACCGAGGATCTTTCCCAGACGACCGACCACCGGCATCATGTCCGGGGTGGCGATACAGCGATCAAAGGCCACTTCGCCCTTCTGGATCATTTCCGCCAGGTCGTCGGCGCCGACCAGATCGGCCCCCGCCTTCTTGGCTTCCTCCGCCTTGGCATCCTTGGCGAACACCGCGACGCGCACGGTCTTGCCGGTGCCGTTGGGCAGGGCCACCATGCCACGGACCATTTGGTCCGCATGGCGCGGATCGACGCCCAGGCAAACAGCCAGTTCGACGGTTTCATCGAACTTCGCGGTGGCCCGCGCCTTGACCATTTTCACGGCATCGGCGAGATCGTAATGCTGGTTCCGGTCAATGCCTTCGCAGGCACTGAGCAAACGCTTTCCTTTTTTAGCCATGGTCCTACTCCGTTACCTCGATGCCCATGGAACGCGCCGTGCCCATCAACATGGCAACGGCGGCTTCCGTGTCGTTGGAGTTCAGATCGGCCTTTTTCTGATCGGCGATCTCCCGCAACTGGTCCTTGGTCACACGACCCTTGACCTCGATGCCCGGGTTGGTGGCCCCCTTCGGCAGCCCCGCCGCCTTCATGATGAAGTAGCTGGCCGGCGGCGATTTGGTAACGAACGTGAACGACTTGTCTCCGTAGACGGTGATCACCACGGGAACCGGCATGCCCTGTTCCATCTGCTGGGTCGCAGCGTTGAACTGCTTGCAGAATTCCATGATGTTCACACCCGCCTGACCGAGCGCGGGGCCGACCGGCGGCGAGGGATTCGCTTTGCCGGCGGCAATTTGCAGCTTGATATAGCCGCTGATCTTCTTTGCCATTGTCTGTCCTCAGTTCCTGTGGTCACTGGGTTCGCGGTACGGCCCTGGCTGGCCTTCCGCGGATCAACCACCCGCTCATCGGGTGGAATGGGGTTTATTCTGAAATCCTATAGTTTCTCGACCTGTCCATATTCCAGGTCCACCGGGGTCGAGCGGCCAAAGATGGAGACGGCCACCTTGAGCCGCGCCTTTTCCTCGTCCACTTCCTCGACCACGCCGTTGAACGAGGTGAAGGGGCCGTCGCTGACCCGCACCTGCTCGCCGATCTCGAAGGTGATGGAGGGCTTGGGCCGTTCGATCCCTTCCTGCACCTGATTGAGGATGCGCTGCGCTTCGGCTTCCGAAATGGGGATCGGCCGCACGCCGCCACCGCCCAGAAACCCGGTCACTTTCGGCGTTTCCTTGACCAGATGCCAGGATTCGTCGGTCATCTCCATTTTCGCCAGCACATAGCCGGGGAAGAACTTGCGCTCGGCGTTGACCTTGGCCCCGCGGCGCATTTCGACCACTTCCTCGGTCGGCACCAGTATTTCCTCGAACTGCTCCTCCATACCCTTTTGGCGGATTTGCTCCTCGATGGATTGGGCGACCTTCTTTTCGAAGCCCGAATGGACGTGAATCACATACCAGCGGTAGGCCATGGTTTCAGCCTCCCAGCCCGAAAACGAATTTGACGGAGGCGGACAGAATGCCATCCACCAGCAGGAAAAACAGGGCGGCCAGAACCACCATCAAGAACACCATGCCGGTGGTGATGCTGGTTTCCTTGCGGCTCGGCCAGGTCACTTTGGACCCTTCTTGGCGAACTTCACGCAAGAACTGCGAGGGGTTGGTCTTGGCCATATTCGGTCTTTCACGTCCTTAATTTTGGGGCTTCCCCCAGGCTTTCCGGCGACAGGCCGAAAACCATGAAATTGGCAGGGGCAGAAGGGCTCGAACCCTCGACCTGCGGTTTTGGAGACCGCCGCTCTACCAACTGAGCTATACCCCTACAAGAGTTTCGCCCCGGATCGCGAGCGGTCCGGGGGGAACAGGCGGTCGGGCTCCCTTATCGAGTCCGTCCGCCTTATATAACCGCGAATGCGGGGATCGCCAACCTCTATTCAATAATGCTGGCGACGACACCGGCGCCAACCGTACGACCGCCCTCACGAATGGCGAAGCGCAAGCCTTCGTCCATGGCGATCGGGTTGATCAGTTGCACCGTCATGGCGATGTTGTCGCCCGGCATCACCATCTCGGTGCCTTCCGGCAGTTCGATGGTGCCCGTCACGTCCGTCGTCCGGAAATAAAACTGCGGGCGATAGTTGGAGAAAAACGGCGTGTGACGCCCCCCTTCTTCCTTGGTCAGGATGTAGCACTCGCACTTGAACTTCGTGTGCGGCGTGATCGAGCCCGGCTTCGCCAGAACCTGACCGCGCTCCACGTCCTCGCGCTTGGTGCCGCGCAGCAAGGCCCCGATGTTGTCGCCCGCTTCGCCCTGATCCAGCAGCTTGCGGAACATCTCAACGCCCGTGCAGACCGTCTTGGTGGTCGGACGGATACCGACAATCTCGATTTCCTCGCCCACCTTCACAATGCCACGCTCAATACGACCGGTCACCACCGTGCCCCGACCGGAAATCGAGAACACGTCTTCGATCGGCATCAGGAACGGCTGATCCTTCGGACGCTCAGGCTGCGGAATGTACTCATCAATGGCTTTCGCAAGCTCCATGATCGAGTCTTTGCCAATGGCGTCGTCGCGGCCTTCCAAAGCGGCCAGCGCCGAACCCTTGACGATCGGAATGTCGTCGCCCGGGAAATCGTACGAGCTCAGAAGCTCGCGGATTTCAAGCTCCACCAGCTCCAACAGCTCTTCGTCGTCCACCTGGTCGACCTTGTTCATGTAAACAACAATCGCCGGAACACCCACCTGACGGGCCAGCAGAATGTGCTCGCGGGTCTGCGGCATCGGGCCATCGGCCGCCGAGCAAACCAGAATCGCCCCGTCCATCTGCGCCGCGCCGGTGATCATGTTCTTCACATAATCCGCGTGACCCGGGCAATCCACGTGCGCGTAATGCCGGTTCGCCGTCTCATACTCAACGTGCGCCGTCGAAATGGTGATGCCGCGCGCCTTCTCTTCCGGCGCCTTGTCGATCTCGTCAAAGGCCATGACCTTGCCGCCGCTGGCTTCCGCCAATACCTTGGTGATCGCCGCCGTCAGCGTCGTCTTGCCATGATCAACGTGGCCAATCGTGCCCACGTTGCAATGCGGCTTATTCCGTTCAAACTTTTCTTTCGACATTTTCGCGCCTCTCGTTCCCTGGCCTTAAAAAAACGCCTTAAACTCTAAACTCTCTATCACCTGTCGCCCCGGCAGGGCGGTTGGAGCGGGTGATGGGGATCGAACCCACGTAGCCAGCTTGGAAGGCTGGAGCTCTACCATTGAGCTACACCCGCAGACCCAATCTGCCGCCTGCTCGCGCCGGATACGAAACGGTGGTGGAGGGGGTTGGTTTCGAACCAACGTAGGCGTACGCCAACGGGTTTACAGCCCGTCCCCTTTAGCCACTCGGGCACCCCTCCGGTACCGTTCCGAAACGCACGGTTTCCCGCACCCGGACAAACGGAAGCCCGGTCTATGGGATTTGAGGGGGGCTTGTCAACTGCAAAGGCCAAGAATTGCACAATTTTTCGCGATATAAACTGGTGCTACACGGGGCCTTCGCGACATGCTAAGAGTTGCCCCATGCGCAAACGTTCCCGCCCCTCCAAATCCGTGCCCAGCGCTGCCGCTTCAAGCGGCAACGGCATGTGGCTGTGGGGCACCCATCCGGTACTGGCCGCTTTGGACAATCCCGAGCGGCAGGTTTTGCGCCTTCTCGGCACCCCGGAAGCCCTGAAATCCTTGCCGCCGTTATCGGACCGACCGGCTCCCGAGGGGATCGATCGGACGGCCTTGAGTCGCCTGCTTCCAGACAATGCGGTGCATCAAGGGCTGGCCGCCTGGGTCCGTCCGCTGCCCGAAATGTTCGTCGAGGATCTGGCCGGGGAATGCGCCGATGACCCCGACGCCCTGCTGCTGGTACTCGACCGGGCGCAGGACCCGCATAATATCGGGGCCGTTTTGCGGTCGGCGGCGGCCTTTGGCGCGCGCGCCGTCCTCCTGCCCCGTCACCATGCGCCGGACGTCACCGGGGTGCTGGCCAAATCGGCCAGCGGGGCCCTGGAGCGGGTGCCGTTGATTCAGGTCAGCAATCTGGCTCGCGCCCTGGGCACCCTCAAGGAGGCGGGATTCTGGTGCGTCGGTTTGGACGGCCGGGCCGAACAGACCCTGCCCGCGGCCAATCTGAGCGGTCGCACGGCCCTGGTACTGGGCTCCGAAGGCGAAGGATTGCGCCGCCTGACCCGCGACACCTGCGACCTGTTGGTGCGCATTCCCATGACCTCGGCGGTGGAAAGCCTCAACCTGTCCAACGCCGCCGCCATTGCCTTGTACGAAATCGCCCGGAAACGGGGTTAGCCGACCGGCAACCGACGATCCGGCCCGGTGCGCTTGGGATCGTTGGAGCGCCGTCGGTTGGGACCGAAATAGGTAGCCGAACGGACAAAGGGACGCGCCTTCATGATCACCTTGACAATGGCATTGTAGAGCGACAGGGGAGAAACCGGCTTGGCCAGGATTTCGTTAACGCCGCTGTCCCGCGCCGCCTCGATGACCGAGATGCGTGACCAGGCGGTGACCAGAATGATCGGCACATAGGGATTGACGGTGATGCCGCGAGTGCGCACCTGCTTGACGAAATCGGTGCCGTTCATTTTCGGCAGCAGCCAATCGACCAGCAGAATGTCCGGCTGGAATCCGGACTTGAGAAGCACAATGGCGTCCTCGGCACTGGAAGACACTTCGATCCGTCCCACCTTCAGGTTTTTCAGAATCGAAATCGCCAGCCGGGCCGAGAACCGATTGTCCTCGACCAACATGAAAGTGACGTTCTGAAGGTTTAATGATTCCATCTAGGTCTGGCTGACGGAGCGAACGGCACCGACCTCCCATATGTTTATGATATAATTCTTCGCAGCGCCTCAACACCTATACCCATGCTGGCCCTGGGGACGCAAACAGTTTTGGCGGGGAAGAAGGAATTGCGTCGTTTTTTTCGATGATTCATCGGATTTGAACAAATTCGTGCGACAAGGGTGAAGCGGAGCGAGAAAAATGCCATAATGGGTGGCGGTATGATGTACCACCCCAAGGACCTGAAGGAGCATCTGTAACGTCGTGAAACCTCTGGTGAATAAAGATGTCCTCTATGCCTGCCCGCCTTCGGAACAAAGTTCGCTGTTCCAGGTTAGCATGATCCTGCGCGTGGCCGGGGTCGAGAAGCTGACCCAGGCCAAGCGCATCCCCGAGGCCCAGGCCCTGCTGCGCAAGGACCACTACGACATCATCCTGATCGACGAATTTTTCCCCAACGCGGAGGTCATGGCGCTGGTCAAGCAGGCCCGTACCCGCACCGGGTTGAGAGCCCCGGCGGTGGTGATGGTCACCGGCCCCGACTTCAACGACCGGCGCAAACCGGAACTGACGCAAAGCGGGGTGCAGGGATTCATTGGCAAACCGGTGGATGGCGAACGGCTGCTGTCCATGCTGGATGCCATTTTCCAGCAACGCCGGGAGGCTCAGGTGGCGGCCCGCGACAATTCCCTGGCCGCGCAGAAGGTCGAAGTCAGCCGCAAGTCCAACAACATTCTCGACCCCGAGGCATCAGCCAAGCAACTGGCCAAGAAGTTCACCGCTCGAAGCCCCAAGAAACCTGAAACGGCGGCCCCGGTCGCGACCCCGACCGTCGAAGCCCCCGAAGCTCCCGTTGAAACGGCCGCGCCGCCGCCGACCACCAGGAAGGCCGCGCCGCCGCCGAAGGCCGCGCCGCGCGAGCATTCGGAGCATCCGGACAAGATGTACCGCAAACGGCCGCGGGAACTGGAGGCCGAAGCCGCCCAGCGTGCCAGACCGGCCCGGGTTTTGCCCCTGAAGGGAAAAACGGACGCTTCGGATACGCCAGCCCCCGCCGCGCCGCCTGCGCCACAGGCCCCCGCCGCGCCGCCGCCAATGGCCGCGCCGCCTCAATATGCGCCCCCGCAGTATGCGCCCCCGCCGCCGCCCCAATACGCACCACCGCCCCTGCCACCGCAGCAACCCATGGCCTATGCGCCGCCGCCGTCCCAGGATCAACTGCTCAGTCAGTTGGGTGGGGCTTATGCGCCACCTCCGCCTATGCCGCCCGCGCCGCCACAAGTGCTGCCGCAAATGGCCCCGCCGCCCCAGAACCAGAACGACCTGTTGGCGCAATTGGGTCTGGCCCCGCCCGGCATGCCGCCACAGGCTGCCGCGCCGCAGCCCAGCGCGCCGCCGCCGCCCGCCGCCAATGCGCCGCAGACGCAGCAGGACTTGATGTCGCAACTGATGAACATGATGCAGGCCAATGCGGCTGCGGCACCCGCGCCGACACCAGCAGCCGCGCCCGCGCCGACACCGGCACCGGCACCGGCCGCCGCACCGATACCCGCGGCGGCTCCGCCTGCCCCGACCCCCGCCGCCGCAGATGGTGGCTTCTCGCAGGAGGATCTGATGCAGCAATTGGCCGCCATGCTGGGGGGCGCTCCGGTCGCCGCAAACCCGGCCCCGGCCAAAGCCCCCGCTGCGGAACAGGAACCGGCCCCGCAAACCGGGCAATCCCTGTTGGATCAACTGGCCCGCAAGAGATGACAAATTAAACGGGCCGGAACTTTCTAAGGTTCCGGCCCGTCGTTTTTCTGTGTGGCGATGAGGCCTCAGGCCGGGACGGCGCCCTCGGTCTTGGAACGCTTGTAGTAGCCATAAGCAGCCACCGCGCCCAACACGCCCAGCGTGCCGACCGCAACCGGCCCCCAGATCCCCAGACCCAGGCCGAGGCCGAGGCTCAGACCCTTGACACCGGCGGTCGTCGAACCCGTCGCAGCAGCACCCTTGGCGGCCACACCCTTGGCGACGCCAGTCCCCGTGGTATTGGCAACGGTCATGCCCATGCCCTTGGCTCCCGCCGCACCGGCATTACCCGCCGCAGCGGTTCCGGTCTTGCCGACCAGGCACTGGGCCCCGCCACCGGCACCGGCACCGGCACCCTTGCCTGCACCGGCCGCCATGCCCTTGCCAGCCATGCCCTTGCCTGCGGCAGCCTTGCCAGCCATGGCTCGGGCACCTTCGTTTTCAATCTCGCGCGCCGCGGCACCCTTGGCCATGGCAGCCTTGCCACCCGCAGCCTTGCCACCGGCGGCCTTGCCGGCCATGGCGCGAGCGCCTTCGTTTTCAATCTCGCGCGCTGCGGCACCCTTGGCCATGGTCGCCTGGGCTCCGGCACCCTTGCCAGCCACCGCGCCCTTGCCGACTACGGCACCCTTGCCACCGGCCGCCTTAGCGGCCCCGGCCTTGCCCGCGCCAGCCTTGCCCGCACCGGCCTTGCCGCCCGCCATATTGCGTGCGCCCTCGACTTCGGGGGCCTTGGCCGCCGCGCCGGTGTTGAACTGAATATCTTTCAGATCGATTTTCGCCGGACCCATGATGCTCAGGGTTTCCTTGGCGCCTAGGGTTACTGTGGCATCGGTGATCGGCATGTCGAACCTCATGGTCTAATGGTTTTTTCGCGATAATCTTTTGCACGGGGCATTGATCCTGCCTCATTGGTACCAGCAGCGGCGAAGCATTTCAATACCAATAATTACAAGTATTGGCCTACTCCAATTCATGTAACGGCAAGACGAAGAAGAGAGGTTATAATATTACATCAAGTATACAATTGATAAGCATTATCACCTACTCGATAATCATAGCGTAATGACGGACTTAGAGCGCCCCATTCTCACCCCCCCCCCGCATTTTCGGGAAAAATCAATAGTTGTCCTTCCAAGTAACGGCGCGGGCTGTCGTAAAATTTTAAGCAAAACCCAGCGTATTAAACACTCTGAAGGTGCAATCTTGCAATACCCGCGACAAAAAAAGCGCAAATCGCCCCGACCGGACGGTGCGAATCGTTGGATTAATCCTGGCTCGCTAATTCCACGTCATCGACGGCGGCGAATTCGACGGTTTCGCCGTCCCCGTTCAGATCAATGATCAACACATCACCGGCAATATTCATTTCGGGCTCGGGGTGAGTGTTGAAGTAGTTCCATATGAAACAGGCGGCCGCTTCTTCCACTGCGCCAACTGTCGCATCGGCCTCTTGTTGCATACAATCCCCGAGCACCGTCCGCGCCTTGTGCAGCTCTTCATCGCTATATTTGATATCCGAGGCCACCGTTTCCACAAAAGTGGTGAAGCGGTCTTCGGATATGGGGAAATCCCCCACGCTGCCGCAATTGAAATAAACGACGCTACGCATGTCCGGCTCCTGTGATTTGTCGGCCCCTGTTTAACGGGAAAGGCGGGGCGGCGCAATGTCATGGGTTTGTCACTTGCTTCCCCTACTAGAGTCTTGAAAATTCGGGAAAACCCTCTGGAACATGGATTTCCCCATTGCGTCTTCTCATCGCCACCGATGCCTGGCATCCGCAGCCCAATGGCGTGGTCCGGGTTCTCGATACCCTGATTGCCCGGCTGACCGCGCAGGGGCATCGCATTCAGGTCGTCTCCCCCGATCAGTTCGCCACCATTCCCTGCCCAACCTATGCGGAAATTCCGTTGGCCCTGAGTCCCGGACGCAAGGTGGGAGAAATCCTCGACAGTTTTCGTCCGGACGCCATCCATATCGCCACCGAAGGCCCCCTGGGCTGGGCCACCCGCAGCCACTGCCTGAAGCGGCAACTGCCCTTCACCACTGCCTATCACACCAAGTTTCCCCAATATATCCGCGCCCGTACCGGCCTGCCGCTCAACCTGCTTTATAAGGCCGTGCATCATTTCCATGGGCGGGCCAGGCATGTGCTGGCACCCTCGCCGTCGGTCTACCGGGAACTGACGGCGCAGGGTTTCGCCAATGTGGCCCACTGGTCCCATGGGGTTGATACGGCGCGCTTCTCGCCCCGCGACCGGGACATATTCGCCCATCTGCCGCGCCCGATCTTTCTTTATGTGGGGCGGGTGACGGTGGACAAGAACCTGCCTGCGTTTCTCGATCTCGATCTGCCGGGCAGTAAGGTGGTGGTCGGCAGCGGCCCGTTGCGCAATCGCCTCAAACGGCTCTACCCCAAGACCCTGTTCCATATCGCCCAGGGCGACGATGAATTGAGCCGCTGCTATTCGGCCGGGGATGTGTTCGTGTTTCCCAGCCGCACCGATACCTATGGGTTGGTGATGCTCGAAGCCATGGCTTGCGGCGTGCCGGTGGCGGCCTATCCGGTGGCCGGACCGCTCGACGTGTTCGAGGCCGACGGGCCGGGGGACTACGCCCATGGCTGCCTGAACGAGGATCTCGGTCTGGCGGCGCGTCAGGCCCTGGGCAAGTCCGCCCAGGCCTGCCAAGCCCATGCCCGGAACCATTCCTGGGATCACGCCATCGACCAGTTTCTCGGTTATCTGGCCCCCATTTCGGCCAAATCCTGGAGCACCTGACGGGCCAGCGCCAGGGTCACCGCCTTCTTGCGGGCCAGGGATTCCCGGTCCAGCGCCGCCACCAGATCCGCCGCCCCCTGGAACGAACGCTCCATGCGCGGCAACAGATAATGCAGCACCCCCTCTTCCACTTTCAAATGCCGATCGGCCAGCAGCTTGACCAGCAAGGCGGTCAGCAGCGGATCGTCGGGGGCCTTGATTGCCGCCGCCGGGGCACCGAGCAGTCGGGAGCGCAGATCGGGCAGCGCCACGCCCCAGGAGAGGGCCGCCCGGCGCGCCGTCAACAGCAGATGCCGGTTCAGGTCGCGGGCCGTGTTGTAGGCATGCAGCAGGCAGCGTTCCGCCGTCGAGCCGAGGACCGTTTCAGGAATTTCGCAAAACAGCACCGGGACCTGTTCGAGCAGCGCCACCGCCGTTTCCGGGGTCGCCTCGGCCAGCACCAGTTCCCGGCCCCCGGTGCGGCGCAGAAACAGGGACGCCAGATGAGTCTTGCCGCAGCCCGCCGGGCCATGCAGGATCAGCGCCGGGGCGGGCCAGTCGGGCCAGCGGTCGAGCCAGCCGACCGCCTCGCGGTTACAGGGGGCGACCAGGAAATCCTCCGCCCCCAAGGCCGGAGCGAAGCCCAATTCCAGCGGCATCTGAGGCACGGTCATGACTGGGTTTCGTCCCCGGTGTAGAGCGGACTGAGCAGGTAGCGTTTGAGGCTGTAGCGGACCAGCACCCCGATCACCGCCGCCGTCGGCACCGCCAGCAGCATGCCGGTGAACCCGAACAGCGAGCCCCCGGCCAACAGAGCAAAGATCACCCATACCGGATGCAGACCGACCCGTTCGCCGACCAGTTTGGGAGTCAGCACATAGCCTTCGAGAATTTGTCCGACCCCGAACACCAAGGCGACTAGAACAATGGGCGTCATATCGCTGAACTGCACCAGGGCGATGGTCAGGGCAGTGCCCAGACCGATCGACGCCCCGACATAGGGCACGAAGGAAATCAGCCCGGCCAGCAGCCCCACCAACAGGCCGAATTCCAAACCGACCAGCGATAACCCACCCCCATAGATGGACGCCAAAACCAGACAGACCGTCGCCTGTCCACGGACGAATCCGGCGATCATTTCATCGGTCTGGGCGATCAGGCTGCGTAGCGTCGGCGCCGCCCGGCGCGGCAGCCAAGAATCCACCCGAGCGACCATGCCGTCCCAATCGCGCAGCAGATAGAAACTGACCAGCGGCGTGATGAACAGCAAGGACAGCAAGGACAATAAAGCGACGCCGCCACTGAGCAGTTTGCGCAACAGCCCGGCCAGCCACTGCATCCCCTTGCCCGCCTCGGCGGCCAGGGTATCGTGCAGCCCCTGGGCATTCTCCGCCCCGATGCGCAGGCGCAACTGCTCCAGAAGAGGTTGCAGAGTGTCGCGCAGGCCAGCGACGTAATCGGGCAGCCGCGAGGCAAAGCCCAACACCTGGGCCTGCAACAACGGCAGCAGCAGCAGCAGGATAAGGACCAGGGTCAGCACGAAACCGCCGAGGATCAACAGCACAGCAAGAGTCCGCGAGCGCACCATGACCTGGAGCTTGTCGGCCAGCGGATCGAGAAAATAGGCCACCGCCATTCCGGCCACGAAGGGCAGCAGAACATTGCCCAGCAGATTGACGAAAAACAGCAGCAGGGCCAGCAGCAGCGTCCATACGATCGCCTGTCGATCCCGGCTCATTCCTTGCCCTCCCAGGCCGTGACTTGCGCCACCCATCGTATGACATAGGCCCCGCCGGACAGCAAGGTGAACAGGGCGACGCCGCCGGTCAGGCCGGTCACCAGGGCCTGGGCAAAGGCTCCCGCGCCGTCGTCGGCATACCACAGCACCACCCCGCCCAACAAAATCTGTAACAAGGTATTGGCCTTGCTGATGAACAGTGGCGTCATGCGCAGTCTGATATCGAGGAATGCCGCCAGCAGCGCCCCGGCGATAATCAACAGATCCCGGAACACCACCAGAATCACCAGCCAGGCGGGCAGTTCCTCCATGTATCCCAGAGTCACGTAGATGCCGACCAGCAGGGCCTTGTCGGCCAGCGGGTCGAGATAGGTGCCGATTTCCGTCTGCGCCTGCCACAGCCGGGCCAGAAACCCGTCCAGCGCATCGGACAGACCGGCCGCCGCAAAGACCCAAAAAGCCGCCGTGTAGGATTCGCCCAGCACCAGCCAGACCATCACCGGCACCGCCAGCATGCGGGCCAGGGAGATTATATTGGGAATTTGCGACAAACCAGGCATCGCCAAATCAGTTTTCGGCGCGACTCAGACGCCATTGATCGCCGTCCAAACTAAGAGTGAGGTCCGCCTGGGCGAGGGCCAGGGCCAACTGGTCAATGGTCCCCAGATGATGCAGATTGAGCCGCACCTCGTCGCGCGCCAACAGCACCACGTCCACCTCGCTGATCACCGCCACCCGGTTCAATCGGCGGCGCACCTCCAGCCAATCGGACAACGCCGTGACCGGCAGGGTGACCGCCACCACGTTGAGGGAATCATAGCGCAGCAGATTATCGCGCTTCCATTCGTCCTCTACCCGGGCCGCCACCTGGGCCACCAGTTGATCGAGGAAGGCGGCCTCGCTCTGGCCGGGCTCCGATTCGGCGAGTTCGGAAAAATTTTTGCTCATCCAGGTGGAAGAGCCGATGCGGTCGACCGTCACCGTTGCCTGATAGCGCTGGCCGGTGGGGTCCTGACCGACGGCGGCCAGCAGCACCAGCACATCGTCCGCCCCATAGCGTTGGGCCATGAGCCCCAGCGGCTCCATGGCTTTGTCGCGGGCCTGGGTGACATGGACCATGGTCATGTCCTGCAAGTCGCCGATGGGATGGACCAGCGGCACCAGTCCGTTGGTCGCGGGCAGGCGTCGCCAGGCGTCGCGCCAGGGGTTGGGTTCTTCCCAGATGACGGTCCGCCCGCCGCTCTCGTAGATCGGCAACACCAGCAACGGCTTGGAGAAGGTTTCCGCGAAGGGCACGTCGTGGGCCCGCAACAGATCGCGAATGTCCTCCTCCCGGAAGCGCACGGTGAGATCAGCCAGATAGCGCACCTGGGAGGTTTTCTCATGATCCACCGACAGGTCGCGGATGTAGCTTTGGACCTCCTCCGGCCGGACCTCGGGCAGACGCGGCCAGTCCTCGGCCAGGGTCATGCGTTCCAGCAACGCCCGGAAGGCCTTGACCTGCCCCTCGGCCAGGGCGGTCTCACGGGCGGCGGCCGCCGAATCGGCGGTCACGTCCACCGGCAGGGTCAGGGCATAGGCATCGGCAGCATCGGCGGTGGCGGCGCCAAACAGCCAGGGGATCAACACAAGCAGCCCCCAAAGGGACAGGCGGGACGTCTTTCGCGGGCTCTGGGACATTGCAAACCTTCGGAGATACGATATGTTCTGCTTCGTCATTGGGGACATCATTCACCACTTTCCTCAGGGGAGGAAGCCATTAGCGACACCCTCAGTTACAAGGACGCCGGTGTAGATATAGACGCGGGAGAGGCGCTGGTCGAGGAGATCAAGCCACTGGCCCGGTCCACCGACCGTCCCGGCACCCTCTCCGGCCTCGGCGGATTTGGCGCGCTGTTCGATCTCAAGGCGGCGGGTTTCAACGATCCGGTGCTGGTGGCCGGCACCGACGGCGTCGGCACCAAGCTGAAAGTGGCCATCGCCGCCCAACGCCACGACACGGTGGGCATTGATCTGGTGGCCATGTGCGTCAACGATCTGGTGGTTCAGGGTGCCGAACCTTTGTTTTTCCTAGACTATTATGCCACCGGCAAACTCCTTGTAGAGGAGGGCCGGGCCATCATCGGTGGTATCGCCGAGGGGTGCCGCCGCGCCGGATGCGCCCTGATCGGCGGCGAAACGGCGGAAATGCCCGGCATGTATGGCGACGGCGACTATGATCTGGCCGGATTCGCCGTCGGTGCCGTCGAGCGGGACCGCCTGTTGCGCAACGATTCGGTACGGCCCGGCGATGTGGTGCTCGGTCTGGCCTCCGATGGCATTCATTCCAACGGCTATTCTCTGGTCCGCAAGATCGTCGAACGCTCCGGACTGTCCTATGACGACCCGGCCCCCTTCGAGTCGTCCAAGTCCCTGGGCGCGGCGCTGTTGGCCCCGACCCGGATCTATGTGAAGAGCTGTCTGGCCGCCCTGAAGACCGGGGGGATTACTGGTCTGGCCCACATTACCGGCGGCGGCCTGTGGGAGAACATTCCCCGCGTACTGCCCGATGACTGCGCGACCCGACTCGATGCCGCGTCCTGGGGCATCCCGCCGGTGTTCCGCTGGCTGGCCGAGGTCGGCGGCGTTCCCCCACGGGAAATGGCCCGCACCTTCAATTGCGGCATCGGCATGGTGGTGCTCTGCGCCCCGGATCAGGCCGAGGCGGTGTCCCGGGTGCTGACCGACTCCGGAGAAACGGTGCTCCGACTCGGGCTTGTGGAGGCCCGCGACGCCGAGGGTCCGGCGGTCCTCATTGATGGACTGGACGCGGCATGGCACGGCTGAGGGTCGGCGTTTTGGTTTCCGGACGGGGCAGCAATTTGCAGGCCCTGCTCGATGCCGCCGCCGACGCCGCCTTTCCGGCCGAGATTGTCCTGGTCCTGTCCAACGTCCCCGGAGCCTTCGCCCTGGAACGGGCCGCCCAGGCCAGGGTGGCGACGGCGGTCATCGACCACAAGGCCTATGATGGACGGCAACCGTTCGAGCAGGCGCTGCACCAGACTCTATTGGATCATGGGGTGGAATTCGTTTGCCTGGCCGGGTTCATGCGCCTGCTGACCGATGGTTTCGTCAATCAATGGCACGACCGGCTGATCAATATCCATCCGTCGCTGCTGCCCGCTTTTCGCGGGGCCCATGCCCACCGGGACGTACTCGCCGCCGGGGTTCGACTCAGCGGCTGCACGGTGCATTACGTCCGTCCGGCCATGGACGATGGGCCGATCATCGCCCAGGCGGCGGTGCCGGTGCTTCCCGACGACGACGAATCGCGGCTGGCCGCCCGGGTGCTCGAACAGGAACACCGGATCTATCCGCTGGCCCTGCGGTTGATCGCCGAGGGCCGGGCCAATGTGGTTGATGACAGGGTGCGACTCGACGCGCCAGTGGCCGAAGGCGCGCTGATCAACCCCCGTCCATAAAAAAACGGGCCAAACGGCCCGTTTTTCATTGATACCTTCGACGGGATTCAGCCGACGATTTCGGTCTCGGCGAAGAAGAAGGAAATTTCCTTCGCCGCATTCTCCGGCGAATCGGAGCCATGCACCGAATTTTCCTGCACATTCTGCCCGAACAGGGCACGGATGGTGCCTTCCTCGGCGTTGGCCGGATTGGTCGCCCCCATGACCTCGCGGTTTTTAGTGACGGCGCTTTCGCCCTGCAGAACCTGAACCACCACCGGGCCAGAGACCATATATTCGGTCAGTTCACCGAAAAACGCGCGTTCCGCATGAACGGCATAGAACTGCTCGGCCTGCTTCTTGGTCAGCCACAGACGCTTTTGGGCAACGATTCGCAGCCCGTTGTCTTCGAATACAGCGTTGATCTTACCGGTGAGATTACGCGCGGTAGCGTCCGGTTTGATGATCGACAGCGTACGCTCAATAGTCATGGCGAAAAAACCTTTCGGAAACCCTTTGGAACCTTTTGTACGTCGGGCCTGGCACGGCGGAATGTCCTCATCCGGCCCGGCGCGAAGCCAGCGCCTTATATCCGCTTCACCGGGCAGAGGCAACCCGCCCGTGACCCGCAACACCGAATTCTTGAAATTCTCCCTTGTTGCGCTCATAATCCAACCTCTTCCACACCTGACCATAGAGCTGCCAAAAAAAAACGTTGACATTTATATTAGGTATCTCTAAATTAGGTGGTGCTTATATAGAGAAGCTTCGGTTGCCTCTATGATCGCTGGGTATCAGGGTTTAGGTCGCGTACCGGCCAGGTTACCCTAGTTTTGTGGGAAACTTTTACAATCGGGGGATTGTCATGAACAACATCCTTAAGACCCTCGCAGTTGCTGGTGTTCTGGCCACTGCCGCTCTGTCCGCCACGTCCGCCAGCGCCTGGTGGGGCGGCGGTCCCTGGAACAACAACGGCTGGGGTAACAACGGCTGGGGCAACGACGGTTGGGGCGACGGCTGGGGCGATGGCTCCGGTAGCTTCAACTTCGGCATGAGCGGCAACGCTCGTGGCAGCGGCTATGGTAGCGGCTACAACCGTTACAACGGCTACAACGGCTACGGCTATGCCCCGTACGGCTATGGCTATCCGGGCGCCTGGGGTGCTCCGTATGGCGCGCCTTATGGGTATGCTCCGTATGCCGCTCCGGTGGCTCCGGCTGCTCCGGCTGAAAAGAAGTAATCTGAAGATTTCGGATTTTCTTTCGAAGGCGCCGCTCCTGAAAGGGGGCGGCGTCTTTCGTCTGTCCGAGACTCCCGGGACGTGATACCTCTGCCGCACCATGCTGCATATCAACGATCTTACCTTCCGCATTGGCGGACGCCTGCTGTTCGAACAAGCGACCCTGGCCATCCCGACAGGCCATAAGGTCGGATTGGTGGGCCGCAACGGCTGTGGCAAATCGACCCTGTTCCGGCTGCTCACCCATGACCGCACCCCCGATGGCGGGTCCGTCAGTATTCGGCCACAGGCCCGAGTCGGTCTGGTGGCGCAGGAAGCGCCCTCGGGGGCCGACAGTTTGCTGGAGACGGTGCTTGCCGCCGACACCGAGCGGGCGCAGCTGCTGGCCGAGTCGGAGACCGCCACCGACCCACAGCGAATCGCCGAGATTCATAACCGGCTGGCCGATATCGACGCCCATTCCGCCGAGGCGCGGGCCGCCGCCATTCTCGCCGGATTGGGTTTCGACGATGCGGCCCAGGCCCGTCCGTGCAGCGAATATTCCGGCGGCTGGCGGATGCGGGTCGCCCTGGCCGCCGCCCTGTTCGCCCGCCCCGACCTGCTGCTGCTCGACGAACCGACCAACCATTTGGATCTGGAGGCCACCCTGTGGCTGGAATCCTACCTGGCTTCTTGGCCGGGAACCCTGCTGGTGATCAGTCACGAGCGCAGTCTGCTCAACAGCGCCGTGCAGGAGATTGTCCATGTGGACGACGGCAAGCTGGTCCGCTACCAGGGCAACTACGATTATTTCGAAACCACCCGCCGCGAACGGCAGGCCCAGCAGGCCGCCCTGCGCACCCGGCAACTGGACGAACGGCGGCGCATTCAGGGCTTTGTCGATCGCTTTCGGGCGCAGGCCACCAAGGCCCGTCAGGCCCAGAGTCGGCTGAAGATGCTGGCCCGCATGGAGCCCATCGCAACCGTCGTCGAATCGCGCACCATCAGCTTCAACTTTCCCGACCCGGACCCGTTGTCGCCGCCCCTGATCGCGCTGGAGGACGTGGCCGTGGGTTACGATCCGGCGCGACCGATTCTGCGGCATCTGGATCAGCGCATCGACATGGACGACCGAATCGGCCTGCTCGGGGCCAATGGCAACGGCAAATCGACGTTGATCAAGCTGCTGGCCGACAAGCTGAAGCCGCTGGACGGCAAGCTGCGCAAATCGAGCAAGCTGAAGATCGGCTATTTCGCCCAGCATCAGACCGAGGAATTGGACCTGAACGGGTCACCGTTCGAGCATATGGCGCGCCTCATGCCGATGGAACCGGAACCCCGGGTGCGCGCCCACCTGGGCCGTTTCGGCTTTCCCGGCGATCTGGCCAACACGGCGGTTTCCAAATTGTCTGGCGGTGAAAAGGCGCGGCTGCTGTTTGCCCTGATGAGTCGCGACAAGCCACATTTGATGCTGCTCGACGAACCGACCAACCATTTGGACGTGGATTCCCGCGAGGCGCTGCTGCATGCCCTCAACAATTATGACGGCGCGGTGGTCCTGGTCAGCCACGACCCGCACCTGCTGGCCGCCGCCTGCGACCGGCTGTGGCTGGTGGACAACGGCGCCTGCACCACCTTCGACGGAGACATGGACGATTATCGCCGCCTGCTGCTGGATCAGCGTCGCAGTGCCCGCCGCGACTCCCGCGCGCGCGGCGGCGCAACCGGTGCCAACCGCAAGGAGGACCGACGCGCCGCCGCCGAGGCGCGGGCCAAGCTGGCCCCCCTGCGCCAGCAGATCAAAGACGCCGAAAAACGTCTGGACGACTTGCATCGCCGCAAGACCGACCTCGAACACAAGCTGGCCGATCCCAGACTCTATCAGGGGTCCAGCGACTCCCTGACGGCCCTGCAAAAGGAACTGGGCGAGACGGACAAGGCGCTGGAGGAAACGGAACTGCGTTGGCTGACCGCCCACGAAGCCCTCGACGCCGCCGCCGAGGCCGACTGATCAAAAGCGAAAGTTTTAGCGCTTGATGTCCGACAAGTCTTCTTTGCGCACATGATCCATCAGCCAGGGGGCCAAATAGGATTCGACGAATTTCGGCAAATCCTCGCTTAATTGTTCCCTCTCGCTTTGCAGTCGGGACTCCAGATCCTGCAACAGATCTTCATGGGTCCGCGCATGGGATTCCGCGTCGGGACCAAAGACCTTGCGCAGATATTCCTGCTCCGCACTGAAATGCAGCCGTACCTGTCGCCGGAACTGCTCAATCAGCGACAGCGCGCCGGACTGGCTCAGAGTCTCGGCCTGCGCCACCTGATAAATCTGCTTGAGAATTTGGCACAGGGCCTGATGCTGGCGGTCCAATTCCGGAATTTCGAGCCGCACCTCCTCGGTCCACAACAGACACTCCGGCCCCCCCGTACGCTCTTCGGTATTTCTGAAAAGGGCCCAGAATTCCGCATCGTCGAGGATTTCGTGCTCGTAGATCAAGGCATCAAGAGTCTCGAAAAGCTCAATCACCCCATCATTGACGTCCGTCCCCTGCCGCAAAACTTCCAGCCGGGCTTCGATCTCCGTCTTCAACTGGGCATGGGCGACCATATGGGTCTTCCAGAATGAAAATCCGGCCGTCCGAATAACGGCGATCTCAATACTGAAATGATCCTCCATCGCCTTTGAAATCGCATTGATGCAAGAAAGGAGATGAGGCGAGGGCTCATTGCGCAGCCAACAGGCATAGGCCTCGTTGATGACCTCGGCCAGATGTCGATGGCCTTCGTCGATCAGTGCATTTCCCGTCGAGGGAATTTTTTTCACGTCAACAAAAGACATGCGAATCTCCAGCCACCCGCTTCGGTTCATACCGAGGGTGCATTATATTATATCTTTATGATATCCTATAATCAAGAATGAAAAAGACTCTCAAATGTCATGGGAAACCCTTCGGTGGTTGTGTGCCCTCATAACCGATGGAGGCCGATCCCCAGGCCACCGCCGCTTCCAGACAGCGTTCCATGTCCCAGCCCCGGGTCAGGCCGTGCAACAGACCGGCAGCGAACACATCGCCCGCCCCGGTGCTGTCCACAACCATCACGTCAGGTGCCGGAACCGCGAGGACCCGTGTGCCGTCATAGGCCGTCGCGCCCCTGGCCCCCCGGGTGAGGATCATCCAGCGCAATGCCGCTCCGGCGATGACCCGCCCGGCGGCCCAGGGATCGGCCAGAAAATCGGCTCCCAGATCCGATTCGGAAGCGACCAGCAGCGGGGCCGGGCGAAAACCCGCCTGCACCGGCGGCACATGGGCGAGAACCGGGCAGCTTTGCGCCCGCTGGCGGATGATGTCGGTCAGCCGGGGATCGGCACTGCGCACATAAAAGGCCGCTGCCGGTCGGTTTGCCAGATCCTCGGGGAACGGCACCGGGGCACGGGCCAGATTGACGATGGTTCTCTCGCCTTGCGCATCGAGCATGACCAGCGACCGGGTGGTCTCTCCGGCCTGTCGATCGACCAGACTCAAATCCACTCCGGCACCCGCCAACTGATCAAGCAGTTGGGCGCCCGCCGCGTCGTTGCCCACCGCGCTGACCACGCTGACCGCATCCCCGGCCCGCGCCAGGGCCAGGGCGGTGTTGGCCGCGCCGCCGCCGATCCGTGCCCCGCCGTCCCGTCCGGCATTATGGGACCCGGGACGCAGGGACTCTTGCAGATAAACCACCTCATCCACCGCCACCGATCCGACAACCAAAATGGGCTCCATGCCTGCGTCTCCCCTTACGACTCCGGTTGCTTTTCAGCATATCCTTTTCAGGGCTATACCTGGAGCGCGGAGACGGGTATGGGAAGACATGAGCCTCTATCTGCGCCTGTCCCTGTTCTATATCGCCTATTTCAGCATGATCGGCATGCATCTGCCGTTCTGGCCTGTATGGCTGGAATCGCAGGGACTGACGGCCCGTGAAATCGGCTTTGTCATGTCGTCAAGCATCCTGATCAAGGTGCTGACCGGGCCGTGGATCGCCGGAATCGCCGACCGTAGCGGCCACCGGCGACGGCTGATGCGGACCCTTGCCCTACTCTCCCTGGGGATCTATCTCGCCTTCCTGGGAGGTGGGGGATTCTGGCATCTGTTGATCATCAGCTCCCTGTTCATGGTCACTTGGTCGGCGCTGATGCCGCTGTGCGAGAATCTCACCCTGCTGACCATCCACGACAAAGGCCTGCAATACGGACGCATTCGGCTATGGGGATCGCTGGCCTTCATCCTGTCCGCCGTGCTCTCCGGGCAGGTGCTGGAAGATCGCGCGCCGATGCTGATCTACTGGCTGATCCTGGGGGCCGTCCTGTTCGCCCTGCTGGCCACCGGGCCGCTTCCCGATACCCGCGCCGCGCCGCCGGAAAGCGGACATCCGCCGCTGCGGACCCTGCTCAGAAACGGGCCGTTCCTGCTGCTCTGCACCAGCGCGGCGCTGATTCAGGGCAGCCACGGAGTCTATTACGCCTTCGGCACCCTGCATTGGCAATCGGTGGGGCATGGGGAAAGCCTGATCGGGGCCCTGTGGGCGGAAGGGGTAATCGCCGAGATCATCCTGTTTTTCTTCGGTGCCCGGCTGATTGACCGATTCGGAGCCATTCCGCTGGTGCTGCTCGGCGGAGCGGCGGCGGCCCTGCGCTGGACAATCACCGGACTGACCGACGACCTGTCCCTTCTGGCGTCGGTTCAGGTGCTGCACGCCTTCACTTACGGGGCGACCCATTTGGGGGCCATGACCTATATCGCACGCACCATCCCGAGCGCCCATTCGGCGACGGCCCAGAGCCTTTACGCGGCGATGGTCATGGGTCTGGGAATCGGTCTGTCCATTTTCGCCGCCGGTTACCTGTATGCGGCGCTGGCCGGACAGGCCTACCTGTTCATGGCGCTGCTCGGGTTGGCCGGACTGAGCGGGGCCCTGCTGCTGCGGCGAGGGCAGGACGGTTAATCGTCCTTGGGCAGCACCGGTTCCTTGCTGGCCTCACCACTGACGATCAGCACCTCCACTCGACGGTTCTTGGCCCGACCTTCCATGGTGTTGTTATCGGCGATGGGTTCGCTATCACCGAAGCCCTGAATGGTGAATCGATTGCCGGGGAACCGTTTATCGGCGATGAAGTGATGCACCACCGAGGCCGCGCGGGCCGCCGACAGATCCCAGTTGGTGCGGTACATGCCGCCACCGCCCAGCGGCACATTATCCGTATGCCCGGACACCACGATCTTGCCCGCGGTATTGGCCAACACGGGAGAGAGCTTGTCGAGGGTCTCGCGGAATTGATCCGTCAGGTCGCCACTGCCCGACGGGAAGGCAATTTCCGACGGGAAGCGGATAACCACGCCATTGTCCTTCACTTCAACGGACATGCCCGACCCGGCGATTTCCTTGGAGATGGCCTGCTTGATCGCCTCCTCCAACTGTTTCTTTTCCAGCTGCTGCTTTTGCTCTTCGGCCATTTCCTTATGCCGGGCAAAGGCCTCCTTCAGGTTGATGCTGACCTGGGTGCTGGTGTTTTTTTCGCGTGTCGGATCAATATTTTCGGCGAATTTCCGTTTCACCGACCCGTCCAACTCGATGATCCCCTTGAGCTTGTCATCCTTGGCGATCCCGAAGGCATTGCGGACCGAGCCTGACAGCGCCTTGTACTTGACGATATCCATCTCGGCGAAGGTCAGCAGCAAAACGAACAAGGTCAGCAGCAGCGACATCAGGTCGGCGAATGTCACCATCCATAAGGGAGCACCAGCGGGACATTTGCATTCTGCGGCCATGGAGGGGCCTACCTATTCGTCGTCGTCGGCAAGCGCCGCGCGTTTGCTGACCGGCAAGTAGACGGCGAGGATTTCCTTCAACGCCATGGGGCTTTGGTTGCCATGAATCTGGATGATGCTCTGCACGATGAGTTCGTGGTTGTCGCGGTCGGCATTGTTCTTCAACGCCATCTTGTCGGCCAGCGGAATGGCGAACACGTTGGCGATCACCGCGCCGTAAAAGGTGGTCAGCATGGCCACGGCCATGGCCGGGCCGATGGTTTTCGGATCATCCATGTTGCTCAGCATCTGCACCAGACCGACCAGGGTACCGATCATGCCGAAAGCCGGCGCGGTATCGCCAATGCCCCGGAACATGGTTTCACTGATGGATTGACGGGCGATGGTCAGATTGACCTCGGTGTCGATGGTCGCCTTGATCACGTCGATGTTGTGACCATCGGTGCAGAGCTGGATGCCCCGCTTGAAGAAATCGTTTTCAATTTCCAGGCTTTCCAGGGCCAGCAGACCATTCTTGCGCACCAGTTCGGCCATTTCCAGGGACTTCTGGACCAGCACCAGGGAATCCGTCTTGGACATCTTGAAGCCGATGCTCAGTCCGGTCTTGAACGCCCCGCCCACCACGTTCAGCGGCATTTTGATCAGGACGGCGGAAATGGTGCCGCCGAACACGATCATCAGGCTGGGCACATTGATGAAGGAGCCGAGGTCCCCACCCAGCATAATCGCCACCACAATCAGCGTAAACCCGGCCACCAGGCCAATTATTGTCCCGAGATCCATTGCGTCTCTGTCTCGTCCCGTTGCGTGTCACATCCCAGGTCCGCCCCCGCTCGCACGGAATACCGGGACCTTGCGGGCGCGAGTTTAGCCGGTATTTTGATCGGTTTGAAGTCCTTGGTGTAATTATTGTTATTGCAGCGTTTCAGGAGGCTTTGCGCTCCCAGCGACCGGTCTCGGTTTGGCGCCAGTAAGTCAGCGTATGTCCGGCCGCCTTGTAGGCCGTCCAACGCTCCCGCGCCGCCTGCACCGCGCCGGGATCTTTGCCGTCGAACAAATCGAAACAGCGCTCGAATTCGGACAGCCGCCCGGAGGTGCTCCCCTCGGTCAAAAACAGATATTCGGCCCGGTTGGGGTTTTCGTCCTGGACGGTCAACCAGATGGGTTGGTCCGCCGGGTGGCCGCCCCGCGCCGCCCCATGGGGCAGCCAGGAATCGGCTTCATAGGTCCAAAGCACCGAATCCAGGGATTCGACGCGCTCCGCCGAACCGGCCACCACCACCGCCCGCTTGCCGGTCTCCAGCGTCCGTTCCAACAGCTTGGGCAGGGCGCGTTCCAGTCCCCAGGCCGTCAAGTGATAGAACGCGACCTCGGCCATGCCTCAGGACTCTTCATAGTTGTCGGCGACCAGACAGTCGAGCAGACGCACGCCGAACCCCGTGCCGCCCTTGGGCACCGTCGGCTTGTTTTTCTTCGACCAGGTGACCCCGGCGATATCCATATGGACCCAGGGCACATCGCCGACGAAGCGTTTGAGGAATTGCGCGGCGGTGATGCTGCCGGCCCCTCGACCACCGACGTTTTTCATGTCGGCGATCTCCGATTTGATCTGCTTGTCCCATTCCTCGCCCAGGGGCATCCGCCAGACCGGCTCCCCGACCTTGTCTCCGGCCGCGCTGACCGCCTTGGCCAGATCGTCGTCATTGGCGAAAATGCCCGCCACATGCTCGCCCAGGCCGATGATGATGGCTCCGGTCAGAGTCGCCAGATCAATCATCAGGCGCGGCTTGTAGGTTTCCTTGCAGTAATGCAGGGCGTCGGCCAGCACCAGCCGTCCCTCGGCGTCGGTATTGATCACCTCAATGGTCTGTCCGGACATGGAGGTCACCACATCGCCCGGTCGCTGGGCATCGCCGGAGGGCATATTTTCAACCAGACCGATCACTCCGACCGCGTGCACCTTGGCCTTGCGCCCGGCCAGCGTCTTCATCAAGCCGGTCACCACGCCAGCCCCGCCCATGTCCCATTTCATGTCTTCCATCCCCGCAGCGGGCTTGATGGAAATGCCGCCGGAGTCGAAGCAAACCCCCTTGCCGACAAACGCCAGAGGGGCTTTCGATTCCTTGCGCGTCTTGCCCTCGAGTCCATTCCATTCAAAGCACACGAGGCGGGATTCCTGGCTGCTGCCCTGGCCCACGGCGAGCAGGGCGTTCATGCCCAGCTTGCTCAACTCCCGCTCGCCCAGAACCGTCACCCGGACCCCGAGCGATTCCAGCTTCTGGGCCTCTTCGGCAAACGCCCCGGGGGTGAGGACGTTGGCCGGTTCCGAAACCAGATTGCGGGTCAGGAAGACGCCATCGGCGATTTTGTCCAGGTCGCCAAAAGCCTTTTTGGCCGCCTCCGGGTCCGGTCCATGGATTTTCATCGTCTTGAGGCGCGGCTTGTCATCCTTGTCTTCCTTGGTCCGGTACTTGTCGAACCGGAAGGAACGCAGACGCGCCCCAAAGGCCAGATGAATCGCCATTTCGGTGTAGGACAATTTGCTGTCGTCGAGGCTGTCGAGGCAGACCGACACGCTGCTCGCCCCGCAGTGGGACAACGCCCCGACCAACTCGCCACCCACATCCTGCATGCGCAGGTCGTCCAGATCCTTGGCCTTGCCCAAACCGACCAGATACAGCCGGTCGAGACCGCTACCGGCGGGGGCCAGCAGGCTGAGTCCCTGGCCCTTCTTGCCCTTGAACCGTCCGGCCTTGATGGCCCGGGAAAGCGCCCCGGCACTTTTCTCGTCGAAGGCCTGGGCCGTGGCGGTCAGCTTACCTCCCTCCAGGGCGGTCACCACGAGGGTGCCGGAATCGGGAACGGTCGGTTTGGCGAAAGTGATTTTCATAAGGGCTCTCCTCGGCGTCGCTGAAATGTAATGTAATGCGCGCGTCGGCGAACGCAAAGGTTTGTTGTGGGGAAAGGGTATGCTACATCCCGCAGCCAGACAGCTGTGGAGCCCTTCATGACCTCGATCCTATTCTATATGCCCGGTTTGGCCGATCTGCTCGGTCTGGCGGCGGTGCTGGCGGTGATGCTGGCGCTGATCGGCATCGGTGCCCTGGTGGGCGGACGGAGCCGTTATCGGGAAGCGGATTTGTGGAGCGGCTGGGCGGCGGTTACGGTGGTTTTTACCCTGTGCGGCACCCAATTTCCGGCGCTGCCGTTCCATTATCTGGCCTATGCGCTGTTCGCCCTCGCCCTGGTCGCCGCATGGTGGTCCCGGCGGCGGGACGGGACGCTCCTGCCTGAAGACATCGGCAAACTGCTGCTGATTGCCCTGCCTCTGGTCCTGATTGTCAGCGCCATGACCCCGTCGCAGTGGGACGAATTCTCCCAGTGGCTGTGGAGCGCCAAGTACCTGATCGAGGTTGACGGGCTGCCCGCCGCCGACCGACCGGTCAATCCGGCCAGCTTCCCCGCCTATCCCTACACCCTGCCGCTGATCACCTATCTGGCCAGCAGACTCGCCGGTTTTTTTGTTGAAAACGGCGGCGGCATCTTCAATACCCTGACCCTGGCGCTGTTCGCCCTGACTCTGGTCCGCCTGATCGAGCGGGCCATGGGCAAACCGACTCAGGCTCTGGGCCGCTGGGGATTGGTCGCCCTGGGACTGCTGTTGGCCACTTTGCTGAGTCCAACCTTCGTCCGCAAGCTGGTCTTCACCGCCTATGCCGAAGTGGGCACCGCCACCGCCGTGGCCATGGCCGGGCTGCTCGGCTGGCTGATGCTCGAAGCCTTGGCCGAGAATGATCGCCGGAAAGCCACCACCTTGGCGTGGCAGAGCGGTCTGGCCCTGTTGCTCGTCGCCAACCTGAAGCAGGGAAATCTGGCCCTGCTGCTGTTGATTCCCGCCGCCATCGGGGTCGCCGGGCTGCGCCATCCCGGAGTGCGGATCAACGACCTGCTGCGCTTGATGATTCTGATCCTGGGTCCGGCGGTGGCCCTTTTCATGGTCTGGAAGGGCTATACCGAGGCCGAGGGACTGGCGGCCCAGAGCATGAAACTCCGCGCCTTCGCCGATTGGCAGTTCCAAGTCCTGCCGCTGACCCTGGCCTCGGTGGGCAAGGTCATGTCGCAGAAAGTCGGCTATTTCGGCGGCATGTGGATCAGCGTCTATTTCGGCGTTCGCGCCCTGTGGCACTACCGTGGACCGTTCCACAGTCTGGCGCTGATTACCGCCACCGTCTTTCTCGGCTACAACGCCTTTCTGATTATTGCCTATATCTCCGTTTTCGGGGGTTACGAGGCCGAACGGGCGGCCTCCTACTGGCGCTACAACACCCATCTGGGCGGCCTCATGTGGGCCTGGGGCGTGTTTGGAATGGCCCTCTTGGTGCAGCGCAAATGGGGCGGCGCGCTTTCTCCGAAAATTTACGCTCTGGCCATTGTGGTCATGCTCGTCTTGCCGTTGGCCCTGGCCCCGAAGATTCGGTTTGATGCTAATCCTGTCAAAAGACAGGTCCGCGTCATCGGCAACGAATTACGGACGCTGCTGCCCGTCGGCAGCCGCCTCGCCCTCATTGATCCCACCGGCACCGGTGAAATGCCGTTGCAGTTGCGCTATTATATTTATCCGGTTGGTCAAGAAATTTTGCGGTGGAACCTGTTTAACCGACATGAGGATATGCCTCCACTGATTGACAAACTGACCCCGGATCATGCCTGGGCCCTCAGCCAGAACCCGGTCGTCCGGGACTATTTCGGCATTGACCTACCGACCGGCGCGGCCAGCCTGCTGAAGCGGCAGGACGATGGCGTTTGGATATTGGTCAAAAGCTGGCCGTACGTCGGTTATGACGATCCGTCCAACGTCAAGGACTAAGCGTTTTCTGTTGGCATGTCCTGGGGGACGTCGGCCATGCGGTCCCGCCCCAGCGACCAAATGATCCCGCCGGGTAGGGCACAGACCAACCCGACCCCGCCAAAGACCAAGGACAACGCCAGCGCCCCTTCGGCACTGACCCCGATCATCCCGAAGGCCGTGACCATGGCCCCTTCGCGCACGCCCCAACCGGCGATGGAGATGGGCAGAGTCAGAATCAGCAGCACCGGCGGCACCAGAAGAATACAATCCAGTGGCCCCACCGGCAGCCCCATACCCAACGCCAGCACCCAGACGGCCAGCGAAACATTGACATGCCCCAGTGCCGCCACGACCAGGGAACCAACGCCGCCCTGGAGGCTGAAAAACAGGCGCCGGGAATCGCGCGCCAGGGCCGCCAGCCCGCGCACCAGTCGCATTGAGTGATAGCGCTCGGGGAGGCGGTCGAGGCTCATCAACAGGCCGATCCCCGCCACCCCGGCCAGAGCCAGCGCTGGAAAAATCCACACGACCACCGGCGCATCAATGCGGGCCAGCAACAACGGCTGCACCCCGACCACCAGCAGGATCAAGGCAAAGACCGTCGCCAGCCGTTCCAGCATGACGCCATTGAAGGCCTGGGAGAATGTCAACCCGCTCTTGAACGCCTTGTAGATGCGCACCGCGTCGCCGCCCACCGCCGAGGGCAGCACCTGATTGAAAAAGGTCCCGACCAGAAACAGTTCAATGGTTTTGGAAAACGGCAACGGCGCGTGAATGGCCCGCTGCACGATCCACCAGCGCAGACCGCCGACCACCGTTTGCAGGCCGATAATCATCAGCACCGCTCCCAGTGGCGCCATCCAGCCCATGGTCCGCACCTGAGACCACACGGCGGCGGTATCCACGTTGCGCAACAGGAACCAGATCAAACCACCCGAAACACCCAGTTTCAGGGCCAGTCCCAGCCATTTCTTCAGCATGCCGGAGCACTCCCTTGCCAATGGGGCGCAGGTTTAGCACAGGACGACGCAAGAGCGAGAATTTTTCATCGCCCGAGGTGCAGCGGCTGCCGTTTGGGCCCCCAATCCCCCGGCGGACCGTCGAAAACACCGGCACAAAGGGTGCCGCAGGACCGACAATGCCCGTCGTTGGTCAGGTTCCAGGTGGAAAGTTGATACCAGTCCCTTCCGATGAGCCGTTCCCCGCAACCGGCGCAATAGGTGCTTTCCCGTTCCAGGTCATGGACATTGCCCACATAGGCATGACGCACCCCGTTGGCGCGGGCGATATCGCGGGCGCGGATCAGGGTGGCGTGGGGGGTCCGGGGCTTATCTTGCATTTTCCAATCAGGATGAAAGGCCGAGAAATGCATCGGCAGGTCCGGCCCCAACTCCCGCACCACCCAGCGGGTCATGGCGTCGATTTCTTCCGGGGAATCGTTTTCGCCCGGAATGAGCAAGGTGGTGGTCTCCACCCACACATCCGTCTCCCGCGCCAGATAAGTGAGGGTGTCCAAAGTCGCCGCCAGGGAGCCGGTGCAGAGCCGATGATAGAAATCCTCGGTGAAGGCCTTCAGGTCCACGTTGGCCGCATCCATATGGGCAAAGAACTCCCGGCGCGGGGCGGGGCTGATGTAACCGGCTGTGACCGCCACTGTGCGAATGCCCCGGTCATGGCAAGCCCGGGCGATGTCGATCACATATTCATGAAAGATCACCGGGTCGTTGTAGGTGAAGGCGACGCTGCGACAGCCGGTGCGCGCCGCCGCCTCGGCGATGACTTCCGGCGCGGCGGGAGATTGCAGTCGCCCGCCGTCCGTTGCCCGACCGGCCAGAGACAGAATTTCCGCTTGCCCGATCCCATTATCTAGCAATCGTTCAAAAACATTTGAGGAGCGATTTGCCGACTCGACTAATGTTTTTAAGAGCGATTCCTGACCCTTGGAAATGGACCAGTTCTGGCAAAATTTACAGGTCAAGTTACAGCCGACACTGCCCAGGGAGAGTATGGGGGTGCCCGGTAAAAAATGATTGAGCGGCTTTTTTTCGATGGGGTCGATGCAAAAGCCGCTGCTTTGACCATAAGTGGTCAGGACGATTTCACCGTTCACCGCCGCCCGGTTGAAGCAGAGCCCCAGTTGACCGTCATGGAGCTTGCATTCCCGGGGACAGAGATCGCAGCGGATCTGTCCGTTATCCAACTTGGTCCAGTATGTGGTCTTGTGAAACATCGCACCACCGTGACCTTTGGGTCTTGCCCGTGAGACCTCTGAGCTATTTGACTTTGACCATCAGGGGCTTCGTTTTCAGAGATCGCTCCGTATGGTTTTCCCAGGTGAGCCGGATCTGAATACGATTTCGATTGTCCTCCTGCGACGCCGTCAATTGCAGATTCAGCAATCCCTCTGGCTGCATCTGGATTTGATCATCGGCATCACTGAACGTGACCTTGCCCTTCGCGATACCCTCGGTCAGCGCCTTCAACAGCGCCTGAACGCTCTCCTGATTTTGCAGGGATTCGTGACGGAAACTGCTTTTTTGCCGTTTCATTTCGAAGTCTCCGTCAGCATGGCGACTAAGCTTTCAATCATCGGACGGAGGTCGGATTGTTTGAGCTTGCTCGCTGCTTGTTTGGGCGATAACCAGACCCGGCCCCGGTGGATTTCCTCCCAGTCCTTTTTCGGCAGCACCCGAGTGACCTCCATGGCGAAGACCTCGCAAGTGCAGTTCGCCCCCCATTTCTCATAGCTATAGTGCCCCAGAGCCTCGTCCCGAACAATTCCCAAGACTCCCGCCTCTTCCCGGGCCTCCAGGGCAGCCGATGCTTGGGCAGTCATACCGGGCTCTTTGATGCCTTTGGGCACCACCCAATGCTTCTGGCTGCTTGAGCGCACAACAAGAATCTCAATCTTGCCTTTTCTCAGACGGTACGGGATGACGCCGGATTGGGTGTAGTAATAGGCTGGGCGGTCTCGAAGTTCCGTGCCATTCGGCCCTGGAAAAGGAAATTTCTTGGGCAAATCCTTGGCTTTGGTAATCGACAACAGATGCCCGACGCCGGACTGAAGGCTCTGCCAGTCCTCGGGCATATTGAGCACCGCCAGATCCGCCATGCCCAGTCCCGTTCCTGACTTTCCACTCAAATGGGCCAGCAGGTTCTCCAAATCGGGATTGTGGCCCACCAACAAGACCCGGCGCGCCACGGGTGGAATCTCACCCAACAGCTTCAACATATTCCCCATGGAGGCTTTATAGAGTCGTGGGTCGGCGACAATCC
Source organism: Magnetospira thiophila (assembly GCF_054657015.1). Taxonomy (NCBI): domain Bacteria; kingdom Pseudomonadati; phylum Pseudomonadota; class Alphaproteobacteria; order Rhodospirillales; family Thalassospiraceae; genus Magnetospira; species Magnetospira thiophila. The sequence goes on from NZ_BAAHXF010000001.1 coordinate 256,709, forward strand.
CCTCGTCCCCCAAGCCCATCGCCTTACAGGCTTTGCGGGCTGTCTCCAGGGCGCGCTTGGCCGGGGAACAGATCACATAGTCCGCAACGAGAGCCTGACGTGCCATCCAGACTCCCATGCGCTGCACATCCCTTTTACCCATCTCATTGATAGGGCGCTCGAAATCCTTATCCCGAGACACGTTTTCAGCCTTTCCGTGACGAAGAATCAGCAGCTCGCGGATCATGTATTTCCTCTAAATCAAATTTTCGCGACAGTAACGGGCAAGCCCCGCGAAGTCGATACGTCCTTGTGCCTCATGGACCGGAACTCCCTTAAGCGCCTCCAGATAAGCCTGCGCCTCCCTGGTTTGATCTGCGGCCAGAAAGCGTCCATCAGATGATTGATAAAATGGCCCCGGCGACTTCATAATCGCGGCCAAAAGATCCCGTCGTTCTTGGAGATCCACCTGATCGACCGTCAACGGTCGCGTTGAGTCCCGCCGCCAGTTAAGGACCAACAAACCCGCCATTTCGGCCTGGTTCAGCCACTGTCCGCCCGGATAGATTTCATCAACGGGCACATCGTATTTCTCTTCGATCTGCCATAGGTCGCCTGGCGGCAGCGCCAAAAGAGCCTGACGCCGAACAGGGGAGAGCAGTCCGTGAAGGGCCGCATTATGGACAATGGTTCCGGGGTTGACCCGGGGCAGTTTGGCGATCCCCAATGCCCGGGAGCCTCCCTTTTGCTGCTTGATGAATAGCCGGTCATTGGTCAAAAAAGAGACGCCCGGGTCGTCCATCAAATTCAGCATCAGAGTCGATTTGCCACCGCCCGAGAAGCCTGCCATGGCCAGACACCGCCCCCGCCGAACCACCCCCGAGGCATGGCAAATCAACCAATCACGATTCTGCAGCCACGTCATATATTGGGCATTGATGAAGTTGATGAGTTGATTGTCGTTGCGCCGACAAGGACCGGCGGCGATCCGCAGCGTCTCGCTTTGCAAAAACAGCATCCCGGTTTGCACTTTGCGGAGCAGCCGCGCACCGGGCAAATCCACATAGCTATCTTTGCGCCCGCTTTTCTCCGGTGCCCGCGCCCAGTCGGTAAAATCCAGCCCCAGATCAAGCGCCTCGCGCTCAATGGCGAAGATCTCGATGGGACAAGGACGGGGAGAAACCACACGTGGACCAAAATAATCCCGCAGTTGCGCCATCAGGGCGGCAGAATTTGAGCGCAGGCTCAACCCGCATTCCCCCAAGTCAAGCGTCAGAACATCCTCCACCAACGCGGCCCCATCCATCAAGACCGTGGCGATATCTTCAATGTTCAAGGTGTCGCTCACCGGCGGCGTTCCAAATCGGAAATCACATGGGTCACATAGAGCGGTGCCACATCCAGGCCCAGGCCCTCCTTGGCCCCCCGGAAGCCCCCAAAGGCCGAGACTTCAAAAACCACCGGCCCATCCTCAGTTTCCGCCACGTCGACGGTGGTAAAATCCAGATCAAACAGAGCTTGGGCCTTGTGGGCCAAGGCGATCTGTTCAGACGTCGGCTGATGGGCCGCATAATGTCCACCACAGTGGATGGTGGTCGTCCAGGTCCCTTCCCGGGACACCCGGGCATAGGTCCCCAGGTATTTGCCCGCCAGGAACATCATGCCCATGTCACGCCCCGGAAGGGTGACCATTTTCTGGATATACATCACCGGATTCTCGGCCTGAAAAGCCGTAATTTGTTGAAACACCCGATCCGCCCCCGCCGCATGGTCGATCACGCACATGCCGCGCGCCTTGGTCGAATAGAGCGGCTTGAAAACAGCACAACCAAAGGCCGCGACGGTGGCAATCGCGGCGTCTCGGTTCTCGGTCACCCGGGTTTCGGGCATGGGAATGTCCGCATTACGCAGGGTCACCGTACAGCTCAAACGGTCGATCAGGCGTAATATGCTGCGCGCCGGACTGAACAAGCGTACCCCAGCCGCCTCGGCCACACGCAGCATCTCCAGTCGGTCGAGGGTGGCTGGGCTATATGTGGCACTGATCTTCTTGATCATGATCCCATCAAGCCCGCACAGGTCAATCCCTTGGGACATTAATCGGCCCTGCGCCAAATCCAATTCGACCCCTGCCATATCGACAACCAATCGGTTGCCGGTACGGGCCGCCACCGCATCGGCAAGGATTTCGGTCGACCATTTTCCGGGAATACCGACGACCCCTATTTTGAACTCAGTCAAAAAAGATCTCCTCAAGGGGCAAGTGAAAGGAAGCGGCGTGGCGGGGACGGGTCTCCAGAACCCGTTCCATCAAATAAATGGCCCGCAGATACATGGCATGGGCCATGGTTTTATCCAGAATAAAACGGGTGGATGTCGCAAAAGAGCGGGCCAATCCAAGGGCCAGACGCCAGTCAAAGGTCGTATCCCCGGCCCGGAGGGCCTCTTCTAAAGCAAAGCCATGAAAATCCCGGGCCACTCTTAAAATTCGTTTACGCAGCCTCTGGTCATGGATCTGCAAACGGTAATTGGAAACCATAAAGACCGCAACATCCTGCACGCAATCCATATGCTGGGAACGATGCAAGTCTATGAAGTTAATGTGGTTTTCTTTTGGATCATAGATAATGTTATCGACATTGAAATCGCCGTGAATATAGACCGAGAAGGGGGCCTTGACCTTGGCTTCGGCGTCTTTTGCGGCCTTTAGCAAATCCTCGAAACGTGGGAGCTTCTGGCCACAGACCGCCATGGCTCCTTGCTGGAACTCCGGGTGAATGGCGTAAACCTCATCAAGTCGGGCCGCTAATTGGTCCATATGCTTTGCCGGGATTGATCGGGGCGTACGGGTTTCCATCCACACGGACTTCAGGGTCTTGCTCAATTGCGCAAACGCCGCATCAAGTAAAGAGCGCGACTCATGGAGCAGAATTTGCTCGAAGGTCTGCCCGGCCAGATGTTCGATCAGCAGCGAGGCCGAGGACCCATTCTTTCGATAATACAGGATTTTTGGCGCCAGCCCTGGATGGATTTCGTTCCAATTTTCAACGCCCTGACGCTCTTCTTTCAGTTTGCGTTTGACCCCATCCTTGAAGATCGCCGCGAAATCACCGTTCGATTCATCCCGGATGCCCGAGATCCCGCTCCCTGAGCGAGTCTCGGCAAGGGGCTGGAAAGAAGTCTTCTCTAGGTCCAGATGCGCCACCGAATCTTTCAGAGAATTATAGCTCTCAATATTGACTGGTTTTTTCAAAAAGGTGGAAATCAGGGTCTCACTGATTATGCGCAAGCTATCGCCCATCTGCTCGACCGCCCTGAGCACAGACAGGGCCGCAACGATATCCTCGGTATTCTTACAACGTTTCAGGTCCGCTATATACTGGTCGGACAATCTCTGCATTTCAGTCTTCATGCGGTGTTTTTTAGCACCGATTTTCAGGGCCAGATGGGCATCTTGATCGTCCATGGCTTGTTCGGTCCAGCGGACGCGCTTCGCCACTTTCTGGAGAAGGGTGCCATAGGATTTACCTCGCAGGCTGCGACGGCGGGAGATCGTCTCGGCTCCCCGGACGCAACAGCGACAGAGTTCGGCGATTCTCTCCAATTCGGTCGCAATGAATTCCACGGCGCGAACGGGCTGGGCATCGCCATCCTTGCGCAACCTCCCGACGTGAGCGAGTCCACTCTCGTGGATGCGCAACCTCAGGTGATAGGCATAACCACCACGTTCGATGATTCGTTGTTTGGCCGAAGTTGAATCGGTCGCGAGATAGCGTTTGAGATTGGCTAGTTGGGTATCGACCTCGATGATTAAGAAATGCAAATTCTCAGAGATGCTTTTTGGAAGGTCCATCAGATGGAGGGCTCCAGATCAATCGCTTGGTGAAGATAAGATATGCCCGCAAAGTCCACTTGAGGGTAGCCCTATCTGCCCCATCCTGTAAAACATGTGCCCCCAATCGTTTTCTCAACTGTTCAATGGGATGTCGGCAGATCAAAGGCAAACAGGGCACCGCCATCGGGTCGGTTGGCAGCGGTGATCTCGCCCCCATGATCCTTGATGATGCCATAACTGATCCAGAGTCCCAGACCGGTGCCCTCGCCCACCGGCTTGGTGGTGAAAAAGGGATCAAATATGCGCACCAGATCCGCTTCCTGGATGCCGAGACCATTGTCCGACACGGCGATGCGGACCCGGTCGCCTTCGGCCTGGGCGGAGACCTGGATAATCCCTTCGGGATATCCGCGTACCGCGTCCATGGCATTCTTGACCAAATTGACAATAACTTGATGAATCTGCCCCGCGTGCCCGACGGCGACTAAGTTTTCCGGCAGGTCGGTTTCAATGCGCACGCGGCTTGTCTGCCCCTTGGCGGCCCAGCGCAGCGCCGTCTGCACGGTTTCGGTCAGGTCGAAAGGTTCCGGGGCCTGCTTGCCGGAAAACGACAACCGACGCAGACTCTTGACGATCTCGCTGACCCGTCCCGCACCTTCCAGGGTGCCCGCCAGCAGCGGGTCCAGATCGGCCAGCAGGGCATCAATGCGCAGGTCGTCGCGCAGGGACTGGAGGTCGTCCATCGACTCCCCCGCGTGCACCGCCTCCAGGTAGCGGGCCAGCCGTTGCCGGTAGCCATCGAGCACATGCACATTGCCGTTGATGAAACTGATGGGGTTGTTCAGTTCGTGCGCCACTCCGGCAACCAGCCGCCCCAGGCTGGCCATTTTTTCCGACTGGATGAGCTGCGACTGCGCCGCCTTCAGTTCGGCGTGGGTTTCGTTGAGTTGCCGGTAGGCGCGACGCAGTTCCCCCATGGGACGACCGATCAACACCGTGCCAGCGACCCGTCCCACCTGATCGATCAGCGAAGAGCAATTGAACGATATGGTTTCCGAGGGCGCACCGTCGCGGGTCTTGAGCCGCACGTCCTGATAGGCCCCGTGATCCTGACTGCCAATCCGGCGCAACTGGCTCAGGGCGCGGTTGTCGGTGGGATGCACCAGATCAAGCAACGGGCGACCGACCAGATTTTCCTCGGCCTCGCCGGTGATCAGCAAACAGGCGGCATTGACCTCGCGGACCTTCTGCATCCGGTCGCAGACAATCAGCACCTCGGACATGGACGACAACACGCTGTGGATGAACAACTGCGCCTTTTCCAGTTCGTCGTTCTTGCGCTCCAGTTCCACCTCGTGGCGGATCAAGTCCGAATAAACTTCTTCCATCTTGCCGACCACCTCGACCCAGGCTTTTTCCTGGAGGTCCGACAGACCGGGTGCGACCCCGGTCAATGGGGGGCGGGACAGGCCGCTCATGCGCCGTTCCCCCGCCCGAGTCCGTAACGCTGTAATTTGTTCCTTAAGCCGACCCGCGACAGGCCGACGTCCTCGGCAACCCGGCTGATATTGCCGCTGTGACGCGCCAAAGACTCGGCGAGCAGGCGGCGTTCCAGGGATTCAACTTGATCCTTGAGCTGACCGCGACCGAATCCGTTGTCATTCCCGGAGGGTGAACAGGGAGACACATTAGGCCCGGTGAGTTTGCGCGACAGGCAGGCGGCGTCGATCTCCGGGCCATCACAGAGCACCACCAGCCGCTGGATCTCGTTTTGCATCTCGCGCACATTGCCCGGCCAGGGATACCCGTGAAAGCGGGCCGCCACCCCCTCGCCCAGACGCAGGCCCTGCCGCCCGAACGCCTCGGTGATGTCCTTCAGCAATCGTTCGGACAGCAGGGGAATATCCATTGGACGCTCGCGCAACGGCGGGACGGGCAGCGGAAAGGCGGCCAGACGATAGAACAGATCCTCACGGAACCGCTTTTCCCGCACCTCCTGTTCCAGATGACGATTGGTGGCGGCGATCACCCGCACATCCACGCGGCGTTTTTGCAGGCCACCGAGCGGGCGGATTTCCCCTTCCTGGAGCACCCGCAGCAACTTGACCTGAAACGCCGCCGAGGTCTCGCCGATCTCGTCGAGAAATATGGTGCCGCCGTCGGCCTGTTCGAACAGGCCGATACGGTCCTCATAGGCCCCGGTGAAGGCCCCCTTTTTGCAGCCGAACAATTCGCTTTCCAGCAATTCATCGGGCAGCGCGCCGCAGTTCTCGACCACGAACGGCTTGTCGGCGCGACCGGAATTGTAATGGATGGCCCGCGCCAGCAACTCCTTGCCGGTGCCCGATTCTCCAGTGATCAGCACCGACACGTCATAGCCCGCCGCCCGCGCCGCCAAACGGCAGGTGTCGTCCATGGGACTGTCCGCATGGCGGATGATGTTGTCGAAGCCAAAGTAGGATTTGAGCGCCTGCTTGCGCTTGCCCAACTCCCGGCGCAGCGGCTCGACGGCCTGTTTCATCTCCACCGAGGCATTGAACGTGTCCCGCTGCAAATCGGCCAGTTGCACCGCCGAACGGACAATGTTCAACAGGTCCGGCGGGTCCCAGGGCTTGGTGATATAGCGATAGATCCCGGCGTCGTTGACCCCCTCGATGATGTCCTCGGCGTCCGTATAGCCGGACAGAATCATCCGCACCGGGTCCGGCCAGCGTTTGCGCACGGCGCATAGGAATTCAACGCCGGTGGTCTCCGGCATCCGCTGATCGCAAAGAATGGCCCGCACCGGCTCGCGCTCCATCAATTGCTCGGCCCGGGCGGCGCTGTCCGCCGTCAGCACATTGAAGTCATCGCCCAGGACCCGGGCAAGGGTCTCTAAGGAGCGCACTTCGTCATCCACCACCAAGATGGTCGGTCGCCCGCTCATGCCACGCCGCCTCCCATGGATCGACGATGCGGCGCTATGGTCAACGGCGTGCGAGACTTGGGGACACGATTAACAAAGTTATAGCGTGCCACATGATAACTGGGATCGAAGCCGTAAAAATTCAGTTTCATATGCGCCAGTTCTTCGTCCCGGTAGGCAGTCAGCGGCTTTTCCGATTCGTCGGCGGACCGGCGGGCGGCCTTGGCGGCCAGCAGATGACCCAATTCAGGAGAAGCTGCCAGAGCCTCGGCCCGCTGGATCAATTGGGCCTCGAAATCATCGAAACTGTCGTCCAGCAGCCCCAGAGACAGCGCCTGGGCCGTCCCCATGGGCAGCCGTGCCTGGGCGAGGATTTGCGCCTGTTTGGGGCTGGTGCGTCGGGGGAGCAGATAGGTCCAGAACTCCGACCCATAGAGATTGCCCATGCCCTTGTAATGGGGATTAAGGATCACCCCGCGCCGCGCCCAGACCCGGTCGGCAGCCAGGGCCAGGAACACCCCGCCCGCCCCGGCATTGCCGCGCAAGGCGGCGATGACAAGCTTGTCGGTGCGCCGGATGATCGCTTCGGCCAGATCGTCCATGGCATTGATATTGGACCAGGATTCGTCAGCCGGTCGGTCGGCGTTCTCGATGGTATTGAGATGGATGCCGTTGCACCAGAAATCCGGCCCGCCCATCAGCACCACCAGCCTTTCCGGCCCGGCACAGGCCGCTTCGAAGGCGGACTTGAGATGTCGGCACTGCTCGGTGCTCAAGGCACCATTGTGCACGGGAAAGTGCAGGTAACACACACCACCCGCCCGGTCGCTCCATATTTCCCTATAGTGTCCCGCTGTTTCTGGCAGATCGGCCACCAAATCAGCCAGCACTTCCGTCGCCGGTAATTTGATCGCCGCTTCCCTGCCCCAATCGCGTAAACGCCCGATCCAGATCGCGCCATCCCCCGTTGCCCGACAGACGGCGGGGCCGCAACGGGCGATCAGCGCCCCCGGTTCGCCGCTGAGTTCCGTTTCTGGATGGGCATCGAAAAGCGACAGATCCCGACCGAGGCTTTTGTCCCGCACCCCCGGAAAGCCGTCGGCAGCATGAATCTTGCGCAGCACGGTTTGGGTGGAATCCCTGCCCCAGTCGATGGCCCGGTCGGCCTGGGTCATGGCCGGACGGGTGACGGATTTGGTCTGCGGCGTCCCCGGTTCGTCAAAGGCTTCCAGCGCTTCCTGCAATGCCTCGACCGCGCCCTCGGTGACCTCGTTGCGGTAGAGGCTGGCCTTCGGCGCGGGGCGCATGGGAAATGTCTGTCCGGCACGAATATTCCCGGCGTCCAGTTCAGCCGCCGCTTCCAAAAGGGTGACTCCCCAGGTCTCGGCCCCTTCTTGAATGGCCCAATCCAGGGACGACGGCCCCCGGTCGCCCACCGGTCCCGGATGAACGATCCAGCACGGAAGGCGGGTCCATAGGTCTTCAGGAATGGCCCGCTTGAGGAACGGGGCGAGCAATAAATCCGGCTTGAACAGGTCCACCGCCTCGCGGGTCACCGCGTCGTTGATGTCGAACTCCACCGCCACCTCGTGCCCCCACCCCCGCAGCTCGACGAACAACCGCTGGGCCAGGGAATTGAAGGCATGGGTGAGCAGCAAAATCCGCATCAGCAGATCCTCGGCAATTGTTCCCCGTGCAGCCAATCGACCACCCGCTGACCACCGAACAGGGTTTCCATGCGCACGAAGTGATGGGGATCGGCCACCACCTCGCCGATGATCGCCGCATTCTCGCCCAAGGGATGGGCGCGCAGGGCGGCAAGCAAAGTCTCCGCCACGTCCGGCTTGCAGATGGCAATCAACTTGCCCTCGTTAGCCACGTTAACCGGGTCCAGTCCGAGCAATTCGCAGGCCCCCTTGACCTCGGGACGCACCGGAATGGCCGCCTCGCGCAGGGTCATGCCGACCCCGGACTGTCCGGCGATTTCGTTCAGGGTTGCCGCCAAACCGCCACGGGTCGGGTCGCGCAGGCAACGCAAGCCGTCCGGCACCGCCGCAACCATCTGGTCGATCAAGCCATTGAGCGAGGCGCAATCAGACAGAATATCGGTCTCGAAGGTCAGGTTTTCGCGCTTTGACATGACCGCCACTCCATGGTCGCCCATGGTGCCGCTTACCAGTATCGTGTCCCCAGGTTTTGCCTGATCCCCGGAGAGGGTCAGCCCCTCGGGCAGAATGCCGACGCCTGCCGTGTTGATGAACACCCCGTCGCCGCTGCCCTTCTCCACCACCTTGGTATCTCCGGTGATGATCATGACCCCGGCCTCCCGCGCCGCCCGGCCCATGCTGTCGATGATTTTTTTCAGATCAGCCAGCGGCAAGCCTTCTTCGAGGATGAAACCCGCCGACAGGTATAAGGGCTTGGCCCCGGATAGCGCCACGTCATTGACCGTCCCATGCACCGCCAGCGCCCCGATATCGCCACCGGGAAAGAACAGCGGCTGCACCACAAAGGAATCGGTGGACATCACCATGCGCCCGGCGGGCACCTCGAAGCGCGCCTGATCGTTGCCCTGACGCAGCAGATCGTTGTCGAAGGCCTCGACGAACAACTCGTCAATGAGCTGCGCCATGGCCCGCCCCCCGGCCCCATGGGACATCTCCACCCGCCCCTCCCGGAGGTCCAGCTTACGGGGATATTTCTTGCGCGGTTTGTCCATGGTCACGCCGCCCCCCGGAATCGTCCATAGGTCCAATGGGCGGCGCAGGCCCCTTCGGAAGACACCATGCAGGAGCCCATGGGGGTCTCGGGGGTGCAGGCGGTGCCGAACAGCTTGCAGTCGGCGGGATGCTTGACACCGCGCAGGATGGCCCCGCATTCGCAGGCTTTATGGTCGGGAGCCGATTGGTCGGGCACGGTGAAACGCTGCTCGGCGTCCCATTTGGCATAAGCCGTCTTGAGGCGGAGGGCGCTGTAGGGCACGACCCCCAAGCCCCGCCATTCGAAGCTTTTGCGTAATTCGAAAATTTCCGCCACCAGGGCCTTGGCCTTGGCATTGCCCTCCCGGGTGACGGCGCGGGTATATTCGTTTTCCACCTCGAAGCGGCCGTCGTTGACCTGCCGAACCAGCATATGCACCGCCTGCAACACGTCCAACGGCTCGAACCCGGCAATGACTACCGGCTTGCGGTATTCCTCGGCGAAAAACTCATAGGGTGCCGACCCGATCACCGTGCTCACATGGGCCGGGCCGATGAAGCCATCCAGCGGGACCGTGCCGATCTCGCGCACATCGGGGCTTTCCAGAATGTTCTGAATCGCCGCCGGGGTCAGCACGTGATTGCAAAACACCGAGAAATTCTCCAGCCCCAGGGTCTCCGCCTGCTTGATGGCCAAGGCGGTGGGCGGCGTGGTGGTCTCGAAGCCGATGGCAAAGAACACCACCTCACGTGCCGGGTTTTCCTGGGCGATCTTCAAGGCATCGAGGGTCGAATAAACCATCCGCACGTCCGCCCCGTCGGCCTTGGCCCTAAGCAGACTGACGCCGTTTGATCCGGGGACACGAATCATATCCGCATAGGTGCAGAGAATGACATTCTCGGACTTGGCCAGATGGATGGCGGCGTCGATGCGGCCCATGGGCAGTACGCAGACCGGGCAGCCCGGCCCGTGGATCATGCGCACCTCCGGGGGCAACACATCCTCGATGCCGTAGCGGGCGATGGCATGGGTATGGCCGCCGCAAAACTCCATGAAATGATAGCGCCGGTCGGGCCGCACCTCGGCCCGGATCACCGCCGAGAGCTTGCGGGCCAGGGCACCGTCGCGAAATTCCTCGATGTATTTCATGGGGCCGCCGCCATCAGCTCACCCGCTTCGGCGAACAGGGCGAGGGTCTTTTCCGCTTCGTCGGGGTCGAGCTTGGATAGGGCATAGCCCACATGGATGATGACGTAATCGCCCACTTCGGCCCCCTCCACCAGGGCCAGGGAAACATCCTTGCCGACGCCGCCCACCTCGACGCGGGCCATGTCGTCATCGAACAAATCGGTAATCCTGCCGGGGATGGCCAAGCACATGGGAAATCCTCTATGGGGCGGCGTCGGCGGCCGCAGGGGTGGCTTCGAGACCGGCGCGCAGCCAGGCGTACCAGTCGGCCATGCCCGCGCCGCTGGTCGCCGAGACCTGAAGAACCTGCAAATCCGGTTTGATCCGGCGGGCGTAGTCGATGCAACGGTCCACATCGAAGCTCAGATAGGGCAACAGGTCGGCCTTGTTGAGCAGCATCAGGTCGGCGGCATGGAACATGTCGGGATACTTGAGCGGCTTGTCTTCGCCCTCGGTCACCGACAGCACCACCACCTTGTGCGCCTCGCCCAGATCGAACGCCGCCGGACAGACCAGATTGCCGACGTTTTCGATAAATAGCAGCGAGTGATGGGCCAGCCCCAGCCCCTCCACCGCATGGCCGACCATATGGGCGTCCAGGTGGCAGCCCTTGCCGGTATTGACCTGCACTGCGGGAACGCCGGTGGCGCGAATGCGGTCGGCATCGTTGTCGGTCTGCTGGTCGCCCTCAATCACCGCCATCGGGGCCGTGCCCTTGAGATCTGTCAGGGTGCGGGTGAGCAGGGTGGTCTTGCCCGACCCCGGCGACGACACCAGATTCAGCGCGAATACGCCGCGCCGGGCGAACAAAGCCCGGTTATGGGCCGCATGATGGTCATTCTTGGATAGGATATCCTGCTCGATCTGCACGATGCGGGCTGAATCGGTGTCTGGCGCGTGGCTGTGGTGATCGTGGTCGTGGTGAGAATGCCCATGTGTATGCTCATGGTCATGACTATGCTCACGAGCATGATCCAGCGCCTGGCCCGCCACCGTCGCTCCGCCGCCGCCGCATCCGCATGTGGTACACATCCGCCCGTCTCCTATCCCCGTGGTCCGTCGGTTGGTGGAAAGCAACGAACATGCCACGGAAGATCGGTTTCCATTTTGCACCTCCCGGGTGGCGGATATCAAGGGTTTCCGGAGCCAGCGGGGGAAAAGACCGCCGCGCCACATGCAAACATTCTTTCCAGAATGGAAACCATGTTAACAGACTCAATGCACCGTGCAGACCATGCAGGGATCGAAAGAGCGCACCACATGCTGCACGGCAAGGGGGGCGGTCTCACCGTCGCGCACCGGGGTGCCGATCAGCGCCTGTTCCAGCGGTCCGCGCAGGCTTCGGGTGTCGCGCGGCGAAAAATTCCAGGTGGTCGGGGCGATGATTTGATAGCCGTCGATGCGCCCGTTGCGCACCCGCAGCCAGTGGCCGAGACTGCCCCGCGCCGCCTCCACCAGTCCGACCCCCTCGGCGTCTTGCAAGGGGATATCCTCGGTGCAGAACGGGTCGCGCGGGGTCAGTTCCTTGGCCCAGCCTTCCATCAACCGCACAATCCGCGCGCATTCCAACAGCCGCGCCAGCACCCGATTGCGCACGTTGCCGCCCGACCGCGCCACCACGTCGGTGATCAACGGCTGACCGTCGATCAGTTGCCGGGCCAGCGCCCCCACTTCCACCGGGGCACCGTCCAGGCGCGGCGCCCGGCACCAGCTATAGGCGGCAGGGTTGGACATGTCGGGTTGGGTGGTGCTCTGAGCAGGAGGGGCCGGATCCCCACGCAGCCAGGCATGGCTGTTGTCTTCGAGAATGGAATCGAGTGGCACCGGAGACCGCACGCCGTCCCGCCACAGCCCCCCAGCGAAGGCCCCGTCGTAGGCCCCATAGCTCATGAAAGTAGGACCCGAGGGTCCGAGGCTTTGTAATTCCAGGTCGTTCGCCAAATGCAGAAACAGCGGCAGGGCGGCCCCCTGCGGCGGCCCGGACTGAATCCAGTTTTGCAGCGCGTCTTCGTTGGTCAGCGCCAGCATGTTCTCTATAGTGTCCCGATAAATATACCGCTCGATAAAGCGGCGGGTCTCGCCGATAATCGAGATCAGCCGCATCTTATCGCCCATATCAATGGCGCAGGTGGTGCCGCCGGGGCGCAGGGCCAGGCTATGGGGCCATTTTCCGGCCAGAATGCCGAGCACATGCAATAGGCGGGATCGGGCGGCCAGGGCGCGGGCACTGGCCTCGCCCCGGGTCGCCTGGTATCCCCGCTGAACCGCCTCGAACCAGGGTCTATTTGCGTAAGACTCATGGGCAAAATCGGGCATGAAGAACAAATGGAAATGGGTCAGGTGGTCGGCCAGATTCTCCGCCCCATGCACCAGATTTTGGGCCAGCAGGCCGTTGGGGGCCGGGGTCAACCCCATGGCCTGGGCCAGGGCGGCGCTGGCGGCCAGGGACTGAGAGACCGAGCAGATGCCGCAGATGCGCGGCGCGATGACCAGGGCTTCCTCCGGCGTCCGCCCGCGCAGGATCTGTTCGAAACCGCGATACAGGGAGGCACTGACCCAGGCATCGCGCACCTGTCCGTCGGCGATGTCCAGTTTGACCTCCAGGTCTCCCTCGACCCGATTGAACGGCCCGACCACCAGACGCTTACTCATTTGTCGCGATCCTTGCGGGCCGGAGGAATGCGCACATGGTCGGCCTCGGCGTTGGTCCTGACCCGGGCCGGGGTGGCCGACTTGGACAGCGCCGCCAGGGCGATGAACCAGGCCTTGGGCATGTCCAGCGGCAGGCCGACCGGAATACCGGCGACCTTCGGCGTTTTCAGGAACGAGGCCCCCGGCTCCTCGAACCCCGGGACGGTGCAGGCGATGCAGGTGAATCCGGCGTCCGGGCAGGCTCCAGAAGTGCCGTTCCAGACCCGCTGATTGCAGTCGCCCGGGGCCTGTGTCGCCTTGCAGCCCAGATGCTCCATCAAACAGCCACGCTGGGAAAAGTGTTGGGCGCTGGCCTTGAACTCGTAAAATTCGTTGCGACTGCATCCATGATGGGCCAGATGATCGGCGAAAAAACGCGGTCGGGCGTGCATATCCAGATCCTCAGACCGCAGATCCCCCGCCGCCAGCGCCATCAGGGTTTCGGCGATCCAGCCCGGATGGGGGGCGCAACCCGCCACATTGATCACCGGCACGCCGGCCCGCGACCGGAAGCCTTCCCCGAGCAGTCCCCCGGCCTCGACCCCATCCCATTGCAGCCCGGTGGCATCGGTCGGATTGGGCATCCCGGCAGGAATGCCGCCATAGGCCGCACAGGAGCCGACCGCCACCACATGGCCCGCCTGTTCCGCCAAATCGGCAATCCAATGGGCCATCGGACGACCGGTCCCGGCGAACATGTGAAAGCCGCCGCTGCCATTGGGGCCGGTCATCGCCGAGCCTTCGACGCACAGAACATCCAGGCGGGTCTTGCCGTCCAGAATATCATTCAGAATATTGAGGGTTTCGGCCCCGCACGCCGCACTGAGCGCCGGGTGCCATAGAACTTCCACGCCGTGGGGTCGCAACGCCTCGACCAGCCCCACCCCTTCGGCGTCCAGCGCCGCCATGGTGCAACCGCCGCAGCTTCCGGCTTGCAGCCAAACGACGGTGAAGGGATCGACAGTCATGGACCTCGCCTCGTGAACGTCGGTGTTGTTCTTCAGCATAAAGATCGAAACGACAAAGGTCAGGCAGATTCAGACGTCGCCGACTGGAACTTGCCGCGCAGGAACTGTCGGCGATCCACCGGGGCGGGCGCGGATTCCTCCTGCGGCTTTGTCTGCTCGAACAGCGGCGTACCCTGATCCTCGGTCTCCCCGTTGGCCGGATCATTGAGCGCCGCGAGGATCGCCTGAGCGGTCAGTCTGGCACCGTCCTGATCGGCAAACAGCCCCATGGGCGACACCAGTGAACAGGTCTGACTGCGGCCCAGACCGTCCAGATCCTGCTTGACGAAGCTGTAGCGTCCGGCGGGAAACAGGTAGCTTGCCTTGTCGCCATCGCGGAAATTCTGCCAGTCGGCCCCGTCCTGATCTTCCGGCAGGTAGAGCAGATTGAGGCACCAGGGCGTCAACAGCACCAACAGCCAGCCATCGCGCCAAGGCTGGATATCGACCACCTCCACCGACAGGGCGTCATTGCAAATCGGTACATCGGCCATGGATTCCCGGGCCACCCGCTCATAGAAGGCCGTCACCCTTTGCCGTTGAGCCTCCTCCTGCGGATTTTCCAGTCGCACGAAGCGTTCGCGCGGAGTGTCGCAGTTGGGGCAGGTCCAGTGGTCGGGCAAGGCGGAAAAGGGCGTGCCCGGCGGGATCTGCCAATAATCATCCCCCACCGCCGGGTCATAGACCCGCCAGCAGACGCCGCATTCCATGCGGGCTCCATCGGGCAGATGGGAAAAGTCCGCACCGAAATTTTCAAAGGCACCGCTCACAGATAGGCGTCCCGGATTTCGCGCAGGCGCTCGGCGGAATCCTCGAAGTCTTCGCCCGTCGCCAGCACCGCCACCGGCACATCGCCCACTTCCAGGGTATCGAGCACCACATCTCCCATCACATTGAGGAACTGTACCGACCAGACATGACGAACGCCGGTGGCCAGGACCTGACATGTCCCATAGCCTTTCGACAACAGCCGCAGACCGCCGGTGCCCAGGGTGGCGCGCAGGAAATCCATGTCCGGCTCGCTCATCGGCAACAGGGTGAAGCTGATCACATGATTGGGCTGACCGGCCCGATAGGCCCGTGCCCGTTCGCGCACTTCATGCAATAACGGCAGGGCGTTCATCGCCCCCTCGGGAGCCGCGCCAATGGCAAACGGGGGCCTCAGGCAGCCGTCTGCCGCCGCCCGAGCCGCACCGGGCACGGCGGCGATCTCCACCCCGTCGGCCAGCAGGCGGCCATCGGCGGCCACCCGGCGCACCCGCCACAGACCGGCCATCACCGATTCCTGGATGCGGGTCTCCGCGCCATCGCCCAGGATGACCCCGGAGACCTCGCCTTCACCGAGCACCTGATCAATCAGCAGCCGGTCCTTTTCTGGATAGTTCATCAGATCGACACTGAACGGCGGTTCGTCCGCAGTTTGGATGGCCAGTTGATCGGCCAGGGTTTGCAGCAGCGACAGAGCCATCGGACAATCGCGGGCCAGATCCTCCGCCGCCGACAGATCCAGGGTGCGGCTGCGCGCCTTGTCCATGACCGAAAGCAGACCGTCCCCCGCCGTCTCGCCGAGCACGGGGATAAAGGTGGTGGGGGTCTCGTCCTCGGGCCAATCGAAACGTTCCATGGTCGGTCTCCTGATGGCGGGGTTAAGCGGCGTCGCGGGCGGGATTGAACAGGGCGGACAACTCATGAAGATACACCGCCCAATCTTTCAGCCTTGGGATCACACCCAGAACCCCAGCCCCCCGCAAGGCCACCAGACTGGGATAGACCAGCACCCCGAAACGGGCCGCCAGTTCCGGCTCGTCGGCCCGGTCGATCATCGCCACCGGCAAATCGAGTCCCAACTCTGCGACCAGTTCGGGCAGAATGACTGCCAAATCCTGGGCCTCCGGGCGGCGTTCCGGATCGCCGGTAAAAAACAGCAGGCGGAGCCCGTCACCGACGAGAAACTCGTCCACCGTCGTGCTCGTGACCAGCGGGTACTTCAGACGGTCAAGCGGCTTGGTCGCCATAATCAATTCCTTTCTGTGGTCCCATCCTTCGACAAGCTCAGGATGAGGATCGCTTCCGTTTCCGTAAAACACACCTCACCCTGAGCTTGTCGAAGGGCAAGGCGAGGACGGACGCAGGTGTTCGGGCAGTTGCGGTTCCCGGTCCACCAGATCGGCGAACAGGTGATCGACGTTTTCACCACGCAGGACCAGATCCAAAGCACTGAGGGCATTGCTGATGTCTTGGGCTTCCTGATCCCCCAGAATCTGCACGGCCCGGTCCAGGTGGACCAGCACCAGCGTGCCGACAGCCGCCCCGTCGACCAAAGACAGATCGACCCGTTGCGGCACGCCATCCCGATGACAGATCGCCCAACTGCCTTCCATGGCCTCGATGCGCAGGGGAATGCCGATGCACATCAGGCCTCTCCCGGCACACTCGGACGGGCCTCGTAGCCTTGGAGATCCAGCCCGTATTGCAGCAGACCGGCGTCTTCCGGCAGCGGCTCGGCCCGCCGGATCGCCAGCACGCCCCAGTCCCGAAGCTCGGCCAGCACAAAATCTATCACCGGGTCGATGCAGGCCCGCACCGGATCGCTGAGACTGCCGCACCAATCGTCCAACAGCGCCGCCTGCACACCGATCAAGGTCTGTGCCTCGGGGCTGTCGCCCATCAAATCGGCGGCACTAAGGACTTCCTGAAAGCCGGTCTGGTGCAGGCTCATCTTCTTGGCCCCGGTGAATTTGGGTACTTCGTCCCCCCGGGCAATGACGATATCCCCCGGCCTGCGTCCGTAATCCACCGCGTCGATGACCAGCAGTTGGTCGCAGTCCTGCACATGCTGCACCAGATAGAGACCCTGGGTGCCGCCGTCCATCAGTTGGACGTTTTCCGGGAAGGCGTAGCGGCGGTGCAGTTCCTCCACCACCCGCACGCCGAACCCTTCGTCGGCCCACAGGATGTTGCCGATGCCCAGCACCAGAATGCGCGAGGTATCCATGCTCATGGCTCAGTCCTTATCGTCTTTGTAGCTGCGTACGCCGCTGATGATGGTGCTGATCATGGTCTGCCGGGACATGATGTCCTCGCGGATCGCCGCATAGACATGCAGGATGATAAAGGTGACCATCACCCACATGCCCAGATGGTGCCATGTATGCAGGTTCTGGGTATTGCCCGCGAGGTCGATGACCCAACCGAACAGGGCATGCTGCCAACTGTCCATTCCGGCCCCTTCGGCATACATGGCAAAGCCGGTCAGGATCATGAACACGGTGCAGGTCAGGAACATGCCGAACATCATCAATTGGGCCAGCGGATTATGACCCACGTACTTCTTGGGGATCTTCTCCAGGAACATGTACCATTTGAATTCGAACAGCACTTCCGACCACCATTTGACCGACCAGATGGGCAGAATGAACATCTGCCGGGCATGGTGGTTGCCGACGAAGGCCCAATAGATGCGCACCAGGAACCCGATGGCCAGCACGTAACCCGCTGCGAAATGGGCGAAGCGGATGTAGCCCATCAAGAACCAGTCGCTGGCCTCGCCGGACACGCTGGGTAGCGGACTGCCGATAAAATAGCCGGTGACGCCCAGCACCAGAATCGCCAGCACATTGACCCAATGCCACAGCCGCACCGGGGCCTCGTACACATAAATCGAGGCATGGCGCTCGCCGCGCTGTTTGAGTTCTAACGAGGATTCTTCAGCCGTGAAGCTCATGGTGTTTCTCCTCTGCCCCTAGCGGACTTTGACGTCGGCCATCTGTTGTCCGTCCGGGCTCATCACATGGGTCGAGCAAGCCAGGCAGGGATCGAAGCTATGGATGGTCCGCAACACTTCCAGCGGCTGTTCCGGATCGGCCAGGGGTGTATCCATCAAGGAAGCTTCAAAGGCCCCGATGTTGCCTGCCGGATCACGCGGCGAACCGTTCCAGGTGGTCGGCACCACGCATTGGTAGTTCTTGATCTTGCCGTCGGTAATTTCCACCCAGTGCCCCAACGCCCCGCGCGGCGCCTCGGTGAACCCGGCTCCGCGCGCGGTGGCGGGCCAGTTCTTGGGGTCCCATTTCTCGGTGTTGGCGGTGGCGGTATCACCGGCCTTGCAGGTGGCGATCAGTTTGTCCTGGAAATGCTTCAGCTTGTGCGCCGCCCATTGGCATTCGAGCCCGCGTGCCGCCGTGCGGCCAAGGGTCGAGAACAGGGCGGTCAGGGGCACGTCGAGCTTGGCCAGTACCGCGTCCACCGGTTCCTTGAATTCCGGCTTGCCCTGTACATAGCCAATGACATAGCGGGCCAGTGGCCCCACTTCCATGGCATGACCGCGCCAGCGCGGCGACTTGATCCAGGAGTACTTGGCTTCCTCGTCCAGGGACTTGATATGCTTGTGGTCGCCCACGGTTTTCGGACCCAGTTGGAAATGCGGCTCCGTATGGCCGACCGAGGGATGCAGCCCCTTTGTCTCGTCCGGGTAGTCGTACCAGGAATGGGTGACAAACTCCTGGATCTGCTCCGGGTCCATCTGATCCACCTCATGGACGGTGGACAGATCCCCGTTGATGATCGCTCCGCGCGGCAGGGTCAGGTTGGCAGCCGAATAATCGTTGGCGTTCTCCGGAATGTCGCCATAGCTCAACAGGCTCTTGCTCGACAGCCCGCCGCCATGCAGCCAGTCCTTATAGAACGAGGCGATGGCCAGCAGGTCGGGGATATAGACCTGTTCGGTGAATTCGATGCAACGGTCGATGATCGAGGTGACCATGTTCAACCGTTCCATGTTGATCGCCCCCACCGCGCCGACGCCGTCCAGGTTGATGGCGCAGGGCACGCCGCCGACCAGCCAGTTGGGGTGCGGGTTCTTGCCGCCGAAGATGGTATGGATCTTGACGATTTCCTTTTGGAAATCCAGCGCCTCCAGGTAATGGGCCACCGCCATCAGGTTGGCTTCGGCGGGCAGCTTGTAGGCCGCATGGCCCCAATAGGCGTTCTTGAACGGCCCCAGTTGCCCGGATTCGACGAATTTCTTGAGCCGTGTCTGGATGTCCTTGAAATAGCCCGGCGAACTCAGCGGCCAGTTGGAAATGGACTGGGCCAGGGTCGAGGTGGCCCGGGGGTCCGCCGACAGGGCCGACACCACATCCACCCAATCCAGGGCATGGAGGTGATAGAAATGCACCAGATGGTCATGCACCTGCAAGGTGAGCTGCATGATGTTGCGGATCGAGTTGGCATTCTCCGGGATCTGAATACCCAAAGCGTTTTCCACCGCCCGCACGCTGGTCAGGGCATGGGTGCCGGTGCAGACGCCGCAAATGCGCTGGGTGAAGGCCCAGGCATCGCGCGGGTCGCGGCCTTTCAGAATCAGTTCGATGCCGCGCCACATGGTGCCGGTGGACACGGCGTTGCGGATGACGTTGTCGGCGTCCACATTTACTTCGACACGCAGGTGCCCTTCGATGCGGGTCACCGGATCGACAACGACGCGGCGACCGCTGTTATCGAGATTGAAGCCGTTTGGCGTAGTATGAGCCATGGGTCTGTTCCTTCTGAATTTTGGGGTCAGCTATCGCTCTTGTCGGATTTCTCCGACACGCGCTTGATGATGCTGGCCGCCGCATGGGCCGCCACCGCCGCACCGGCCACACCGGCCACCGTGCCACCGACCGTGTCGGCATTTTCCTCGATGCCGAACTGGTGGATGTTGGTCAGCCGGGAATAGAACGGCCCCTTGTCCCAGAAATCGTCCTCGGAGCAACCGATACAGCCGTGACCGGACTGGATGGGGAACGACACCCCCTCGTTCCAGCGGGTGGTCGAACAGGCGTTGTAGGTGGTCGGCCCCTTGCAGCCCATCTTGTACAGGCAGTAGCCCTTGCGCGCCGCGTCGTCGTCCCATTGCTCGACGAACTGTCCGGCGTCGAAATGCGGGCGGCGATAGCATTTGTCATGAATGCGCTGGGAATAGAACATCTTCGGGCGGCCCTGGCGGTCCAGTTCAGGCATCCGCTCGAAGGTCAGGATATAGGTCACCACGGCGGTCATCACCTCGGCGATGGGCGGACAGCCGGGAACCTTGATGATTGGCTTGTTCTTGATCACCTCGTGAACCGGGGTGGCCTGGGTCGGATTGGGCTTGGCCGCCTGCACGCAGCCCCAGGAGGCGCAGGAGCCCCAGGAGATGATGGCCGCGGCATCCTCGGCCATATACTTGAGCTTATCGACGAACGGCACGCCGCCGGGAATGCAATAGATCCCATCGTCCTTGAGCGGCGGATTGCCCTCGACGGCCAGGATGTATTGGCCCTTGTACTGTTCCTTGACCTCTTCGAGGATCGCTTCGGCCTGATGTCCGGCGGCGGCCATGATGGTATCGTCGTAATCCAGCGAGATCATCGACAGCACCACGTCCTTGACCAACGGATGGGCCGAGCGGATGAAGCTTTCGGAGCAGCAGGTGCATTCAAGCCCATGCAGCCAGAGCACCGGAATGCGCGGCTTGGTCTCCATGGCATGGGCGATCTTGCCCGCGAAGGCCGGGCCGAGCCCCAACGACGCCGCCGTCAATGAACAGAATTTGAGAAAACTCCGCCGGGAAATGCCCTGGCGCCGCATGACGTCGTAAAAGGTTTCCTGATGAGACATGGTCCGCCCCCGCCTGTTGCATCCGTGGCCCGAAGGCCGGTCGAAAAGTTGTTGACCGATCAGGACTGCAACAGCCGTGCCAGGGGAGAATCATGACATTTTTTTTAACCAAGCCCCGGCAAACAAACATTTCTTACATATATTCATCGAAATAATTTTGTATATATGGACATATTGTTTCCATCCTCTGATGGAAAGTTCATTTTCATCCAGAGTCCCTTGCAAAGCCTAGCGGGCCGATTCCCCGCCCCGGCCCGAATCCGCACAGGCGAATCCCCGCTGCCTGCCGCAGATTGTGAATAGGGCGGCATCAATCCCTGTTTCCACACGCGCCTATTAACTTGTTGTAATATTACAATCTTTAAATTTCTACGCTTGAAATACGGAAGGCGGGAGGATGAATCTTTTTTAAATTGTGAAATTTCCTGATGCAAACTGTTCAATGGTTGATTAGATTTGCGTCTTATTCCCCGAACCAATCTTGATATAGGGACAAAAAATATGACTGAGCCCCTCGAAGAGAAAATCCGTCAGCGCGCCTATGAAATCTGGGAAGCCGAAGGCCAACTGAGCGGATTTGAAGCGGATCACTGGGCCCGCGCCGTGCAACAGGTCGCCGACGAGGAAGCCGCTGCCAAGCGCGCCAAGTCCGCCAAAAAGGCCGCGCCGGCCGCCAAGCCTGCCGCCAAGAAGGCCGAACCCGCCGCCAAAAAGCCTGCTGCCAAAAAGCCTGCCGCCAAGAAAGCCGCGCCCGCCAAGCCTGCGGCCTCTGCTCCGGCTGCAAAAGCGGCGCCCAAACCGGCAGCCCCGTCCTCTGTTGCTGCGGAAGTGGCCAAGGTGGCCGCGCCGTTGAAGGCACCGACCAAGGCTTCTCCCAAGAAGTAACGTCGTCTGGCCCGGGTCAAGGGCCAATGGTTGGGCCTGCACGCCCCTGTTTCAGGAGGGGAGTGAGGCTGTGCTTTTGCCGATTGTGAAAGGCCGCCATTTGGGCTATGAGGCCTATCGACCCGGGGAGGACAGATGTCCAAACATGCCGACCGCAAGATCTGGCCTGGTCGCCCCTATCCTCTGGGTGCGACATGGGACGGGCGCGGCACTAATTTTGCCCTTTTTTCAGAGAATGCGGAGCGGGTCGAACTCTGTCTGTTCGATGCGGCAGGGCGCAAGGAAGTCGAACGCATCGCGCTGTCCGAATATACCGAGCAGGTGTGGCACTGCTACCTGCCGGATCTGCTGCCCGGCACCCTGTACGGGTATCGGGTCTACGGCCCCTACGAGCCGACCGCCGGGCACCGATTCAACCCCAACAAGCTGTTGATCGACCCCTATGCCAAATCGCTCACCGGCTCGCTGCCCTGGAAACAGTCCCACTTTGGCTATCGGCTGGATAGCGCGCGGCAGGACCTGAGCTTCGATAGGCGGGACAATGCCCGCTGGATTCCCAAGGGCATTGTCACCGACACCTCGTTCAACTGGGGGGGTGACCAACTGCCCGATGTGCCATGGCAGGATTCGCTGATTTACGAGGCCCATGTGGTCGGCATGACGGCCCGCCATCCCAGCGTGCCGACGGCCCGGCGCGGCACTTTCGCCGGATTGGCCCACCCGGACATTCTTGAACATTTGGTCAAGCTTGGGGTGACCGCCATCGAGCTGTTGCCGATCCAACCCTTCGCCGATGAATCCCATCTGGTGAAAAAGGGCCTGATCAATTATTGGGGCTACAACTCCTACAGCTTTTTTGCCTCCGAGCCGCGCTATCTGGCCACCGGCCATCCCAATGAATTCCGGACCATGGTGCGCAATTTTCACGAAGCGGGCATTCAGGTGATCCTGGACGTGGTCTACAATCACTCCGCCGAAGGCAATCACCTGGGCCCGACCCTGAGCTTCAAGGGCATCGACAACAAGGCCTATTACCGACTGGTCCCCGGCGACGAACGCTTTTATGTCAACGATACCGGTTGCGGCAACACCCTCAATCTGTCCCATCCCCGGGTGTTACAGATGGTCATGGATTCATTGCGCCATTGGGTGAAGGAAATGCATGTGGATGGCTTCCGCTTTGACCTGGCCACCACCTTGGCGCGCGGGTCTGACGGGGCGTTCGATCCGCGCAGCGCCTTTCTCTGTGCCATCCGGCAGGACCCGGTGCTGTCTCGGGTCAAGCTGATTTCCGAACCCTGGGACGTGGGCATGGGCGGCTATCAGTTGGGCGGCTTCCCGCCCGGCTGGTCGGAATGGAATGATCGCTACAGGGATACGGTGCGCGCCTTCTGGATCGGTCAGGCGTCCGGCGTGGCGGAAATGGCGTCGCGGCTCACCGGCTCCAGCGACATGTTCGAGGTTCTCGGGCGCAAACCCCGCGCCAGCGTCAATTTCATCACCGCCCACGATGGCTTCACCCTGGAAGACCTGGTGTCCTACGACCGCAAGCACAATGAGGCCAACGGCGAGGATAACCGCGACGGCACCGACCACAATGTCAGCTGGAATTGCGGCGTCGAGGGGCCGACCGAGGATCCGGCCATTCTCGCCCTGCGCGACCGCCAGAAGCGCAACCTGATGGCCACGCTGTTTTTGTCCCAGGGCTTGCCGATGATCGTCGCCGGAGACGAACTGGGGCGCAGCCAGAACGGCAACAACAACGCCTACTGTCAGGACAACGAGATCAGTTGGATCAACTGGAAAAATTTGACGGAAAGCAAAAAGTCTTTCCTCGAATTCGTCCGTTTCATGAGCCAGTTGCGCCGGGATCACCCGGTTTTCCGGCGGCCCCGCTTTTTCCACGGAGAATTCCTGGAGGGCTCAACCCTCAAGGACATCACCTGGCTGTCCCCGGACGGACGCGAGTGGCGGGATGACGAATGGGGGCAACTCCATCTGCGGTGCTTCGGTTTTCACTTGGGCGGCGATACCGGAGAGTACTACTCCCGCGCCGGGGATCGGCAGTTGGACCAGCACTTCGTCGTGTTGCTCAATGGTTATCACGATCTTCTGCCGTTCCGCATGCCGCCGCAGGACCTGGGCGAGCGCTGGCAGCCGCTGCTCGACACGGCCCGCCCGAATCTAGCTGGACTGCAAGACAACTACAACGCCCTGGAAGCCTATCCGCTGGTCGACCATTCGCTGGCTGTTCTGGTTCACAAACCCCTCACCACCGACGATACTTGAAGGAAATACCGTTTTGTCCGACACACTGAGGCACCTCGCTGCCGTTGCGGGGATCGAGGAAAGCTATTGGGATATTTTCGGCACGCAACACGTGATCGACGATCCTGCGCGCCGCTTTCTGCTCGCCTCCATGGGCATCGCCGCCGACAGCGAGGACGTGGCCGCCCAGTCCCTGCGTAATCTTGAAGATCGTCCGTGGTTGCGACTGGTGCCGCCGGTGGTGGTCGCGCGCGGCGATCACCCACCGACGGTCGAGGTCTGCATTCCCGAGGAACTGGGCCATCGCAGCCTGAAATGGTCGCTGCGCCTGGAAACGGGCGAGAAACGCACCGGCGAAACCCATTGTACCAGCCTGCCCACCTGGGGGTCCCGGGACGTGAAGGGGCAACGTTACCTCAAGAAATCTCTGCGCCTGCCCGGTGACTTGCCGCTCGGCTATCATCAGTTGGAGGTCGAACTGGCGGGAAAGGCCGGTCGCGGCACCCTCATCATGGCTCCCGACCACAGCTATCGTCCGTCCTGGCTGACGCACGGCGAGCGCAAATGGGGTCTGGCCTGCCATCTTTATGCCCCCCGTCACGCCACCGATTGGGGCATCGGCGATTTCACCACCCTGCAACAGATCATCCGCATGGGCCTCGATCAGGGGGCCCATCTGGTGGGACTAAATCCACTGCATGCCCTGTTCCCGGCCAATCCGGAACATGCCAGCCCCTATTCGCCGTCCAGCCGCCTGTTCCTCAATCCGTTGTTCATCGACCTGGAAGCGGTGCCCGAATTCGAAGCGGTGCGCCAGTCCCTGCCGGCTCATCTGAGCGCCCAACTGAACCGGGCGCGGCAGGCCAGCCATGTGGACTATGGCCTGGTCTCGGAGATCAAGACCGAGGTTTTCGCCGCCCTGTTCCGGGTGTTCCGTTCCCGCAAGGGGCCGCGCTGGGAAGCCTTCGACGCCTTCCGCGCCGAACTTGGCCAGCCGCTGGAGACCTTCTGCCTGTTCGAGGCGCTGACCGAACGCTTCGACGGCAAATCCTGGACCCAATGGCCGAAAGGCTACCACAGCCCGGACACGCCGACGGTGCGCCAGTTCGCCCGCGACCACGCCGAACGGATCACCTATCATGCCTATCTGCAATGGCTGGCCGACAGTCAGCTGGCCGCAGCGGCGCAAGCGGCGACGGATGGGGGCATGGATGTGGGGCTGTATCGGGATCTGGCGGTGGGCGTCGATCCCAACGGGGCCGAGGCCTGGTGTGACCAGAAAGCCATCGCCATCGGCGTGCAGTTCGGGGCGCCGGGTGATGCCCTGAATCCGGTGGGTCAGGCCTGGGGCGCGCCGCCCTATCTGCCGCTGGCCCTGCGCGAGATGGCCTATGCACCGTTCATCGCCGTGCTGCGCGCCAACATGCGCCACGCCGGAGCCCTGCGCATCGACCATGCCATGGCGCTGCAACATCTGTTCTGGATTCCCAATGGGGCCGACGCCCGCAGCGGTGCCTACGTCTCCTACAACATGGATGAAATGCTGGCCATTGTCGCCCTGGAGAGCACCCGCCAGCGCTGTCTGGTCATCGGCGAGGATCTGGGCACCGTGCCCGAGGGCTTCCAGCCGCGCATGAACGGCGAGAGCGTCCTGTCCTATCGGGTGCTGTATTTCGAACGCTGGAACGATGGCCTGTTCAAGCGTCCGGATGCCTATCCTCGGCTGTCCCTGGCCACGCCGACCACCCATGACCTACCCACCCTGCTCGGCCACTGGCGCGGCAACGATCTGGCCCTGCGCCGCAAGTTGGGACAGTTTGCTTCTGAGGAACAGATGGCGACTGACGAGGCCAACCGCGAGACCGATCGCAAGATGATGATCTCGGCCCTCACCGACCAGGGTCTGCTGCCCGCCAATTTCCCCAGCACCCCCGACCTGTCGCCCGAGGACGGTCAGCGGCTGTTGGTCGCCGTGCACCGCTTTGTGGCGCGCACCGACAGCGCCTTGGCCTTGATCGGCATCGACGACCTGGCGGCGGAAATGGATCAGCTCAACCTGCCCGGCACGGTGGACGAATACCCCAACTGGCGCCGCCGCATCACCCCGACCATCGAAGAACTCTCCGCCCGCCCGCAGGCCCACGAGATCACCCAGGGCGCCCGCGCCGAGCGGGGATAACCGCCCGACCCTTGCGGGCAACAGCCCCCGCACCTCCTGCCGACGAAGGTCGGGCTTGCGTGCGAAAAATACTTATTGAGTGGAGTGTCATGTATCCCGGATCCGTCACAAACCCAGCCCATTTATATTCTATCTATTTGTAAACAAAAGATTCACACTGTTTTTTATGGGGCCTTCAAGAAAACAGTGTATTTTACGGAAGCTGTTTACGAACCAGGAGAAAAAGCTGGTTGTGGCGGCCTTCGACGGCGGGGCGAATGAGCTTATTCGCCCGCTTGGCCTTTTCTCGATCGGGTGGGCGGCATCGGTTATCGGACTGCTGGAGATCATACAAGCCGCCCTATTGATGAACCTTCGATCACCCAATCGTGGAGTTCGATGGACATAATTTTCCAGGGTTTTTCGGTCAGCTTGTTCCAGGCCACACAGCAGGCTTCGACGGTGTCCTCGTAAGTTTCAAAGACGCTGTTGGAGAGCCAATTTTGGCGCATGTACTGCCAAACGTTCTCGACCGGATTGAGCTCCGGGGAACGGGGCGGCAGGAAGTCGGGGCTGATGTTTCGTGGCATTTTCAGTTCTCCCCTGCCAACATTCGCACATCCAACGGCGCGTGCTGGGAAGCCTTCGACAGTCGGAAGGATCAATCCTTGGCGCGTTTGATAGTCGGAGTATTGTCGGTGTTGATCCACGGTCGTCCATTCTCATCAATGGCGATATAGTAAGCGGTAACATTATTGACTTTGTCGAAGCTATTATTCGTACTGTTCCATTTGTACAAAATGTTACTGAAATCAGTTATGTAGACCGTTCCATCCGTTTTGCCGACGGCAATCCGTCTTGCTTTCTGACCTGAGCTCGGCCGTTTTTCGAACTTTGTTCCAACCCACTGACGCACGTAGTCGTCACCGTCGGTGATCCAGAGATCGTTTCCAAAGCCGACGGCCATCTTGCTCAACTGTGTTTGAGCAAACTTTTTAAACACCTCTGAGTCCGGCGCTTTCGAATATATATAATTATCGGAACTCGAATAAAAATCCGCATAGACGGTTCCATCGGGGCCGACCGCAATGATGCTGCCGGCCGACAGGCCGCTGACGCTATACTGTTTCAGGACCTTGTTGCGTTCACGAAAAAAGCCGGTCTTGGGATTGCTTGTATGCGCCCAGATATCGCCATTGGGGGCGATGTCGAAACTTGAAATGAAGGAGCCCTCGGTCGTGAATTGCACTTCCGCGTCAATAAACTTCTTGCGGGTCGAACTGTACTTGTCCATCGCCCCGCCCGGCGTCGTCGCCCAGATCACGCCATCGACATCACTGGCCAGAAGCGGGTATTGGGAGCTACTGAGCGTCGAATAGTCCACAGTCTCAAACTGCATGTTTTTGGAAAACGTAAAGCTGGACGCGCTGCTTGTCGTCACTGTCGTGGTCGCCCCACTGCCGTAGGTGTCCCCCGTCGCGGCAGCCGCCACCGAGATATCGCCCGCTTCGTCACGTTTAAAGAATTTCGACGCCAGAGCAAGGCGGGCGTCACTGACCACCCACGGATAGCCGCTGGGACCGACCGCCACCTTCCACGGCGTGTGTCCCGGGGTCTTGACGGTTTCGAAATCCGAACCGTCGCTCTTGAGCCGCATCAGACTGTTCAGGTCCGAGACAATCCACACGCTGCCGTCGGGGCCGATGGACAGGCTGATGGCCTTTTGCTTGAAGACTTTGCACGGAAACACGTCGCAACGCTGGACCAGTTTGTCCGTGCGGATTGCCCACGGCGTCCCGTCCGGGGCCACCGCCACCGCCGCGCCGGTGCCCTTGATCAAATCGAAGCGGGTACCCGTTTCGTTCAGCTTAGCGAGCTGTTTCGAGCTGTCGGCAATCACGACCGTGCCGTCATACCCGACGGCAATGTCCACTGCCGTGACACCATGGATCTGGGCCCAGCGCGTACCATCATGGTGGAACACCCGGCCCAACGCCGACACGCCCCACGGATGACCGTCCTTGTCCACGGCGATTTGCACCAAGGTGCCGGGAAAGGTTTTGAATTTCTCCTCCGTGTTGGACCAGCGCATGACGCCACCGCCACCGTCCAGGCCGAACACGCTGCCGTCCGCGCCGATCGCCAGGGTGGTGATGATCTTTCGCGTGTTGACGAAGGTGATCTTATCCTTGGTGGTGAAGGTCGCGGCATCGCCGGCGTTTTGTGCCGTCGTGGAACTACCGGTGAGCTTGGTGGTCGCCCCGCTTGCGGACGGGGTCGGTTCCGGTGTCGATGCAGTTGGCGTTGATGCCGCGATCGTCGGTGCAACCACCTGGGACGCCTCCGCGCCGCGCGCCCGGGCTTGTGGAGCCTGCAGTTGTTTCGCCTCGCCCTCCTCCTGCGGCGTCAGCTCGCCAAGGTTCCCGTTGGCCAGAATCGTGCCGCCGCTGACGATCGCCCACGACGCGCCATCGGGAGTCACCGCGACCGACTGAACACCGACGATGCCGGGCACCGCGATCCATTGCTTCCCGGCGCCGCTCCAGGTGCGCAGGCCGCCTTCCCGGTCCGCGATCATGATGACATCCGTGCCGCCAACGGCGATGTCGTGCGCCCTCCCCGGCATCGTGTGCCAGGTCTTGCCGTCGAAGCGATGAATGGACCCGTCTGGCGCAACAGCCCATAGATCCCCCCCAGGGCTTAGCGCCAAGCGCTGCGCGACACCGCTCACGGGCCGCCATTCGTTGCGCAATGCATACCACTGTTTGATCTCGCCGTTGTGTTTGGCGATGTAGACGTGGCCTTGCGTATCCGCCGCCACGTCCGCGACCCCGGTGTCCTTGTTTTCCCACCACAGACCGTTGTAGCGATAGACCACGCCGTCGGCATTGACCGCCCACGGGCGATTACCCTCTGCGGCGGAGATGCGCGCAAACTGGCCGGACATCCGCCGCCAGCGCTGCTCGGTCATGTCCCAACGCCACGGCGTGCCGTCCAGCCCGGTGACATAGCCCTGACCGTCGGCATTGATGGAGATGTCGGCAGCCTGTCCCGGCACCTTGGTCCAGGGGGCCTTGACGGCGTCTTGCGCGACTGCGCCATATCCCAGCGCAACGCCAAGAAGGCTCAAGGCGCACAAAAGCCTGAGGTTGCGGATCATGCAACTACTCCGTCCAGGTTTTACGGATCAGCTTCCCAGCAAGCGCTTTTGCACCTGTGCGATGTGCCCCTGGGCATCGCTATCGTTTTGCCAGGACTGTATCTGCACGTCGCCGGTGCGGAATTCCTCGAAGAATTCGGGGCTTTGCAGCTTCTCTCGAATTTCATCGAACGTCGGACGCGGCGTATACCAATCGCCGTTGCGCTTTTCCAGGCGCATCAGTTCGCGTTCCAGTTCCGACATCTTCTGTTCGGTTTCTTCGCGATCCACCTGCGCCTGGCGGGTGTAGTGTGGGCGGCGCGGCGTCATGAGGATCAGGATCGAACGTTCGAACTGGCGTTGGGAGCGTTCCGAAAACAGGTATTTCAAAACCGGCACGTCCATCAGGCCCGGCACACCGTCCGCCGATTTGGAGGTTTCGCGTTCGCTCAAACCGCCCAGGACCAGCGTCTCGCCGAACTTCATGGTCACCGTCGAATTGACGTTGGTCTTTGTGGTGTCCAAGCGGAATTCGAACACGACCGAATTGGACGGGTCCGTCAAGAACGTGCGTTCCGCCACCACGTGCAGACGGATCATGTCGTCCGGCAGGATCTCCGGTTTGACCGACAGCTTCACGCCCACTTCCTTTTGCACCGACACGCTGTCGCCGCTGCCGCCAGAGACTGCGGCAGCGAGAATTTCCGTGCCGGAGAAGAATTCCGACGTTTCGCCGTTCTGCGCCACTAGGGACGGTTTGGCGAGGACATGGTTGTTTGCGTCGAGCGAATTGGCGATGTTCAGCGAGTAGGTCACAGCCGGAATGGAGATCTGGCGGGTGATCGTCCTTGTGCTTTCCGCCAGGCCGGAATCGATGTAGTCCTTGGTTCGCGTGCTCGTGTAACCTAAGCCTGCCGCACCGGTCAGGGGGTTGCCAAACTGCAGTTGCAGACCGTTCAGCAGGTTCACACCACGTGAATCGCGCACGTCGTCCTGGGTGCCGATCAGCACCACGTCGACCACCACCATGCTGGGATCGGTGAAACCCGCCCCGGCGTTCGCGTTGACGCCCTGCTGTCCCGCTTGGCCGTAATTCGATGCGCCGTAGGGGTCGGCTGGCTGACCGTAGGCATTGGACGGCTGGCCATAAGCCCCGGCGGAACCGTATGGATCGGTGCCGAACTGCGCCATCAACACCTTGGCGTCGCTTTCGTAGAAAGACTTCCAGCTGTGGATTCGGCGCTGCAATTCCGTGGCCTCGCCTTGGTCCGCGACGGCCTTGCGATAAGCCTCGGCGTATTCGCTCGCGCCTTGACGATCGTCCATGGCCGACAGCGACAGGGCTCGGGCCTTGAGAATATCCGGGCGCACCTTGGCGTCCGGCGAGACCTCCATCAGGCGCTTCAGGGCCGCCTCTGCGGTCTTCGGGTCGCGCGCGTAATAAGACGCAGAAGCCAAGCTGTACAACACCGCCGGGTCACGGTCCCAGTGCAACGCGACGGCGGAGAAGTTCCCCTGTGCCAAGTTGTAGCGGCGCTGGTCCATGTACAACAGTCCCAGCTGATAGCGTGCGGTGAGGTTGCCTGGGTCGAACTTCAAGGCCTGCTTGTAGCCCTGCTCCGCCAGTTCGAACTTTGTGGCATCACCGCGCACGCCCATTATGTGGTAGGTCAGGCCATTGAGGAATTGCAGGTCGGGATTGGTGATGTCCAGCTTCAAGGCCAGGTTGATGTAGCGCGACGCATCTTCCAGATCGCCGTCCTTGAGGGCTTTGGTGTTTTTGCGCACCAAAGCCTGAATGGCGCTGTCTTCAATCGGCGCACCAGCAGCTGCGTTGTCTGCAACCGTGGTGGGCCGGGGCGTAAAGTTCAAACCCGTCGCCTGACACCCCGCAACCAAAAACGTAGACATCAGAAGGGCGCTATAAAAAGATGCTTTCTTCATTTTGTCTTCTACCCACTTCACCCGTTTACGCTGTTCCCGCAGACAAAAGCGCCCGCAAGATCGCCGCCATAGTTTAATTCACGCCCCCAGCCGTATGCGCAGTTGCTTATCCGCAAGGAACGGGGGGGGGCGCGGCAAATTCATAAGATGTTCGCTCACACCCGTTCCTTAACGCCCAGCCCATGGCCGCCAGATTTCCTGCGCCGGATTGGTGCCGCATTTTTGCAGGATGATCCCGCCGTCCTGCTGCAAGGCGAGACAGAGTTCGGTGTTCAACTGCTGGATATTACCCTGCTGCGTCAGCTGCCACTTTTGCCCCGGATCGTTCGCACTGCAGGCCGAAATCATCAGCTGGTTTTGCTGTACAGATCTGTTGTTGTCGCCCCTTTTACCCTCATTCTGGGGGGACTTGAGCTTTTGAAGATCCGCATCCAGGCAGAACTCCCTGTCGAACACCAAAGTCCTACCCTTGGCGTCCGGCGTGATCCACATGGCCCGTTTGTCATTGCAATTTGTGGTGGTCATGGTCTGCGATGTTCCGGCGTTCTTGGTCATGCAATTGCCGGGACGGCTTGATATCTCCAAACGCATCGCTCCCTTCTGCGCCCTGGGCTTTTGCTTTTTAACGGCGATTTCGATCTGTTCCGGCAGGGAGAGCGGAGCCGGTGGGGCGACATGCGCCGTCGTCGTCGAGGTTGGGGCCGTGGTCGGAGCCGGGGTTGGGGCCGGAGATGTATTTATCCCGGGCAGCCCCCCCGACAACTGCACAGATGTCACGCCCATCGTCATGCCCGCAGAGGAAGTCCCGTGGATCGGCGCTGTCGGCGTTGTCCGCACGACATCCGGGTTGGTCCCCGCCTTGTAAGCAGCAAGGCGGGCGTTGAAATTGGCGCTCGGACGCGTTTCGGCGCCTAGGACAGCCGCCCAGTGAAACAGGAACTCATCGGGACCGTCTGCGGACTGCAGAAGGGAAGACAAATCGACGGGACGATCGGCAATCCGGATCGAATTTGCAATTTGTCCGTCGGCTTTTTCCAACGCCATGAACTTGTCGACTTCCATCGTGACGATGACTGCCGCCGCAATGGCAATCAACAGCGGTCCCGACGCGGCCGCAGTCGCCGACCCGGTCGCCCCGCTCGTGCCTTCCACCGCACCCAAAGCCACATCCTTAGCCACCTCTTTTCCAGCCTCTCTGGCGGCTTCCGCAAATGGACGAATGAAAATTTGAGCATTCTCCCAAAACGTCGTCACAAGTGCAGCAGCGACCGGACCGGCCACCCCGGCGCCCACCTGAATGGAGCCTGCAAGGATTTCGTTATAGTCCGGCGGTGTCACCATCGAGTCGGCATAGACCGCTGCCGCCCCCATTTTCGACAACGCCACCTCGTAGTAAGCCTGCGATGCTTTCACCCAGGTGTCATGGGCCTGCCTTGCCTGATAGGCAATAAATTGGCGATTCCATTGAATCAGCTGGGCGACCCTTGCCAGTAGCGCTTTTTCAGAAGCCGTTTGTTGGGCAACAGGCTTTTTCGCCAATTCGATCACAGCGACCTGCAACAAGGCCGACAGGACGGGGCTTTTCTCCGGTGATTTATTGATAACGCTCCAAACGTTCTGGCTCACAGTGGCGACAGGTTTGTTGGTCTTCAAGGCGAGCTTCGTGATCGCTTCGTCGATTTTCGTGCGATCGGCGATCATCTTCGCAAGAATGTCATCGGCGGCCTCGCCCAGGCCGAAAATGCCATAGGTCTGGCGATTGGGCATCACCCACTGCATCCTGTCCAAGCGGCACGCCGTGGCCGATTTGACGCTGTCCCAGGTGCGTTTCCCCCCATTGGGGCATTTCCAACAGGTGCCCCCATCGACGAAATCAAAAAAACCTTCATTTCCGCACGCAAAATCGCCCCTATTGATGGCTGGAGCGAAGTTTCGGTCGATCTTGCAGGCTTGGGCTCCGGTCACGGGATTGAGCGTGCGGTTGTAGTCCTCGGGACATGTCCAGCATTCGCCGCCATTGCGCGGGTCGCGGAACGAGCCTTCCTGCGGACAAGCCCTTCTGACGAACGTCGCCGAGCGTGCCTGAGCACCAAACCTGCCGCAGGCGTCCCATTCATTCACGGCGGAGAGTGTTCGACCAAAGCCCGAATCGCACCTCCAGCATTCCCCGTCGTTGCGGTCGTCATATACGGTACCGCTCGGGCATTTCCCTGAGCCCACAAACGATGCCGTCGTGGTGTGAACCGGCGCAGGCTTGGCGCAGGCGCGTTCGTGGTTGATCGGCCGAAGGGAATTGCGATTGAAGCCGTCGGGACATTGCCAACATGTGCCCAGATCCGGGAAAGCCCCTGCGGGACACCTTTTAACCGATTGCTTGATGAAATCGGCTCTGGCAAAACCGCAAGGTGGCTGCAATCTGCCGTTTTGATCAAGACCGCCACATGCGGAATGGCCTTGCAGGGTTTTCCAGGCCGCGTTCGCGAATGCAGTCTCGACATTCATGCTTAGGAAATAAAACGCCACCATGAGCAGGGTGATCACTTTTCGAAAGACTGTTGCTGCCGACGATTGCATCGCGCCCCCAATCAGCGCGAACAGCGCTGCCAAGTCGATTGATATCAATCTTACTTTTCAGCAAATCATTTCGATAATTCAACCGCTCCATATGAAGTGAGGGGCGCTTTGGCGCGGATTTTTGCGCATATCTGACAACGGCTGCGCAATCGTGCAACGCAGTGCACGGCCCCCGTCATGACCTGGGAGAGAGAGGCGATTCGGAGAATCCTAAATGTTCTTCAATCGCGTTGGCGCAGAGTCTGCGACGGCAGAACGCCAAACTGCTCCAAATATTTTTTAGAGAACCAGCCCAAGTGGATGAACCCCCACCTCAAGGCGACGTCACGGACGCTCACGCCATCCACGGCGCTGAGAAGGTCTTCGTGGGCGAAGGACAGGCGCACGTGCCTCACATAGGCCATCGGCGACATGCCGTAGAGGTCGTTGAAGGCGATTTGAAGCGTGCGATAGCCGCAGCCGGCATGGGCCGCCAGCGTCTCCAACGTGATCACTGACGCGGCATGGGCGTGAATGTAGTCGCGCGCCCGCTTGACGTAATAGGGCACGATGGGGTCTGACGGTTTCGTCGATTTCATCTGGTCAAAACAGTCATTGGGCACGCACGACAGCACGTTGGTCAGCAACAGGTCCCTTAAGCCATTGAACACGATGGCGTTGTCGCTCCCAAGCAACGGGCCGTCCAACGCGTCGGCGATGTAATGGACCGTATTGCGCACATGCCTTCCATTGGAGGTGCTCAAATCCAATGTCGGCTCGAAGGCGATATCGCGATCACCCATCTCTTTACCGTGCAGTGCTGCCGCATGCCGTTTCAAGGTTTCTTTGGGCAGTGGAACAACAAAAGTTGCAAAATCTTTTTGACGCGCCACAAGGGGGAGGCGCGCATCGCGCATCAATCCTGCCGTCGTAGAAATTTCAAATTCTTCGCCTTTGTGTCCCCCCCGAGCAGCCCCGTGGGTCAGGATGAACAGCAACAGCGTATCCTCGTCGTTCTCGTAGGTCTGCACACGGGTTGGAACCGCACCATAGGTGACATGCATCAGGTTAAAATCGCTGAAGGCTGCAGATCGCAGCGACGCATTGATTTCATGTCCCTTGCCAACGACGTCGACCTTATGGGTTTCGGTCATCTGAGCCAGAATGTCCTGCATTTCATGTAGTTCGTTCGACTTAAAGATTTCGTAGTTTCCGAGATGCGTCATCAAATTGCTCATGATCAAAAATCAAGATTCACAATCTTCCCTCAAAGCCCGCCATTTTACGCCGACGGGCACATTCTATATTGCATAGCATCCCGCTTTTTGCGGGCTTGCGCAACGACTACAATCACCACCGTCGCGCCCCGGGCTTTCGGAAGGAGCCCGGGGGGCGACTGGAGAAGGGCCGGGGCTCGGCGCGCCGAAGGGGCGGATGTCGGCCAAGCGCAAGCATGGGGCTGTACTGCGCGTGCTGCGGGGCGAGGACCTCGATCTGGGCTCGCAATCAAATCTGCGGCAAATTCCGGGATCGTCTGAGAACTGGAACGACACCATCGCCTCGGTGAAGTTCTCCAGGACGATGGAAGAGACCCTCTTCCAAACCTTCAAACGGCAATTCCCGGTCATGCCCGATGCGCAGATCCGTCAGATGATTTCTCGATCCTATGGAAGATAGACCCTTGCAGAAATTTGGAACCCAAAAAGCCATCAAAGGGGTGCGCGTCGGTCTGGCCGGTATCTGCCTGACGACCCTGTTGTCGGGATGTTTGGCGACAGGGGGGCTCCAGCCCCTGTTCGTATCCGGGGCGGATCGCCCTCAGGCCGGATCGCTGTCCGCCTTCGTCCCAGCGGGCAAATCCGATACGGAAGTGCGTCAGGTCGCAGCCGAAGGGATCAAGGCGCTGGATGAGGGGCGTCTCAAGGATGCCTCGACCGCTTTCAACGCGGCCCTGCAATTCGATCTGACCAACAGCTATCTGCTTGTCGAGACCAATGATATTGGAGGTATTCAGCCGCCAGTCGTCGGTGGCATTGGTCCGGTGTCGACTCGCTGCACAACAGACAGGTTTCACGCATCCATCACCAGGATTTGTGTAACCCCTCTTCGCCCACTGATAGAATTGGCCGTTCTTCTGTTCAGTAATCCACTTTCCAATTGACACCGACCTTGCCGGCGGAGCTGGCACCTACCTCGCTTTCGACGCTGATGCTGTCGGTGACGTCCACTTCCAAAGTGACGGCAGAGGAGCCGGGAGCCATGCCCTGGTTGACACCGACAAAAACCCCATCGGCAATATATTTGCCCGCCGTCACGCCCGGTTCGGCAGTCCCCGAAGAGGCGCGCAAGACATCCAGCCCGGTGGCCGAACGCAGTTTGTCGATCATGCCGCCGTCGCCGCTTTGCAGGGAGGCCACCGCGTCGGCGAGGGACAGGGCCTCGGCAGGTCCCAGGGCACCGGCCTGCTTGCCGAATAGTAATTGTGCCAGCACCTCGTCCTGCGGCAGGGGAGGGACGGAGACAAAGGTGATTTCCGGTTTCGAGGCTCGCCCGCCAACCCGCAAAGTCACGGTTAATCCCTTGGACTGAGTGCTGGCCGCAAAATCGAGGATCGGGTCGGGCGGTGTTGCCCCATCCAGCTCGATGCGTCCCTGGTCGATCTTGAACACTTTACCGAGAGCTGAAATCTGACCGCGCACCGACCGGATGGCACCGGATACCTGGGCCGCCGCCGCATGGCCCCCGATGTGGATATCGCCCTGCCACTCGGAATCGACGCCGCGCCCCCGCACGAAGGTACGGCCTGGCAGGCTGATAGATACATCGAGTTCGATGGGGGAGGCGGGCGGCGGCTTGGGCGGCCCGGTTGGGTCAGCCGGACCCGTACTTTCGATCACATCCAAGGTGGTGACCGACGCGGGCAGTCGGTCGAGCAGACGGATTTCCACCGGATCGAAGATCAGTGCGCCGGTGACGCGCCCGCCGCCGTCGGCCAGATCAAGCGCCAGGGTGCCGCCGCCGCGCACATCGGCCTCGTCGCGCAAAACCACCTTGAAGTCGGACAGCACCGCCGTGGTCCGCAGTGTCGGCGCGGTCCCCTCGGCGAGGGACGCCTGGCCGTCGAGGCGCAAGGTGCCGGTGTGGCCGTCCGTCGCCGTGCCTTCGAGGGTGAGGCGGCCGCTCGAGTCCCCGTTGACCGAAACGGCCATCTTTTCCAGGCGGGTGCCGAACAGCAGGTTTTCATAGGTCCCATTGATGAGATTTCCCTGCCCGGTGATCACAGGATGGGCCAGGGTTCCGCCGAACTTCAGATCGACGTCCACAGGGCCGTGGACCCGATGCCCGGAAATCGGGATCAACGGCTCGATTTCCGCCAGATCGCCGCGCCAAGTCAGGGTGCCGGAAACCGGGGCTGTCTCGACCGGTTGCGGTAATCCGCCCCGAGGCGGTCGAGTCACCGGCAAGGAGGCGCGCAGGGCTGCCGGAGCCTGCATCGGTCCGGTCAGGGTGGCGGCCATTTCCGCCAGATTGTCATTCAGTCGAAGGCTGGCCTGGAGGGCGACCGGAGGCAACGGGTCGCCGTCGGCCAGACGCAGGGCCAGACCCCGGGTCTCCAGGGTCAGCTCGGCCCGGTCCGATCCCGGAGCCAGATCAAGACTGCCCTGGATATCCAGCACACCGGCCAGGGGGGGCGCGCCAGGGAGCAGCCGGGCCAGGGCGAGCGGCAGGTCGCGGCCTTCCGTGCGGGCCGTGATCCGGTCGCCAACGTGACTTGCATCAAGGTTCAGGCTGCCGCGTCCCAGGGTCAATCGTACATCGGACAGGGTGCCACCCTCTCCCAGGGTCAGGGTTGCCGGACCCGTGAGACCGAGCGGCGTATCGGCGGCCTTGCCTTCCAGTCCAAGCACGACGATGCGGGTCGCCGTCGCCGCCTGCTCGACCCGCGCCGTGGCCGTCATGGAAAAGGGCTCCGATGTCCGCCCCTCGGCCTGTAGGGTCACGGCGAGGCGGTCCGGTGGCCCGGCGCTTTGCAGAGTCAGGCGGTCAAGATCAAGCAGACCCTTGTGCAAGCCGCGCGCCGTCAACGTGGCGTCGAGGGTCGGGGCGGCCTCGATGAGGACGACTTGCCCGTCCAGTTCGAGCCGTGAAAGGGTCAAGTCGTCGGAGGCCAAATCACGGCCGGTCAACTGGAGCCGGGCCTTCTGTAGACCGCCTTTGGGGGTTAAGTCGAGGCTCCCGCTGGCGGTGCCCGCCAACGGCAGATCGGCCAGCCTGCCAGTGGGAGCCAGATCGACGGTATCAAGGGTCAGGGTGCCGGTGGCAAGAGCGCGGTCGAGGTCGGCATTCAGGCTGCCGGTCGCCCGCCACCCAACCACGGCGAGATTGATGTCGTCCAGATTCAGATGGTCCGGAGTGCGCAAAACGTAGCCCAGAGTCAGGCTCGTGGGGCCGAGCGGTCCGTCGGCCTCCATCGAAAGCCGCCCTTGCGGCGCGCTGGTCAGGGCCACCGCATCGGCGCGCAGGGACAGGCGCGGAATGGACTGTCCATCAATGACCAGATTCCATCCCTCGGCGGCGATGGCGGTGGACGGATTATCCAGCCGACCGGCCAGACTGCCATTGAGTGCCAGCATCCCAGACAGCGGCAGGGTCGCCAGATTGGAGAGGGGAGCCAGGTCATTGATACTGAGACTGTAGGTGCCGGACAGGCTTTCAGAGACCGTCACATCGGCGGTCAGGGACAAGGGGCCGGTGGTGGCGCTGATGTCGGTTAGTCGGAAATTGTCGTTCGGCAAGGGGTGCAAGGTAAAGGCCCCGGTGAGGCCCTGGGCCATCAAATCATCGAATGCGGCGTCACCGGTCGCGATATGGTCCAGTCGCAAGCTGCCGCCCAGGTCGCCGCTGTGGCGGTCAAGTTTCAGGCCGCCGGTCAGCCGCGCCCAAGGGGTGCCAAGATCCACATTCGAAATCTCCAGGCTGGTGGCGCCGAGCAGTGCCGACCCGTCGAGCGAAACCTGGACCGGTTGCGCAAGCAAGGGGGCCAGGGATGCCAACGGTCCCCCCGTCGCATGGTCAATGTGCAAGCGGCTTTGCAAGGCGACCACCGTACCGGTTTCGCTCCAAGGCCCGGAGGGGTGGGCGGTGGCCGTGAACGCTGGCCCCTCGATAACCATATCCTGATAGCGAACCCGCTGCGCCTGACCATTTAGGGTTATGGCCGTAGCGGGCCCCTGGACTGTCATATCCAGAATCAACGAGTCGATTTGCAGACCGGGCAGCAAGTCGCGCAAACCGTCGGGGTCCGAGATGCCGAGAGTCGCCTGACCGCTGAGCGGTGCCTGCGGCTCCGGCCAGGTCACTTTTCCATCCAGGGAAAGCCCATCCGTATCAAGGGCCAGGGTCGCCGCCAGATTCCCGCCCCCCGGGTCGGCTTCCATGTTCAAGGACAAATCCTGCCGCTGACCAAGCAGGGGGCGCAGTTCCGGCGGGGCCAGGGCGGCGATATCGAGCGGTCCTTCGAGCTGTCCTTCGAGCTGTCCTGTAAGCCGATCCCCGAGCGCCAGCTTCAGATTCAGGGTCGCTTGCGCGGTCCCGGCAATGTCAGCCCTCAGATGCCCGGCCCAGGCGGTCAGCGGGCCACTGCCGACCAGATCCAGGCGGACCGCCGGGCGTTCCGGCAGATCGAGCAGAGTGGCAAGGACTCCCCCTGCCGGTTCGCCGCCGCCGATCTCCACATCCAGGGTCCGGTCCAGCAGATGGTAGCGCACCAATCCCGCAACCCCGGCCGGGGTGTCGTCGGTGCGTCGCAGGTGAAACTCTACCGCCGTGGAGCCGTCGGGCTGGGCGACCAGATCGGACTCCATCTCGAACCTCACCGACTGGCCGATGACCGGGGCCTCCAGATGCCCGCCGACCACGCGCAACCGGTCAAGCCGCAGGGCCAGCGGTGGCAGAAGTGGCGGTCCTTGCTCATCCTGCGACACCGTTGAGGCAGGGAGCCGGAACAGAACCGGCCGCTGGATGTCCAGTTGATGGATGCGCAGGGTGCCCCCGAACAGATTCAAGGGCGACCAGTGCAGGTCGATCCCGTCAATGGTGGCCACCGGTCCGTCTGCGTCGCCATAGGCCAGGTCGCGGAGAGTGATGCGCCCGGGCAGGCCCGGACCGATCGTCCCGATGCTCAGGCCGCCGACCGATTGTTCAATAATGTCGACCAGCGCGCCGCGCCCGCTCTCCGTGGTCAGCAGTGCCGCCGTCCCCCAGCCGACCCACGACCCAACCGCCAGGATGCCGGCCCATGCGGCCAGGCCGAGGTGAAGCGCGCGTCGGACCAGGGGCGACATCTCAGAACGCCTGTCCAATGCTGATATAGAATTGGAACCGCTCATCGATATCGCGCCGCCCGTTGATCGGCAGAGCGACATCGAAGCGCAACGGGCCAATGGGCGTGTGGTAGCGCAATCCCAGGCCGCCCGCCCATTGCAATCGCCCCGACAGACTGGGCAACAAGGAACCGTCGGCCACCCCCCCGTCGATGAACGGGACGAGACCGAAATCTTCGGTCAGTTTGATTCGGAACTCGACCCCCATTTCGAACACCGACAGACCGCCTTCCGGTTTTCCCTCGGCGTCCAGCGGGCCGACCATCTGATATTCGTAGCCCCGGATGGAGCCACCGCCGCCAGCATAGAAGCGTTTGTCGGCCGGGATGTCTTTTCGGGCTTCACCGAAGATACTGCCCAGGCGCAAACGCCCTGCGAGCACGAAGTCACCCTCGTTGTCCAGTGCCTGATAGACCGATCCGCGCCCTTCCAGCAGGCCGAACATCTGGAGATTGTCCGTATGGCCGACATAGGGCGTGCCATAGAGACCGAACCGGCTGCCCCGGGTGGGGTCAAGCAGGTCGTCGGTATTGTCCCATTCCAACTGGATCGGCAGGCCGAACAGTTTGCTCAGGTGGCGCCCCTCGTTGTCCTCCACCTGGCTGAGTTCCATGGTGCCGAAGACACCCGACTTCCAATGATTGCCGGAACGCCGTTCCAAACCGGCGCGCAAGCCGCCGCCGATGCGGTTGTAGGCGTCGGTATCCTGCCGGGACACGGTGGCCAGGGCGAGAAAATCCTGCCGACGGAGCAAGAAAGAGGGTTTGCGGTAGGACAGTTCCAGCGCCTGTTCGATCAGCCCGCCGGAGGAGGTCAGGCGCAGGGTCTCGCCGTTACCCCAGTAATTGCGGTGCTCCCAAAACGCCTTGGCGCTCGGTCCCTCGGCGGTGGCATAGGCGAGCCCGGCCCCGATGGACCGATGGGCTGCTTCTTCGAGGGTCAAAACCACCGGGGCTTGTCCGTTGGCCCCCTCCTGGGCGGCGACCTTGGCGGAAACGGTCGCGAACAACCCGCTCTCCCGCAATGTCCGGCGATAGGATTCAAGCAGACTGGCCTGATAAAGTTGGCCCGGCTTCCAGGGTACCAGCTTGCGCAGGTAACTTTTTTGAACCGTCTTCAGTCCGTTGAAGCGCAACGGGCCGAAACAGACTCGCGGGCCGGTGTCGACGATCAAGCGGACGGTCATCAGCCGGGTCTCGTGATCGACCGAAACCTGGCGGTCGATCACCTGGGCGTCGGGGTGGCCATGTTCAGAGAAATGAGCGACCAGCGCGCGCTCCGCGTCCACCACCGGGACGGCCTCGGCGGTCATGCCAAGGGTGATGCCCAGGTCCTTGATGTCGGGTACCGCGCCGGGGAGTGGCGGTGTGCCCTGGAATTCGAACTCGAAACGGCCCAACCGGTAGGCCTCCCCCGGCGCGACATGCAGGGTCACGGTTGCCGGATCGCCCGCCTCGATTTGCGGCGTGACCGATCCGGCATAGAAGCCCCGGGACCGCAACACATCATTCAATCGCTTGCTGTCTTCATCGGCGCGGCGACGCAGTCCGACCATGCTGGCGGGAGGCTTGTCCTGCAAGGCGATCAAATGGGAGGCCTGTTGCATGAGGTCCTCCAACCCGGCGGCCTCCGGTGCGCCTTCGAAA
This sequence comes from Magnetospira thiophila, assembly GCF_054657015.1. Taxonomy (NCBI): domain Bacteria; kingdom Pseudomonadati; phylum Pseudomonadota; class Alphaproteobacteria; order Rhodospirillales; family Thalassospiraceae; genus Magnetospira; species Magnetospira thiophila. The sequence goes on from NZ_BAAHXF010000001.1 coordinate 298,632, forward strand.
GACGTGACGTAGGGGACTCCGCCCGCGTCCGGAGGGGCCACCGTCGGGGCGCTGGACTCCGCGCTGTTGGAGCTGTCGGGGCCGCCCACAGGAAAGGCGGCGCACCCCGCGAGCAAAGCCAGCGAGACAAGCCCGATACCCGCAGTCACTCCAGGGGAGGACAGGAACATGAAGACCAAACCTCTCGTGAATGAAATCTGACTTGGGGTACCCATTTCAGCAGCCCGCTTGTCCCATTATCCATGCTTTCCCGAGGTTTTGAAAGGCCCATCGGATGTCCATTGTCCCCAGTGGGGCCCCATGGTCAGCCATTCCTATATGGTTTCGTGAACCGAAAATGTCATATTCTACATCATCAGGTAACGGAAACGGTCGGATGATCTGACCGTCGCGGACTATAAGTCCGCCATTTTAACGCCTTTTGTTTGATTTGGAGCGGAAGGCGGGAGATGTATCACGTGGACCTGTACAGGCGGGCGGACCTCAGGGTTTCAGGGGGAACTGCGTCATCGAAGGTTCCACCATGGGCGGAAAAGTCATCACCCGACACGGATGGCCGTCTACCGAGCAAATGTCCCCAAACCGGTCACCGCGTTGAGAATATTGAACCGGCTTGCCTCATCGACAATGTTTTCCAGCCCTTCCTTGGATACGGGGCCGTCTGCTCTGCTGCCCGAATGGCCCTGAACAACCTCGCCTATCTGGCGGGAAAGACCGATCCAGCCAAGGGCCTGGAAGCCGCCCGTCAAGCCTGGGCACTGATCCGCCGGAACCCCGAGCCCTACATTGCCGACACCTACGGCTGGCTGCTGGTGCGCTCCGGAGAGATCGACAAGGGACTGCCGCTGCTGGAGTTCGCCTACACCAAAGGCCAGGGCAGCGATCTCTCCACCACCTACCACTTCGCGGTGGCCCTGGCCGAAGCGGGTCAGAAAGTCCGTGCCAAGGCCACGCTGCTGTCAATCCTCGAACAAGATTTCCCCGAACAGGCCGAGGCCAAGGCCCTGTATGAGAAGCTGTATTTTTCGTTGTCTGGAGATAGCAGAATTGACCGTTTCAAAAATTCCGATTGAATTCCGAACCGGCATTTATGGAATTCTGGCGCAGCATCAAGAAAGGTAACTGGGGCAAAAGTCCGGGCGGTCAGGCTTCGCAGCGGGCAGCAACCAATTCCGGGAGGTGCGGCACCGGCGTAGCGACGGCCGCGCCGAGGCGGGTTCCGAGGAAGTCCCAGAACGAAATACCGAGTTTGCGGCAGGTCTTGGCGAGGCCGAGGAAGGCGTCGCGGCAGTCACGTCCGGGGTCGCTGCGGGTGGTGCCGCTGACCTTGCGGCGGATGACTTGGCAGCGGATGTCGTTTTCCGATCCGTTGGTGTGGAGCGGGATTTCCGGCCGGTCGAGGACGCGCAGCAGTTCGGTCTTGTTGGCGTGAAGGCGAGCGAGCAGGCGGTCCAGCGTGGCGAAGCCGGTGCGCCGTCGGAAGAGGCGGTCGAAACGGGTCTTCAGTTCGGCCTTGCGGCGCGGGGCCGGGGCGGCGCGGTAGGCTTTGAGGTCGGCGTAGAACCACCAGATCAGGCCACGAACCTTCTCCTTGGCGGCGCGGGCCGCCTCGGTGAAGGTGTCGAGCTTGTGGACCAGCCGCTCGGCGTGGACCCAGCATAGGGCGTGCTCGCCGACATTGAACTGGCCGGCATCGTCGGAGACGATCACAGTGCCGTCGAGGAAGCCGTGGGCAGTGACGGCGCCCCACAAGGCACCCTCGGTGGCGATCGTCACCGGGGCGGGATGGACCTTGAGGGCAGCGATGCCCAGCGCACCGAGGTGGGCCTGCCACGCGGCGTGGTCGGCGAAGCGGCGCACCGGGTGCCCCGCCAGGGTGGCGATGACCGAACCGGCAAGGCGACGATGGCGCATGTAGGCGAAAGCCTGGTCGTTGAGGACATAGTCGCCGTGGCCGGCACGCAGCAGGCCGAGGAAGTTGGCCCGGCTCTTCGATCCGGTGGTGGCGAAGAAGGTGAAGGCGTCGTTGCCGATCTGGGTGCAGACGCCGTTCTTGCCCTGGTGACGGGCGCCGGTGTCGTCCACCGAGATCCAGCCGCCGTGCGTGAGCCCCGCCCGCAGCACGTCGCGGGCCTCGGCGACGAAGGCGTCGTTGGCATCGGTCAGGATGCGCACCACCTGCCGCTTGGAGATGTCCACACCGAGCATCTGCAACAACTCGACCAGGCGTGGCACCGTGGTCTGACCCTGGTGGTATTGGGCGAGGATGAAGCGCTTGATCTCGGGCCCGAAGTGGTCGCCGATCCCGGCCGGCAGCGGCGCCAGCACCGTGCGCCCGTCCGGCGTCAGCCAGCGCTCGCAGCGATAGCGCACGACCCGCGGCTCGATCTTCAGGTCCTGGATGGTGAAGTCTTCGTAGCCCTTGAACCGCGACCCCGGCGGAATGGCGGTGGCGACGACGATCCGCTCCTCGACCGGCGCCGACGGCGCCTTCGGCCCGCGCCGCCGCTTCTCTCGCCGCGACCGCTTGTCCGTCGCCTTGTCCATCCCGGACGGCGTCGATGGTGGCTTGATGTCCGGCTTGCCCTTCAGTCCTTTCAAGCGCGCGATCTCCTCGCGCAACGCCGCATTCTCCGACGACAGCCGGGCATTCTCTTCCAGCAGCCCCAGAGCCAGCGGCTTGAGCACCAACGGTGAAAACGCATCAATATCTGGGCGTGGCTTGACCATGCCCCACAGAATCATGAAACAGTGGCCGATTCAACCAATTGTGAGTCCGTCGGCCGCCGCCGCCCGGACTTTTGCCCCAGTTGCCAAGAAAGCCCTTAACTCATTGAGTTAAGGGCTTAATGTTTGGTTGCGGGGACCTGAAACCACCGAGACTACGGACAATTTCAATCTCAGCTTTGGAGTGGAAAGCAGACAATTTGTAGACTTAATTCGAAACCGCACCTGATTATGAGCCTCATTCGCCCATCAGCTTTTCCAGGGAATTCGGTATGACCGTGCTGAACACCAAGATCTCCTGTTTTGATACCACTTGGAACCCAGCGGTCGGGTGCGACAAGGTGTCTCCCGGGTGCGACAACTGCTACGCCGAGGGGATCGCCAACCGATTCTTTGGCGGCTTCCATCTGCGACTGCACCCGGAACGTCTGGCTGAAGTGCGAAAATTCAAACCCTTGCAAACGGCGGACGGAAATCTGCTGCCGCGTCGGGTCCTGGTCAACTCGATGAGCGATCTATTCCACAAAGACATCCCAGATTCCTTCATCGACGATGTTTTCGCGACCATCGCACAGCATCCCCATACCATTTTTGCCTGTCTGACCAAGCGGCCCATGCGCCTGCGAGACTATGGCGAACGGCGCTGGGGCAATGGGGTGCCGAAGAATGTATGGCTCGGGGTATCAGTGGAAAGCGACCGCGAGCGGGGCCGTATTGATGCCATCCGCCACCTCAAGGAAGCGGTAGGGGATTTTACCGCCTGGGTCAACGTGGAGCCGCTTCTGGGGCCGGTGGATCATCACGATTATACCGGCATCGATTGGGTGGGGGTGGGCGGCGAGGCTGGCGCCCGGGCGCGCCGCTGCGATGCATCCTGGGTGCGCCAGGTGATCGACAAGGCCCATGGCGCGGGGGTCTGCGTATGGTTCAAAGCCTGGGGACGCTGGGAGAACAATCCGGCCTGGCCGTTGGCGCTGGGAAAAACCAAAACAGCCAAGAAGCAGGACCTGATCGACCGGGGACTGGAGCTATTGCCGGAAGAGAACGGTGGTGCCACTCTCGACGGGGCCTTGGTACAGGAACTTCCTCCCGCCTTCGAGCATATGGCCCGCGACCTCAATGGGAGCCGTTGAGAGTATCCTTGGCGTGGTTCTGTAAGTATTTGAGAATCAGGTGCTGGTTATCTTTGGGCAGGCCGGTCCGGGGTCCCATGATCTTGAGGTACGAGACCCACTGGTTGGCGGTGTAATGCTCCGGGATGCGGCGCACATGACAGACCGTGCAGCGGGTGGCAAATAGGTCCCAGGCCTGGGACCAGAGGATATCAAGATCCTCAACAAGTGTGGTATCCTCGATCCATCCCTCAAATGCGACGCTTTGCCAAGTGAGCTCGGTGTCCGGGTCGATCACCTGCTCCAGGGGGGATAGCCGCTCCACCGCTGACGGACTCAGGGCGGCGACCATGATCCGCTTGCCGGGCATCGCATAAAGAACGCGGGCAGCACTCTGCTGGTTCCATCCGAGAATTCTAGCCCGCACCCAGCCCTTACGCCTTTCCAAGACCTCCAGGCGGCTGGCGATCAGCAGACGACCGACAGGCGGCGTGCCCAATTCGGGGAGTGTAAAAATCCCCACCGACGCGGCGGTGAACAACTCGTCCGATGCAGCGGCTCGGGCAGAAAAGGGCAAGTGGCCGACCAGCATCAACAAGATCGCAAGCAGGCTCATGTGGATGATGCTTTTCGTCCTTCGTGCGTATGGATCTTTCGAATGCAGCATGAGGGTTGTCCCGAACATCACAAAAAAACGGAGGCCGACGGGGGGCCGGCCTCCGGAAGTCAGAGGGAAGGAAAGTTAACCTTCTTTGGGGGCTTCAAAGACGCTGACTTTGGGCAGATCGCCGGTGTATTTCTCCACATCTCCGATGGCCGTGTGGCCGCAGTTGCCTTGTGCCAGCTTGGACGTCCCCAGACCAGCAGTCAGACAGTTGACGTCACCGTAGGCATCCAGAGTCGTGACTTTGCCATCTTTAACCACTGGATCGAACCAGCCGCCTTCGGCGACCCGGACGACGCCCGGACGGATGTCATCGGTCACCACGGCACCAACCAAGATCTGGCCACGGTCGTTGAACACCCGCACCACATCGCCGCTCTGGATGCCACGGGCCGCCGCGTCCTTGGTATTGATAAGGCAAGGTTCGCGGTCGGCGACCGCATAACCAACCCGCAGCTTGGTGCCGCAAAGCTGCGAATGCAGACGGTCTATGGGATGTGCCGTATCCACGTGCAGCGGGAACTTGGCACCGGGGCCACCGATACGCTCAATGGGTTCCATCCAAGTGGGATGTGGTGGGCAGTCATCGTAGTTCATCTTCTCGATATTCTTCGAGTAGATCTCGATCTTGCCGGTCGGTGTGCCCAGCGGTTCGAGCAGCGGATCAGCCCGGTAGTCGGCATAACGGACAAAGCTCTTGGCTTCGTCGGTAATCGGGAATTCGGCCACGCCCTTGGCCCAGAAGCTATCGAAGTCCGGCACTTCGATATTTTTCGCCTGGCCCTGCTTGACGGCTTCCGCATAGAACCCCTGAATCCACTCCATCTCCGATTTACCTTCGGTGAAGGCTGCCTTCTTGCCCAGGCGGTCGGCGATTTCGGAAAAGATGTCGAAGTCGGTGCGGGACTCGAACACCGGATCAATAACTTTCTTCATCGCCAGAATGGCCTTCAGGGAATAGTCACCGATGTGTTCGATGTCGTTGCGTTCATAGGACGTGGTGGCTGGCAGCACGATATCGGCAAAGCGGGCCGTGGCGGTCCACTGGAAGTCCTGGACGACGACCGTCTCGAACTTCTGCCAAGCCTCGACCATGCGGTTGCGGTCTTGCTGATGGGAGAACGGATTGCCACCAACCCAGTAGGTCATCTTGGGTGCTGGGAACTTATCCCGCTTGCCGTTGAAGTCGAACTCTCCGCCGGGGTTTTCCAGCATTTCAACAATCCGTGACACCGGAATGGTTGCGGCACCGGCCTTGGTCAGCCAAGCCGCACCCTCGACCGCCGCACCCCCGTCAGTGATGCCAGGCAGCACCGGGCTGTTGGCCGACGGCGCACCGCCGTTAGCATAGTGGTAGCTGAGGCCGAAGCCGCCACCGGGCAAGCCAATCTGGCCGAGCATGGAGGCCAGGGTGACTAACATCCAGTGGCTTTGTTCGCCATGGTGCTGGCGCTGGATCGACCAGCCGCTGGACAGCATGGTACGTTTATCTTTGAACAGACGGGCCAGCGATTTGATCTGGTCGGCGGGCACCTCGCAAATTTCCGACGCCCACTCGGCGGATTTCGGCGTGCCGTCACTTTCGCCCATCAAGTAGGGCAGGAACTTGTCAAAGCCGAAGGTGTACTGGTCGAGGAAATCGGTGTCGTGCAGCTTCTCGGAGACCAGGGTATGGGCCATACCGAGCATCATGGCAACGTCGGTATGCGGCCGGATGGGAACCCACTCGGCATCAAAGAACTGGGCTGTCTGTGTGCGGATTGGGTCAATACAGATGACCTTCTTGCCGGTCTTCTTGAAGGCTTCCATATAGGGATAACCGTCATGGTCGGCGACGGTCCAACCGATCTGGTTGGTCTTTACGGGATCGGCACCCCAGAACACCAAAACATCGGTGCTTTCCACGACCACAGGCCAGACAGTCTGTTGTTCATAGACTTCCAATGTGCCCATGACATGCGGCATGATGACCTGGGAAGCCCCGGTGGAATAGTCGCCGGAGCTGTTGACGAAAGCCCCGTCCAGGCCGATGTTCAACATCCTGCGCAGGAGATTTTGGCAGTTATGCAGCTTGCCGGAGCTCTTCCAGCCATAGGATCCGCCGTAGACGCCGGCCTGACCGTACGTCTCCTTCACGCGCTTCAGTTCGCTCACCACGAGGTCGAGGGCCTGGTCCCAGGTGACCCGGACGAAATCGCCGTTACCCCGGCTCGCCACGTCGGCCCCGGCACCCTTTTCCAGAAAGGCGCGACGGACCATCGGATATTTGATGCGGGTCGGCGAATAGACGGAGTCCAACACTCCTTCAAGCTGACGTGTGGGATGCGGATCTCCTTCCCATGCCTTCACGGAAACCCAGCGGCCATCCTTGACGGTGGCCCGAAAAGCGCCCCAATGGGAGCCAGTCAATACTTCCCCGTCGCTCATACCCGCCGCCAGGGCGGCCCGCGAGGTCAGCAGCGAGGGAGCAAGCAGGCCCAGGGCGCCCAGAGCAGAGGCGCTCTTCAAAAAGTCTCGTCGGCTCGTATAATTTGAATGATAGATCGACATTTTAGCTGTCCCTTTCGCGTTGCCCGGATGGGCGCGCCATCCGATAAAATTCCATGCCGTGCGGTACTGGTCTCGTTGTAACAGAGCGGTGTAAACACCCTTTCGGTTAGGCTTGAACGGGATGTAAAATCACGTAAACACAATGTAAACAGACTTGTTTAGCCATCACTCAGCCACCGCCTATCCTGTTCCAGAAAGCTGACGGTGGCGGTGGCGACGGTGGCATAGAAGGGGCTGGGATCATGACGTCTACAGTCCTCACTGAACGGCCTCAGCCAAGACAGCAAGTGGGCGTCGAGCATGTCGATCTGCTTTTCCCGCCAAACATCCATGGTCACCCGGTCACCGGACCGCTCGGCAGCGTTCATCCGCTCGGCCAATTCCGCCACGACATTGAGCTGAACGGCGATATGATCGGGCGGTTCCTTCAAATCGTCGCTCAGAGAGAGTTCCAGTTCACGCAGCAGGTCCGCCATCGCTTTGGTGGGCTCTTGAAACAACGTGCCGCGCGGACTGACATAGGCAGATTCATAGGGCGGCGCCGCCCGGTGTCCCCCGACCCCGAGAAACAAGCGGGCGTAGGCACTCGCCAGGTCGAGGGAGCAGGACTGCAAGTCGTCCATTCCCTCGACAAGGGATCGGAGCGTTTCGGTGATCCCATTCAGCGTAGGATGTGCTGCCAGGGAAGAGAGGAAAGCCAAACCCTCCGGTGTGCGGTAGGTGTTCAATGCCTCGACCGCGACTTCCCTGGCGAACAGACCGGACAGCCACCGATAGATCAACGCACGCTCATCCATGACCACCGGCTCCACCCGTATCCTTGGCATGGAACTGCAAGTATTTCTGCAAGAAGCGCGTCTGTTCCTTGTCGAGAACGATGAACCGCTCCATCGCTTTCAAATTGCCGATCCATTGGTTAGCCAGCGAATGGGCGGGCGAATGCAGCGAATGACAGACACTGCACGAGGCATTGTACATCTCGGCACCATAGTCCCAGACCTTCTGCTTGTCGGCGACCAGATCTGTCTTGTCGGTCCAGGCTTCCAGGGTGACCTTGTGCCAAGTCAGCTCCGTATCCGGATCAAGCAGCGTTTCGAGACGCTGGATTTCCGGAATGAGCGGCTTGCCCAGCGCGGCGGAAAATATCCGCTTGCCCTGCAAGGCGTAGATGATCTGGTCCACCTGGTCTTGCTGCCAGCCTTCGATGCGGATTTTCAGCGCATCGCCCTGACGATCCACCACTGTGACATCGGTGGCGGCGAGCAGACGCCCGGCGGCGGACTTGCCCTCGGCAGCCGCGTCGGCATCCAAGTAGAGGGTCTTGGTCGCGAAGGATGTCAGATGCTCGGCCTTGGCACCCTCCTGGGCCGATAAGGCTTGTAGATCCTCGAACATCTTCTTGTAGCCACCGGACATGTCGGGCAGCTTGTGGGCAATGCCCTTATGACAGGAAATACAAGTTTCCTTATTCTCCATACCCTTCTTCATCTGTTTGGCACTTTTCGGCCGCTGTTTCTCGAAATCCATGGCGTGCCAGGAATGACAGTTCCGGCATTCGTGGGAGTCGTTAGCTTCCATTTCCGCCCAAACGTTTTTCGCTAATTCCAGACGTTTCGCTTCGAATTTTTCCTTCGTATCAATAGTGCCGAGGAGCTTGTGAAAGAGCTCGTTGCTCGCCTTGACCTTGCGGATCAACTTGGGAAACCACTCTTTCGGCACGTGACAGTCGGAACAGATCGCTCGCACGCCCGAGGCGTTGGAATAATGCACTGAATGTTTGTATTCTTCATAAACCGTGTCGCGCATCTCGTGGCAGCCGATGCAGAATTCCAGTTTGTTGGTGTATTCCATGAAGGTGTTGAAACCACCCCAGAAAAGGATGCCAACGATGAATGCGGCCGAGACGACCATTCCTATCGGGTACCTGGAAGATTTGCTCCACAGGGCTTTCCAGATTTTCATGGCCACTTCACTCCCTAAAATTCCATGCGGCACCGCCCGGTGCTTTGCCGATTGGGATAGAGAGTAGAACAGCCATGTAAATACCGTTTTGGGGAACTATGAATGGCCTGTAGAATGGTGTAAACAGACTGTAAATATGCTGTCCAGGAAGGACACTCATGCGCACGCGGAATCATATCCTGGTTGTCGAAGATGACTTGACCAGCCGTGTCACACTGGCCGGATATTTCGAAAAAGAAGGCTATCAAGTCACCGAGGCGATAGATGGTGATCAGATGCGCGCAGCCCTCTCCAAGGGGGGCGTTGACTTGATTATGCTCGACATCCGGCTGCCGGGCGAGGATGGGTTGACCTTGCTCAAACAGGTGCGTCAACAGTCCAATGTCGGGGTGATCATGGTCACAGGAAAATCCGACGACATCGACCGCATCGTAGCCCTAGAAATAGGCGCTGACGACTATGTGACCAAGCCGTTTAACCCGCGCGAACTGTTGGCCCGGGCCAAAAATCTGTTGCGCCGGACGGCACAGAGCGGAAGCGCAGACGGGACCGAGTCCGTAAGGCGTTTCGGGAAATGGACCCTCTATACAGAAGAACGACGACTGGAGAACGACGAAGGTGAGGAGGTCCGTTTGACTCGCGGCGAGTTCGAACTTCTGGCAGCCATGGCGCGTCATCCCGGTCGCGTGATGACTCGTGACAATCTGCTTGACGACATCAGCCACCGGGAATGGGACCCAACAGACCGCACCGTGGATGTTCTCGTCGGTCGTCTGCGCCGAAAGATTGAAAACGATCCGCAAGCGCCGTCGTTCATCCAGACTGTCCATGGCGTGGGCTATGTCTTTTTGGTCGGCCGGGAGCGGCGTTAAATCAGATCGTCCCAGGTCGCAACGAGGGCCTTCCGAGAAGAAGCAAAGGCGCCTTCCAGGGCTTCGAAAGTGTCCCGGGACATCGAGGCGTCCCGGTCTGCGGCTGCTTTTTCGAGCTGTTGCGCCAAGTTGCCGATGCGAGTCAGGCCGACATTGGAGGCGGCACCCTTCAACGTATGGGCCCCGTCGGCAAGACGCTCGAAGTCCTGTGCGTCCAGGTCGTGGCGCAGGGTCACTACAATCTTGGAAGAACTCTCGTTGAAGGCCGTCATGATCCGTGCGGCCCGGTCTCGACCGAGTAGCTCCAGGTGTTGCCGCATGACCGCTGGATTGATTACCGGATCCGGGCGATCTGCCTCCGGGGCCATTGCGACAGACAACAGCGTGGGCGCTGCATCAGAAATACAGGCCGTTATAGCGGCCGCAAGATCCTGATGTGTAAACGGCTTGCCGAGGAATCCATCGGCTCCGGCGGCAAAACAGCGCTCCATTTCGTTGCGAACGATCATGGCGCTCAACACGATGATCGGCGTTGCCGGTCGTCCGACAGCTTCCAAACGCCTCATTTCCCGAATGACTTCGAAGCCGCTCATACCGGGCATACGGAGATCCATCATGATCAGGTCGAAACGTCCTTGGGATAGTCTGTCTAAGGCTTCCTCACCGCTTTTGGCGACAACGACGCTATGGCCCATACGCAATAGAAACCCTTCGGCGACCAGAATATTCACGTCATTGTCCTCGACCAACAGCACGTCGAGGGGGCGGCATATGACATCGTCAGCCTGACGGGGCTCCTCACGGCTGTCTGGCTTTCCTTCTTGCATGGGGATGAGACAAGTGAACAGGGCACCGCCCGAGGTTTTGTTTTGGCACTCGATCCGGCCGCCCATCGCCGAAATCAGGCGCTTGCAGATAGCAAGCCCAAGACCGGTCCCACCGTACAGACGACCAGTGGCCGCATCTTGTTGAGTAAAGGGCTCGAACAGGCGTTCCGGGTTTTCAACGGGCAGACCGATACCGGTATCCTCAACCTGAATGCGCAGAGCCTCCAAGCCGGACAGAGTGCGCGAAGCCCGGGATACCCGCAGGCCAACGCGCCCGACGGTCGTAAACTTCACCGCATTTCCCAGCAGATTGAGCAGGACCTGACGGACTTTATTCGGGTCGCCTCGCAGGAAGGCGGGCAGCGTGGGATCAAGAGAGAAACGGAAGTCCAGTCCTTTTTCCGCTGCCAGGGGGGTGATCAGAACCAAGGTCTGTTCGATGAGTCGAGGCAGATCGTAATCAATGGCTTCCAGTTCCAGGATACCCGCCTCGATTTTCGAATAATCGAGAATATCGTTGAGCACCGACATCAACACTTCGCCCGAATGCGTGATCCCGTCTAAATAGCGCCGTTGAGCCTCGGACAGCGTTGTGTCGGTCAGAAGATTGGCGATCCCCAAAATCCCGTTGATCGGGGTTCTGATCTCGTGGCTCATGGTGGCCAGAAAGGCAGATTTGGCTTTATTGGCGCTTTCGGCCTGTTCTTTTGCCTTCTTGTGTTCGGTGATGTCATTGAGAATGATCACGGACCCTAAGAAACGTTCGCTAATGTCGAGCATCCTTTGAACCCGTATTTCGAAGCTCTTGAGGCCCTCCGGCGTACTGAGCGTTGTCTCGAAATGTTCGGAGCCATTCCCTTTTGACAAGATGAGGTGGATTTGCTCTTCAACCTCCGGCAGATGGCGCGGACCGTAATAAGAAGCGCCCGGATCGCGCGGACCGATGAACAATACATGAGCGGCATGGTTCATGTTCTGGATGACACCTTGATCATCGCGCAGGATGATCGGGTCATCGAGGCTTTCAAAGATGGTCAGGTACCAGTTCTTTTCGTTAGTGATGTCCCGGTTCATTTCCTGATTCTCGGCCAGCTTGGCGCTTTCGCTGGCGTTGCACCATTCGGAGCAGAATCCCAACTCGACCAGATCAAAGAACCGTACGATAAACTGGCGGAAGCGCTCCCGATCCTCGGCAGCCACGGGGTTCTCCATCACCAGATCCACATAGGCTTGGCGATAATACTTGGTCAATCCGAGAAATAAGCTCAGGGTGATCCCCCTGGCCCGGTGCTGCTTCGCCTGTTCGATACCGAAAGCCGCAATCGAATTGCGCGTATAATCCTCGCCGGGATAAAGATCTGGTGCGGCATCAAACATCTCTGTCGATGTGATCAACGGTCCAGACAGACCACAGATCGAGGCCCGCCAAGCTTCCTTGAGCGTGGAGGTAAATTCCGTGTAGCCGAGCTTGCGTGCATAGGTCAGGACCCGCCCGATAAGCCAATCCTCGTTTTCGACGATCAGCGCGCGTAGTTTATCCATCTCGACCTCCTCGCCCCCAGGCCCCTATTATAACTCATTCGGGCCTCATCGACAGACCAGGACGCCATGGACGGCAAAATTCAGTTGTTCACGATCGGATATACCAAATCTACCGCTGAAGGGTTTTTCTCTCGCTTACGCGATGCCCTAGTGACCGAGGTGGTCGATATCCGCGTCTCCAACACGTCACAGCTGGCAGGCTTCGCGAAAATGCCCGACCTGGCCTTCTTTCTCGATCGGGTGGGCGGCATCGGGTATCGCTTCGAGCCCCTGCTTGCTCCGCCACTTCAGATGATGCGGGCCTATCGAAACAAGGAATTGACTTGGGCCACCTATCGAACCGCCTATCTCGACCTGCTGACCGAGCGTGGCGCGGCCATGGCGCTAAACCCTGAACACTTCGACGGAGCCTGTCTGTTGTGCAGCGAGTCCACACCGGACCAATGCCACCGACGACTGGCGGCTGAATACCTCCAATATCATTGGTCTCGACAAGTAGAGATTTGCCACTTGTAAATGATGCCGGACGGCAAGGTCCGTTCAGACTTATTCAGCCTCAAAATCCAGGTCTAACAGGCTGCGGAAAAACGCGGAAGGTCGGCCCCTTTCCCCATCGGTCGGTGCCATTCAGTGGCCTCGGCGAGGGGGTGCGGGCCGCTTTTGCGGCCGGTTTCCCCGGACTCTGCCGATTTGAGGCAGAGTCCGGGTATCGTCATGCCGCAGCCATCAACTTCGGCAGCCTGACGAGGTTGTAGGCGGCGGCGGTCAGGGTGAAGACCCAGTCGACGCGGTCGGTGCCCTTGTGGCGGGTCTTGCGCAAATTTCCGGTGGTCTTTGCCCAGCCGAAGACCTCCTCAATCCGCTTGCGGATGCGCAAGCTGATGGCGTAGCCGGGATGGCGGGTTGTGCGGCCATCAATGGCGCTACGGCGGCGCACGTCACCGGTTTCGGTCACCTGCTCGTTCCGGGCGATATGGGGCGTGACCTTGCGGACCCGCAAATCGCGGACGAATTCGCGGACGTCGTAGGCCTTGTCGGCGCCCAGGGTGATGCGGCCCTTTGCGGCCAAGCCATCAACCAGCGACAGGGCCGCCTCGCGCTCGGCGGTGCCGGTGGCCCGGGTGACCATGGCGCCGACCACCAGGCCGTTGCGGTTCTCCATCAACACGTGGCCCATGAAGGCCATGCGCGAGGATTGGCCGTTGGCTTTGCGGTACAGCTTGGCGTCGGGATCGGTGGTCGAGGCATGGGTCTGGTTCGAGCGCTTCTCGCCGCGGAAATCGCGTTCGCCGTTGCGCCCCGGCCCCGGAGGCGGATCGCCGCCATCCTTGGGCCGGAAGCTCTTCATCGAGGCCCAGGCGTCGATCAGCGTCCCGTCCACCGAGAAATGCTCGTCCGACAGCAGGTCGCGGCCACGCGCCTGCGCCACCACCGCCGACAGAAACTTGGTCGCCACCTCGCCTTCCAACAGCCGGTCGCGATTCTTGGTGAACACCGTCACGTCCCACACCGGCGCATCCATCGACAGCCCCACGAACCAGCGGAACAGCAGGTTGTAGCCGACCTGCTCCATCAACTGCCGCTCGGAGCGGATCGAATAGAAGGCTTGCAACAGCAGGGCACGGAGCAGCTTCTCCGGCGGGATCGAGGGGCGACCCACCTTCGCGTACATCCCCTCGAAATCCGTCGACAGGACCTCCAGCACCTCATCGACGATGGCCCGGATCGGTCGGAGCGGATGGCTCGCCGGAACCCGCGCCTCGCAACTCACATACGAAAACAGGCTCTCCGTCCAAACGTCGCTGCCACGCATCTCGCCCCCCCTGTCGCTTTCAGGAGGAATCGAATCATACCCGGTCGTCAAAGGGAAGAGTTTTTCCGCAGCCTGCTAACCGTCCCGGGTGGTCTGTAAGCTTTCGACATCCACTCCGCAACGATGCTCGTGGTAAGCCCGGCCTTGAGCGGATTTGGCTCAATCTGGTTCATAGCCGCACGATCTGAAGTAGTTGGTGCATTCGGCATGAGTTTGAAAAACGCACCCTCAAATTGCGGCTGTTTGGGGGGGGAAGGTCAGTCAAATATTCCATGCCGGTTCAATTCCGAATGCTCGCAGTTGCCACTCCTGGTGCCACGGACCTACACTTCATGGCGAAAATGAAAGGTGTATTCCGCCATGGCATCGCGTTATCTTATGAAAGTGGCGTTGGTTTTCCTATCCCTGCTCGTGCTCTGCACGGGGCTTGCGCACCGAGGAGCGGAAGCGGACTCATCGCGCAATGTCAGCGGCCCTTTGGTCATCGTCACCTCTTTTCCGCCGACCCTTTTCGATAAATTCCGCACGGCCTTCGAACGACGCTATCCCAAGGTGAACGTGTTCGTGCGCAGTAAGAAAACCTCCGCTGCCATTTCGTTTATCGAAGAACGGGTAAACGAGCCGGTTGACCTGTTTTGGGCCTCTGCCCCCGATGCTTTCGAACTACTCAAAGAATCAGGGCATCTCCTGAAAGCGTTCTCCGAGAAGGAGGGCGACCTGGCCCGCATTGGTTCCTATCCCATTGATGATCCTCAAGGTTATTATAAAGGGTTCGCCCTCTCCGGGTACGGTATCTTATGGCACAAAGGATATCTGGAACGTCTTGGGTTAGCGGCACCCGCCGCTTGGCAGGACTTGACCCGACCTGCCTATCACCGACATATCGGGATATCGGCTCCCTCTCGATCCGGCACGACACATCTAATTGTGGAAAGCATTCTGCAAAGCCAGGGTTGGGAAAAAGGCTGGGCCACCCTGTTGGAAATCGGCGGCAATCTGGCGACGGTGACGGCCCGCAGCTTCGGTGTCATTGACGGCCTCCGCTCGGAACGCTTCGGGATTGGCCTGGCGATTGATTTTTTCGGACAGTCAGCAAAGGCCATGGGGGCCCCCATTGATTTCGTCTATCCAAACGGCACCGCGTTTCTTCCGGCCAACATTGCGATGGTGACCCGGGCCGAAAACACCGAAGCGGCGCGGGCCTTCGTTGATTTTGTCTTGTCGGTCGAAGGGCAGAAATTGCTGTTCGAGCCGGCGATTAGTCGGTTGCCCGTCACTGAATCCGTTTATGCGGACGCTCCGGACTTCTACCCAAATCCGTTTGACGATGCGTTGGCCAACAAGGGATTCGAGATTGATGTGAAATTGTCCCGTCGACGCTACCACCTCATTAACAGCCTGTTCGACGTGTTCATCACCTATCGCTTGCCTAACTTGCGCCGCACATGGAAGGCCATTCACGAGGCGGAGCGGGTTCTGGAGGGGAAGAATCTACCTGAGCTTGCCGAAGCGGTTCGAACCGCGCGCCATCTGGCCAGCCAAGTGCCGGTGACGGCCTCCCAATCCGCAGATTCTTTGTTTGCATCGAATTTCATTCATCATAAACCGGGCATAGGAGTGTCTGCCACGCAGGCTGAAGCCGAAGCCCAATGGGACAGATTCGCCCGCGACAACCTTGATCGGGCGTGGCTTTTAACTGTGGATGTTGTGCAACAAACGGCAAAAGTCAAACCATGAAAAGGCGCCTGCGCATTGGCATTCGAGGCCGTTTTTTTTCGGCCATCGGTTTCGTCGCGGCAGCAACTATCGTGGCGACGGGAGTGGCCTGGATTTCGTTCACGCATCTTGGGGAGACGCTGGACAGTGTTGTCGGACGCAGCATTCCGGCGATGACCTATGCGGCACAACTGGCCGAACGGGGCGGTAGCATCATCGGTGTCGCGCCGGGTCTGGTTTCCGCCCGGACGGAACAGAACCGGCAAAGCATCTGGCAACATCTGGAATCTCAGATCGAGGACATGAACCGGCTGCTTACTGAACTGGCGGGAAGCGAGACCAGCAACCGGACTTTCGACGCCTTTGGCGGGGCCATCGAAGACCTGCATTTGAATTTGACGTTCCTTAATGCGCTGGTGAGCCAACGACTGGAAAGGTCGATCCGCAAGGAAGATGTCATCGAACGACTCCGTTGGGCGTCGGCGGATTTTCTAGACGAGATCGAGCCGATGACCGACGATATCCGCTTCAACATCAGCCTCGCTCTACACCGGGACGGGTCTCCATCATTCCTCGAAGAGGAACTGGTTCGTCAGCGTGCCCTATTCAAGATCAATGCCGATGGCAACCTGTTGGCCGAATTGACCGTGCGTGCGGCCAATATCCCTGATGAAGAGGCGCTACAGGCAACCGAACAATATTACCATGAAATTGAAGGCCGGATAAAAACCAACCTTGATTTGTTCAAGTCGCAGCCCGGTGCCCTATCTCTGCGCCAATCTATTACGGATATCGAAACCTTAGCCAAGGGCCCCAATGGCGTGTTCAAGCTCCGTGCGCAGGAGTTGTCGGATCTGGATTCCGAACAACAGTTTCTGGCCAGCAACCAATCCCTTTTGCACCGCCTCGAAGTCCTCATCACCGAACAGGTGGCGGCGGAGAAACACAACGCCCTGGAAGCGGCCTCCCGTTCCCAAGAGGCAATCCGCCAGGGTCGGTTTTGGCTGATTGTTGCCGTGGTGGTTAGCTTGATTGTTGCGGTCCCCTTTGTCTGGCTATATGTGGGCCGGGGGTTGGTCGGCCGCATCCGGCGCCTGGATGAAAGCATGCGGTCTATTGCCGAGGGGCATTTGGCCACCGATGTCCCTGTGGAGGGGGGCGACGAGATCGGTGATATGGCCGTATCGCTTCGCACATTCCGCGACACCTTGTCTGAAACCCAGGCGGAATTGGTGCAAGCGGCGAAACTGGCGGCGCTCGGGCAACTGACAGCGGGCATTTCCCATGAAATCAATCAGCCGCTTTCGGCGATCCGCCATTACGCCCGTAACAGCGGTCTGTTGCTCGACAAAGGCAGAATCGACGAGGCCAAGGAAAACTTGAGCAAGATCAGTGCGCTGGTCGAAAAAGCCAATCGGATTGTTCACAATTTGCGTTCCCTGGCCCGAAAACCGCAGCGGGACTTGCGATCCATCGACATGGTTTCAGTGCTCGAGGATGTGTTGACCCTGTTGGATCGGCGATTGCGGGAGGAAGGCATTACCGTCGAAATCCAAATAGATGATGATTGCCGGAATATTTTGGCCGGACAGGTCCGGCTTGAGCAGGTGATCCTCAATCTGTTCAACAACGCCATTGACGCCATGCGGGAGTCCCCTGTCCGTCACTTGATCGTGTCCGGACGGCGAACCAAAGAGTGGATCGAATTCCAAGTCGGAGATACCGGGTCCGGCATCACGCCAAATGACATGGAGCGGATTTTTGATCCCTTTTTCACTACCAAAGAAGTGGGCCAGGGGCTTGGACTGGGGCTCTCCATTTCGTACAACATTATCAAGGATTTTGGGGGAAGCTTGTGGGCCGAAAGTCAGTTAGGCGACGGAACAACATTCTGGCTCCGGTTGCGCCCCCCGAGTTGACAGGAGAGAAACCAAATGGATGAGGTCAAACGGGTTCTGCTCGTTGACGACGAGGACGAGGTCCGGCACTCGGTCTCCCAGACTTTGAAACTGGAAGGTTTTGAAGTCGAGTCATTCGAAGATTCTCAACAGGCCCTGGCGGCGCTGTCCGCCGATTGGCGCGGCATTGTCATCACCGATCTGAAAATGCCCCGCCTCGACGGCATGGGGGTGCTCGCCCACATCATGAAACTGGATGCGGATCTTCCCGTGGTGATTCTGACCGCCCATGGGGACATTCCCATTGCCGTTCAAGCGATGCGTGACGGAGCTTACGGTTTCATGGAAAAAACCGCCGACCCCGACCATTTGATCACCATGGCCCGACAAGCGTTGGAAAAACGGCAACTGGTTCTGGAAAATCGTGATCTCCGTCGGCAACTGGAAGCCACCGGAGCGTTGGAGGGTAGGATCATTGGCAAGTCACCGGTGATGGAACGCTTGCGATCTACGGTGCTCAATCTGGCCAATACCGATGTGGATATTTTGCTGGTCGGCGAGACCGGAACCGGCAAGGAAGTTGTCGCGCGCTGTCTGCATGATTTCGGCCCGCGTGGCGAAAAACCCTTCGTGGCGTTGAACTGCGGGGCGCTGGCAGAAGGGGTGATCGAAAGTGAGTTGTTCGGTCATGAGGCCGGAGCGTTCACGGGGGCGCTGAACCGGCGCATCGGCAAGCTGGAATATGCCGAGGGCGGAACCCTGTTTCTCGATGAAATCGAAAGTATGCCGCCCTCTGTGCAGGTGCGATTGCTACGGGTGTTGCAAGAAAGATCTTTGGAGCGGGTCGGGGGCAATAAGCCGGTGGCATTGAATATCCGGATCGTCGCGGCCTCCAAGGTGGATCTGTCAAAGGCGGTGGCCGATGGTCTGTTCCGGGAAGACTTGATGTATCGTTTGCAAGTGGCACAGATCGAACTGCCCCCGTTACGGCAACGCCTGGAAGATCTGCCGCTGTTATACAGCCATTTCACGGATGTGGCGGCCCTGCGCTATCGTCGCCCCAATCCGCCGATGGAACCGGGCATGCTGCACGACTTAATGGGCCGCTCCTGGCCTGGCAATGTGCGGGAATTGCGCAACACAGCCGAACGCTCTGTACTTGGCCTCGGCGAGCCGGGAACAATCACATCTGAAATCCCCTCCGAGGATAGCCATCAATACCTCTACGCACAGATGGAACGATTTGAGCAGACCGCCATCAAAGAGGCCCTGCGGGTCCATGGCGGGCGCATCGCTGAAACGGCGGCGGCCCTGGGTCTGCACCGCAAGACTCTTTATCTGCGTATGCAGAAATACGATCTGATCAGCGCCGACTTCAAGTAACCAAATGACCTCATTCTGCTGAGGGATCTGGGGCGGTTTCGCCACATTTTTTTCATTCACGCTTTGGAAATGGCGGTGTTCCGCGTTTCCGGTGGTTTGGCACGGCTGTTGCTGTTCAAGGTTTAAAAAAGTCGAACCTGTTGGGAATCGAAAACACCGTCAGCCGTTCAGCCGTCCGGGCAGGATGCCCGAAAATCAAAAAGGGAGAGTGACAGAAATGAACAAGTTTACCGGATTATTGCTCGCATTGGCCTTGGCCATTCCAACATCAGCCTTGGCCGCATACCCCGAAGACTCCATCACCCTGATCGTCCCCTCCAAGGCGGGCGGCTCCACCGACACGTCGGCCCGTCTGTTTTCCAATGCCGCCAAAAAATTCTGGCCGGATGCCAACTTTGTCATCAAGAACGTCGGCGGATCCGGCGGCCAGAAAGGGTTTGAGGAAATTGCCCGCGCCAAGCCCGACGGCTACACCATCGGCATGGTTTTCACCACCCAGGTTGTCGCGCATATCGTTTCCAAGCGCGCCAAGTACACCCTCGACAGCTTCCATGTGATGGGCAACATGATGGAAGATCCGCTGATCATCGCCGTGCCGTCCAAGAGCCCCGTCATGTCGCTTGATGACTTCATCGCAGCGGCAAAAGCGAATGCCCTGACGGTTGCGGTCAACGGCATCGGTTCCGATGACTTTGTGGCGGCGAAAAAGTTTGAACTGAAAACCGGTGTGACCTTCAATCTCCTGCCGACCAAAGGATCGACGGAACAAAAGGCGATGATCCTGGGCGGGCATATTGATGCCAGTTTCATGAACCTGTCGCAGCTTTACGCGCAGCACAAATCAGGAGACGCTCGCGTCATCGCCATTTTGGCAAAGGTCCGCTCGCCGCTGCTGCCGGATGTCAAAACAGGGACCGAACAAGGAGTCCCCGTCGATATGACGGCGACCCGTGGGTTCGTTGCCCCGGCCGATGTCGATCCGGCAATCCTCGCCCAGCTCGACGACCTGCTGCAAAAAGTCATGGCTGACCCGCAGTTCATCGCCGATTGCGAAAAGGCAACGCAGTTCCTGCTGCCCATGACCGGCCCGGACTATTTGAGCTACCTGAAGGACCTTCAGGCCGATACCCAGATGTTCTACGACAAGAACCCCTGGTAATCGGACCATGACAAAACGTCTGACAGAGGCGCTTATTCTCTGCGGATTCCTGGTTCTTGCCGTGCTGCTTTACGACAGCACGGCAAGTTACCCCGTTTCGGTCCAAGGCTCGACGGCCCTCTATGTGCGGTTTCTGGGGCTTGCGCTGGGGATTCTGTGTACCCTTGAGCTTTTGATGTGGATGAAGAAACGGGGGCAGGATCAGCCAAAAAAAATGGTGATCGCGGAAGCGCCGGTATCGTTCTGGGGACTTTTTGTTCTGCTGGTTGTCTACTCCATCGCCTTGACACCGTTGGGCTTTTATCTCGCTTCCGGGGTGTTCCTCCCTGTTGCCATGGTCATGCTGGGCGCCAGAAATCCGTTTTCGGTTGGGCTCACGTCCGGTGGCGTTTTGCTTTTCGTCTACCTTGTTTTTGCCAAGGTTCTCGAAGTGCCGCTTCCCGAGGCAACGCTGTTTTAGAAAGGTCGCGCGATGTTATTCGAGGCATTACAGGCCCTATTTACCCCGACGTCCTTGCTGGCCGTTTTTATTGGGACGACTTCCGGTGTCATGGTAGGGGGAATGCCAGGGCTGACCGCAACCATGGCCGTGGCCCTGTTAATCCCCGTGACTTTTTCCCTGGAACCCTTAACCGGACTGCTGCTGATGGGCGGGGTCTACTGCGGTGCCATGTATGGCGGATCAATCCCCGCCATCCTTCTGCGCACCCCCGGGACCCCGGCCGCCGTCGCCACGGCGATGGAAGGCTATCCGATGACCGAACAGGGCCGGGGCGGCTTGGCGCTCAAAGTGTCCGTCGTCTCAAGCTTCGTAGGGGGTGTTTTTTCCACTTTTGTATTGCTGTTGATCGCCCCAGCATTGGCGATTTTTGCCCTGACCTTTGGGCCGCCGGAATATTTCCTATTGGCTATTCTGGGTCTGGCCGGCATCGTTTCCATGACCGACGATGAGAACCGGCTGATCAAGGCGCTGATCTCCGGTCTCTTTGGATTGATCATCGCGGTGATCGGAACCGACCCCATCTCCGGTATGTTGCGCTACACGGCGGGAGAGACAGACCTGTTCGACGGGGTGGCTTTCATGCCCGCCCTGATTGGCCTGTTCTCCATCGCCCAGATGCTCGAACTCACCGCGTCCAAGAGCATTGTTCCAGACACCTCGTTGATCACCAAGATCAAGCGGGAACCCCTGCCTAAGGGGATTGGCAAGCCGATGGGACTGGGAGCCGTCGTGGGAACCATCGTCGGCATTCTCCCTGGCGAAGGCGCGACCATCGCCGCCTTCATGTCTTACAACATCGCCCGGCGCCGGTCGAAGCACCCGGAACTGTTCGGCAAAGGCAGCCCGGAAGGAATCGCGGCAGCCGAAGCAGGCAACAATGGCTGCGTCGGCGGGTCGTTGGTGCCAACCCTAACATTGGGAATCCCTGGCAACAGTGTGGCGGCGGCATTGCTGGGTGGCCTATTGATCCATGGCTTGATCCCGGGACCGGAATTGTTCACCAAACACGGCGTTACCACCTATGCCTTTATTTTGTCTTTGTTTGTCGCCAACGTTACTTTTTTGTTGTTGGGGTTATTCATGGCGCCCTACTTCGCCAGGATTTCTCTGACCCCGATTCCCCTTCTCATTCCGGTCGTCTGTCTGTTTTCGGTGCTGGGTTCCTACGCCATGAACAACAGTATTTTCGACGTTTTTATTGCCTTGTCGTGCGGCATTGTAGGGATCGTGCTGCGAAAGGCGGGGTTCTCTCTGGGGGCCCTAATTCTCGGCCTGATCCTCGGCCCCATCGCGGAAACGGGTTTTGCTCAGGCTCTGATCATGAGCAAGGGGAGCTACTTGATCTTTTTTACTCGGCCACAGGGGCTCGCCATTTGGGCAATCATCTTACTGCTTTTGGTGCCGCCGATCATGAGCATCTACAAACAATCTCGCCAACCAAAAAATGCTCAGAATTAAAAAGTCTTATTTGGGCTATTGAAATCGCTGTATTGTTTTCATTTCCCCCGGTTTTTTTGTAGAGACCAACCCATGAAATGTTAAAAAAGATATTTCTTCCCTCAATTTTATTCATTCTATGTTATGGATTCTGGGTCAGCCCGGATTTCAAAGAGATTGCGGCGGGCGTGGCCATTTTTCTATTTGGTATGCTATCCCTTGAACAGGGGTTCCGTGCCTTTACCGGTGGGGCGCTGGAAAGAATTCTGCGTCACAGCACCAATGTGATGTGGAAAAGCCTGAGTTTCGGGTTCACCGCAGCGACGGTGATGCAATCCAGTTCGCTGGTGTCGGTAATTACCATCTCGTTTCTCAGTGCCGGTCTGATTGGTCTGATGCAGGGTCTTGGCATTGTGTTTGGGGCCAATGTGGGCACCACGACCGGTGCTTGGTTGATCGCCGGATTTGGGCTGAAGGTGAAGATTTCAGCTTACGCCATGCCACTGCTGGTGATTGGCGTCTTGTTAATCTTTCAGAAAACCAAGAACCTTGCCGGTCTGGGCTATATTCTTGCCGGGGTCGGGTTTCTGTTCCTCGGCATCCATCACATGAAGGAAGGCTTCGATGTCTTCCAGACTCAGTTCAATCTCACCGATTATGCCATGACCGGTCTGGGCGGCGTCCTGGTTTTTACTGTGATCGGCATTCTCGCGACCATCGTCATGCAATCGAGCCATGCCACATTGGTATTGGTGATTACCGCGCTGTCCACCGGGCAGGTAACCTATGAAAATGCCCTTGCCCTGACCATTGGTGCCAATGTTGGGACAACCGTCACCGCCGTCCTCGGCGCACTTTCCTCCAACGCCGATGGCCGCAGGTTGGCACTGGCGGATGTGATGTTCAAGGTCGCGGCGGGCATTGCTTTTATCATTCTGATGAATCCGGTTGTCAGCCTAGTGGATTCCATTTCCGGATTTTTTGCCATTCCCGAAACCGACTACACCCTGAAGCTCGCGGTTTTTCACACCATTTTCAATTTGACCGGCGTCATTCTCATGGTGCCGTTCATCCATCAACTGGTGGCTTTTGTCACTCGGGTCTTGCCCAGTCCCGGTGCCTCCGCTACCTACGACAAACCCAAATTTCTGTTTGATTCCGCCATGGATCTTCCGGAATCGGCGCTCGAAGCGGTGCGCAAGGAAACCCTGCATCTCTACGACAACGCTTTTGAGATCATCGCGCATGGTCTTAGTTTACACCGTCACGATATTCTTTCGGAACGCCCCATTGAAGAACTGTCCGCGATATCCAGAACGGCCATGAACATCGATATCGACGCGCTCTACAATCGCAATGTGAAAGGGCTTTATAACGAGATCGTCGCCTTTATCAGCCGCGCCCAAACCAACATGAACGCGGAACAGGCCGATGAACTGTTCGCCTTACGCGCCGCCGGGCGTGACATTGTCGAGGCGATCAAAGACACCAAGCATATGCAAAAGAATATGTCACGCTATATGGCTTCCAGAAACAAGGCCATCCGATCCGAATACGACAAACTGCGCCAGCAATTGGCTACTGTGTTACGTGAACTGGCCTCTGAGCGTGCCGCAAGCGACGACCCGATCAGCATCCTCTCCCTCAGCGTTATCAAAATGCGCATGCTTGAGGATGACTCGACCGTCAACGGCACTCTGGATCAGCTCATTCGCGACGGAAAAATTACCGCAGAGATGGCGACATCCCTTATGAAGGATGCGACCTATGCCTATGATATTACAAAGAATCTTATCGACATGGGCGAGGTGCTGTTTGCCACCGGCGATCTCTCTACAAAACAGGTGGAGCGCGAACTCACTTTGACCATCGAAGAGATTGAAAGCGAACAACTCCAAGGGCAAAAAGCCCCTGAAAAGAGTTCCAGGTCATCGGTTCAAAGACGCAAAACGCCCAAGGCCAGTAGCTGAGGTCGTTTCCCGAGCCGGAAGCCATTCGGCAAAACGCTGGTGACTTTAGATCAGGGGTGTCGCCATCGTCGCGCATTCTCAATAAAATCCGTCAGGTCGCGCAAGACGATGGGATAACGATGGACGGCGATGAACAGGCATAGACGTTTTTTCCGCCAAGAGCTTGGTCAGATGATGAAGGCGGAGAGCGACAACCGTTCGGTGAGTTTCGTGACGGCCTGTCTAACGAATTTCCGGCCGCCGTACATGAAAGTGACGAACGCGATGTGGCCGAAGATGACCCACAGCGAGGCTTCAGAGATTGCCTCGTGCGGATCCTCGAGCCAGGTCATCAGCGAGTCCGAAAGGGCACCCGTTGCCGCCGCCGTGCCGACGGTGACAAGGAGGACAGCCGCGAACACGGCGAAGAGTGGGTGGCGACCCTTACCGCCGCCGAACCAGTCGCCGAGGCCACCGAGCTTGGGGTGGGGCAATTTTAAAAGTTTGCTGTTCGGCGCAACCAACCCGGCCAACAAGCGGACAACGACGGCCACGAGAACGGCGTACCCCGCGAACAGATGCATGCCGTAGGTGTCCTCGTCTGCCGTCAGGTAGGCGACTAGGTAGCCACCGCCGAGCCAGGCGTGCCAAAAGAGAAGGAATGCCTTTTGTCGTCTTGGGGTCATCGTCCGCTCCCTGATCAGTCATCGTCGCGATCGCGGTATTTGCCGCGATATTCCGACCGTTCGCCGTAACGGCCGTGTTCGTCGTCACGTTCCTGCCAGAAGGACCATTTGCGCTCGCCGTGAGCGGCGCTGTCGGGGATGTATCCGTTGTCCGTACCTTTGATCTTGGCGCTTTCGACGCGCATGACCGGGGCGGCATTTTTCATCTCGTATCCGTCGCTGCGCCCTGAGGCATAGACGGTGGCGGCACCGCCGATGACGGCGGCACCGAGCAATCCGTGGATCAGCATTTTCTTCAGCATGGTGATGGCTCCTTTGTTGCGTTGGGAGGATGCTAGCAAAGGCAACCTGAACGAGGTCTGAGCGCCTCGTTCAGGTACCGTTCATGAAAAATTTGCTATTTTTGCCGCATGCGAAGTTTCATGATTCTTATGCTTGCCTGCATGCTGAGCACCGCCGTCGTGCATGGAGGAGGCCCGTCGCAACAAGTTCGACGTGATCTACGCCGAGGCCCTGGATAGAGTATCTCGCAATCAGGCGGACATCGCATTGATCTACCAGCATCTGCAGTTCTCCGGCGTGCGGCTGATCACCCTGGCCGAAGGGGAGATCAACGAACTGCATGTGGGCCTCAAGGGCACCATGAACGCCCTGTTCATCAAGGATCTGGCACTGAAGACCAAGCGCGGCCAGTCCGGTCGCATCAACAAGGGTCGTGCTGCTGGTGGTCTGGCCTATGGCTACCGGGTCAAGCCCGGCGTCGAGGCCGGAGACAGGGAGATCATTGAGGAAGAAGCAGAGATCATCCGTCACATTTTCACCGCCTACGCCGCCGGCGAGAGTCCCCGCGTCATTGCCCGGACCTTGAACGATAAGCAGATCCCCGGCCCCGGCGGACGCCCCTGGGGCGATACGACCATTCGCGGCCAAGTGGACAGGGGCACTGGACTGCTCAACAACAGCCTCTACGTGGGACGCCTGGAGTGGAACCGCTGTTCCTATATCAAAGATCCCGCGACCGGCAAACGTGTCGCCCGGCCCAACCCGCCGGAGGACTGGCAGGTAACCGACGTCCCTCATCTGCGCATCATCGGGCAAGATCTCTGGGAACGGGTCAAGGCCCGCCAGACAAAGGTTCATCGGGCCATGGGGCGTGACGAACTGGGCAACGCCCTGAACCGGGCGCACCGTAAGAAGTACCTGCTGTCGGGATTGCTGCTCTGCCATCATTGCGGCCATCCCTATACCATCTCCGGCAAGGACAGCTACGGCTGCAACACGCACCGATCCAAAGGCACCTGCCCCAATGACCGAACCGTCGACCGGCTCCAAGCCGAGGCCAGAATATTTGATGGCCTGCAGCACCGCCTGTTGGCCCCCGAACTGGTTTCCGAGTTCATCAAAGCCTTCCGAGAAGAAGTCCTCAAATCCGACAAGCAGCGCCATGCGCAACGTCGAGCCAACCAAAAGCAGTTGAACACCGTGATCTCACAAATCAACCAGATCATCCGGGCCATTGAGGACGGTATGTATAACCCCTCCATGAAGGACCGCATGACCAACCTGGAAGCCCGCAAGGCCGACCTGCAGGGCAAGCTGACAAAGGCCGAACCCGAGGACAAAGATCTGCTCCCCATGCTGCCGGACCTGTCCGATCTTTTCCACGACAAGATCGCCCACCTCACCGAGGCCCTCAACGACCCGGCCATTCGCTCCGAAGCCTTCGACCTGATCCGCTCCATGATCGACAAGATCGTCGTCGTTCCCAACCCGGCCTGGCCGGACGACCATATGCTGGAGATCCACGGCGCCATGGCCGAGATCCTGGCCCTTTGCGCCGGCCAGACCCCCAATCGCAAAACCCCCGCCGCGTTAGCAGCAGGGGTTTTACCGTCGGTGGTTGCGGGGATAGGATTTGAACCTATGACCTTCAGGTTATGAGACTAACGATTATATGTCCGCTAACCCATTGATGCTCATATCTTTCTTGCATTTTTTCAATAAGTTATAGATATTTGTTGTAACTGGGGCAAAAGTCCGGGCGGTCAGGCTTCGCAGCGGGCAGCAACCAATTCCGGGAGGTGCGGCACCGGCGTAGCGACGGCCGCGCCGAGGCGGGTTCCGAGGAAGTCCCAGAACGAAATACCGAGTTTGCGGCAGGTCTTGGCGAGGCCGAGGAAGGCGTCGCGGCAGTCACGTCCGGGGTCGCTGCGGGTGGTGCCGCTGACCTTGCGGCGGATGACTTGGCAGCGGATGTCGTTTTCCGATCCGTTGGTGTGGAGCGGGATTTCCGGCCGGTCGAGGACGCGCAGCAGTTCGGTCTTGTTGGCGTGAAGGCGAGCGAGCAGGCGGTCCAGCGTGGCGAAGCCGGTGCGCCGTCGGAAGAGGCGGTCGAAACGGGTCTTCAGTTCGGCCTTGCGGCGCGGGGCCGGGGCGGCGCGGTAGGCTTTGAGGTCGGCGTAGAACCACCAGATCAGGCCACGAACCTTCTCCTTGGCGGCGCGGGCCGCCTCGGTGAAGGTGTCGAGCTTGTGGACCAGCCGCTCGGCGTGGACCCAGCATAGGGCGTGCTCGCCGACATTGAACTGGCCGGCATCGTCGGAGACGATCACAGTGCCGTCGAGGAAGCCGTGGGCAGTGACGGCGCCCCACAAGGCACCCTCGGTGGCGATCGTCACCGGGGCGGGATGGACCTTGAGGGCAGCGATGCCCAGCGCACCGAGGTGGGCCTGCCACGCGGCGTGGTCGGCGAAGCGGCGCACCGGGTGCCCCGCCAGGGTGGCGATGACCGAACCGGCAAGGCGACGATGGCGCATGTAGGCGAAAGCCTGGTCGTTGAGGACATAGTCGCCGTGGCCGGCACGCAGCAGGCCGAGGAAGTTGGCCCGGCTCTTCGATCCGGTGGTGGCGAAGAAGGTGAAGGCGTCGTTGCCGATCTGGGTGCAGACGCCGTTCTTGCCCTGGTGACGGGCGCCGGTGTCGTCCACCGAGATCCAGCCGCCGTGCGTGAGCCCCGCCCGCAGTACGTCGCGGGCCTCGGCGACGAAGGCGTCGTTGGCATCGGTCAGGATGCGCACCACCTGCCGCTTGGAGATGTCCACACCGAGCATCCGCAACAACTCGACCAGGCGCGGCACCGTGGTCTGACCCTGGTGGTATTGGGCGAGGATGAAGCGCTTGATCTCGGGGCCGAAGTGGTCGCCGATCCCGGCCGGCAGCGGCGCCAGCACCGTGCGCCCGTCCGGCGTCAGCCAGCGCTCGCGGCGATAGCGCACGACCCGCGGCTCGATCTTCAGGTCCTGGATGGTGAAGTCTTCGTAGCCCTTGAACCGCGACCCCGGCGGAATGGCGGTGGCGACGACGATCCGCTCCTCGACCGGCGCCGACGGCGCCTTCGGCCCGCGCCGCCGCTTCTCTCGCCGCGACCGCTTGTCCGTCGCCTTGTCCATCCCGGACGGCGTCGATGGTGGCTTGATGTCCGGCTTGCCCTTCAGTCCTTTCAAGCGCGCGATCTCCTCGCGCAACGCCGCATTCTCCGACGACAGCCGGGCATTCTCTTCCAGCAGCCCCAGAGCCAGCGGCTTGAGCACCAACGGTGAAAACGCATCAATATCTGGGCGTGGCTTGACCATGCCCCACAGAATCATGAAACAGTGGCCGATTCAACCAATTGTGAGTCCGTCGGCCGCCGCCGCCCGGACTTTTGCCCCAGTTGCTATTTGTTCTTTATCTCCTCTTGCCTTACGATAGCAGGAAATCTATGATTTTGGCAAAACGGTGTTGACTTTCGTGTTGACTATTATGTCGGGAGATCATGGTTATGGGCAAGCGCGTTGCGGCGGAGAGGATCGAGATATCCAACCGGTCATTGGACAAGATCAGGCCGAGCGAGAAACCGCGCATCATCTGGGACAGCAAATTGACCGGATTTGGTGTCAAGGTGATGCCGAGCGGCTCCATGTCATATTTGGTCAACTATCGGGCCGATGGCGGTGGGCGAAAGGCTCCCAACCGACGCATGGTGATCGGACGGCACGGAACGATATCACCGGCCAAAGCGCGGCAAAGGGCCCAGGAAATTCTCGGCGCCGCCGCCGGAGGGAAGGACCCGTCGAGCGCGCGTCAGGAACGCCGCGCCATGCCGACCCTCGGCGATATTTTTGAAAACTACATGGCCGCCAACCCGAACCGCAAACCGCGCACCGACGCGCTCTATCGTTATGAGATGGATCGTTATCTGGGCGACTGGCAGAATAAGCCGATAAGTTCGATCACTCGCAGCGATATCCAGGACCGTTTCAATTCGATTTCCCGCCAGCATGGCCCGACCCCGGCAAACCGGGTCATGTCCCTGCTCCGCTCCGTCTATCGCAGTCCCTGCGCTGAAGATGAAGCGCTCCGCAACCCGGTGGAGATCTGGCAGGCCGGTGGCGGGCGCTTCAACAAAAAGCCCCGGCGCAAAATCGACACCCCGGCGGACATCCTGCCAAAATGGCAAAAGGGATTTGAGGCTGTTCAAAACGGCGTCATCCGCGACGCCATTTCGGCTGGGCTGTACACGGGAATGCGCTTGCGAGAGGTCCTTTGGCTTAAATGGTCGGACATCAGCGACAGCGAGTTGATCGTCGAGGAAACCAAAACCGGGGAACCGCTCCGCCTGCCGATCACCCGGCAACTAGCCGATGTTTTTGAGCGGCGCAAAAAGGACAACGAGACCGGCTGGGTGTTTCCGAACAGCGAAACCAAATCCGGCCACCATGAAGACATTCACCACGTCTACCCGACCATCACCAAAGGGGCAGGTACGAAATTTTGGTTTCACGCCCTTCGCAACAATTTCATCACCATCGCCGAGCGCGACATCGGCCTCGCCACCAGCCTAACCAAACGCCTGGTCAACCATGCCCGCCCACAAGACGTAACCGAGGGGTATGCGGCCGACTGGACGTTCGAACAACTGCTGCGCGCCGCCCAGTCGGTTGCGGATAGGATTGATGCGTTGATCGTGGCGCCCGCAAACGCCTTGTGAGAGGTGCCACGGCACTCCGTCACATGACAACAATACCTATAGCCATACTTTACTTTGAAGCATTTTTATGAAATATACCCCCTTGACTTCGCCTAAAAAATTGCAAAAATATATAGTATGGCTATAGATCGATATGGACTTCTGAAACAAGTTCTGACGCGCGCCCAACCAGGGCAGCCGCTAACGGCGGCTTGGCTTGCCGAACAGGGTGTATCGGCGCAGTTGGCATATCATTACGTTCAGTCGGGCTGGCTCACGCGGCTTGGGCATGGTTGGTTTCTGCGCACCGGAGATGAGCCGGAATTGCGGCTTTCTCTAGCAGCCCTGCCCGGCGCATTTCATGTCGGGGGCAAGACAGCGCTGGCTTGGTACGGCTTCCAACACAATCTTGCTCATAGGCCTCATACGGAGCTTTTTACCGACGACCCATTACGTCTGCCGGAATGGCTGACGGCGCGATTTACTATACAGGTCCGTCGGAGACGCCTTTTCGACGATCCGACGCTCTGCGTTAGTCCATGGGAAACACCGGGTTTGCCCGTCTCCGAGCCGGAGCGCGCCGTTCTGGAAATGCTCTGGTGTGTGCCGCAGCATCAATCCGAGGAAGAGGCCGCCCAACTCGTCGAAAGCCTGTTCGGCCTGCGTACCCCGCTGATGCAGGCATTACTGGAATCCTGCCGAAGCGTTAAGGCAGTGCGCCTATTCCTGCATCACGCCAAACAATCCTCCCTGCCCGTCTTGGATGAACTCGACCTGACCCACGTCCGCACAGGATCGGCAACACCATACGTTCGGCGCCATGCGTCCGGCACGATAAGGATATGACCATGTCCAAAAATATGGATCGCCGTTATCGGGAGACTGTGCAGCTACTGCTCGATGTCGCGCCCGTCATCTTTCAGGGCTCTGGATTCGCGATGAAAGGCGGCACCGCCATCAATCTCTTTCACCGCGACATGCCCCGGCTCTCGGTCGATATCGACGTCGTCTATGTTCGTGCGGATCAGCCGCGTGAGGAGGCGCTGAACGCCATATCCCAAGCGCTGAACCAAGCAGCAACCGATCTGGAGCGCCGCGGCTTTTCCGTCCGTCGGCAAGCGGCGACCGGGATGGGAGATATCAAGCTCTTCGTGCGCCAGGGCTTTTCAGAGGTTAAGATCGAAGTCAATCCGGTTGGGCGCGGCACACTTCACCACGTACGCATCGCCGAATTGTGTCCGTCGGCGGCGTTGGCATTCAAACGCTTGCTCAAATTGCCCGTGTTGGCATCCGAAGAACTCTATGGCAGCAAGCTCGTCGCCGCCATGGACCGCCAGCACCCGCGCGACTGGTTCGATTGTCTGCTGCTGCGACAAAACGAAGGGCTGACCACTAAAATACGCCAAGCCTTCGTCGCCTATGTCGCCGCCCATAATCGCCCCATCAACGAAATCCTGACGCCTAACCCGCAACCACTCGGGCAAATTTACAACAGCGATTTTGTCGGCATGACGCACGACGACATCAGCCTTGAGATGTTGGAAGAAACAAGGGACTGGCTGTTCAGGGCGTTACCAGAAAGCCTGACGCGGGATGAGCGGGATTTCCTTCTCAGCCTGAAAGCAGGAGAACCCGACTGGAATCTGCTGCCCTTTCCCGCGCTCCAGCACATGCCTGCTGTGAAATGGAAGCTCCAGAACATCCGCAAACTTAAACAATCCAACCCGCGCAAACATGCTGCACTATTGACTATTTTGCAGGAAAAATTGAAGCAAACATAATGATGCCAACGCAGTTCATCACTTAAAGTGCGCATTCCGACGCAAAGCGGCCACTGATTCCGATCCAAAGCGGCCACTGATTCCGATTTAATCCGGCCACCGATTCCGACGCAAAGCGGCCACTTTTGTCTGGCCTGTGATCGACCTCGTTGGGTGATCTTTTGAGGGTTACCTTCGCACCTTTTGGGAAGGAGCGGAGATGCCCAGGGAGAGGTTGCCCATGCGCAAGATTCGCGACGTTTTGAGGCTGCATGCCGAGGGCCTGTCGAGGCGGCGGATCGCCGTCAGTTTGAATATTGGCCGTACAACGGTCGGGGATTATATCGCCCGGGCCAAACAAGCGGGGTTGAATTGGCCCTTACCCGGGGACCTTTCGGAGGAAGGGCTGGAGCAGCTATTGTTTCCGCCCTTGCGGGTTCGAACGAGGGAACGCCCACTTCCGCCCGATTGGCCGTCGCTGCACCGGGAGAAAAAGAAGCCCGGCGTGACCCTGGCCCTTTTGTGGGAGGAATACCGGGCGCGGCATCCAGAGGGTTACGGTTACAGCCGGTTCTGTGATCTTTACCGGGACTGGCGGGGTAAGCTGAACCCGACCATGCGCCAGAACCATGTGGCCGGTGAGAAGCTGTTTGTCGATTACGCCGGTCAAACCGTGGAAGTGATTGACGGCTTGACCGGCGAGGTCCACGAGGCCCAGATCTTCGTCGCCACCCTGGGAGCCTCCAGTTACACCTACGCCGAGGCCACTTGGAGCCAGGCGCTGCCTGATTGGATCGGTTCGCACAGCCGCGCCTTCAGTTTTTTCGGCGGCGTTCCCAAGCAGATCGTTCCCGACAACCTCAAGTCCGGTGTCATCAAATCCTGCATTTATGAT
The DNA here is from genome assembly GCF_054657015.1 of Magnetospira thiophila. NCBI lineage: Bacteria > Pseudomonadati > Pseudomonadota > Alphaproteobacteria > Rhodospirillales > Thalassospiraceae > Magnetospira > Magnetospira thiophila. The sequence goes on from NZ_BAAHXF010000001.1 coordinate 331,094, forward strand.
CCCGAGGTTAATCGGACCTACGCCGATCTGGCGAACCATTACGGTACGGCGGTCATTCCCGCCAGGCCCTACAAACCAAGGGATAAGGCGAAGGTGGAAGTCGGCGTTCAGGTGGTCGAGCGCTGGGTTCTGGCCCGCCTGCGCAATCGCCGTTTCTTCTCCCTGGCCGAACTCAATCAGGCAATCCGTGAACAGCTTGAGGTTCTGAATAGGCGGGTCAGCAAGCATCTGGATGCGTCCCGGCGGCAACTGTTCGAAGAACTGGACCGCCCGGCCCTCAAAGCCTTGCCCGCCGAGCCCTTCGAATACGCCGAATGGAAACAGCGACGCGCCGGCATCGATTACCATGTGGAAGTGGGCAAGCATTTTTACTCGGTCCCGCATGCGTTGGTCAAACAAACCCTGTGGGCTCGCATCACGGAACGCAGTGTCGAGATATTCCATAAAGGCAAGCGTGTCGCCGTCCATATGCGCGGCCCCGGCAATCGGCGTCATACCACGGTCCCGGAACACATGCCGTCATCACACCGACGATACGCCAGTTGGACGCCGGAGAAAATCCGCCGCATGGCTACCGCCCAAGGGGCCAACACGGAAGCCCTCGTTGACATTATTCTGCGCCGCAAGCCACACCCGGAACAGGGCTTTCGTTCCGCTATCGGCATCCTCCGCCTGGCCAAGGTTCATGGGCCGGAACGCCTGGAGGCGGCTTGCGAAAGAGCGCTTGAGATCGGCGCCCATTCCTATTCTTCCGTCAATTCCATCCTCAAGAACAGGCTTGAGGATTGCAAAACGAAACAGGCTGAGAACGGTCCCGCCATCGATCATCCCAACATCCGGGGTTCCGGATATTTTCATTAAGGAGGAAAACAACCATGTTGCAACACCCCACTCACGACCAACTGAAGCTCCTCAAGCTGACCGGTATGGCTCAGGCCTTCGCCGACCTCAGAGACAACCCCCAAGCCGAAGATCTGGCTCATGATCAATGGCTGGCTCTGCTTCTTGATCGTGAAGAAGCCGTCCGTGACGACCGCCGATTGACCTACCGTTTAAGAAACGCCCGCCTGCGCCACGCCGGGGCCTCAGTCGAGAACGTCGATTACCGCAGCCCCAGGCGTCTCGATAAATCCCTGTTCCAGCAACTGGCCCAGGGGAAATGGATCGCCCAAAAACAGAACCTGATCATTACGGGTCCATGCGGTATCGGCAAATCATGGCTCGCTTGCGCCTTGGGTCAAAAAGCTTGCAGAGATGATTATTCCGTCCTCTACAAACGCCTGCCCCGAATGTTCTCCGAATTGGAAATGGGTCGCGCCGATGGCCGTTACCCGCGTTTGTTTCGCGCCCTGACAAAACCAAACGTGCTGATCCTCGACGATTGGGGCCCGGAAAAACTCAACGCTGATCAGCGCCGCGATCTTATGGAAATCGTCGAAGAGCGTTACCAAAACGCCTCGATCCTGATCACCAGCCAACTGCCCGTCGATAAGTGGCACGACGTCATCGGCGAGCCCACCTTCGCCGACGCCATCCTCGATCGTATCGTCCACAACGCCCACAGGCTCGATCTCGACGGACCCTCAATGCGAAAGACCATGGCCACCAAAACAATTGACCAGACCTAAGGAAAATGACATCAACAAATTACCCAACGGCGTCGATCACGCCGCCAAAAACGAGCCCAGGATAAAGTGGCCGTTTTGGATCGGAATGGGTGGCCGCTTTCCGTCGGAATCAGTGGCCGGTTTCATCGGAATGCGCATGCTCTTCCAGGCGCTGTTTCTGGCGCATCTCTATGCGCTGCCGGGCGGCTTTCTCCTCGGCGGCCTTTTTGTCCTGGTGCATTTTCCAGACCGCATCCGTGTCGGCCTCGGCCTGCTTGAGAAGGTTTTCCTGTTGCGCTCGGTCGCCCGGGGACTCGTCAAGGAGGGCGTTCGTCCGGCGTGCCGGGGTGTCGAGGACGGGGTCAGAGGCAATAGGTTGCAGCGGTTCCGCATCGAAGGCCGACTTGGATTCGAACAGGGACGGCCCCTCGTCGAACGACGGGGTCGGGCGCGACGGCTTGTCATCGACAACGGAGGGGATCGGGGCAGAGGACAGGGAGTCCCCGTCGTTGCCGGGGGTGGTGCTGGATAGGCTTCCCATGACCTATGGCCGCCCCTGGCGGTTTCGTGGTGGGTCTTGCTGGAGGATGTCAGCACGGTCCAGCAGGGGGCGCGTTGCGACACATGCTTCGACAGGCTCGTGCTTTGACAGGCTCATGCTTCGACAGGCTCATGCTTCGACAGGCTCAGCATGAGGTAGGGGGGTGAAGCTCGGCATGAAGTGGATCACGGTGAGGATTTATTTTTGAAGGGATGACGTTGCCCTGAAGTCTGGGCAATGTCCCCCATTTGCCGCCTCTCAGTCCAAATCCCGGGCCACTCTGAATCCGATGTTGTAGCTCTTGACTTCGACGCCGTTGCGGTACCGGTAGGCGGAGGCGGCGAGTTTGGGGAAATAGTACCAGGAGCCGCCGCGGGTGACCGGTCGAGCACAGTCGCCGGTGGTGCGGGCCGAGCCGTCGGCGGGGGCCCCGTCATGGGTCTCGTTCCAACAGTCGGCGACCCATTCCCAGACATTGCCGTTCATGTCGTAAAAACCGAACGGGTTGGGCTTGAAGGTGGCGGCCGGGGCCGACTGGAAGCCGCTCCATTGGGTGCCGCAATCGCGACAGTTGGCGTTGCCCTGCCCCACTTCGTCGCCCCACCAGTAGCGCCCGGTGGTGCCACCGCGCGCCGCGTACTCCCATTCCGCTTCGCTGGGCAGGCGATAGGGTTGACCGGTGCTGGCGGCCAGCCAGGCCACGTACTGCTGGATTTCGCCGTAGGTGACATTGATCACCGGATAGCTGCCGCGCCCCCAGCCGTGGTCATGGGGCTCGCGTTCACAGCCCTTGGCGTCCACGCAGGCTTGCCACTGGTCGAAGGTCACCTCAGTGCGCCCGAGGGCAAAGGGCCTGGCGATGGTCACCCGATGGGCCGGCTGCACGTATTTACCCTTTTCCGCCCCCATAACATAGGACCCGGCGGGTACCACAACCATTTCCGGACAGCTCTCGCAATCGCGAAACGTGCTGCCCGGCTCCGCCGCCAGGGCCGGAAGCGCACAAAGCAGAACTGCCAGCAGCAGCCCGCTAAATGGCAAATTTCGCTTCAATGTCCACCATCGGCACGTTGCCGCTCAGGTCCGGTTGATAGAGCGGGCGCTGGGTTTGGAACAGCACCCCGATATTGAAGCCGTCGTCGGTCATCAGCATGCGTCCGGCGCGGCTGGGGTCGTCGGTGCGACCGACCGGGGCTTCGCGCACCACCTTTTTCCAATCCCGTTGTTCCGGGCGGAAGGTGATGCAGGGGCTCAACGCCTGGATCATCGCGAACCCCGGATGCTGAATGCCTTCCAGAATCAGCTTGGCCAGTCCGTTGGGATCACCGGCGAAACCGCGGGCGATGAAGGTCGCCCCTGCCGCCAGAGCAACCCCCAGCGGATTGAACGGCGACACCCCGGTGCCGTGCGGGGTCAGCTTGGAGGCGGTCCAATCCGGCGAGGTGGTCGGCGAGGCCTGACCCTTGGTCATGCCGTAAACCTCGTTGTCCATCACCACATAGGTGAGATCCACATTGCGCCGGCAGGCATGGATGAAATGGTTGCCGCCGATGGAAAAACCATCGCCATCGCCGCCGGTGGCCAGCACGGTCAGATCCGGCCGCGCCACCTTGAGCCCGGTGGCCAGAGCCAGGGCGCGTCCGTGCACGCCGTGGAATCCATAGACGCTGGTATAGGCAGGGATACGCGACGAACAGCCGATGCCGGAGATCACCGCCACGTCTTCCGTCTGCCGCCCCCATTCGGAGAGCGCCTTGGTAATGGAGGACAAAACAGAGAAATCGCCGCATCCGGGACACCAGACCGGCTTGTATTCCGACTTGAAAGCCTTTGCCGTCGGGGCGGCGGTTTGTTCGCTCCCGTCCATGGGATCAACTCCATTTCTTCAAATAGGCGTGAACCTGACCGGGGCGAATAGCCAGCGGCCCCGGTTGATGGAAAACCACCACTTCCGGCGGCAGGTCGTAATAGGCCCGCAGATAGTGATGGAACTGCCGCGAGTGACTCTGTTCGACCACCAACACCCGCTTCACCCCGTCCAGGGCGGCGTGCATGGCCTCGACCCGGGCCGGCAGCAACAGACGTGGCGCAATCAGGCGTACCGGATGTCCCTCGGCGGTGCGGCGGCGAATGGCCTCGCGGCACGGCCCGGTGGCGGACCCCCAGGTGAGAACAGCCGTATCGCCGTCGCCTTCGAGGGTCGCCCAATGGTCGCCGTAGTCGAAGGACTCTAATTTATGAGCCCGCTTGTCCAACTGCGTCGTGTGATCCTCGGTCTGGCTGGAAGGCCGTCCGTTGGGGCTGTGCTCCAACCCGTCGGCTACATATTCACCGCAGGGCGTGCCCGGAATGGACATGGGCGACACCCCGTCCGCCGTCGCCCCGTAGCGTTGATAGTTGGTCGTCCCCGCCGTCATGGTCTTGCGTTGGCCGACAAAGGCCGAATCGGCGGGTTTGTCGACCACCGCCCGGGACTGCCCCAGCGATTGGTCGGTCAGCAGGATGGAGGCGGTTTGCAGGGCCTCGGTCAGATAGACCGTCCACTGGGCGGTGAACAGGCAATCGGGGATGGATTGCGCTGCGGTGACGATATGCGGCGCATCCCCATGCAGGCCGTGCAGGGCGATATTCAGGTCGCTCTGTTCCGATTTGGTCGGAATGCCGGTGGAGGGGCCGCCCCGCTGCACATCGACCACCATGATCGGCGTCTCCGAGGTCACCGCCAGACCGATGCTTTCCATCATCAGGGCGAGACCGGGACCAGAGGTGGCGGTCATCGACGGCACGCCGCCGAACGAACCGCCGATGATCATGTTGATGGAGGCCAGTTCGTCTTCCGCCTGCACCAGACTGCCGCCGACCTTCTCCAGATTCGGGGCCAGCCATTCCAGAACCTCCGTCGCCGGAGTGATGGGGTAGGCGGCAACGAACCGCACCCCGCCGCGCAGCGCCCCGAGACCGGTGGCCTCGTTGCCGCTCATGTTCCAACGCTCCTGGGTGACATGAGCCCCGACCCCGTCCAACGGGTAAAGAACCCCCAGCTCCCCGGCCAGGGCAATCCCCGCGTCGATGGCAGCCTCACTGGATTTGATCGCCGCCTCGCCTTTGCGCTTGAGGGATTTGTGCACGATCTTGCGGAAGGCTTCTGCCGGAATGCCGGTCAGCACGCTGAGCATGCCCAACCCGACCATGTTGGGCCGACCGCCCTCGATGGCCTTGGCCGTGTTCTTGAAATCCACCGGAACGGTGCGGGCACCGCTGGCGGCGATGACCTCGGGCACATCCCCCGCCGAGGCGTCATAGATCACCGTGCTGCTGGCATCCAGCGGCAGTTCAGCGGAAAAGCGCTCCACGTTCATCCAGTCGAAGGCCATGTGAATCTGCACCAGATCCACCGCGCCCTCAATCGCATGGGCGGCCAGAGTGACGAACGCCGCCGCCTCGCCACCGCGAATTTGCGGCCCCGAGGACCGGGTCATTTGTCCCAACAATCCGGCCTCGGCCGCGGCATGCAGAAGCATCTGCCCCGCGGTCATCACGCCAGCCCCACCAGCCCCGGTCAAGGCAATCGCCACAGTATCCAATTCAGAATTCTCCTTAGCGTGCAAACCCCTATGAAACATAGGGGAATTGTTCAGGGGGAGGCCTTATTAATAGGCTCCTCGCCGGGGAATGCAAACGAAACCGGAGCCACCTCCACCCGGGGACTCCCGTCAGACGGAAGGCTACCACATAACGGCCGCTTCGGCATCATCGCTCGGGGAATTTTCGCCCATCGGAGGCCCCGCAACCGACGCGCCCCCCCATCATCTTGTCTCTTGGAATCCTGAAGCCTTGGCTATACTATCATATAGCTTTCGGTCGTCGGACCGCTGACACAAGAAGAATAGAGACCCCATGCAGCCCAGAACCCGTCCGGTCAAAATTCTGTTCGCCGAGGCCAATGCCGACGATGCCCGACGCCTGAGCGAGGCGTTCAAGTCCCTGCCGACGTCCACAGAGATCCACCATGTGGAAACCGGGAACGCCCTGCGGGATTTCGTCAATCGCAAGGACGATTCCGTGCCGCGCCCGGATCTGATCATTCTCGGTCTTGAACTGCCTCCCGATTCCGGGCGGGAGGTGCTGGCCGATCTGAAATCCGCCGAGTCCCTGCGTGCCATTCCGGTGATCATCTTCTCCCGCTCCAATTCGGTGGAGGACCGGCGCACCTGTTATGACCTGGGGGCCAACGCCTTCATCTGCAAACCGGAAGATCCCGCAGCTTTCGAGGAAGCCGTGCGGGCCTTGGAAAAATTCTGGATGCAGACCGCCCGCCTGCCGGGCCTGCAGGAGTTGAACTTCTTCTCTACCGGCGCGACCTTCGCCTGACCTGGCGCCTGATCGGGCGCCCAGCCTCCCCTCTACCGCAAGCGGTCACGGGTCGATTCAATCGTCCTGCTTGGCCGCTTTTGCCTCGACCTTTTTCGGTACGAAGGTGACTGTAGCCAATGGCGGCAGGGTCAGCACCAGCGAATGGGGCAGGTCATGCCAGGCCACGTCCTCGGCATACAGGTCGCCCTCATTGCTCACACCAGATCCCCCGTATTCGGTGCGATCCGTATTGATGCATTCGACCCAGGCGCCGCCCTCGGGAACGCCGAGCCGATAGCCGTCGCGCACCACCGGCGTGAAGCTGTTGACCACCAGCATCACCGAGCCGTCCAGGCCGTAGCGCAGATAGGCGAAGACACTCTGATCCACGTCATGGGATTCGACCCAGCGGAAGCCATTGGGCTCGCAATCCTGTTGCGGCAGCGAGGGTTCGTTGCGATAGATCCCGTTGAGATCGCGGATCAGATTCTGCACCCCCTTGTGATAGGGGTTTTCCAGCAGATGCCAATCGAGGCTTTCGGCATAGGCCCATTCCCGTTCCTGCCCGAATTCGCCGCCCATGAACAACAGTTTTTTGCCCGGATAGGACCACATGAATCCAAAATAGGCGCGCAATCCGGCGAACCGTTGCCACTGGTCGCCCGGCATCCGGCCGATCAACGAGCCCTTGCCATGCACCACTTCATCATGGGACAGGGGTAGCACGTAGTTCTCGGTATAGGCATAGAGCATGCCGAAGGTCATTTCGTTGTGGTGGTAGCGGCGATGCACCGGGTCCTTGGACATATAAAGCAGGGTGTCGTGCATCCAGCCCATGTTCCACTTGTAGCCGAAGCCCAGGCCGCCCAGGTAGGTGGGCCGCGAGACCATCGGCCAGGCGGTGGATTCCTCGGCCAGGGTAAAGGCCCCCTGTCCCCGCTCGTAGACCAGTTCGTTGAGACGGCGCAGGAAGGCGATGGCGCCCAGGTTCTCCCGTCCGCCGTGTTTGTTGGGAATCCACTCCCCTTCCTTGCGGCTGTAATCCAGATACAGCATGGAGGCCACCGCATCCACCCGCAGCCCGTCCAGATGATATTCGTTAAGCCAAAACAAGGCGTTGACTAGCAGGTAGTTGGTCACTTCCTGACGGTCGAAATTGTAGATCAGGGTGCCCCAGTCCATATGCCGCCCCTGGCGCGGGTCGGCATGCTCATAGAGATGGGTGCCGTCGAAATATTCCAGCCCGTGGGTATCGGTCGGGAAATGCCCCGGCACCCAATCGAGAATCACGCCGATTCCGGCCGCATGACAGCGATCGACGAAATAGCGGAAATCATCCGGCGTCCCGAACCGGCTGGTCGGCGCAAACAGGCCGATGGGCTGATAGCCCCAGGAGCCGTCGAAGGGATGTTCGGTGATCGGCAGCAGCTCCACATGGGTGAAGCCCAGATCCTTGACGTAGGCAACCAGCTCGTCGGCCATTTCCCGATAGGTCAGGCTGCGGTTGTCTTCTTCCGGCACCCGACGCCAGGAGCCCATGTGGATTTCGTAGATGGAAATGGGCTGTTCGCGCAGGGTGGTGTCCTGGCGCCGCTTCATCCAGGCCTTGTCTTTCCAGGCATAGCCATCCAGGGACTCGACGACGGAGGCGGTGGCCGGGGGATGCTCGCAATAGAAGGCATAGGGATCGGCCTTCAGGGGCAGGATATTGCCGAAGCGGTCCTTGATCTCGTACTTGTAGATTTCGCCCTTGCCCAGCCCGGGGATGAAAATCTCCCACACCCCGATTCCATGGTGCTTGCGCATCACATGGCAGCGCCCGTCCCATTGATTGAACGGGCCGACCACGCTGACCCGGCGGGCGTTGGGGGCCCAGACGGCGAAACCGACGCCGGACACGCCGTCGATTTTGTGCAGATGCGCCCCCATGACCTTGTAGCTTTCCAGATGGTTGCCCTCGCCGATCAGATGGGCATCCAACTCGCCGAGCAGCCCGGGGAAGCGATAGGGGTCCTCCACCTCGAAACAGGCCTGACCACGGGTGACCCGCAGGCGGTAGGACAGCGAGTCGCGCGTGCCCGCCACTTCGCCCTCGAACAGACCGTCCGGGTGAATCCTGTCCAGGACCCGCAGATCCTTGCCGGTTTTGGCATTGACCACCACCACCTCGGTGGCGTCGGCCTGAAACGTGCGGATCATGAGATGGCCTTCTCCGGCCTCATGGGGGCCGAGGCAAGAGAAAGGATCGCCGTGGTCTCCGGTCGCCAGTGCGGTGGCGGTCTTGCTGTCCAGGCTGCCCATCATCCCCATGATCTTCTCCTTCGAAACCGTTTCGTGATCTGACGTGATCCCGTTGTTGTTTAGGCTTTTCGGCGGCTCACGGCAAGGTCTGGATATATTATATTACTTTCCGTCAATAGCCGACTCCGTTTAAGGACTCGACCAAATCTCCCAGGTGAGTCTCATACCGCCGCCAGCGTCCGGCGGAGGTGGCATAGATGGGATTGCGCACCTGCGACCGGCTGGCCGTGCGGATGGCCCGATGGGATTTGTGAAACTCCAGACAGGCCGGGTCCCAGTCCAGACCGCAATGATCAAGCAGGCGGCGCACCTGCGGTTCCGGATCGGCCACCAGCTGTTCGTAATCCACATCAAGCACCGTCACCGGCAGCACCTCCCGCCAATGGCGCATCAAATCCGCATAGAGCCTCCAGGCGTGACCCTGGGCCTCCAGGTTGAAGCTGGCCGAAAGCCCGTCCTGGAAATTGGCGAAATAATTGGACAGGCAGTTGTCCATCGGATCGCGGCGGCAATGGATGAAGGTGCCCCGAGGAAACAGCAGTGCCGCCAGTCCGAGAAAGGCATAGTTGCCGGGCAGCTTGTTGGTCACCTTATCCGCCTGCGGTGCCCAATCCAGCAGTCGAAGATCGTAGGCTCGGGCCAGTCGCAGCGCCCCGTCCCGCGACAGGTCCGCCATGCAATCGGGATAGGGTTTCTTCTCCGCCGTGAGGGCGGGCAGAATCATCGCCAGATGGGGCAGGTCCATCAGTTCCCCAGCCCCCGACGCCCGCGGATGAGCGGCGATGATCTGTTCGACCAGGGTGGTGCCCGAACGGGGCATTCCGGCAATCAGGATCGGTCGTTCGCTGGCCAGCCCCCAATCCTGACGGGCGGCGTAAAAGGCGGCATCGAAGACCTCCTTCAATCGCGCCATGCGCTGTTCCTGGCCCTGGGGATCGTAGGCCCGGCCCTGCCGTTGCAGTTCCCCATGGCGCAGGGCATTGGCCCGATCAAGGGCGGCGAAGGCCCCCTCATGGTCCCCCGCCTTGTCCCGGACCGACGCCAGGGCGAAATTCAGCGCCGCCCGCTGGCGGACCGCCAGACCATCCCGTCCGGCGAGCGTCTCCAGACGTTCGGTTTCGGCATCGCCCGGTTTCAGCGCCCCCATGGAGGCCAACTCGGACAGCGCCGGGGGATGGTGGGGCATGTCCTCCAGCACGTCGCGCAGAACCTCCTCGGCGACCTCCCGATGGCCGGTGGTCAGCAGCAGGGAGCCCAGACGCACCTTCAGGTTGGCGGCGCTCGGATGGCTGGCCAGCAGGTGACAGAGAATGCGCCGCGCCTCTTCCCCCTTGCCTGCCATTTCCAGGAAATCCACCTGCGCCAACAAGGTCTCCAGATGGTCCGGGTCCTTTTTCAGCGCCTTATCCAGATACCCCCGCGCCCGGGTGAGGAATCCGCCGTCGATGAAATGCGCCGCCGCCTCGGCCAGGATATCCGGATTGTCCGGGTTGAGCTTCAACGCCTCCTGAAGCGCTTGAATCGCCGCCCGCCCCTTGCCTTCATGGCGGTACAGGTTGGCCAGATGGGCATGGGCGCGGGCGTATTTGGGGTCCAGGGAAATGGCTTTGCTGTAGGCCTCCTGCGCCTCGTCCCAGCTTTCGCGCAGATGCAAGGCCCGACCCAGGCTGTCCCAGGCCGGGGCCATGTCGGCCCGCACCTCCAGCGCCCGCCGCAACAGCTCGACGGCCGGTTGCGGCAATCCCATGTTGAGTAACAAGGTGCCCTTGTTGGCGAGAAAGGCCGGGTCTTCCGGGCGCTGGGCCAGGGCCTGATCGAAACAATCCAGGGCCAGACGGCTTTGCCCGTCCAGCATGGCGCAGCCGCCGAGCATGTGCAAAGCATCCGCATGATCGGGAATCACGTCGAGAATTTTACGGCAGATGGCGGCGGCCTCGCCCCGCTGTCCGGTCATGATATGGTGCCCGGCGATTTCCAGGGCCTTTTGCGGCGTCAGGTGGTGCTTGTTTTCCATTCAACCCTCGCAGGACAAGGAAACGGCGCGCCCATGAGATCACGAACGCGCCAAGTATAACCGATCCCTGTCTTCAGAACACCTGGATGTCATCCGCCTGTATCGAAATCGGCGATCCATCGCTGGACTGCACCGTCGCCACCAGGGAATAGGAGTTGACCGAGCCTGCATTGTTCTGGGCATACCAGAGTTGGCCGACCGAGGGGTCCGCCGGCTGCTGCATGAATTGATTTTCACCTTGCGTGAAGAACAGGAACACGCCCTGCGAAGGATTGATATCCCCATTCATCTGCGAACTGAAGGCCCAGACGGCGGCACTAATCGCGGAGACCCCGTCAGTGCTGTAGAAAGATCCCATATCGAAGAAATTATAGGCTTGGCCGCTGCTGTAGGTCGAAAGCCCGCCCATTGTGGTCAGTGCCAGATTGCTGGCCCCATCGCCGCCCGGCCAGAAGCGGAACATGTCGTTGCCGTCCTGGGTGCCGAAACCGGTGATCATATCGCCGCCTTCCAATCCCAGTTGGTCGAGCACATAGACGAACAGATCATCGCCCGTGCCGCCATCCATGAAGTCCTGAGTCTCGCCGCCGTAGAACAGGTCATTGCCGGAACCGCCACTCAGCGTATCGGTGCCCGCATCGCCGAACAGGATGTCGTTTCCGTCATAACCCGAGATGACGTCATCACCCCCCAGTCCATGCAACTGGTCGTTCGATGACGTGCCGTCGATGGTGTCGCCGATCTCATCGTTGCCCGCAAAGATATCGCCGTCGGCGTTGGAACTGACAATGAAGATGGATTCGGCCGTCATCGGACCGCCGTTGCCATCCAACTGCAACGTCGCCACTTCCGAGAAGCCGTAGTTCCCACTGCCTGAGAATGGATCGTAGCTGTCCGTGTAGTACAGATGGCCGTTGCTCGCCTCGTCTTCAAAATACAGGAATACCGGACGGTAATCCCAGCCGAACACTGGCAGGGTAATTGCCGACTGCAACCCATCCAGAGCCGCATTGAACGAGCTGACTTGAGAACTGCCCCAGGCATTGCCGTCCCAGCCGGACGGACCCGTGGTCAGGTCATGAACCGAGCCAAAGGGCAACAAACCGTTCAATTGGCTGGTCCAGAAGGCCAGAGCATCATCGGTGGGATTAAACCCGATGATCGTGTCGCCGCCCTCGGCGGCATCAAAGGCCATGCCGTTGAGGAGATAGGAAAACACGTCCTCACCCGACCCACCGGTCAGGGTATCGGCCCCCAGCCCGCCGGTCAGCCAATCGTCACCCGCCAGACCGTCCATTTCGTCATCATTGTCGGTGCCGACCAGGACATCGTTACCGGAGGTGCCCAAAATGGCATTGGAGGACCCGTCGTCAATGGCCTGATCAATCTTCAGGGTCACCGTCGCGTCGCCGGATTCGACAGCCTCATAGACCGTGTAGGTACGCCCGTAGAGGATCTCCGTGGAGCCGGTATCGGTCCATTCGCCCTCGGCCAGCAAGACCGAGGCCCCGCTGTCGCCGTTATGGCTGTTGAGAATCAGCGTCCCGCCTGAAATCCCCAGATTGGCCGCCACCTGATCGGCGGTGATGCCCGTATGGGCCTGCTGACCGCTGGTATCCTCGGTGCCGTAGAGCGTGGCCCCGCTGGACAGGGTGATGGCCTCAACCCCCAAAATCTGACTGGTGATCTGGTTGCCATCGTAGCTTTCGAAACCGACTTCGCCGCCCCATACGGCCAACTCATCGCTGCCCGCGCCGCCGTCCATCCGAAGGTCGTCGCCGTCCGTATAGAGGATATCGTTACCAGCGCCGCCGTCCATCATGTCGGCCCCGGTGCCGCCATCGAGGGTGTCGTTGCCGAGGCCGCCCATCAACCGGTCATCGGCGTTGCCACCGGTCATGTTGTCATCGCCTGACAGGCCGAACATGGCGTTCTGTACCCAGGTACCGCCGTTCAAGGCACCGCCGCCCACCGAAGCCGTGACCACCTGCGCCGAGGCATCATCGAACAGCAGGGTTTCAAAGCCGGTCAGCGTATCGGACCCGTCGGCTCCGACGACACTCAACGTCCCGGCATCATCCGCCGACAACACATAATCCGCCCAACTTCCGGAGAACCCAGCGCTGTCGGTTCCCGTACCGCCATCGAGAATATCGTCGCCGCCTTCACCGTAAAGGGTATCGTTGTCCGAACCGCCGCGCAGGATCGGGTCGGCACTGTCGGTGCCGTAAATGATGTCGTTGTAGTTGCCCGCGTCGATGGCCTCGACCCCAACGAATGCGTCGATGCCCCGGAAGTCAAAGGTGCTGGCGCTGAAGCCGAAGTCGCTGATGGTCAGCGCCCCGTCGCCCTCGAAGGTTTCCGCCGTGTTGGTGCCGAGGAAATTGTCCATGACGAGGCTGGTCCCGGCGGCATAAATTCTGTCGTTGCCGTCGCCACCGTCGAAGATCTCGTTGTTTTCAACGTTGCTGCTGACGTTGAAGGTATCGTTACCGTCGCCGCCGTAAACCGCGTCGGTGCCGCTGCCGCCTTCAAGGGTATCGTCGCCGCCTTCACCGTAAAGGGTATCGTTGTCCGAACCGCCGCGCAGGATCGGGTCGGCACTGTCGGTGCCGTAAATGATGTCGTTGTAGTTGCCCGCGTCGATGGCCTCGACCCCAACGAATGCGTCGATGCCCCGGAAGTCAAAGGTGCTGGCGCTGAAGCCGAAGTCGCTGATGGTCAGTGCCCCGTCGCCCTCGAAGGTTTCCGCCGTGTTGGTGCCGAGGAAATTGTCCATGACGAGGCTGGTCCCGGCGGCATAAATTCTGTCGTTGCCGTCGCCACCGTCGAAGATCTCGTTGTTTTCAACGTTGCTGCTGACGTTGAAGGTATCGTTACCGTCGCCGCCGTAAACCGCGTCGGTGCCGCTGCCGCCTTCAAGGGTATCGTCGCCGCCTTCACCGTAAAGGGTATCGTTGTCCGAACCGCCGCGCAGGATCGGGTCGGCACTGTCGGTGCCGTAAATGATGTCGTTGTAGTTGCCCGCGTCGATGGCCTCGACCCCAACGAATGCGTCGATGCCCCGGAAGTCAAAGGTGCTGGCGCTGAAGCCGAAGTCGCTGATGGTCAGTGCCCCGTCGCCCTCGAAGGTTTCCACCGTGTTGGTGCCGAGGAAATTGTCCATGACGAGGCTGGTCCCGGCGGCATAAATTCTGTCGTTGCCGTCGCCACCGTCGAAGATCTCGTTGTTTTCCACGTTGCTGCTGACGTTGAAGGTATCGTCGCCGTCGCCGCCGTAAACCGCGTCGGTGCCGCTGCCGCCTTCAAGGGTATCGTCGCCGCCTTCACCGTAAAGGGTATCGTTGTCCGAACCGCCGCGCAGGATCGGGTCGGCACTGTCGGTGCCGTAAATGATGTCGTTGTAGTTGCCCGCGTCGATGGCCTCGACCCCAACGAATGCGTCGATGCCCCGGAAGTCAAAGGTGCTGGCGCTGAAGCCGAAGTCGCTGATGGTCAGCGCCCCGTCGCCCTCGAAGGTTTCCACCGTGTTGGTGCCGAGGAAATTGTCCATGACGAGGCTGGTCCCGGCGGCATAAATTCTGTCGTTGCCGTCGCCACCGTCGAAGATCTCGTTGTTTTCAACGTTGCTGCTGACGTTGAAGGTATCGTTACCGTCGCCGCCGTAAACCGCGTCGGTGCCGCTGCCGCCTTCAAGGGTATCGTCGCCGCCTTCACCGTAAAGGGTATCGTTGTCCGAACCGCCGCGCAGGGTGTCGTTGCCATCGGCGGAGGTCAGACGGACCGCATCCAATCCCACCGTCTCGTTGCCCGCCGTAAAGTCGGCCGAGAATGTGACGCCGCTCACAGCACTCAGGACCGCCGCGATTTCGTCAAGGCTTGCCGGATGATCCCCATCCATCACCCAACCGGCCGTCGCATCAAGATCCACGTCGTAGGCCGTCCAGTTGGTTCCCGGTGCGGTCACGTCCAAGGTCAAGGTTCCGGCGTCGCCCTCGATGGTCACCACCGGTTGGCCGCCGTCATAAAGGTCTGACTTCATGCTGAACGATAACTGACCGTTCAGATAGCCTTGCAGATTGCCGCTGAGACCGGTCGGCGCGATGAAAGCCGGGACCGTATTCGCCTGATCCTGGATCTCGATATAGCCATTGCCATCAACGCCGCCGCTGGCCATGTAGGTCACGGGGGAATTCTGCTCGTTGGAAGTCCAACCGTCGGCGCTGCTGGCAAAGTCATAGTCGATGCTGCCATCGCCATACAGCGTGTCGTTATAGTTCCCGCCATTGATCGTATCGTCGCCACCCAGGCCCACCATCACCGATTGCGCAAAGTTGGCATCGGTCAGGGTGTCGTTGCCCGCCGTGCCGGTGAGGTTGGCCCCGACCCGGGTCTGCCCGGCCAAGTAGCTGGCTATATTGCCGTCATCAAACTGGAAGATTTCCACGTTGGAAACGAAATCGGTGCCGTCAGCACCGGAAATCGTATAGACCCCCTCGGAATGGCTGATGGTATAGTCGGCCTGGTTGCCGGAGAAAATTGCCCTATCCGTCCCCGCCCCGCCGTCGATGTTGTCGGAGGCCGAACCGCCGATAAGCACATCGTCGCCCGCGCCGCCGTTCAGCTGGTCATTGCCCGCCCCGCCATCAAGCGTATTGTTGCCCGAGTTGCCGGTGATCACATCCCCGGCGCTGGTGCCAACGACATTTTCGATATCCTTGACCTGATCCGGTTGGTTCCAACCGTCAGTGAATGTGCCGAATGACCCGGCTTCGCCCAGGGTGACCGTACCGCCGAGCCCGGAGGGGCCGTCCATGACCAACGTATCAATGCCGTCGCCGCCGTCCATTCTGTCGGTGCCGGCCCCGCCCCGCAACCAGTCGTCGCCGTCCAGGCCGTAGAGGGTGTCATTTCCCGTGCCGCCGACCAGACTCTCGGAAAGATCGGTGCCGTATATTTCGCCGGAGCCCTCGACCACCAGATTGAGTTCGTTGGCCAACAAGGTGTCGAAGCCGAACTGAAAAGCTTCGACTCCGGTCACCCAGTCCGAGCCATCGCTGCCGACATTATCGGTCACCAGATAGGTGCCGTTGGCATCCAGCGGCGTAACCGTGTAATTAGAGGCAGGTCCCGAGAACACGGCGGTATCGAACCCGGCCCCGCCATAGAGATCATCATTGCCCGCACCGCCGGTCAGTACATCATCGCCCGCGCCGCCGGTCAGCAGGTCATTGCCATTGAGGCCGCTGAGTTCCCCATTTCCGCTGACGATGAGGTCCAGATCATAGGCATCATAGGAACTGTCGCTGAACTGGAAGGTCTCCACGTTGGTCACCGTATCGGTGCCGTCCGTGCCGACCAAATCCACCACGGTGAAGGTGTCGGAGGCCCAATCGTAGCTGATCTCGTAATTGTCGCGCGGACCGGAGAAAATCACCGTATCGCCTATTTCCACATCATCGCCGCCGTCGATCATGTCGTCGCCCGCGCCGCCGGTCAGTTCGTCATCGCCGTCCAGGCCGTAAATCTCGTTGTCGTCGTCGGTGCCGACAAGATCATCGTCGTCCTCGGTGCCGATGATGACGTTCGATGGGCTTTGGCTGGATGACGTGACAAAGGTCGTCGTGTCGGTTCTTGGGCTCTCGGTCGCGCCGCCGCCGGTCGTCCCAGAGCCAGTGCCGGTGCCTGCCCCCGTGCCCGTGACCCCCCCGCCACCCGTGCCGGTGCCCGCAGTCGCCCCGCCAGCCGTCCCCGGCGCGGGCAGGAATGGGTCAGGGGCTCCCGTGCCGCCGCCACCGGTGCCGCCGGTATCGCCGCCCGCTGTCGTGTCGCCGCCCGCCGCCGTATCGAAGGCATCCAGGCCTTCGCCCAACGGCCCGTCGCCCTCGGTGAGGTCGACCTTGAAGCCGAGGGTCTGTTCGACATCCTGCACCGCCTGTTCCAGCTGCGCCTCGGCCTCCTGGGCTTCGGCCTCCAACTGCTCGGCCCGGGCGTCGTCTCCGGCCTCGCGGGCCGCGGCGGCCTGCTCACGGATCTGGTTGAGCCGGTCCATGATATCCAGGGCCTTCTCTTCCAGGGTCCGGGGCAGGAACTGATTGACCTGGGTCAGAATTGAACCCACCTGCTGCGGGCTTAACTGGAAGGAACTGGGAGTGGTATTCAGCGACGGCGTCCATTGCCAGCCGCCGCCGTAGCTGTTGATTGTCCCCAACATGTCGCCGGACGGACTCATCAGTACGATTTCACCAACCGTCTCGCCGCGCAGGGTGGATTCCGGCAGGTTCACCGCCTGGATAGAGGTACCGTCGGTATCTAAAAAGACCTTGGTGCCGCGAATACCGATGGTCGCCACGGGGGTCTGCACCACCATGGCATCCTGGCCGAATTTGGCGATCTGACCGGACACGAAAGTCGCCGCGCCGGTGAGCAGGGAGACCACCGCCTGACCCTCGGTGCCGCCCGGATCGTAAACCATCTCGTCGAGCACCATGCGCCCGCTCTCGCCCAGCGAGAAGACCGAACTGTCGGCCAGCACCACACCGATGGCCCCGTCGGGCCCGGTTTCGAGAATATCGCCCTGGAACACCGGATCGCCCTTGGCCAGTTCGACCCTTGTGCCGTCGGCGTGGGTCACGCTAACCGTGCCGTCCAGGGTATCGATGCGCCCGATGGGCTCCTGAGCGGCGGTTTCGGCGGCCTGCGCCACCTGTCCCGGGGCCAGCGGCCCGGCCAGCCGCGTCGCCAGATCACCATTGATCATCGCGCCATCGGGGGTGGTCAAGGCCGGGGGTTGGGCCTGCGCGAAATAGTCGGCAATCACCACCTGCTGGCCGTCCGGCGCAGTCAGGGTGAGGTCCGATCCGGTACGGGCATAATCCGCCGCCGCCATGGCGAACCCCTCGGGCAGGGCGATGGGCGAAAGGCCGTCGCCGCTCTCGACAGTCTGGATCAGGTCCGAATGACCCTCCAGGCTCCCGGAAGTCAGATTGATATTCATGACGTCACCCTTCCCCGACACATCCCGTTCCGCGACTTGAAATCACCCCTTTATAATACTTAACTGATGGAAACCATTCAGACCATCATCCATTGGGGGGGCTCCACCTTTTGGTGGAGTGCGCCATACCCCCATTGCATAAGGGGAATTGCTTCACCCCGGTCCGGGCAAGGTTGTTGTGGCGCCTGCCCGGAAAGTCCATTACCATGCCTGTCAGGCGGTTTTGGGTCCATACTTCAGGAAAGAACACCCGTGCTTATCGACAGCATGTACGATTTCCGCAACTACTTGCAGACCCGTGGTATCTTGTTCTGCTACAGCGGCTATGTGACCGAGGAGATCCTCAGCGGCATCGGCGACGCCATTAAGCGCAAACTGGTCATGGACGACGCCGACACCAAGACGACACGCGCCGTTTTCTCGGTCTTTATCGAGCAAATGCAAAACATCATCCGTTATTCGGCCGAAATGGAACTGACGACGTCTCCTGAAAAGGATGAATTACGCTACGGTGTGCTGCTTGTCGGCAAGAAAGACGGCAGCTTTTTCGTGACCTGTGCCAACATGATCCGTACCGCAGACGTGGCCCGGCTAGAAGATTGGCTTTCGATGGTTCAGGGCATGGACCGGCAGGAACTCAAGGACACCTACAAGAAAAAATTACGGGACCATCCACCGGAGGGCAGCAAGGGTGCCGGGATCGGATTTCTCGACATTGCCCGCCGGGCCTCCAGGCCCATTGAATTCACCTTTGAGAACATTGGCGACGAATTCACCTTCTTCACGCTCAACGCCTACGTCTGAATGACGCGAAACAAATATGAGGACGACTATGGAGAATATAAAAGTTGGCGCAACGGATCGCTCTCCTGAGGTCGATTTTGATTTCGCAAGCAACATCTTCAGTCTGCGCGGTGAATCCTATCCAGAAGATGTGACCGCCTTTTATGGACCGATGGTGGCCCAGCTCGAGGAACATCTTGCGAAGCTGAACGGCGCCACCGTGCAATTCAATTTCGAATTGATCTACTTCAACAGCTCCAGCGCCAAGATTCTCATGGGCCTGTTCGACCTGCTCGACGAAACGGCCGGAAACGGCAATTCGGTCACCATCACCTGGACCTATGAATCCGACGACGACAATATGCAGGAACTGGGCGAGGAATTCGGCGAGGATCTGGAAAACGCCACCTTCGAACTCAAGGAAATCGAAGCCTGATGGTCACCGACCTTTTCAGAGATGAACACGAGACTCTGAAAAGGGTGCGGGAGATCCTCGACCAAACCACGGCGGACAAGGAAAACCTGCGCGCCGAACTGTCCAACCTGTGCAAATCCTACGGCAAGCTGACATCGGTTGCCGAACGGCTGGTGCGGTTGAGCGACCGCAGCAGCGACAACCTATTCGGCGACAACAAGAAACTCATGCTGGCCCATGCGGAACTGGCCGAGTTGAACAGCACCCTGGCCCAACATGTGCTGGAACAGAAAACGGAATTGAGTCAGGAACAGGCCAAGCTGGCCAAGCTGGTGGAACTGGGCATCGGTCTGTCGGCGGAAAAAGACGTCAACAAGCTGATGGAACTGATCCTCATCGGGGCCAAGGAATTGACCAACGCCGATGGCGGCACACTCTATATCCGCACCGATGACGACCGCCTGCGCTTCGAGATCATGCGCACGGACTCCCTGGAGATCGCCATGGGCGGCACCACCGGCAAGGACATCCCACTGCCGCCGGTCGCCATGTACAACGCCGAGACCGGCGAACAGAATCACAACAATGTGGTGACCCACGCGGTGCTGACCGAAACCACGGTCAATATCGTCGATGCCTATCAGGACGACCGGTTCGATTTCAGCGGCACCAAGGCGTTCGACGAAAAGATCGGCTATCGCTCCACATCGTTTTTGACCGTTCCGTTGAAACCGCGCGGCGGCGAGGTCATCGGCGCGCTGCAATTGCTCAATGCCCAGGATGCGGCCCACGAGCGGGTCATTGCGTTCTCCGAAAAGGTGGTCGATTTCGTCGAGGCCCTGGCCGCCCAGGCGGCGGTCGCCCTGGACAACCGGAATCTGGTCGAGGCGCAGCGGGTGCTGCTCGACTCGTTCATCCAGCTGATCGCCGGTGCCATCGACTCCAAGTCGCCCTATACCGGCGGCCATTGTGCCCGGGTGCCCGAGCTGTCGGCCAAACTGGTGCGGGCGGCCAGTGAGGCGGACCATGGTCCGTTCGCCGACTTCAAACTGGAGTCCGCTGACGAATGGCGGGAATTCCATATCGCCGCCTGGCTGCACGACTGCGGCAAGGTCACCACGCCGGAATATGTGGTCGACAAGGCGACCAAGCTGGAGACCATCTACAACCGCATCCACGAAGTGCGCACCCGTTTCGAGGTGCTGCGCCGCGACGCAGAGATCGCCTATCTCAAGGCCCGCCTGGAGGGTTCCCGTCCAGAGGCCGACCTCAAAGCCGATTACGAGTCTGAACTGGCCCGCCTGGAGGATGATTTCGCCTTTGTCGCCGAGTGCAACGTGGGCGGCGAATTCATGGCTCCGGAAAAGGTGGAACGGCTCAACGAGATCGCCGGTCAGACCTGGACCCGTCACTTCGATGACCGGCTGGGCCTGTCTCAGGGCGAGCGGGACCGCTGCGCCGACATCCCGCCGCAACCGCTGCCGGCCCGGGAACGGCTGCTCGACGACAAGCCCCAGCACATCGTGCCGCGCCCCAGCCGCGACAACCCGTTCGACGGCGACAATCCCTTCGGCTTCCAGATCGACATGCCCGAGGCGCTGTACAATTACGGGGAGATCTACAATCTGGCCATCGCCCGTGGCACCCTGACCGCCGAGGAACGCTACAAGATCAACGAACATATCGTGCAGACCATCATCATGCTCGAACGGTTGCCGTTCCCGAAGCATCTGCGCCGCATTCCCGAATATGCCGGGGCGCACCACGAGACCATGATCGGCACCGGTTATCCGCGCAAGCTGACCAAGGACGACATGTCCATTCCGGCCCGGGTGATGGCCATTGCCGATATTTTCGAGGCACTGACCGCCACCGACCGCCCCTACAAGGCCCCGAAGACCCTCAGCGAGGCGGTGAAGATCCTCAGCTTCTTCAAGAAGGACCAGCATATCGACGGCGATTTGTTCGACCTGTTCCTGAGCAGCGGCGTCTTCAAGGACTACGCCGAGGAGTTCCTGCTGCCGGAGCAGATTGACGAAGTGGATGTTTCCAAGTACCTCTCCCCACAACCGGCGAAGACTTAAGGGGGGCCTCCATGGGTTTCGAACTCTATAAAAAAGAGCAGGCCGTCATCGACGAAGCCAAGGCGTTGATCGAGTCCTGCGGCATTTCCGATCCGAACGACGCCGCCAAATACGAGGACCTGTTCAACGAATATCAAAGGCTGTTCAAGTCCACCAAGCGGCTGGTCCGTATGAGCGACCGCAACGAAGAGGAACTCAACGGCCTCGCCAAGTCGCTGGACGAAAAGAATTTGATGCTGGAACGGCTGTCCAACAAGCTTTCCAAGTACCTGTCGCCGCAGGTCTACAACTCGATCTTCGAAGGGGACCGGGAAGTTTCGCTGGCCACCGAGCGCAAGAAGCTCACCGTGTTCTTTTCCGATATCAAGAACTTCACCCAGACCACCGAGGACATGCAGCCGGAGGATCTCACCTACCTGCTCAACAAGTATTTCTCGGAAATGTCGGCCATCGCCCTGGAGCACGGGGCAACCATCGACAAGTTCATTGGCGATGCCATCCTGGCCTTTTTCGGCGACCCGGAGACCCGGGGGGTATACGAAGACGCCCAGGCCTGTGTGCGCATGGCCATCGCCATGCAGCGCCGTCTCGCCGACCTGGAGGTGGAGTGGCATGCCAAGGGCTTCGAAAAGCCGTTCAAAATGCGAGTCGGCATCAATACCGGCTTCTGCAACGTCGGCAACTTCGGCAGCGAGGCGCGGATGGATTACACCATCATCGGCGGCGAGGTGAATCTGGCGGCACGTCTGGAAAGTCAAGCCGATCCGGGCGGCATCCTGATGTCTTATGAAACCTACGCCCTGGTCTCCGACATCGTCGATGTCGAGGAACGCCCCCCGATCACGGTCAAGGGCATTCGCCGCGAGGTACGGCCGTTTGCCGTCAATGGCATCTATGACGGAGAGGAAGGCAAAAGCCGCTACATCCGCTCCAAGCAGGACGGCCTGAACCTGATGCTCGACAAGACCAAGCTGCAAGGCGACAGCGCCAGGGACGCCATCGCAGTGCTGGAAGAAGCCATTGCCGAATTGAAAAACCGACTGTAACGGGAGGGGAGCATGGGATTTCGCCTGCTGTTGATCGTCGCCCTCATCGGGCTTTCCTGGCCCGGCCAGGCCTCCAGTCTGGGCGGCATTTCGCTGCCCATGCACGGCAACTGGTGCGGCCCTGGCCATCCCAAGAATGCCTGGCGGGCCAGCCTGCCGCCCGTCGATTCCCTGGATGCCGCCTGTCAGCGCCATGACCTGTGCTACATTCAGCGCGGCGAGTTGGATTGCGGCTGCGACATCGCCTTCATGAACGAGTTGCGCAACACCCCCTACTTCTTCGGCGATCAGCGGATCAAGGCGCGGGCCATGTACGACGCCCTGGCCATGATGCCCTGTGACGACCCCGCTGGCATGGCCTACAAGCAATCCTGCGTCTGGCGCGATTTGTTCAGCGACATGGTCAGCGGACGGGCCGCGCCCTGGGAAATGCCCCTGCGCTGGATGTACCTGGGAGACAAGACCATGGAAAACAAGAGCTGGCTCGACCGATGGGGCTGGTAAAACGCCTTGCCCTTGCCGGGCTGCTGATGGTCGTCACGGCCTCCACCGCCTGGGCCGCCCAGCCGGGTGAGCCGGTGGGCCGTGTGGTGCGAATTCAGGGCACGGCGGTCGCCCTGCTGGACGCCGTGCCCCGGCCGCTGACGGTCGGTGCCGACGTGCGCCTCGGCGAAGTACTCTCAACCGGCCCGGACGCCCGCCTGGAAGTGGAAATCCAGGATGGATCGACCCTGTTCCTGGGCGAGCAGGCCAGCCTCAATCTGGAATTCTTCGATGAACCCGCGACCGGCGGGGAAATGGTCATGCGCCTGCTGACCGGGGCCTTCTCGGCGGTCTCCGGTCGCATTGCCCAGGCCGGGGGGCGGATGGAGGTCCACACGCCGGTGGCGACCATCGGCATTCGCGGCACCACCGTCTGGGGCGGCATCATCGACGGCAATTTCCAGGTCGCCCTGCTCGACGGAGCCCGCGCCGTGGTCACCACCCGCGCCGGTCGGGTCGATCTGGTCAAGGTCGGCGACGGCACCCTGATCAAGGACCCGGACTCCGTGCCGACGCCGCCCAACAAATGGGGCGGCGACAAATTGGAGCGGGCCAAGGCGACGGTGGCCTTCCGCTAGCGTGAACGGGAATTCATCAAGAATAATTCCCATTAGCCCCGGAGACCCTATATATTAGGCACCGCAACCCGGTTTTACATATGAGGCTGAGATATGGCTCCCGATAAACCACGCCCGGTCGTTCTTTGTATCCTGGATGGTTGGGGGGCGCGCAGCGACAGCGCCAACAACGCCATTGCCCTGGCCGAGACGCCGACTTGGGACCGGCTGGTCCGCGACTGCCCGCACACCCAACTGGACGCTTCCGCCCTGGAGGTCGGGTTGCCCGAGGGTCAGATGGGCAATTCGGAAGTCGGCCACATGAACCTGGGGGCCGGTCGTGTGGTGATGCAGGATCTGCCCCGCATCGACGCCGCCATCGCCGATGGCAGTATCGTTCAGAACGTCGCCCTCAACAGCCTGATCCAGAAGATGCAGGCCAGCGGCGGCAAGGCCCATCTGATGGGGTTGATCTCCCCCGGCGGCGTGCATTCCCACCAGAACCAGATGGCCGCCATCGCGCGGACCGTTTGCCAGGCCGGGGTGCCGGTGGTCGTCCATGCCTTCCTCGACGGGCGCGATACGCCGCCTTCAAGCGCCCTGGGCTACATGGAAAAATTCCTTGCCGATTGCGCCGGTCTGGACCTGCGGGTCGGGGTGGTCTCCGGGCGCTACTACGCCATGGATCGGGACAAGCGCTGGGAGCGGGTCGGACTGGCCCACAAGGCGTTGGTCGATGCGCAAGGTGAGCGGGCGGCTGATGCCCGGGAGGCCATCCAGCAAAGCTACGACAGCGGCAAGGTCGATGAATTCGTCCTGCCCACCGTGATCGGCGATTACGCGGGCATGCAGGACGGCGATGGCCTGATCATGGGCAATTTCCGCGCCGACCGGGCGCGCGAGATCCTCGCCACCCTGGTCGATCCCGCCTTCGACGGATTCCCCCGCGCCCGCCAGGTCCAATGGGCGGCGAAAGTCGGGTTGGTGGAATATTCGAAGGACCTGAACGCCTTTCTCGACACCATGTTCCCGCCCGAGGAACTGACCCATATTCTGGGCCAGGTGGTGTCCGAGGCCGGGCGCACCCAATTGCGGATCGCCGAAACCGAGAAATACGCCCATGTGACGTTCTTCCTTAACGGCGGCAGTGAACTGGTCTTCCCCGGGGAACAACGCATTTTGATCCCTTCGCCGAAAGTGGCGACCTACGACCTGCAACCGGAAATGTCGGCCCCCGAGGTCACCGACCGGCTGGTCGAAGCCATCGACGGCGGCACCTTTGACCTGATCGTGGTCAATTTTGCCAATGGCGACATGGTCGGCCATACGGGCATTCTGGAGGCCGCCATGGCCGCCGCCCGGGCCGTCGATGCCAGTCTGGCGCGGCTCGAAGAGGCCGTCATCCGGGCCGGAGGCACCCTGCTCATCACCGCTGATCACGGCAACTGCGAACAGATGCTCGACCCGGTCAGCGGCCAGCCCCTGACCGCCCACACCCTCAATCCGGTGCCCGCCATTTTGGTCAATGGTCCGGCCTGGGCCACCGGCCTGCACAGCGGACGCCTCGCCGACGTGGCCCCGACCCTGCTGAGACTCCTGGGGTTGCCGCAACCGGCTGCCATGACAGGTCGGTCGCTGATCGTCGGAAAGGACACCCAGGTTGCCGCCGCCCAATAGGTTCCTTTGGACGCTGTTCGCGGTGGCGCTGCTGCTGGCTTCGGGTCCGTCCCTTGCCGCCCCAGCCACCCAGGAACTGGAACAGACGCAAAAGGCCCTGCAACAGGATCAGGCGCGCCAACGGGAATTGGAGGCCAAGGCCCGGCAGGTCAAGGCGGAACTGGAAAAAATGCGCCACAGTCTGGTCGCCGCCGGGAGCCGCACCCGGCTCCAGGAGCAGGCGGTTTCCGACATCGAGGATCGGCTGGCCGACCTGGAGACTGAGGAGGTCCTCAA
This sequence comes from Magnetospira thiophila, assembly GCF_054657015.1. Taxonomy (NCBI): domain Bacteria; kingdom Pseudomonadati; phylum Pseudomonadota; class Alphaproteobacteria; order Rhodospirillales; family Thalassospiraceae; genus Magnetospira; species Magnetospira thiophila. The sequence goes on from NZ_BAAHXF010000001.1 coordinate 356,288, forward strand.
GCGCGACGACCTGACCCGCCAACGTCAGCAATTCGACGGCTTGCTGTTCGCCCTGTTGCGCATGGCCCGATATCCGCCCGAGGCGCTGATGGCCCTGCCCTACAAGCCCGAGGATACGGTGCGCAGCGCCATCCTGCTGCGCACGGCACTGCCCGAAGTGCGCCAGCGGACGGATGTGCTGCGCCGCCAATTGGACTCCCTGACCGATACCCGCAACGCCCTGCTGCGGGAAAAGACTGAACTGCAACAGGCCCAGGGGAAATTGGATGAACAATGGCGGCAGATGGATGACCTGCTCAGGCAAAAGACCGCTCTCTACGACAGCCTGAGCCGCGAAAGCGCCGCTGCTGCCGAGCGGGTCGCCGCCCTGGCCCGCAAGTCGAAGGATCTGCACGCCCTGGTCGACAGTCTGGACCAGCAACGCCGCGCCGCCGAGGCGCAACAAAAACAGCAGCAAAACGAACAGGCCCAGCGCGCCCAGGCCGCCGCCGAACCGCTCAGTGCCTTGCGCGGAAAACTGCCGCTGCCGGCCCTGGGCCGGGTGGTGGTGCGCTACGGCGAGGTAAAACAAAAAGGCGTGACCTCCAAGGGCCTGACCATCGAAACCCGCCGCAACGCACGGGTCATCGCGCCCCATGCGGGCAAAGTGGTGTTCGCCGGTCCGTTTCGCGGTTACGGGCGGCTCTTGATCATTGAACATAGCGAGGGATACCATACGCTGCTGGCGGGTATGGACCGAATCGACAGCGCCATCGGTCAGATCGTGCTGGCCGGGGAGCCGGTCGGCGTCATGGGTGCCCCCCGCACCGGACGACCGGAACTGTATCTGGAACTGCGCAGAAACAGTCAGCCCATCAACCCCCTGCCCTGGCTGGCGGCAAACAAAGGTAAGGCAAACGGATGAAGACCAAGCTGATCGCGCTCACCCTTCTGGCGGGCCTCCTGGCGTTCGCGCCCCGCGTCCAGGCGGAAGAAGCGAAAAACCCCGCCGAGACTTATGAATTGCTCAACTTGTTCGGCGATGTGTTCGAGCGCGTGCGGGCCAACTATGTGGAAGAGACTTCGGATAACGATCTGATCGAAGCGGCCATCAACGGGATGCTGAAATCCCTCGATCCCCATTCCAGCTACATGAACAAAAAGAACTACGGGGAAATGCAGGTGCAGACCCGAGGTCAGTTCGGCGGTCTGGGCATCGAAGTGACCATGGAAAACGGCCTGATCAAGGTGGTGTCTCCCATTGACGACACTCCAGCTTTCCGCGCCGGTCTGCAAACCAACGACTATCTGACCCACCTGGACGGGGAGCCGGTGATGGGCCTGACCCTTGAGCAGGCGGTGGAGAAAATGCGCGGCAAGGTCGGCTCGGATATCACTGTGACAGTGCGCCGGGAAGGACAGGATGCCTTCGATGTCACCCTCACCCGCGCCATTATTCAACTGCGCTCGGTCCGCTCACGCGCGGAAGGCGAGGTCGGCTACGTGCGCATCACCTCGTTCAGCGAGAACACCTCCAAAAGCCTGCAAGAGGCGGTGACCAAACTGAAAGAGGAAATCGGCGACCAGCTTCAGGGCTACGTGCTCGATCTGCGCAACAATCCGGGCGGGCTGCTCGATCAGGCCATCGAAGTGTCGGATTCCTTCCTGGACAAGGGTGAGATTGTCTCCACCCGCTCCCGGGACCCGGATGAAAGCCAGCGTTTCAACGCCCATCCCGGCGATATCACCGATGCCAAGCCGCTCATCGTGCTGATCAACGGCGGCTCGGCCTCGGCCTCGGAAATCGTCGCCGGTGCCTTGCAGGACCATGGCCGGGCGCTGCTGCTGGGCACCAAGTCCTTCGGCAAGGGGTCCGTGCAGACCATCGTCCCGCTGTCTGGTCACGGAGCCATGCGGCTGACCACAGCCCGCTACTATACGCCCTCTGGCCGTTCCATTCAGGCCACCGGCATTGAGCCCGACATCCTGGTCCCGCAGGCCAGGATCGAGGCGGTGGAAACGGTCAAGGGACGGCGCGAAGCCGACCTGCGCGGGGCCCTCGACCAGGGCAAGAACCTGCCGGTGGAAGAGCCCACCGACGATCAACCGCCAACCGATCAGCCGGAGATGAAAGACTATCAATTATTGCGCGCCCTGGACCTTATTAAGGGAATCGCCATGTTTGGGAGTCAAAAATAGGGTTTCGGACGGATCTCATAGGGAGCAAGGGGTGAACTTCCTCAAAAAGCTGTTCGCCAAGAAAGGCGCCGAAGACGACGACGATTATGACGTGGACGAGGACGACGAGATCGAAAACGATCCCGATGTGCTCGACGAAGTGGACGATGAGGACGACAGCGGCGGCGGCGGCGACGACGAAGAGAGTGTCGATGGTGACGAGGACGACGAGGAGTCCTCGGGCCGTAAGTTCGACCTGTCCAAGTTCGCCAAGTACAAGAAACTGGCTCTGTTCGGCGCCGCCGGGGTGGCCGGGGTGGCGCTCATCGGCGGGCTGGCGGCGTTTTTCCTCGTGGGCTCCGACGATAAGCCTGCCAGCGGGGCGCTGGTCTCGCTGCAAATCCCCGGACGCGGCACCGACGGTGGCCTAACCCCGCCCAAGGAAGGGGCGGAAGATGCCCCCGCCACCGAGGGCGAAGCGACCCCGGAAGCGGAAAAATCCCTCAGCGATTTGGCCAAGGAGGGGGAGACCGAAGGGGCCGGAGCCGGGGTTGTCATCACCTCCACCTCCGTCACCGCCTTTGACGACATGATCGTCCCCGCCGCCGAAACCCCGTTGACCGCAGCTCCTATTCTTGATGTCACCGAGCAGGGACCCGATGGCCCCCTGCCCCTGACCTCCGCTTCGGGCCTGGAGCCTTGGCGGCTTTATGCGCGGGATTTCGAGGCGCCGCAGGACAAGCCGAAAGTGGTGGTCATTGTCAGTGACCTGGGTCTCAGCCGCACCGCAACCATGGCCGCCATCGAGAACCTGCCGGGGACCGTGACCCTGGCCTTCAGCCCCTATGGCTCGGAACTGGCGGACTATGCGGCCAAGGCGCGGGAACGGGGCCACGAAATTCTCGTCATACTGCCCCTGGAGCCGGACGATTTTCCGAAAAACGACCCCGGCCCGCTGGCCCTGCTCAGTCCGCTGGACGAAGAGGTCAACAACCAGAAACTGGACAAAATCCTGGCCACCGTTCCGGGCCATGTGGGGGTGCTGGCCTATATGGGGTCGCGCTTCACCGCCGAGGAGACGGCCACCAGCGCCCTGATGCGACACCTGAAACGCCGGGGCATCATGTGGATCGACAATCGCGCCTCGGCCAATGCCAAATCCCTGGGCATCGCCCAGGCGATGGAGGTTCCCTTTGCCGTGCTCGACATGCGGCTTGATGACGAACCGGGCAAATCGGATATCGACGCCCGTCTGGCGCAGGCCCTGGAGGCCGCCCAATCTTCCAAGGTGGTGGTCATTCTGGCAACGCCCCTGCCTTCGACCCTGGACCGTCTGAGCCGTTGGATCGCCACCCTCGACCCCACCGACCCGGTCCTTGCCCCGGTCACCGCCGTGGCCAATTTGCAGGCCCAGCCATGACCCCCAAAGCCTTCAAAAAGCGACCCTATCGGCGCGGCGTCGGGGCTGTCCTGTTCAATGCGCAAGGGCTGGTTTTCGCCGCCCAACGGATCGACACCCCGGAACCCGCCTGGCAGTTTCCGCAAGGGGGGATCGACGAGGACGAGAAGCCCAAACAGGCCTTGCTCCGGGAACTGAAAGAGGAAATCGGCACCGATCAGGCGGAGATCATCGGCAAAAGCCGCCACTGGCTGACCTACGACCTGCCGCCGGAAATCGCCGACAAGGTCTGGCACGGGCACTACCGGGGTCAGAAGCAACGCTGGTTCGCGCTGCGTTTCACCGGCACCGATGCCGATATCAATCTCAACGCCGGTCATGCGGAGTTCAGCACTTGGCAATGGATGCCGCTGCTCGACCTGCCGCGGCTGATCGTTCCCTTCAAGCGCCCGCTCTATGAACAGATTGTCGAGGAGTTCCGGCATTTGCTGCCCTGAGCAAGTCCGGGGATGACATCCCCTCCGATCCCACTATATATTTTCTTCATCTCCTCCATTTGGATATCCCGACATGACCTACTTGTTGATTGCCCTGGGTTTTGTGCTGCTTCTGGGGGGCGCGGAAGTCATGGTCCGCGGCTCCGTGGCCGTCGCCCGCAAACTCGGCATTTCGACCCTGGTCATCGGCATGACCGTCGTCGCCTTCGGCACCTCGGCCCCGGAACTGGTGGTTTCCCTGCAAGCCTCCCTGAGCGGCTTTGGTGGCATGGCCCTGGGCAATCTGGTTGGCAGCAACATCGCCAACGTCCTGTTGATTCTCGGGGCAGCGGCGATCCTCAAGCCCATCGCCACCGGCCACGGCACCATGCTGCGCGATGGCACCGTTTTGGTGTTGGGGACGATTTTGTTTACCGGACTGGTGCTGCTGCGTGAAATCGACATCTTTGGCGGAGCGGTCCTGCTCGTGGCCTTCGCCATTTTCCTGCGCATCACCCTGAAGGGCGACAAGGATGATGGCCTCGGCGAAAGTCTGGTCGAGGAAGTGGAGGAAATGGGACAGTTCAAAGGCCCGATCCTGCTCGCCTGGCTGATGATGATCGCCGGGCTGGGGGCCTTGCTGTACGGGGCCGATCTGCTGGTCGAAGGGGGAACCATTCTGGCCCGTCAGTTCGGCGTTTCCGAGGAAGTCATCGGTCTGACGGTGATCGCCTTCGGCACATCCCTGCCCGAATTGGCGGCTTCGGTGGTGGCGGCCGTGCGCGGTCATTCGGATCTGGCCCTGGGCAACGTGGTGGGCTCCAACCTGTTCAACATCCTCGGAATCGCCGGCATCGTGGCGGTGGTTTCTCCGATCCCGGTGCCCGATCAGATCTTCTATTTCGATATCTGGGTGATGCTTGGCGCAACTTTGTTGATGCTGCCCTTTGCCCTTACCAGCCGTGAGTTCTCTCGCCTGGAAGCGGCCATCTTCCTGGTCGGATACGGCGGATACGTGGTGGCCCAGGCGACCCGATTCCCGGATCGGATCGTGGGCTATTTCGCCGCATGAACCGGGCGGCGCTGGTCACCGGAGCCGGTCTCCGTATCGGTCGCGCCATCGCGCTTGATCTGGCCCGACAGGGCTGGGCGGTGGCGGTCCACTACAACCGTTCCGTCGAATCGGCGGAGCAGGTGGTGCAGCAGATCCTCGCCGACGGCGGTCGTGCCGTGGCGGTAGCGGCGGATCTGGCCGATGAATCCCAGGTGGAGAGTCTGATTCCACGCGCCGCTGCCCAGTTGGGGCCGATTTCCTGTCTGGTCAATAACGCCTCGGTCTTCGAGCAGGACGCCGCCTTGACCGCCACCCGCGACTCCTGGGACCTGCATATGGAGGTCAATCTGCGCGCCCCCTTCGTGCTGACCCAGGCGCTGGCCCGCCAATTACCCGACGGACTGGAAGGCCAGGTGATCAACCTGATCGACCAGCGGGTATGGAATCTGACCCCCCATTTCACCTCCTATACCCTCAGCAAGGCCGGTCTGTGGACATTGACCCAGACCCTTGCCACCGCCCTGGCGCCGAGGGTGCGGGTCAATGCCATCGGCCCGGGACCGACCCTGCCCAGTCCGCGCCAGACCCCGGAACAATTCGAACAGCAGTGGCAGGCCATGCCGCTGCGCCGTCCCACCGGACTCGATGAGATTTGCGCCGCCTTGCGCTTTATTCTTGCCGCGCCCGCCCTGACCGGGCAAATGATAGCGCTCGATGGCGGCCAGCACCTGGGTTGGGTCCATCCGCCCCACGATGCGCCGCCCGAAGAATAGGAACACCGCCCAATGACCGCCGGTCCCGCCCAGATTATCCAGCCGCGACACTTTGCAGACGCCCGGGCCTCGGTCCGTCATGTGTTCATTCGCGACCTGGTGCTCCCCTGCTCCATCGGCATCCATGAGCACGAGAAGAAGGCGCCGCAGCGAATCCGCGTCAATCTCGACCTGGCGGTGCACGAGGAACGGGCCGACCTGGGCGACGACATTCGCAACGTGGTCTGTTACGAGGGCATCGCCAACAGCATTCGGGAACTGGTGTCACGCGGTCATGTGCATCTGGTGGAGACGCTGGCCGAACAGGTGGCCGACATCTGCTTTACCGATTCTCGGGTCCGGGTGGCCCGGGTACGCATTGAAAAGCTGGACGTTTTTATCGACGCTACCAGCGCGGGCGTGGAAATAGAGCGCCTCAACCATCGCACGCCCCTCGAAGCCTGATTCCTATTCCGGTAAAAAACCATGTGATTCGAGGGTTCTAGGGCACTCGATCCGATAAGTTGTGCACAGGCCACAAAACCGCGACGACTCCCCTTTTTGAACCGGATTGGGCTGTCAAGAGACATACATACCCCATTCGAAAAAATATATTAACTTTTTGAATCAATGCATTAGAAAAATGACTAATATTTGTGCAACATATAGAAAGCGAAGGCTGGCATTGAGTCACGGGTTTGTCATGCGGGTTGCGCACAAGCTTATCCACAGGAATCGTGGATAGTTGGCGGGGCTTGACGACACCGCTTTGGGGCCGGTAAATCAGCCCATGAGCGAAACCCCTATAAACAAGAAGGAAATTCCCGAATCGGCGACGGGGGCGGCCCTGATCGCCGAGAAAATCGCCCAATTGCCGACCACCGCCGGGGTCTATCGCATGCTTGATGGCGCGGGGCGGGTGCTTTATGTGGGCAAGGCCAAGAGCCTGCGCAAGCGGGTGGTCGCCTATACCCACCCGGAGCGCCAAGGGCCGCGCATCCGGCGCATGATTTCCGAGACCCGGGGGCTGGAAATCGTCACCACCCATACGGAAGCCGAGGCCCTGCTGCTCGAAGCGGACCTCATCAAGAGTCTCAAGCCGCGCTACAATATCCTGCTGCGCGACGACAAGAGCTTCCCGGAAATCCAGATCACCCGCGACCATGCCTTTCCGCGCGTCCTCAAGCATCGCGGCAGCCACCAGCCCGGCCCGCTCTATTTCGGTCCCTTCGCCTCGGCCTGGGCGGTCAATCAAACCCTGCAAGTGCTGCAACGGGCCTTTCTGCTGCGCACCTGCTCGGACAGTATTTTTGCCGGGCGGACCCGGCCCTGCCTGTTGCATCAGATCAAGCGTTGCTGCGCCCCCTGCGTGGATTATGTCTCGGCCGCCGACTATGGCGAACTGGTCGATCAGGCCGAGGCCTTTTTGCGCGGTCGCAGCCAAGAAATACAACAGCATCTGGCAGGGTTGATGGCCGAAGCCTCGGACGCCCTGGAATTTGAACGGGCGGCACAATACCGCGACCGGTTGCGCGCCCTGACCAAGGTGCAGGCCCATCAGGAGGTGGATCTGTCCAGCGTCGCCGAAGCCGACGTCATCGCCCTGCATCAGGACGGCGGGCAGACCTGCGTGCAGGTATTCTTTATCCGCAGCGGACGCAATTACGGCAACCGGGCCTATTATCCCCAGCATGGGCGACACGACGGGGCCGCCGAGGTTCTGGAAGCCTTTATCGGTCAATTCTACGCCAATCGCCCGCCGCCGCCGCTTATTCTGCTCGACCGCCGCCTGCCGCACGCCGATTTGGTGAGTGAGGCGCTCGGTGTGCGCGCCGGACGCCCCATCCGGCTATTGGTCCCGCAACGGGGCGACAAGCGCGACGCCGTGCGCTATGCCGCCCGCAATGCCCAGGAAGCCCTGTCACGCCGCCTCTCGGAAACCGGCTCTCAACGCAAGCTGTTGGAGAGTCTGGCCGATACGCTTGGCCTCGACGGCCCCCCGCAGCGCATCGAGGTTTATGACAATTCCCATACCCGGGGCACCCAACAAGTCGGCGGCATGATCGTCGCCGGGCCGGAGGGTTTCGACAAAAAGGCCTATCGCAGCTTCAATATCAAAAGCGCCATCGCCCCCGGCGACGATTACGGCATGATGCGCGAGGTGCTGACCCGCCGCTTTGCCCGCGCCCTGAAAGAAGACCCGGACCGCCAGTCGGGGCAATGGCCGGACCTGCTGCTGATCGACGGCGGCAAGGGTCAGCTCAACGTGGTCCTGGAGGTCTTCGCCGAATTGGGGATTGAGGATGTGGCCCTGGTCGCCGTGTCCAAGGGGCCGGACCGCAATGCCGGACGGGAACGGCTGCACCGCCCCGACCAACCCGTCCTTGAATTGGACGCCCGCGATCCGGTGCTCTATTTCATACAGCGATTACGTGACGAAGCGCACCGGTTTGCCATCGGCAGCCATCGCCACAAACGCGCCGCCCGTACCACTCAATCGCCGCTGGACGAAATTCCCGGTATCGGGGCCGGACGCAAAAAGGCCCTGTTGCATCATTTTGGCTCGGCCCGGGCGGTGGCCGAGGCCGGTTTGGCCGATTTGGAGGCGGTTTCGGGAATCTCCGCCGCCTTGGCGAAGAAACTCTATGACTGGTTCCACGGACAAGGCTAGAATGCCGCTCCCGTCCCGACCTGACAGCGAACGCTTTCGATGCTGAAAACCCTGCCCAATATTCTCACCATTACCCGTATCCTGGCCATTCCGGTGGTCATTGGGCTGTTTTTCCTGCCCTATCCGCTCAACCACTGGGCCCCGTTCGGTGTTTTCACCTATGCTGCCATCACCGATTTCTTCGACGGCTATCTGGCCCGTGCCTGGAATCAGCAATCTGCTTTCGGGCGCATGTTCGATCCCATCGCTGACAAACTGCTGGTGGCGGCGGTGCTGCTCATGCTGGTCGGCTTCGAGCGGCTGGGCGGCCTGCACATTCTGCCCGCCGCAGTGATTCTCTGTCGGGAAATCCTGGTCTCGGGGCTGCGCGAGGTGTTGGCCGAAGCCCGGGTCGGCCTGCCGGTCAGCCTGTTGGCAAAGTGGAAAACCACCTTGCAGATTCTCGCCCTGGGCTTTCTCATGGTCGGCACCGCCGGTCCCGATTTCGGACCGCTGACGACCACCGAAATCGGCATCTGGGGTTTGTGGATCGCCGCCGCCCTGACCCTGATCACCGGCTTCGATTATTTGCTGGCCGGTTTGCGCCACATCCGCGAGATGGATGCCGCCGCCGCCGAGCCCGGGGAGATGCCATGAAGGCGTTTGGCCTGATTGGCTGGAGCGGCAGCGGCAAGACCACCCTGATCTGCCGCTTGTTGCCCGAACTGATCGCCCGCGGCCATCGGGTCTCGACCATCAAGCATACCCACCACAAGTTCGATTTGGACACTCCGGGCAAGGATTCCTTTCGCCATCGGGAAGCCGGGGCCACCGAGGTCATGGTCGCCTCGTCGCAACGCTGGACCCTGATGCACGAGTTGCGCGACGCGCCGGAACCGGACATGGAAAGCCTGCTGGAGCGCATGGCCGACGTGGATCTGGTTCTGGTCGAAGGGTTCAAATTTCACCCCTATCCGAAATTGGAAATTCATCGTCCGGCCACCGGCAAACCCTTGCGCGGCACCGAGGACCCGACGGTGGTCGCCATCGCCTCGGATGCGCCGCTGGACGGACTGACCCTGCCGCTGCTCGACTTGAACGACGTGGCGGCCATCGCCACCTTTATCGAAACCCATATGCAACTGGGAAACGCCCGATGAAGCTGCTGTATTTCGCCTGGTTCCGGGAACAGATCGGCACCGGAGAGGAAGACGTCACGCCGCCGCCGGAGGTTGCCACGGTGGGGGATCTGCTGGCCTGGCTGAAGTCCCGGGGCGATGGCTTTGGCCGTGCCTTGTCCGATCCCAAGCTGGTGCGGGTGGCGGTCAATCAGGATTATGTGGGGCTCGATGCTCCGTTACACGCCGGGGATGAAGTGGCTCTGTTCCCCCCGGTCACCGGGGGCTGAAATGACGGTCCGGGTGCAACGAGAGGATTTCGATATCGGGGCCGAACTGTCGGCCTTCACGGCCCGCAACACGGCCATCGGCGGGGTATGCCTGTTCGTCGGCCTGGTCCGCGACATGACCGGTCACGAGGGGGCGATGACCCTGGAACATTACCCGGGCATGACGGAAAAACAATTGCAGCGCATCGAGGCCGAAGCCCGGGACCGCTGGCCGCTGGAAAATACCCTGATTATTCACCGGGTCGGACGATTGGAGGCGGGAGAACAGATTGTCCTAGTCGCCGCTGCCTCGGCCCACCGAGAGGCGGCCTTCAAGGCCGCTCGATTCTTGATCGACTGGCTTAAAACTCAGGCCCCGTTCTGGAAATTGGAACACGGCCCCGACGGCGACCGCTGGGTGGCGGCCAAGGATGACGATGAACAAATCGCCCGCCAATGGGAGGCCCCATGAGCCGCCAAGACGACCGACCGGAACTCTATTACCTGGATGACGAGTTCCTGGAATCCCGCGATGCCCGCCCCCTGCGCATTCTGTCCGAACATCTGGGGCCACAGAGTCGATTTGAAAAATACCATATCACCGACACCATCGTCTTTATGGGCTCGGCCCGCACCCTGCCCCGCGAAACCGCCGAAACCCAACTGGCGGCGGCGCGCGCCAACGGATCGCCCGAAGCCCTCGAACGGGCTGAAATGGATCTGCGCATGTCGCGCTATTATGAGGAGGCCCGGCAGCTGGCGTTCCGCATAACCAATTGGTCAAAAACCCTGGACCGTCCCCGACGACGCTTCGTGGTCTGCACCGGCGGCGGTCCCGGCATCATGGAAGCCGCCAACCGGGGGGCCTCGGAAGCCAAGGGGCTGAATGTGGGACTGAACATCAAACTGCCGCACGAGCAGGGGGGAAATCCCTACACGACTCATCATTTATCGTTACAGTTCAACTACTTCTTCATGCGCAAATTCTGGTTCATGTATCTCGCCAAGGCGCTGGTCATCTTCCCAGGCGGCTTCGGCACCCTGGACGAACTGTTCGAAACCCTGACCCTTGTGCAAACGGAAAAGCTCAACAAACCGCTTCCCATCGTGCTCTATGGCACCGCGTTTTGGGACGAGGTGGTGGATCTGGAGGCCATGGCGCGATACGGCACCATCGACCTTAAGGACCTCAAGCTGATGCACCGTTCGGATACGGTGGATGACGCCTTCGAGTATCTGGTCAAGCAGCTCACCCGACACGCCGTCGCCGACCCGGGCGGCGGGCTCTAACCCCACAGGCGGGCCAGATCCCCGTATAGCTTCTGGGCCTGACGCTGTTCCGGCGTATCCGGCAACTTGCGCGACACGCCCTGGGCCAGCCGGTCCAGTTCGGCCAGAATTTGCCGCTTGTGCGGGTCGGCGACACGGCTCTCGATCCAGGTCACCGCCGCCAATCGCACGCCGGAGGTGACTTCCAGCACTTCATGCGGCGTGCCAGTGGGATAGAGAATGGCATCTCCCTTCGGCAGCTTGATCCGTTGCGGTCCAAGGTCGGTGGCCGCCACCAGATCTCCCCCCGCATAGGAGTCCGGATCGCTGAGAAAAATGGTGCAGGAGATGTCGCTGCGCAGGCGGCCCTGGGGGGTGTCGATGAACGGATTGTCGGCATGAATGCCATAGCTCATGCCGGTCTCGTATTTTGAAATCATCGGTGCCATGACCCGAGTCGGCATGGCCACCATGCGCACCAGCGGATGGCGGCTGAGGGCCTGACTGAGCAGGCTTTCCAACTCCTGGGCTTCGGGGGTCTGCTGACGGTCCAGTTGCAGGTTGTTCTTGACCTTGCGGGCTTGCGGACCGGCTGTTCGCGCGCCCTCGACAAAAGCCGCGCCGGACAGAATCTCCTCGACCCGCGCCAGCATCTTTTCGTTTAAAAGATTCGGAATCCGAACGTACATCGCCGCCTCCCCGATTGTAGGTGGATCATTGTGCGGGATATTCGCGGCCTGAGCAATCGGCGGATTACAGCTTGGCCTGAATCTTGGCCCAGCTGTCGCGCAGGCCGACCGTCCGATTGAACACCAGATGACCGGGGCGGCTGTCCGGGTCGGCGCAGAAATAGCCCTGACGCTCGAACTGCACCACCTCGCCCACTTTCATTTCAGCCAACGACGGCTCCACCCTGGCCGTCGTCTGCACGACCAGCGACTGCGGATTCATATCCTCTAGAAAGTCGCCCTCGTCCCCCGGATTCTCCTTATTGAACAGATGATCATAAACCCGCACTTCCGCCGGAATGCCATGGTCCGCCGAGACCCAATGGATCGTGCCCTTGACCTTGCGACCGTCCGGCGAATCGCCGCCCCGAGTGGCCGGATCGTAGGAACAGCGGACCTCGATCACTTCCCCGGCATCGTTTTTCACCACGCCGGTACAGGTGACGAAATAGGCATAGCGTAGCCGGACTTCACGACCCGGCGCGAGGCGGAAGAATTTTTTCTGCGGCGCTTCCATGAAATCGGCCCGTTCGATGTAGAGTTCGCGACCGAAGGGTACGTCACGGCTGCCGGCGCTGTCATCCTCGGGATTGTTCACCGCGCTCAAGGCCTCTTCCTGGCCTTCGGGATAGTTCTCGATCACCAGCTTCAACGGGTCGAGCACCGCCATGCGGCGCGGCGCGGCGGTGTTGAGATAATCCCGGATGCAGCTTTCCAGCATCGCCACTTCCACAGTGGCATTGGATTTGGTCACCCCGATGCGCTGGGCGAAATCGCGCAGGGCGGCGGCGGGCACGCCGCGCCGGCGCAACCCGGAGAGCGTCGGCAGGCGCGGATCGTCCCAGCCCGACACATGGCCGTCCCGCACCAACTGGATCAGCTTGCGCTTGGACAGCACCGTATAGGTCAAATTGAGGCGGGCAAATTCGTACTGACGCGGCGTCGAAGGGACCGGCAGGGTCTGAATGCACCAGTCATAGAGCGGCCGATGGTCCTCGAATTCCAGAGTACAGATGGAATGGGTGATCCCCTCAAGGGCGTCCGACTGGCCGTGGGTATAATCGTAGGTCGGGTAGATCTTCCAGGCGTCCCCGGTGCGCGGATGGGCCGCATGGAGGATGCGATAAAGCACCGGATCGCGCAGGTTGATGTTGCCCGAGGCCATGTCGATCTTGGCCCGCAGCACCTTGGCTCCGTTGGGAAACTCACCAGCCCGCATGCGCCGGAACAGGTCGCGGTTTTCGTCGATGGAACGCTCGCGGTAGGGGCTGGGCCGGCCCGGTTCGGTCAGCGTCCCGCGATAGGCGCGGATCTCGTCGGCGCTCAGGTCGTCCACATAGGCCAGCCCCTGATCAATCAGATATTCGGCCCAGGCGTAGAGCTGTTCGAAATAATCGGAGGCAAAATACAGATGATCGCCCCAGTCGAAGCCGAGCCAGCGCACGTCTTCCTGGATCGAATGGATAAATTCCATTTCTTCCTTGACCGGGTTGGTGTCGTCGAAGCGCAAATGGCAACGCCCGCCGAAATCCTGGGCGATGCCGAAATTCAGGCAGATCGACTTGGCATGCCCGATATGTAGGTAGCCGTTGGGTTCCGGCGGAAAGCGGGTGACCACTTCCGTGCAGCGCCCGGCCTCCAGGTCGGCGCGGATGATGTCGCGGATGAAATCCCGGTTGATCTCCAAAGAGGCGCTGTCGGTGGGCTCGCTGGCCATGCTCGGTCCTTCGTTGCTGTGCTGCCCGTTGTTTAGCGCCGCCGTCGCCGGGCGTCCAGCCCTACGAGGCGTGACGATGGGACAGTAAGACGAAGTCGTACAAGTCCGAGAGCATGAAATTGCGGTTTTCCGGCGCTTTCATATGGGCCAGGGTCTCCGCGTGGCCTTCCATGTAGCGCCGTGCGGTGACCCGGAACGGCTCGGGCAGGCGGCTGTTGAACTCCGAATGCCGGACCAAAAGCCGCACCACCTGTTCGAACAGCAAGGCGTAGCGCTTTTCATCGGTCTCCAGGTAGATATCGGACATGTCCGTTCCATACATCTGGAACAGGTGCAGATAGTCCTCCACATCCGGATGGCTGGTCATAAAATCCCCGTCGTTCTTGGTTATTCTTTCGTGTTTCACAGAAGGCCATAAGCCAGGACCAAGGTCAAACAGGAATCTCCTCTGTTACTCGGGGTTTTCCCCAACTGCGTCCTTCGCTACACTGCATGTCATGCGCTGGCTGATTCTCTTTTTTGGACTTTTGGCGGCGGCACCGGTCCGGGCCGCGCCGTCGGTCAGCTTCGCCTTGCCTTTGGATTGCACGCCGGGGAAAACCTGCTGGATCGCCAACTATGTGGATATTGATGCCTCGACAGAGGCCCATGACTATGCCTGCGGCCTGCGCAGCTATGACACCCACAGGGGCACCGATTTCGCCTTGCGTGATTTGGGCGTCATGGAACAAGGCGTCAATGTGCGCGCCGCTGCGCCGGGGGTGGTCGCCGGAACCCGCGACGGCATGGCCGATGTGAATTTCAAAAAGATCGGACGCCAGGCCATTGCCAACAACGAATGCGGCAACGGCCTGACCATCGACCACGGCAACGACTGGATGACCCAGTATTGCCATATGAAAAAGGGCTCCCTGCGGGTCAACAAGGGGGACATCGTGACCACCGGCCAGGTGCTGGGACAGGTCGGCCTGTCCGGTCTGACCGAATTCCCGCATCTGCATTTCGAGGTCTGGCGCACTGGCAAAACCGAGGACAACAAGTTCCATCGGGAGGTCATCGACCCGTTCCTCGGCCTCACCGGTCCCGCCCATGGTACCTGCGGGCTGGGCCAGGAACCGTTGTGGGCCCCTGATACACTGGAAATGCTCAAGTACAGTACTTCGGATATATTTAATGCTGGATTTGCCTATCGTTTACCCAAACCCGATGAAGTTCGCCAAGGGATTTTTAACATAAAGGAGTTGTCTGTTCTTTCCAAAGATTTGGTTTTCTGGACGGATATTTACGGGATTCTCAAAGGAGACATTGTGATCATGCAGATCGCAGGGCCGGACGGCACCGTTCTCGCCAAGGCGAAAGCCGCTATAAAAAAGACCCAGGCCCGCCGCGTTATTTCACTTAAAGGTAAGAAGAAAAACAGCGACCCCTGGCCTGCCGGAAGCTATACTGGAACAGTATTGGTCCTCCACCCCACCACCGGCAAAAAAGGCACCGGCGTCAGGATGCAGCGCAGCGTGGTGTTGGAGTAAGGGAAATCACTTCCCCTGACGCTCCAACCCCACCCGCCAGTCTTCGACGAAATCTTGCAGGGACTCGATGAACTCCGGGTCATGGTCGGGGCGGTTGATGGTGCAATGAATGACCGTTGCCGTGGGGTCGGGCGGCAAGCCGGTGGTGATGCTCCAGGTCACGGCATTGGGGCAGGTAGGCAGAACGAAACGCACCCCGCCGCGGATCGGCGCGCGCTGCACTTTAAACTGTCCCCAGATGGAATAGATCTCGCCGGTTTCCCCGTCGCCGGGGTCGATGATCTCGGTGATCGAGGCGCAATGCTCGGCCAGCCGGGCGAGGGTCAGGCGGTCGCGCAGTTCGGTCTCGGTCCATGTGCCCCGAGCCTGGGCGAAAAATTCCATGGTGTGTCCTTCCCTATTCTGCCGCCGCGACGCGGGCTCCAAAAACACGCTGCCGCAGGTGGCCGAAATCATTCAGCACGGCAAGCAGGCAGGGCACCACCACCAGCACCAGCAAAGTCGCCACCATCAGTCCGAAGACGATGGTCACCGCCATGGGAATCAGGAACTTGGCCTGCAAACTGGTTTCGAACAGCAACGGGGTAAGCCCGCCGACGGTGGTTGCCGAGGTCAGAATCACCGCCCGCAGACGGTCCCGCGCCCCATCCAGGATGGCTTCCATGGTGTCCTCGCCCCGTTCCTGATATTCGGCAATGGTGCTGACCAGGATGATGGAATCATTGACCACGATCCCCGACAGGCCAATCAGCGCCACCATGGACAGGATGGTCAGATCATAGCCGAGCAGCCAATGCCCCAGTGTCGCCCCGACGAAGCCCAGCGGAATCACCGACATGACCACGATGGGCCGGGAATAGGAGCCAAACACCCAGGCCAGGATGATATAGATGGCGGACAGGCCGATCATCGCCCCGACCCGCATGTCGCCAAAGGTGCGGGCCTGTTCCTCGGCCTTGCCGGCAAAGCGGATGCTGACCCCCTGGGCGGCGGCAAGTTGGTGAATGCCGTCCCGTTCCAGGGCCTCGATGACCTTGTCCGTCGCGGTGATGTCCTTGTTGATCTCGGCCACCACCGCCGCCTCGCGCACGCCATTCTCGCGGCGAATGCTGGCGAATCCATCCTTCTCACGCCAACTGACGATGCTGTCCAGGGGCACCTCGGTGCCATTGGCGGCGGTCAGGTAAAGGTCCCGCAAATGACCATAACCGGTGTCCGCGCGCGGATGACGGACCCGCACCACCACTTCCTCGTCGCCCCGGGCGAAGCGTTGCGCGATGGCGCCCTCGAAGGCGTTGCGCACCTGCCGCCCCACGGATTCGGTGGTGAACCCCAGCGCCCGACCACGCGGGGTCAGTTCGAGGACGGCTTCCTGCTTGCCCCAGGGGAGATCATCATCAGGCGCGCTCACCCCCGGATATTGCCGCAGCAGTTCGATCACCGCCCCGGTGGTGGTTTTCAGGGCCTCCAGATCATTGCCGACGACGCGAATATCCACGTCGCGACCCGGCGGACCAACTTGCGCCGGAACGATGCTCAGGCTGTCGAGCCCCGGCAGCTTGCGGGCTTCTGCGGCCCAGGCCTCCATGATGGTGCTGGTGCGGATGTCCCGCTTGTCGCCTTCGGTCAGTTCCACATAGAGACCGCCCTGATTGTCGCCGCTGGCCGGGTTGCTGCGTGGATCGCCGCGCCCGACCCCGGTACCGAGTTTGACGATATAGGCGACCACCAGTCCGCCTCGGCCCTCGGTCAGACGGTCCTCGACCGTGCGCAATGCCCGTTCCACTTCGTTGACCATACGCGCCGTCTCGGCCCGCGAGGTCCCGGCCACCATCTGCACATTGCCATACAGCCGGTCGGCCTCCGGTCCCTTGAAAAACTGAAACCCGACCCGCCCTCCGGCCACCATGCCAATGCACAATATGAACAAGGCCAGCGTGGTGGCCAGGGTGGCATAGCGCCATTCGAGACAGAAGTGCACCAGACGGGTGAACGGTCCCTGACGGAAGCGGTCGAATGCCCCGTCGAAGGCCTGCCGGAAGCGCCCCCGGTCCTCGTGACTGGCACGCAGGGCATGACGCATGTGACCCGGCATAACAAAAAAGCATTCCACCACGCTGGCCAGGATCACCGCCACGATGACCAACGGAATGGCGACGATCATCTGCCCGATGATGTCACCGACCACAAACAGCGGCATGAAGGCGGCGATGGTGGTCAGCGACGAGGCCATCACCGGCACCGCCATGCGACTGGCCCCCATTTCCGCCGCCTCCAGGGCCGCCATGCCCCGGCGGCGCAGGAACTCCCCATGCTCGCCGACGACGATGGCGTCATCCACCACGATGCCGATGGCCATGATCAAGCCGAACAGGCTGATCATGTTGATGCTCTGACCGCTGGCCAGCATGACCAGCAAGGTGGCGGCCAGGGACACCGGAATGCCCACCGCTACCCAGAAGGCAACTCGGGCGTTCAAAAACGCGAACAGCACCGCCAACACCAGGATCAACCCGCTCGCCCCGTTATTGAGCAGCAAGTCGATGCGGGATCGGATGAGATCGGATTCGACCGTGTACTGGGTCACCGACAGGTTGCTCGGCAGGGTCGGCAGCACCTCGGCCAGATAGGCCTCCACCCGGTCGGCCACCTTCAGCGCATCGGCGGTATTGGAACGTTGGATATGCAGTTCGATGGCCGGTTGTCCCTTGAACAGAGCGACCGGGGCGGCTTCGTCGAAATCCTCGCGCACCCGGGCGATATCCCCCAGATATATTTTCTGGCCGTCGTTGGTGGCGAGGACTTCAACGGTTTTCATCCCTTGGGCAGTCTTGACCTGTCCCAGGCTGCGGATCTGCCGTTCGGCCCCGCCCTGGGTCGATCCCGACGGCAGGTCGCGGCTGGTCTGGGCGATCCGCTCGCCAATATCTGATAACGTCAAATCCAGGCGTCGCAAATCGGCCTCGGAGATTTCGACCCAGATTTCCTCATCCCGGGCCCCGAACATATCCACCTTGTCGACGCCCCGATTGAGCAAATCGTCACGGATGCGTTTGGCATAGACTTTCAGCGCCGCCTCGGAATAGGGGCCGGAAATGACCATGCGCGAGATGGTGTCGTAGCGCACCACCCGGCGGATTTCCGGGGTCTCGGCATCCTCGGGCAGGGTGGTCACCTGGCCCAGCGCCGTTTCCACGTTGGACAGGGCGGACTGCATGTCGCTGCCAGGCACAAACTCGACGGCGATGCTGGCCCGGCCCTCCACCGAAGAGGAGCGCACCTTGTCGACGCCATCCAGGAAGCGCACTTCCGGTTCGATGGCCTGGACGATGGTCGAATCCACATCCTCGGCACTGGCCCCCGGCCAATTGACGGTGATTTGCACCTGATCAATGCCGGTATCGGGGAAAAACTGGGTGTTGATCTTGTACAGACCGAACGCCCCGCCGATCAACATCGCCACCATCAACAGGTTGGCTGCCGTCGGATGGCGGGTGAACAGGCGGATCAGGCCGCCCCCATGATCGGGATGCAGAACAGGAGACATGGCTTGTTCCTATGGCTTCTTCACCGGATCGACCCGGACTCCCGGCCCCATTTGCGGGAACCGGGTGGTGACGATCATCGCCCCGGCGTCAAAATCGCCGCGCACCAGCAGCCGGTCATCGTCGCTGGTCGCCACCTCCACCGGAACCGCGACCAGCCGCCCCTCGGTCGCCACATAGACCAGGCGTCCGCCGTCCCCGGCATCGTGCAGCGCCTGTTCGGGCAGGGAGATCACATCTTCATGGGGCTGGTCGCGCAGGCCGATTTGGACGAAGGCTCCGGGGCGCAGGGGAACCCCTTCCGGTATCGTCCCGAGCACGGCGCGCAGCCATACGCCGCCGCTGGTGGCGTCGATCTGGCCCTCGGTGCGCTCCAGTCGGGCCTCCAACGGGAAACTGTCCCGGCCCATGGTCCAGATGATTCGGACCGGACGCCCTTCATATCCGCCCCCGGCCAGGACCCGGGCGAACTGCCGGTCACTGAGCAGAAAGCGGGCTTCCATTCGGTCGGCGGCGATCAGCGAGGCCACCCGGTCGTTGCTGCTGACTTGTCGGCCAACAGCGGCATTGACGTCCTTCAGAAAGCCGTCATGGGGGGCCAGCAAACGGGTATTGAGCAGATCCCGTTCGGCCCGGGAGAGGGCCACCGCCGCCTGTTCCACGGCGGCCCGCGCCTGCTCCACCCGCGCCGCCTTGATTTTCAGGGATTGCTGGCGCGAGGTCAGCCGCTGTTCGGCGGTGCTCAGGGATAGCCGGGCATCATCAAGGGCCTTCTGGGTGCCCGCCCCGGTCTTGAGCAGCCGCTCCCGGCGCTCGGTCTCGGTGCGGCTCAGTTTCAATTGCCGTTGATCCTCTCCCAGCAGCCGTTGCTCGCCGCTCAGGTCGCCTTCCAGTTCGGCCTGTCGGGCCTGCGCCTCGGCCCATTTGGAGCGCCGGTCGGTCACCGCCGCTTGATAGTCGAAAGGATCAATCGCAATCAGCAAATCCCCAGCTTTGAGGCTGCCGCCCTCGACCACATTCTCGCCCATCTCGACAATACGCCCGGCCACCAAGGGGCGCATTTCCGCGTCACGACCGGAAACGATCTCACCATAGACCCGGATTTCCGGGGTCACCGTGACCGGCTGGGCGACCACCGTCGCCACCGGCCAACTGCGTTCGACCACCGGCTGATTCTCCAGGGTCGGCTTGGTCGCCTTGAGCACCACGGCCGTGACCACGGCAAGCCCCAGGATCAGCGGCGGCAGAACATATTTGAGCGGCAGTTTCATGTGGAATGTCACCGTTGGAAAGCTTGACAGAGACAGAACTGTACCGTACGGTACGGAACTTGCCAAATCGTTTTTTGTAACAGTTCGTAACCATGCGAGGCAGCTAGGTGAATGCACCGACGGACAAAGACTTGCGACGGCAGGAAATTCTCGGAGCAGCCTTCGAGGTGCTGGCGGAAAAGGGGTTTCGCGGCACCAGCATGCTGGCCATCGCCCGCCATGCCCATTGTTCCAAGGA
Source organism: Magnetospira thiophila (assembly GCF_054657015.1). Classification (NCBI taxonomy): domain Bacteria; kingdom Pseudomonadati; phylum Pseudomonadota; class Alphaproteobacteria; order Rhodospirillales; family Thalassospiraceae; genus Magnetospira; species Magnetospira thiophila. The sequence continues at coordinate 376,460 of NZ_BAAHXF010000001.1, forward strand.
AACTCTCTATAGCTGGTTCGGTAGCAAGGAAAATTTGATCGAGGAAATCATCGGTTGGAAGGCCAACAGTCTGCAAACCGCCCTCGAACAGGCCATCGACACCGATCCGGCGGACGTGGGGGCGGTGCTGGTCAATTTTGGGCGCCTGTTGCTCACCACCTTCGTCAGCGACCCGGCGCTCTCGCTCAACCGCATCGCCATCGGCGAGGCGCAACAGGCCCCGGTGCTGGGGCAGATCATGATTGACCGGGGTCGAAACCGGATTCTGCCGCGCCTGCGCGATTACTTGACCGCCATGCGCGAGGCGGGCGTGCTCCATTTCGATGACCCGGAACAGGCCCTCGACCTGTTCATCGGTGTATTGCAGGGGGATCTGCGCATTCGGGTGCTCATGGGGGCCGAGCCGACCCCCGAGGCATCTGTCATCGACCGTCGCGCCCGTTGGGCCAGCCATTGTTTCATGGCCCTGTTCGGTCCCTCGGCAAAAAAAATATAAAAAATCAGAAAAATTTTCGGCATGCCTACGTAACATATTGAAATTATTGTTATGTGACGGTCATCACAGTGATTGGGATCACTGTGAGCGCCGGTCGTGCGGGCTATTCTGGGATCATAAGAACAACAACAAGCACCACAGACGATCACGGAAAATAAAAACAACAAGGCAGCCAGCGGCTGACACAAAAAGAAGAATAGAACCCACCGCGCCCGCCTTCGAACGCACGACAGCACGACACTCTAGGAGAGACAAAATGTTGGTACAGGTCAAAAATCACACCGATCACAGCAACACCTGGTGGAATCCCGTGCATCGGTCGAGTGGCAGCAAGGCCAACGCCATGAGCATGGTTCTCAGCCTGTCCGGTCGGGTCCGTAAAAACATGGAAAGCAAGGCCTGGAAGACCGGCACGCCGATCACCTTCGTCCATACCAACGCCTTCGGCACCCTGTCCTGACTCAGGCCGTTTCGGTGCCGGCGCGACGCAGCATGAGCAGTCGCGCCGCGCCATAGGTTCTTTCATCCCGTCTTTCGAATTCCGACCCCACGGCCAGCGATTCCGCGGCCCCCATTTCCACCACCACCCAGGCCCCCGGCGCCAGCCAGCCCTGCTGGTCCAGACTCCGCAACGCCGGTTCGCTCAGTCCCTTGCCGTAGGGGGCATCGAGAAAGGCCAAGGCGCAGGGCGCGGCAACGGCAGCCGGCGGCACCGGCAACCGGGTGGCATCCATCTTCAGACAGAGCACCCGCTCGGTTTCACCCAGCGTCGCCGCGTTGTCCCGCACCACGCGCAGGGCCTGCCGATCCAGATCAACGAAGGTGGCCCGGGCCGCCCCACGGGACAGGGCCTCCAGCCCCAGCGCCCCACTTCCGGCGAACACATCGAGCACCGCAATGCCTTCGAAGCGCACCCCCAGCCCGTGAATCAACACATTGAACAGGGATTCGCGGGTGCGGTCGGCGGTCGGTCGGGTGCTGCGGCCCGGCGGAGCCTGCAACGAACGTCCCTTGTGTCGACCGGCAATGAGTCTCATGAATGGCGTTTGCTCTTGTCGGCTTTGAGTCCCAACTGCTCGCGCAGCACCTTGGGCCGCACCTCCTCCACCTGCCCGCGTTCCAGCTTGCCCAACTGGAACGGGCCGTAGGCGGTGCGAATCAGCCGTCCGACCGGATATCCGAGATGCTCCAGCACTCGCCGCACTTCGCGGTTCTTGCCTTCGGACAGGGACAGGGTGAGCCAGGCGTTGGCCCCCTTCTGCACATCAAGGGTGGCCTGAATGGCCCCATAGCGGATGCCGTCAACGGTGATTCCCTGGGCCAACTGGGCCAGCTTGGCCTCGTCTATGCGGCCATTGACCCGTACCCGGTAGCGCCGCAGCCAGCCGGTGGTCGGCAGTTCCAGTCGCCGCGCCAGACCGCCGTCATTGGTCAGCAGCAGCAGACCTTCGGAATTGAGATCCAGCCGCCCGACCGAAATCACGCGCGGCAGGTCGGCGGGCAGTTTCTGAAAGATGGTCGGTCGCCCCTCCGGGTCATTATGGGTGGTCAGCAGACCGGCCGGTTTGTGGTATCGCCACATGCGCGGCTCTTCGGTTTCCGGCAACGGCTGCCCATCGACGGTCACCACATCGGCCTCGGTGACCGTCACCGCCGGGCTGTCCAGGGTCTTGCCGTTGACCGCCACCCGTCGGGCCTCGATCCAGCGTTCGGCCTCGCGGCGGGAACAGAGTCCGGCGCGGGCCAAAACCTTGGCGATGCGATCCCCCTTCATGGCTTCATTCATGATGCAGCATACTCCCGGGCCGCCTCTACAAAGGCGGTGAACAGCCGCACGTCGGCGGTGGTGATATGAAATTCCGGGTGCCATTGCACGCCGATACAGAACGCCCGTTCGGACAGTTCGATCCCTTCGATCACCCCGTCCGGGGCCAAGGCATTGACGGTTACCCCATCCGGAGCATCGGCGGCGGCCTGATGATGCGCCGAATTGACCGCGAAGTCGGTTTCGCCGACAATGGCCTGCAAGCGCGTACCGGCCACCACCCGTACCGCATGACCCGCCTCGTCGCGCGGGTTGGGCTGCTCATGGGCCAGACAATCGGGGATCGTATCCGGAATATGTTGAATCAGACGTCCGCCCAGAGCCACATGCAGCAATTGCTGTCCGCCGCAAATGCCCAACAAGGGCATCTGGCGTGCCAGAGCACCGCGCACCAGGGCCAGCTCGAAAGCGGTGCGGATGTCCTTGGTCACCACCGTCGGATGCCGCCCCCCCGCGTCGCCGAACAGCGCCGGGTCCACATCGAACGCCCCGCCGGTCACCAGCAATCCATGCAGCTTGTCCAGGTAGGTCTCGGCCAGATCCAGATGATGGGGCAGCGGCAGCGGCAATCCGCCCGCCTCGGCCACGGCGGTGCAATAGTTTTCGCGCAGGGCATACCAAGGGAACTTGGAATAGCCGCCCGGGGCCTCGTGGTCGAGGGTGATGCCAATCAGGGGTGTGCTCATGAGGCGCACCATAAGCCCGCCCGGTCGCGGCGGCAAGCACCGGACAAGGTTACGCCATGACCCCCATGGAATTGGCCTTCCAACAGGCCGTCCTGGCCGCCGAACGGGGCGAGGTGCCGGTCGGCGCGGTGCTGGTGGAACGCGCCACGGGGCGCGTGCTGGCCGCCGACGGCAACCGTACCGAAGAACGTCACGATCCCACGGCCCATGCGGAAATACTGGTCATTCGCGCTGCCACGGCCCAACGCGGCGCACCCCGCCTGCCCGATTGCGATCTCTATGTGACCCTGGAGCCCTGTCCCATGTGCGCCACGGCTCTGTCGTTCGCCCGCATCCGCCGCCTCTATTTTGCCGCCTACGACCCCAAGGGCGGCGGCGTCGAGCACGGCCCGCGCATCTTCCAGCAAGCCACCTGTCATCACCGGCCCGAAGCCTATGGGGGGCTGGACGAGCGCCGCGCCGCCGAACTGTTGCAAGAGTTCTTCCGGCAGCGCCGGGTTAGTCCGCCCGAGGCAACGTGACATAAAAAGTACTGCCCACGCCCTCTTCGCTCTCCACCCAGATCCGTCCGCCATGATGCTCGACGATCTTTTGACAGACCGCCAGACCGATGCCGGTGCCGCTGTATTCCTCGCGCCCGTGCAGCCGTTGAAAGATGATGAAAATCCGCTGGTGATGTTCCGGATTGATGCCGATCCCGTTGTCGCGGAACGAGAACGTGACCATGCCATCGGCCTCCTTCGCCGCCACCCACACCTCGGGGGAGCGATCCGGCGCATGGTATTTCAGCGCATTTTCGATCAGATTCTGGAACAGCCGCAGGATCTGGTGGCGGTCGCAGAATAGGCTCGGCAACGACGCCTCGGCATGCACCTTGCCGCCGGTCTCCACCAGGACGGAATGCAAATTGTCGCGGGCATCTTGCAGGATGTCCTCTGCGCTTACGGGTTGGAATGCCTCGCCGTGGGTTTCCACCCGCGAATATTCAAGTAGATCCCGGATCAGCGAGTCCATGCGCATGGCCCCGCCGACGGCGAATTTGATGAACTCCCTGCCGTCGGAGTCAAACACATCTTCGTACTTTTTTTCCAGCAATTGCAGGTAGCTGGTCACCATGCGCAACGGTTCGCGCAAATCGTGGGATGCCACATAGGCGAATTGTTGAAGCTCGTTGTAGGACCGTTCGAGCTTTTTCATGGCCGCCACGCGCTCGGTGATATCGCGCACCATCCATAACACCTGGGTTTCATTCCCCAGATCGATCAGCCCGCTGCTCACACCCACCGGCACCAGTTCGCCGCTTTGGGTTTTCATCTGGGTTTGGAAAGAACGGGACGACGATTTGTCGTGCCCCATGTAGGTTGCAGCAAACTGCTCGGGGGTCTGATCGGGTACGATCGCGTCGACTGTCAGCTTCAATAGATCGTTCACAGCATAGCCGAGGATTTCACCGGCCAGCAGATTGGCCTCGCAAATGCGCCCCTGCGCATCGAAGGTCAACAGACCCTCCCCGGCCTGTTCCACCACGCGCCGGTATTTCTCTTCCTGCCGCCCCAACTGTTCCTGACTTTTTTGCTTCAGTTCCGCATAGGTCGCATCAAGTCGCTCCAAAACGGTATTGAACGCCCGGCTGAGGCTGGTCACCTCATCGTTGCCGTCGATCTCGAAGCGGCCCGTCGCCCGACCGTCGTGAACAATCTCCATGGCCCCGGCCTCCAGGCGGCGCAACCTTTTGGTCAGCTTTCGGGCCAGCAGCAAACTGCTCAGCATGACCAGCAAGAACGCTCCAATTCCAAGCAATACGTAGGTGAGAGACAACTCGCGCAATTGCGCGTCCCGTTCCGTGGTATCCGCCACAAGGACCAAACTCAGCCCCAAATTGGCGGCCAGACTGCCCTGGGCAAAGACGGCATTGCGATCCGGGCGGGTCTGCGACGTGGGGCGTGGGGGAACGGAAAAACGCTGGCCGGTTCGGGAATAGGTCCCGACCAGCGAAATCTTCCGGACCGGCAATTCGGAAAACATATGCCGCGTTTCCAGGGCAAGATCGAGCACATCCGCAAGCCTGAACCGATAGACGAGAGCCCCTTCCGGCAACCCTGTGTTGGCAAAAATGATGGGGGCCATGATCACCACGTTCGGCTCGCCGTTTTGTTCCACAACATCGGCAAGGAAGCGGTTGTGCTCGATGCTTTGGGCGACCCGCGCAGGTTCGATCAGCAGCGTTGCCGTTTCCCGATTGGCGGCAAAGGGAACGCCGACGAAATTGGTCACCAGGATGTCGAGGGGGACGCCTGCCACCTGCTGGTATCCGGCCAGGAAATTGGACAGATAGACATCGCGCCCCAAATCATCGACCAGGGCATTGCCGATCAATGTATTGTTCGCTAGATCGCGGGCGTCGCGGCCGATTGCCTCCAGCCTGTCCGACAGGTTGAGCAACATCATGTCCCCGGCATGGCGCACCATGTTTTCCATGTGGGCCGAGGTGCTGTTGCGCAGGGCCTGAAAGGAGACCACGCCCAATCCGACCACGAACAGGCTGACCAACAGAGCCGCCACCATGGCGATCTTGGATGTGAATCTCCAGTTCACGGCGACCCGTTTCAAACCTCACTGTTTCTGCACGGGACGGATGGTCCCATCGGATAAATAGCGCGCCACGAACACATCGTTCAATTCCAAAGCATCGTGATCCGTGGCGGAAAACGGGCGATCATAGCGCCGGACCAGTCCTTGATACACGGATAGATTTTCCAGTGCATCCCGCACCTTTTCCCGTTCCGCCGTTCCGGCCGCCTCAATGGCCTGCGCCAGCAGGTGAACAATATCATAAGCATGACCGAAGCCAACCGGCGAGTCCACGTCTTCGATCCGCTCAATGCCGAACATTTCCTTGGCTCGCGCCATGACCCGGGCGCGGATTTCCGGGTCGGCGGTGAACAGGCTGAATGTCTGCACCACGTACAATTCGACTTTTTCCAGCGCCCCGCCGCAGGCCTCGACGAAATGCCCGCCGGTAATGCCCCAATGGCTCATCACGGGCAGGCGCTCATTCTCTGGAAGCTCCGCCATTTGGCGCACCAACAAGGAGCCCTCGATATCGTTGGCCACCAGAACAAGCGCCTCCGCTCCCGCCTGACGGAGCCTCTGATAATGGGGGAACAGATCCTGATCGCCCCAATTATACCATTCCGTGCCGACAAGCAGCGGGTCCGGATTCTGCGCCGCGTAGCGTTCCGCCGCCGCGGCATTGCTGCGCCCCCAGCCGGTATTGGGCAGCAGCAAACCGACCTTTTTCGCCCCGCTGCTCAGCGCCTGACGGAGCAGGGTCGGCATGGCGAACTGGTCCTTCAGCGAGACCCGGAAGCTGTAGCTCGGCTGATAGGTATGATCGGTGATGCCATCCGCCGACCCCCAGGCATCGAACAGAATCACCTTGCGCTCGTGGACGATGGGCAATTCCTGGAGCAGTACCGGGCTGAAACGCCCGCCGACCACCGCGACCAGATCCGGGTTGTCGGCGAACTGTTTGATGTTCTCGATGCCGCGCGCCGGGACCGAGCGATTATCGAGGGTCAGAAGTTCCAATGGGCGACCGCCGAGCACCCCGCCACGCTCATTGATTTCCGCTATGGCCAAGCGCAACCCCTTCTCGATGGCTTGCGCCGAGGTGCTGTTTTTGAGGCCGAATTCACCATCCAATCCGACGAAAACCGGCCTGATCTCCTGGGCTGCCGAGGCGAATCCCAGGTGCGCCAAAAAAACCAAGACGCCGATACCGATCCGCATGATCCATCCCCCCGCTTCCTCACCAAAGGTATATTATACTTTATCATTGTTGGCGATGCGAGCCGAAAGCTTCTGGCTTTCATGGTTCAACTTGCTCTTCACTGTGATATGATTTTATCGTACAATTGCAGTGCTGCATTTAGAAGATTTCGGCAGGGTGGCTATACAAGAAGAATAAGGGGTAAAGCCGTGAGCGATATTGGTTGGGACGAGTCCCTGGAAATCGGGATAGGCGAGCTTGACGCGGATCATCGCAGGCTCTTTGCCATGCTGGATGAGTTTAGTCGTCTGGCGCAGAAAGGTGCGCCCACGGCAAAGCTTTTGGAACACCTCCACGAAATCCGCGCCTTCTTTTTGGCCCATATCCACAAGGAAGATCGGATCATGTCGCAATTCACCTCCAACCTCTCCCTGGATCACAAAGAGAAGCACGAACAGGAACATGGAACCTACGTCTATGTTCTGGATCAGGTGCGGGGCATGCTGGAAACCGACCAGTGGAAATCCGCCCAAGACAATATGAATGACCTGAAAAAGCTCATGTTTTTTCGCGAATTGGTCAAAACGGATTATGAGATGGTCCGCTGCATGATTCAGGAAGGACTGATGGTTCCGGCGTGAGGACCGTCGCCGCTTTTTCCCAGCAGAGCCCCGAAGCCGGTCGGGGTGGTGCGCCCCTTGACCGTCACCTCGCCTTTTGGATCGACGATGAACCCTGCACCGGCGGCGGTTATGGTGGACTGGGTGGCCAGCACATAGGTGCCGTACTGCTTGTTCAGTTGCTCCAGGCGGGCCGCCACGTTGACCTCATCCCCATAGACGGTAAACATCAGGCGCTCCCGTGAGCCGAAGGCCCCGACCACCACGTCGCCGGTATTGACCCCGCAGCGGGTGCGAAAGGTCAGTTGATCCGCACCAAAACCGCGCGACGCCACCAATTCCTGAATGGCCAGACAGACCTCCAGGGCGTGACGGGCATGGTCCGCATCGGGCCGCGAGGCGTTGAAGGTGATCAACAGAGCATCCCCCTGATACTGGTCGATGACCCCGTCATGGGCTTCGATGACCCGGGAGAGGGCATCGAAATAATCGTTCAGGCCGCTCATCAGTTGCGCCGGGGAGATCCGCTCGGCAATGGTCGAGAAACCCTCGATATCGGTAAAGACAATGGATGCGGTGCGCATTTCGCAGGTGCCCGGCTGAATCTCCAGGTCGTCATGGGTCACCCGGTGCGCCACTTCCTGGGTCACGAAGCGTGACAGATCGCGGGCCGCCGTCCCCGAGGCCACCGCCCCATGGAGCAGCCGCTTGGCCCGCACCAGAGTCAGGGCGAGTACGGCGGTCACGGTGAGAATGACAAAAATCTTGTCCATCTCGGCCCCGATCAGCACCTTATGGGAAGTGGTGTATTCGGCGAAGTTGCGGGTGATGACCCCCATCCGATCAGGCGCGGTAACGATGGCATAGACAACCAGTCCGGCCCAGCCGAGAGCCGCCGTCACGCCCCCCGCCACGACGAACACCGGATCGAAACGCAGCGCCCGCAGCGCAATGAAAATGAACACATAAAGCAACGTCGGGGCCTTCAAATAGAACGGCGCGGGCTGCATATACTGAATATGGAACACCCAGATCAGCGCCATCAGCAAAACAATATCCATCGCCACCGCAAACAACGACAGACCGCGCGGGAAGACCCCATGGTGAATCAGCCCCAGACGCAGGATCGAAAAGACGAAAAAAATACCGATGGCCCAGGGCACCGGGGCAAACTCGGTATTCATGAAGCCCTTGGGCGAGAGGACATACAGCACCCCGAACAGGATGATGACCGCCAATTGCACCCAGGCGATCAGCAACTCGCTGCCGTGCTGTTGCCGCTCGATGGCCAGACGCACCCGCTCGGGCAACTGGCCCTCTGGGCGTTCACCGAACATGAAACGGGAAAGACGCGCGCGCATGACACACCTTTAATGAGCTGCGGGAAGGGTCATTATGTGGACCATTGCCCGTCTTTCACATACAAAACTGTGTGACGTGACTTTGAGAGGCCCCGCCGTGATCCGCTTTTTGCTGCTCTTGACCCTGCTCTTGGCACCCGAAGCGGGAGCCGCCGACCTGCTTTCGGGCGGTGCGGCGCAGGTGATCGAAGTGGTGGACGGAGACACAGTCATTCTTGATCAATCAATTCAGAATTCAAGGGAAGTACGTCTGGTGGGTATCCAGGCCCCCAAGCTGCCGTTGGGGCGCAAGAACTTCAAGACCTGGCCGCTGGCCGATCAAGCCAAGGCGGCTCTGGAGGCGCTCTGTCTGGGACGGCGGGTGCGCCTGGCCCATGGCGGACGGCAGATGGACCGCCATGGACGCCTGTTGGCGCATCTGTATCGGGTCGATGATGGCCTGTGGCTGCAAGGCGACATGCTGGACCAGGGGTTGGCGCGGGTCTACAGCTTCCCCGACAACCGGGCTCTGGTGACCGAGATGCTGACGCTCGAACGGCAGGCCCGACAGAACCGGCGCGGCATCTGGGGCCATCCGTTTTATGCCCTGCGTCCTCCAGAAGGCCTGGAGGGCGACATCGGAACCTTTCAACTGGTGGAGGGCACAGTACATAGCGCCGCCAACGTCCGAGGCACGGTTTATCTGAATTTTGGCCCCGATTGGCGGACCGATTTCACCCTGCGTCTAAATGCCAAGGCGCGCCGGACCTTCGAGGCCGATGGCCTCGATCCCCTGAGTTTCAAAGGACAATCCGTTCGCGCGCGCGGCTGGGTGCAGAAAAACAACGGGCCAATGATTGATATCTCGCATCCCGAACAACTGGAACTTCTGGCCCTTCCGCCGCCACGAAGGTAAGGTCACACACCCTACAGGGAGAATATTCATGCGGCTGTCGCGTCGTCAGTTCACCACTGGTTTGTTGGCCAGCAGCGCCATCTGCACGCTGCCGGGATGTCTGGCGACCAACCCGGCGACCGGGCGGACCAGCTTCACCGGCGTCTATTCCCTCGAAGATGACATCGCCCTGGGCCAGAAGGAACAGCCCAAGATGGTCGAGTCCTTCGGCGGACGGTACGAAGACCCGCGCCTGGAATCCTATGTCACCGACCTCGGCAACCGGCTGGCCCAGCACACGGAGTTCCAGCAACTCCCCTACAGCTTCACCATCCTCAACAGCCCCATCGTCAACGCTTTCGCCCTGCCCGGCGGTTATGTCTCGATCACTCGCGGGTTGATCGCCCTGGCCTCCAACGAGGCCGAACTGGCCGGGGTGTTGGCCCATGAACTGGGCCACGTCACCGCCCGCCACACGGCGGAACGTCTGAGCCAGTCCATGCTGGCGCAAATCGGACTGACGGTATTGGGGGTGGCCACCGGCTCTTCGGCGGCGTCGCAGATCGGCGGATATGCCGCCAACGCCTACCTCCAGAGCTACAGCCGCGATCAGGAACTGGAGGCCGATACGCTGGGGGTGCGCTATCTCACGCGCAGCGGCTACGATCCCGACGCCATGGTCAGTTTCCTCGACACCCTGCGCGACCACAGCCAGTTGGAAGCGGAAATGAAGGGCCTCCCCGCCGGATCGGTGGATGAATACGACAGCATGTCCACCCACCCCCGAACCATCGACCGGGTACGGGCCGCCATCGCCAACAGCAAGGACCAACACCCGGTCAACCCGGTCTTGAACCGGCAGCGTTTTCTCGATCACATCGACGGCATGCTGTTCGGCGACGACCCGGAACAGGGATTGGTTCTCGGCCGGCGCTTCGTGCATCCGAAGCTGCGGATGGAATTTACCGTGCCCGAGGGATTTCTGATCAAGAACTCGGATCAAAAAGTGGTGGCCAAACATCCCAAAGGGTCGGCCATCGTGTTCGACATGGGCGGGATCAAGCACAACCGGGATCTCCTGAGCTATCTGCGTGACGATTGGGGGAGCAATGTCAGCTTCCGCGACCTGGAAAACCTGAACGTCAACGGCCTTCAGGCGGCCACCGGCGTGACCCGAGTGTCCAACAAGGATGTCCGGGCACTGGTCTTCCGCAATGACGACAAGACGGTATTCCGGCTGCTGTTTCTCACCCCGACGGAACAAACCGAGTCGTATAATCTGGCCTTCCGTCAGACCACCTACAGCTTCCGGCGTCTGAGCGTCCGCGAGGCGGCGGCGGTCAAGCCGTTGCGCATTCATATCCGAGCGATCCGATCGACCGACAGCCTGGAAAGCCTGGCTGCTCCCCTGCCCTATGGCGACTTCAACCGTGGCGCCTTTTTGCTGCTCAACGATCTCAAGCCGGGGCAGTCGTTGCCCGAGCAGGGGCTGATCAAGGTCATCGACCTGTGAGCGGAGACCCCCATCTTTTCCCCGACGAGGGGGCGCGCCGAAACGGCACCCTGGCGCTGGACGGCCTGCACCACATGTACTGGGAGGAAAGCGGCCAGCCCGACGGGGTGCCGGTGGTCTTTCTGCATGGCGGACCGGGGGCCGGAGCCAGCCCCATCCATCGGCGCTTTTTCGATCCGCGCTACTACCGGGTGATCCTTTACGATCAGCGCGGGGCCGGTCGCTCGCAGCCGCACGGCGAGACCCGCGACAATACCACGCCCCATCTGATCGCCGACCTGGAGCAGCTGCGGTGCCATCTGAACATTGAGCGCTGGATGCTGTTCGGCGGCTCCTGGGGCTCCACCCTGGCCTTGGCCTACGGCATCGCCCATCCGCAACGCTGTCTGGGGTTCGTGTTGCGAGGCATTTTTCTGGGCCGCGATTTTGAACTGGAATGGTTTTTGAACGGCCTTCGGGTCGTCTTTCCGGAAGCCTGGCGCCAGTTCCGGGAATTCCTGCCCGAGGCAGAACGCGAAGACCTGTTGCAGGGCTATCGGCGACGGCTGATGGACCCGGACCCGGCCCGGCATATGCCCGCCGCCCGAGCCTGGCGCGACTACGAATCCAGTTGCTCGACCCTGCTGCCCCGACGTCCGGAGGTGTTGGGGCAAAGCGATGCCGGGGCCTTGAGTCTGGCCCGGCTGGAACTGCACTATTTTCTCAATGGCATGTTTCTGGACAGGCCGCTCCTGGAGGAGATCGGGCGCATCACCCATTTGCCCGCCACCATCGTCCAGGGGCGCTACGACATGATCTGTCCGATTTGCAGTGCCGATGAACTGTCCCGGGCCTGGCCTCGGGCCGCGTATCGAATCATTCCCGATGCCGGTCATTCGGCCCTGGAGCCGGGTATCCTGTCAGCCCTGGTGGCCGCCACGGAAGCGATGAAATTTAAATTTTAAGTATCCTGCTCAGGGTCGGCATAGCGATCACGAATATCCAGGATCACCTGAAGATTTTCGTTGAACAGGGTGACTAATTGGGGGTCCAGATGGCGCCCCGCCTGTTCGTTGATGAACTTCAGAGCGTCCTGAACGCTCCAGGCTTTTTTGTACGGTCGTTCAGATGTCAGGGCGTCAAACACGTCGGCAACAGCCGCGATACGCCCCTCGATGGGGATATTCTCACCCGACAGACCTTTGGGGTACCCGGTCCCGTCCCATTTCTCGTGATGGCTCAAAGCGATGCTGCGGGCCAGATTCATGATCGGGGAATCATTGTCGCTGAGAATGGCGGCCCCGATTTCGGCATGGGTTTTCATGATTTCCCATTCCTCGCCCTCCAGCTTGCCCGGCTTCAGGAGAATATGATCGGGAATGCCGATCTTGCCCACATCATGCATCGGGCTGGCATTCAGGATCATCTCGGCCATGGCCTCGTCCATGCCATGGGCAAGGGCCAGAACCTGACAGATTTTGGACATGCGGATCACATGCATGCCGGTTTCGTTGTCCCGGTATTCTCCGGCCCGGCCCAGTCGCCGGATGATCTCCAAACGGGTCTCTTCCAGTTCCCGGGTCCGCATTTGTACTTTTTGTTCAAGAATCTCGTTCTGCTTGGTCCGCTCCTTGTAGAGCAGGTGAACTTCCAGCATGTTGCGGATGCGGTGCAGAACCTCCACCCGGTCGAAGGGCTTGGTCAGGAAATCCCGCGCCCCCGCCTCCAGGGCCCGATGCTTGGTTTCCACGTCGATTTGTGCCGTCAATACGATCACCGGCAGATAGTCGCCGCCCAGATGTGCGCGCATGCGGGCCATCACCCCATGACCGTCGAGTTCCGGCATGCGGATGTCCAGCAGCACCAGATCGTGATGGACCTGCTCGAACAGGGCGAGCCCTTGCAGCGGGTCCGTTCGGCTGTCGATTTGCGCGAACCCCTCGTCTTCAAGGATTTCTTCCAGCAGCGCCACATTGACCGGATTGTCATCGACGATCAGGATACGGGCCTGCGTGACATCAAGGGGGGACGCCTCGGGGGCCATTATGTCTCTTCTCCCAGAGCATTATTCAGTGTGGTCAATAGTTGATCAAGTTCAACGGGTTTTGTCAAATAGGCAAGGAACCCGGCTTTTTTTGCCGCCTGCTGTGTGGCCCTTGTGGCATCCGCCGAAAGGGCGATCACCGGTATATCTCGGGTTGCCGGGTCGGCCTTTAACTGCGTCGTGGCGTCGATTCCGCCCTTGCCGGGAAGATTGATGTCCATCAGAATCACGTCCGGCCGTGTCGCCAGAGCCAGTCCCAGGCCGCTCTCGGCATCCGGGGCGACCAACAGTTCCAACCCAGGTAAATTATCGAAAATCTCCTCCATCAGGGACTGGTTGGCCTGATCGTCTTCCACGTAAAGGACCCTGCGCGGGGATGTGGAGAACTGGAAAACGTTTTGGGTCGCCGTGTTGCCCCGGGATCGGCCGACGACCAAGAGATTCAAGCCAACCGCCATCTCGATCCAGAAGGTACAGCCCGCGCCGGGCGGGCTTTCGAATCCGATGCGCCCCCCCATATGTTCGATCATCTTGCGGGTCAGCGCCAAACCGATTCCCGTGCCTTCCACGCTGCCCACGTCCGCCCCCAGGCGATTGAACGGCTCAAAGACCTTGTCCTGATATTCGGGGGCGATGCCCTGACCGGTATCGGTGACGGACAGTCGGATGAAGCCCTCCTGCGGGTCGCCGATATTGATGACCACCGATCCGCCCTCGTTATTGTACTTGATGGCATTGGACAGCAGGTTCAAAAGCACCTGACGGAGCCGGGTATAATCCGCCATGACGGTCCGCGAACCGCTTCGATCATCCTCCAATTGCAAGGAAATGTCGCGATCATCGGCCAGGGTCTGGACCAGGGCCAGGGATTCCCGCACCACCCGCGACAGACTGATCGGCTCCATGGTAATCGACAGATTGCCCGCCTCGATCTTGGCCAGATCAAGCACCTCGTTGATCAGTTGCAGCAAATGCTCGCCACTTTTTCGGATATGAACCACTTGCCGTTTCTGCTTCTCGTTCAGGGCATCGCGGTTGCTCGATTCAAGCAGTTGCGAGAATCCGAGGATGGCATTCAACGGGGTACGCAGTTCATGGCTCATGGAAGACAGGAATTCGGACTTGGCGTTGTTGGCGGCCTCGGCGGATTCGCGGGCCTGTTGCAGTTCCAACTGGGTCCGTTTCATCTGAGTGATGTCCGTACGAACGCCAACCCGGTCGCCTTCGGGGGTCAGTTGCTCATTGACCAGAATCCAGCGGCCATCATGGAGCTGCTGCTCGAAGGGGGCTCCGGGATGGGCGTATCTTTGCAGACGCTCGGTCACGAAATCCTCCTCGCGCCCCGCCGCTTCCGGATACTGACCATGGGCAATCCCGTATCGAAGAATGTCCTCGAAGGACCGCCCTTCCTCCATAATCGGGGCGGATTTTTTGTACATGTCCCGGTAGTTCTGATTGCATACCCGCAGTCGTCCGTCGAAATCATAGAGGGAGAACCCGACATTCAACGCCTCCACGGCGTTTTGCAGGCGTTGGCGGCTGAGTTCCAATTCCTTTTCCACCCGCTTGCGCCGGGTGATATCGACGACGATGGCCCGGCCTTCGGTGACCCGGCCAGTGGCGTCGGTACGCGGGCGAACAGATAGGCTGACCCAGATGCGGGCCCCATCCTTGCGCCGCATTTCCAATTCGGCACTGTGAATTTCGTGACCCCGCCGCACCAGATCCATGGCTTGAACGGCACGCTGCCGCCCCTCCTCGCTCTCGGTATAAAGATCGAGAACCCTACGCCCCACCAGTTCCTCCCCGCTGTAACCAAGCAGCTCGATGAGCGCCTGATTGTGGCGCTGGATGGTGCCGGTTCTCAGGTTCACCGTCACATAAGCCGAGGGAGCGTTCTCATAGAGGTCTTCTAGTTCTTCCGTGTTACGCAGGAGTTCGGCCTCGGCGGTCTTGACCTGATGGATGTCCTGCACCACTCCGAGCATGCGCAGCGGCGTGCCGTCCTCGGCCCGCACCACGTCGCCCTTTTCCTGCAGCCAGCGCACCGTCCCGTCGGGCCAGATTACCCGGTGTTCGATATCGTATTCGGCGCCGGTCTCGACGCAGGCCTTGACCGCCTCCTGGAGCATTTGCCGATCTTCCGGATGCACGGCTGCCAGGAAATTCTCGTAGCTGGTTTCCAGATCTCCGGCCGGATAGCCGAACAGCGGCGCAATGCGCTCCGACCAATACAGGCTGCCATCGGCGATGTTCCAGTCCCAGGTGCCGATGTTGGCAAAGCTCTGACTGATCGACAGCCGGGACTCGCTAAGGGCCAGATTCTCCTGAGTCTTCTGCCGCTCGAACAAGGTGCCGACCCAGCGCCCCATCATGCGCAGAAAGGCCCGGTCCCCCTCGTCAAAGGCCCGCCCATAGGGATGCGGCGATGAAAAGTTGATGGTCCCGGCCAACCGCTCCCCGATGAAATAGGAAACGCCGATGTAGGCCTCCAGATGAAAAGCCTGGTAGCAGGGATGCGCGGCATGGACGGAACCGCCCATATGGTTGATGGTCACCACATCATTTTTGGCCAGGGTGATGTCGCAATAGGTCTGACCGAGAGAGAAGTGCTGACCGTTCTGCAAGGGAACACCTTCAGGAGCGACAAAATGGAGCACGGTGTAATCGTCGCCTTCGATCCGGCTGACGATGCCGATTTCCAGATCCATGTGACGGCAGCCCAGATCCAAGGCCAGTGTCACCTGTTCAGCGATGGAGACATTGCGCAGGGCCGTCACCTCGTTCAAGGCTTCGAGTCCCGCATTATGGCGCTGCAAGGCCAGTTCCGCCTTTTTGCGTTCGGTGATGTCCTGTACCGTGCCGATCAGCCGCAGCGGCTGACCGGCTGCGTCGAACTGCATCTGTCCCCGTTCATGGATATACCGTTCACTGCCGTCGGGCAGCACGATCCGATGTTCCACGTCATGCGGCGCGCCGGTCTTGGTCCGTTCCTCCGAGGCCAGAACCGCCGCCCGGTCCTCCGGATGAATCTGTTCCTGGAACGCCGCATAGGAGGGCTCGAAGGTCACCGGGTCGCGACCGAAAATGTGATAGATTTCTTCCGACCAGAAAAGGTTGCCGGTCGGCACATCCCATTCCCAGTTTCCCAGATGCGCCAGCTTTTGCGCCTCCACCAGCCGGGCTTCGGAATAACGCAGTTCCGCCTCGGCCTGCAGGCGCTCGCTGATGTCGCGGATGATACCCAGAAAACCCAGCACCTCGCCATTTTCATCGCGGATGGCGCTGCCGAGGGTTTCACCGGAGAAGACCCGGCCTCCCTTGGTGCGATATTGCACCACGTAGGGCAACAGCTTGTCTTCGGCACTGAGGTTGTAGCGTTCCCGCCCCTGTCGTTCGAACTCTTCCAGGCTTTTATATAGCATGGAGGTCGGATGCCCCGCCATTTCGTCCAGAGTGTACCCGAACAGCAGGGTCGCCGCCGGATTACACAGCACGATTCGACGTTCCGAATCGGTCATCATCAGGGATTCGCCCATATGATTGACGATGCCCTGGAACAGGGACTTTTGCCGCGCCAGTTCCGTTTCCGCCCGCTTGCGCTCGGTGATGTCGCGCACCACGCCGGTAAAATAGCGTTTGCCGTCGAAGAACGCTTCGTTGACCGCCAGATCCATGGTGAACGCTCGACCGCTCTTGTGGCGGGCCGTCACTTCCCGTCCGCTGCCGATGACTTTGGCCTGACCGGTGCGGACGAAGTTGGCAAGGTAGGAATCATGCCGTCCCCGATCCGGTTCGGGCATCAGCATCTTGATGTTCTGACCGATCACCTCAGCGGCGGTATAGCCAAAGATCTTTTCGGCGGCGGCATTGTATTCCTCGACGATGCCGAATTCCGTAATCACGATGATGCCGTCGACGGTGTTTTCGACAATGCCCTTATGGCGCTCCCGACTGGCCCGCAAGCGGTCCTCGGTCTGGTAGCGCCGGTTGGTCTGTTGCAGCAAATAGGCGAGAATCCCACTGCCGACCATGCAGGCCAGGGTCAAGGGGAGGGCTGAATGCGCGAAAATCATCCGTCCGATGTTCGGGTCCGGGGCCAGAAACCAGGCAAACAGGGCCATAAACTGGATGCCCCCGGCGCTCAGGGCCACCACCCAGGGGTGCTTCCGCTCCCCCCGAGGCAGCCACCGGGCGGCCAGCAGCGCCAACGCCGCGATCTGAAGGGTGATACCGATGGCAATGGGGAGAAATACCGCCCCGTCCTGCACTCCGGCGACCTGAAAGCCGACGACCAGGGCGGTGGTGACCAGGGTCGTCAGCCCGCCCCCGAAGAAGGCGGCAATGACGATCATCACATGACGACCGTCAATATCCACCCCGGATACCGCCGGAATGTGATGTGTCATGCTGAACCAGGCCAGCAGACCGAAAGAAATCCCAAGTAATCCCTCGCGTAGCGCCGGTTGGATGACCCGGTCCTTGATCATCTGGTACAGCAACAGGGCCATGACAAAGATGGCCATGCTTTCCAGGAGCTGTAACAGGAGGTCGAGGGATTGAGCCATTTCGGTATTCACACCTTGTACTGCGGCGCTTGACGCGCCTTCCCCGCCCCGGCAACGAAACGGCAGCTAGAATTGGGTTCATTGCCAGACGCTGACAATGCGGACCGGAATGACTCTCATTCCACAACTCTGGGGCATTATGTGAGAATCGCCAGGTGACCTCAAGCACCATTCGTTGTGTTAAATCCGCGCAGGTCTTGCATCTTTCGGCCCATGATCTAAGATGCGGGTCCTCTTCGGTATCCTCTGGGGGAATAGGGTCGATGGTGAAACGCGGCATGATATTGGCGCTTCTGGCGGGTCTGTTCGGCGCTTCCGAACAACCGGCGACGGCGCAGACCGATGATCCCGATTTTCTGTCGATCGGTGCGGGCTGGTTCGATTTCAACCGACGCAAGGACCCCGGGGCCGAGTTCCGGATCGAATACCGTTCCGGCTACAAGGTGCCCTATGTGCAGTTCAAACCCTTCGTGGCGCTGGGGGGGGCCACGTCGGGTCATGGCTTTATCGGGGCCGGTATCCTGTGGGATGTGTATTTCGGTCGTCGCTGGGTGGTGACGCCGAGCTTCGCGCCGCATTTCTATACCGGCAGCAAGGATAAGCTGGACATGGGCCACGCCCTGGAGTTCCGCTCGCAACTGGAAGCAGCCTATCGGTTTGACGACCGCTCCCGCCTCGGCTTGGCCATTTCCCACTATTCCAATGCCGGTCTGGGAGACAAGAACCCGGGCACCGAGACCCTGTCGGTCTATTATTCCCTGCCAATCAATTAGAACGAGCATTCAATAACAGGAAAAAGCAAAGGGGCCATCACGTGGCCCCTTGTCTCTTGTTCATCAAGCAGCGAGGTCAGGAGGAACCGATCTCGACCGTACCCTTTTGCGGGGCGGCACCGCAGGTGGCTGCCGAGCCGCTACAGCCACAGCCGCCGCCACAGGCCGCAGCTCCGGCAGCGGGGCGTACCATGCGGTAGACCCGGCGGCCCACATAAGTCAGACAGGCCAGCAAAATGGCGATCAAAACGACGGTATCGGTATCCATTAACCCAAAGTCTCCTTTAATGGCCCCGCCTTATCGACGGATGCGAGGATATTTCTGCTCAGCCCCTTTGTGAAGCTTGCGGTTATAAATCATCAAGAGGGGGGCGGCGATGGCGAGGGTAATGAGTTCCATGGGTGGTGCTCCTGTTATGACGACTCTGCAAGACAGCCCATCCTGGGCGGTTTTGCAAAACTTATAGATAATGATAATCATTAGCAAGAACTTTATTCGCACCTCATTTTTGGGAGGTTGTCGGACAAACCCCCGGCAGCCCCCTTCCCTCGAATCAGTCGAAAAGCCGATTACTGGAGCTGCACCTGTGCCGCTTCCTGATTGCGCAGACTGAGCATATAGCCCATCAGACGGTACACGCGCGGATCACCCAGAGGGGCCGCCTTGTCCACCACGATTTCAGCCCCGCGAATGACCCCCAAAGCCGACAGACGGCGCTTCAGGGAATCGTTGCCGGTCACGCAGGCCACCAGCGCCCGTTCACCGGGCTTCAGTTGGGCCAATGTGCGCCCACTTTTTACCTGGCTGGGCAACGGCGTTACGGTCTGAGTCGTCTCGGCAACGGGCGCTGACTGTTCAAGCATGGAAATTCGCTCCTTGGTTCAAGCTGTCTCATGTTCCCTGACCGGCTGGCTTTTTCTGGTATAACATACTGATATCCCAGTCCGTTTGTCGGATAACCAGAATCCAATCATGGTTTTTTTATATCGGCAATGAGACTTATTATCAAGATCGAAAGTTGCCAATGCCCGTATTTTTTTTGCGTCCATTGGAAACAACTGTCAGGGACTTGGGACGATTGACATAGGCCCTTCCCCGTTTCTCTTCGAAGGTCGTCGTGGCCATTTTTGCTTATCTTTTTGCAGCATGCTCTTTTATGTTTATACGGGGGAAGTAGGGAAACCATGGCGAGATGAGCATCAACCAGAGCATTCGGGAAGAGTTGGCGGGGGTCGACTCCTCTTCACGCTTTGTGCTGGGGCTGGGACTGCTCACAGCCTTTGCCCTGCTGGTCGTTTGGTCGGTGATCAGTTACGAAATCTTTCATGGCCGCACCACGGCCCTGCAAACGGTGAAAGAGTCTTCCGAGCAATTAGCCCGGGGGCTGGCCGCCTACGCGGACCGTTCCTTTTCACTGATCGAAGCGCGCCTGGAGGTTCTGGAACTGAGCCTGCCTCCCTGCGACGGTACCGCCCGTTTCGACAAAGAGGTTTCCAGTCGGCTGGCGGAAATGGTGCGCCATGGGGACATGCTTTTCAGCGCCGAACTGATTGATGCGGAGGGATGGGCCTGTCAGAGTGCCAGGCCCGAGGCGGCGCTGACCTTCTCCCTCGCCGATCAGCCCTATTTCAAGAACCTGCGACAGGACCGGCAGCGCGCGTTCGCATTCGGCCTGCCGCGCCTTGACCCCACGACCGGCAACTGGCTGCTCCCAATCGCCAAAAGCCGCTGGAGCCTCCAGGGGACGTTTCAGGGGGTGATTCTGGCGACTATCGAACTGCAACAGCTCAACCGATTCTTTTCTCCCTTCGACCTGCAGGCCGGAGCCACCCTGGAACTGGTGCATGAGGAAGGCTATATGGTGGCGCGGGCCCCCTTCGCGGCCGAACTGATGGGACGATCTTTCGCCCACGGCCCGCTGTTCAGCCACCTGAAACAGGCCCCCCGGGGGAGTTACGAGACCCACACCGTGACCGACGGGCAACATCGGATCATCACCTACCAGAGCCTGGAACATCGCCCCTTGCTGGCCGTCGTCGGTCAGGCAACGGATGTTGTGCTGGCCCCCTGGCGTTACTCCCTGCTGGAGCATGTGGCGGTGGGGCTTTTCTTTTCGGTCATCATACTGCTTCTGACTGGAATGCTGATCTGGCTGCACCGGCAGCGCGACCTCGCCGCCCAGGCCCGCCTCGGGGCTCAGAGCCGAATGAACGAGGTTATTCTGTTCACCGCCCCGACGCCGCTGGTTTTCCTTGATCACGATTTGAAAATTGATCAATTCAACCAGGCTTTCTGCGACCTTCTGCAACAGCCTCCCGCCTTTCTGGAACATCGCGACTTCCTGTATTTCCTTGATCAGGAGGGAAGAGATCAATTTGATGCGATCCTTCAGGCGGCGTTGACCGGTTATGTCACCACCGACCACGAACTGACGGCGACCTTCAAGGACCGGGGGCCGCGCACCCTGCTGCTCGCCACGGCCCCTCACCGGGACCTGGACGACAGGGTGACCGGCGTCATGGTGGCCCTGACCGATATCAGCCGACGCAAGGAAATGGAGCGCGAGCAGAACCGCATCATGGCTCTACTCGAAGAATCCAATGCCGACCTGAACCAGTTCGCCTATGTGGCCTCCCATGACCTGCGCGAACCCATGCGCATGGTGGCCAGCTATGTGTCCCTGCTGGAACGCAATTACGCCAAACAGCTTGATGCCAGTGGCCGGGAATATATCGCCTATGCCCGGGAAGGGGCGGTGCGCCTGGATCAACTGGTCAAGGACCTGCTGCAATACGCCCGGGTCGGACATACACCCATGTCGAACAGTCCGCTCTCCCTGGCCGCCATCCTGAATCAGGTCATGGGCAGCCTCGGCCCGCAGATCGAAGCGACCGCCGCCACCCTCCGGCTCCCGGACATCTATCCCACCCTGACCTGCCATTTCGATGAAATGGTACAACTGTTCGAAAACCTGTTCGACAACGCCCTCAAGTTTCGCCACCCGGACCGTGCCCTGCGGATCGAACTGACCATCAGCCGACGGGATCGAGACTGGCTGTTCCAGGTCCAGGACAATGGCATCGGCATTGATCCGGCCTATCACGACAAGGTGTTCGTCATCTTCCAGCGCCTGCATATGCGGGAAAAATTCGAAGGCACGGGCCTCGGGCTGGCCATCTGCCGCAAGATCGTCTCCCGCCACGGCGGGCGCATCTGGATCGACCCCGAATTCACGCAGGGGAGCCGAATCTGTTTTACCCTGCCCATGTCCTAGGTATCGGGATCTTCAGAATTGATGAATGAAAATCTGTAAATATCTTGGCGCTTTTGCCACCCAAGATTTGACCAAAAAGTTTGCGCATCAGAGTTTGTGACAAGCACATCAACGTGGGATTTCTTAATCTCCAATTTTTGTAATGTATCAATGCAGCGAGCCACTAATCTTCTAGCGATCCCTTGATTGCGAAAAACAGGATCGACCACCAGATGTTGGAGATATCCGCGCCGCCCATCATGACCACAGAAGATGCAGCCAACGATCTTTTTCTCGCTCACAGCGACAAAGCTCAAACCTGGATTGCGTGCCAGATAGCGTAAAGTGGAGTCACGGGAATCTGCTTCACGAACACTGACTCCAGGTGTTTCAGAAAATAACTGAAAAACGGCATCGTAGTCCGAGATATCCATTGTCCGAATTTCAAACACGGCTCTTCGACCTTGATATTATTGACTCGTTCCAGCTTAAGTTTAGCCGCCCCTACCCCAACTTCCCAAACCAGAATTCCAGGCCATTGTTCAGAAATTCGTCGTGGCGGATGTAGTGCGAGCCGTCGCAGGAGAAGTTCAGGGAAACCATGCCGTTGCACACATTCAGCGACCCGGCGCGCAGGTAGATGTTGTCGTCGGCGAAGCGCAGTTCGCGGAACATCTCGAAAATCGCCGGGATATTGGCGGCCGGGACGATGGCCCGCTCGGTATAGGGGCGATGCGGATAGGCAAGGCAGATGTCCGGATCAATCAGGTCATTGAAATCCAGAATGCGGTAGCTGAAGGGGTCGTCCACCTGCCAGATGGTGGCCCGGTTGGACGAGAAATGCAGCTTGCCATGAAACACCCCATGCTGGGTGATCAGTTCCGACATCAGGGGCAATACGTCATCCAGGCGACGGTCCATCTGGCTCTCAACCCGGCATTGGGCAAACAGCGCCCCGCGTATGGAGGGATCGCCCTTGATTTGCCGCCAGGCCCCGGATTCCTCATACAGACCACGGGTCATCGGCAATTCTCGCAGATCGTAGTCGGCCCCCAGAAAGCCCACATGATGGCTTTCCCGGTCGCGGATGACGCGGATGGCGGTCAGCGAAGGGCGCTTTGAATTCCGACTGATGTAGGCTTCTGAGAGGCGAAAGTTGGTGGTGCCCAAAATACCGATCATGTAGGGGCGCTTGGAGCGGTCGCGCCCGAAATGGGCCGGATCGGGACCGGCGCGGGTGATATTGTCGGTGATCTGCACCCCGGCCCGGTCCATCACATAAAGATGCTTGACGGAAGTCATATCTTCCAACGCTCGGGTCAGCAGCGCCTCCAGTGCCGCCCGGTCGCCCATCACATCGACGCAGCCGTGCGACAGCTTGCGCATGGCGCGGCTGATCATCGAGGTCAGCATTTCCCGCTGTTCGCGGATGGCGGTGCGCAGATCCGGAGCGGCGTCGGTCATCAGTCCGAACCGTCCGGCGTCCAGCGCAGGTTGGGCGTGCGGGCGGCCTGGGTTTCGTCAAGCCGCCGACGCGGCGTATGGATGGGGGCCTGCTGGAAAAAGCTCAGATCGCCCTGCTTGGCCCGTTGCGCCAGACGGATTACCAAATCGGCAAACTGATCCACCGAGGCGCGGCTTTCGGTCTCGGTCGGTTCCATCAACAACGCCCCGCGCACCACCAGCGGGAAATACATGGTCATCGGATGCACCCCCTCGTCGATCATCGCCTTGGCGAAGTCGAGGGTGGTGACGCCGGTGCCCTTGAGAAAGCGGTCGTCGAACAGGCATTCATGCATGCAGGGTCCGGCAAAGGACGGGGTCAACTCGCCGTCCAATCGCGTCATCAGATAATTGGCATTGAGCACCGCATCCTCGGCCACCTGACGCAGACCGTCCGCCCCCTGGCTCATCATATAGGCCAGCGCCCGGACAAATACCCCGAACTGTCCATGGAAGCCCTTCACCCGGCCAATGGGATCGCCGCCCGTTGCGGCACCGGTTTCGGCCAGGGTCAGGCCCTCGGAACCGTGCACCACCCAGGGCAACGGCGCATAGGGGGCCAGCGCCTCCGACAGCACCACCGGGCCGCTGCCCGGACCGCCGCCGCCGTGCGGGGTGGAAAAGGTCTTGTGCAGATTCAGGTGCATGCAGTCGATACCCAGATCCCCCGGCCGCACCCGACCGACCAGGGCATTGAAGTTGGCCCCGTCGCAATAGACGAAGCCGCCCGCCTCGTGCACCGCGTCGGCGATGCGCAGCATGTCCGGCTCGAACAGGCCGCAGGTGTTGGGGTTGGTGATCATCACCCCGGCCACCGTCTCATCCAGCCGCGAAACCAGCGCCTCCAGATCGACCCGCCCGCGCGCGTTGCCCGGGATGGACTCCACCATATAGCCGCAGGCGTGGGCGCTGGCCGGATTGGTGCCATGGGCCGAATCCGGGACCAGAACCTTTGTTCTGGCATCGCCGCGCGCTTCCAGGGCGGCGCGCATGCACATCAGCCCGGTCAACTCCCCATGCGCCCCGGCGGCCGGCGACATGGCCACGGCAGGCATGCCGGTGAGCACCTTCAGCCAATGGGCGCAGGCGTCGATCAATTCCAGCGCCCCCTGCACCGTGCTCTGTGGCTGTAACGGGTGCAGGTCGCCGAGACCGGGCAGCCGGGCCAGCCGTTCGTTGAGACGCGGATTGTGCTTCATGGTGCAGGAACCGAGCGGATAAAAGCCGCTGTCGATGGCGTAATTCTTGGAGGACAGGCGCATGTAATGCCGCACCACCTGCGGTTCCGACAACGACGGCAGACCGATCGGCCCGGCGCGTTCCAGGCCGCCCAGATAAGCGGTCGTCATTTCCGGTTCGGGCAGATCGACGCCACAGGTGCCCGGGGTGTCCTGTTCGAAGATCAGCGGTTCCTCGATCTGCAAGCCGCGATTGGCGGGCAAGGAATCTGGCTTCTGGTCGCTCATGACAGCACCTCCGCCAGGGCCTGGGTCAGCGCCGCCCGATGGGCCGGTGTGGTGGTTTCGGTAGCCGCCACCAGCAACAAATCGTCAAGCCCGGCATTGGGCAACAAGCGCGAGACCGGCACCCCGCCAAGAATGCCCCGTTCGGCCAGGGCCTCCACCACTGCGGCGGCATCTTTGGGCAGGCGCAGGGTGAATTCATTAAAGAAACTGTCGTTCACCAAGGAGACTCCGGGCAACGCCGCCAGCTCAGTAGCCAGCACGGCGGCATTGGCATGGTTGATCCGCGCCAGCCGCTTCAAACCCACTTCGCCGAGCAGCGTCAGATGAATGGTGAAGGCCAGGGCGCAGAGCCCGGCATTGGTGCAGATATTGGAGGTCGCCTTCTCGCGCCGGATATGCTGCTCGCGGGTGTTGAGGGTCAGCACCCAGCCGCGCTGGCCCGCCACGTCGGTGGTCTGTCCGGCCAGCCGTCCGGGCATCTGGCGCAGCAGCTTTTGGCGGGTGGCGAACAACCCCACATGGGGTCCGCCAAAGCCGGTGGGATTGCCCAGCGACTGGCCCTCGGCGGCAACGATGTCGGCCCCCATGTCCCCCGGCGCGCGCAACAGGCCCCAGGCGAGGACTTCCGTATTGACCACCACCAGCAACGCCCCGGCGGCGTGGCAGGCCTCGGCCAGCGCCGTCACGTCGCGGATCTGCCCGAAGAAGCTCGGCACCTGTACCACCACGCAAGCGGTCTCCCCGTCGATGCGCGGCAACAGATCTTCGGCGGCCAGCGGGTCGGCGGGCAGAACTTGCGCTTCGAAGCCATAAAAGCGGGCGTGGGTCTCCACCACTTCTCGGTAGTGGGGATGCAGGCCGCCGGACAGCACCGCCTTGGAACGGCGGGTGACCCGCAAGGCCATCAGCACCGCCTCGGCGGTGGCGGTCGCCCCGTCGTACATGGAGGCATTGGCCACCTTCATGCCGGTCAGCAGCGCCACCTGGGACTGAAATTCATAGAGATATTGCAGTGTCCCCTGAGAGATTTCCGGCTGATAGGGAGTATAGGAGGTGAGGAACTCCCCGCGCTGGATGAGATAATCCACCGCCGCCGGTACATGATGCCGATAGGCCCCGGCCCCGAGAAAACTGGGTACCCGCGACGGGCTCAGATTCTTTGACGCCATGCCGACAAAGGCCTGCTCGACGGCCATTTCCCCGGCATGGGTCGGCAGGTCCACCAGACCGGACCGGCGCGCCGCCTCGGGAACGTCCACATAGAGATCATCCACCGAATCAACACCGATGGCGGCCAGCATGTCTCGGCGGTCGGTCTCACTGAGGGGCAGGTAGCGCATCAGCCGAGCCCGGCGACGTAACCCAGATACGCTTCCTCGTCCATCAGGTCCTCCAACTCCGTCTCGTCGGCGATGGTCATGCGGAAAAACCAGCCACCGTCCATGGCCGAGCTATTGACCAACGACGGGTCCCCTTCCAGGTCCTCGTTGACCTCCAGCACGTCACCACTTATGGGCGCGTAGATCTCGCTCGCCGCCTTGACCGATTCGACCACCGCCGCCTCGTCACCGGTTTCCAGGGTGGTGCCGGGTTTCGGCAATTCGACGAACACCACGTCGCCCAATTGCTCCTGGGCATAGTCGGTGATGCCGACGGTTCCTTCGTCCTCTTCGATGCGAATCCATTCATGGTCTTTGGTGAATTTCACGGTTGCCATGGTCTTCCCCTCTCTCTCAACCCCGAAAATA
The DNA here is from genome assembly GCF_054657015.1 of Magnetospira thiophila. NCBI lineage: Bacteria > Pseudomonadati > Pseudomonadota > Alphaproteobacteria > Rhodospirillales > Thalassospiraceae > Magnetospira > Magnetospira thiophila. The sequence continues at coordinate 402,942 of NZ_BAAHXF010000001.1, forward strand.
GCGCTGTTCGACAAACGGTAACTTGCTCACCTGGCCGGGCAGAATTTTGCCCCGCACCGAAAGTCCGATTTTGCTGCCGACCTCGGCCAGCGCCATGGGCACATAGCCCATGGCCACCGGACCACCCACCGTGGGGCCGAAGCCGCCGCTGGTGACCTCGCCGATGATTGCCCCCTCGGCATCGGTGATTTCCGTATGGGCGCGGGCCGGGGCCTTGCCGTCCGGGCGGAGGCCGACCCGACGGCGCGACGGCCCCTCGGCAATCTGTTGACGCAGCACCGCATCGCCGGGGAATCCCCCCTCGGCCCGGCGGCGCTTGGAGATGCTCCACAGCAATCCCGCTTCCACCGGGGTGGTGGTTTCGTCAATGTCACTGCCATACAGGCAGAGCCCGGCTTCCAGGCGCAGGGAATCGCGTGCGCCGAGACCGACCGGGGCGACTTCCGGTTCCGACAACAGGCGCTCGGCCAGGGCGACGGCGGCGATGGCGGGCACCGAGATTTCATAGCCATCTTCGCCCGTATAGCCCGACCGGGAGACCCGGCAGGTCACCCCCATCAGATCCACGAGCCGCGCCGTCATGAAGCGCATCGCCGCCACCTCCGGGGCCAGCCGGGCCAGCACTTGCGCCGCCTTCGGTCCCTGCACGGCGATCAGCGCCCGGTCGTCGAGAATGTCCAGCGCGCATGACCCCGGCAATCCGTCGCGCAGCAGGGCGAAGTCATGGGCCTTTCGCGCCGCGTTGACCACCAGGAACCAGTGATCCTCCATCCGGGTAATCATCAGGTCATCGAGAATGCCCGCCCGGGCATTGGTGAACTGGGTATAGCGCATGGCCCCCGGGGTCAGGCTCTGGAGGTCGCCGGGAACCAGCCGTTCCAGCGCCGCCCCGGCGTCGGCCCCGTGAAGGATCGCCTGTCCCATATGCGACACATCGAACAAACCGCTCTCGGCACGGCAATGCAGGTGTTCCTTGAGGATTCCCATAGGATACTGCACCGGCATGTCATACCCGGCAAACGGCACCATTTTGCCGCCCAGACTTTCGTGCAGGCCGTGCAAGGGCGTTTTCAACAGAGCGGAGGCATCGGCGTTGCTCATGCTATCCCTCGCCCCGCGCCGGTCAGCGGACTTGTTTCAGGCGCTTGCGGTTGAAGTCCACCTGCGCCTGATCCAACTGGAATCCCACATAGACATGATAGGACGTGCCACCCTTTTTCGGCCCCACCGGCACTTCGATGCTGACCGGCTTGTCCTTGACCACCATCCGCGACACATTGCCGGGAAACTCGGAGGTGAAGGAATAGATCTGCTTGTCGCGCACCGACTGGCCGGATTCGGTAATCGCGATGAAATAGCTCAACGCCGCCTTGCCGTCCTTGTTGGCATTGCCGCGCTCCACTTCGATCATCGGGGCGACCAGGAGCTTCATGGTGCCTTCCTTGGTCTTCTTGTGGATATCGAAGACGCAGGAGGTATCCACATCACGGATATGACCGCCGTAGTTGACGTCGATCAGATCCCGCCCGGCTCCTTCGAAAATCACCATGTCGGCCAAGTCCATCGGCACACTGACCCCGGCGCAATACTGGCGCTCCGGCTTGTCGAACAGCGACGAGCAGCCCGTCAGCACCCACAGGGCCGACAGGCAGACCACGTGGCGCAGGCCCCGGTGTGTCGCGATGCGCATCTTGTCCTCCTTGTGACTTTGGCCGACTGTAGAAAACATCGCTCCGTCGCACAAGGTGACATTGACTTGTGCCCCCCGTGTGCAGGGGTCAAGCTGTGGGCAAAACCACCCTCGGATTCGGGAGACCCCCCATGCAGCTTCGTGACAGCACCCTGTTCCGCGCCCAAGCCTATGTGAATGGCCGCTGGATCAACGCCGACCACAGCGGCGACTTTCCCGTCACCAACCCGGCCAATGGGCAACAATTGGGCCGGGTCCCCGACATGGGGGCAACGGAGACTCGTCGCGCCATCGAAGCCGCCTACGCCGCCCAGCCGGGCTGGCGGGCCTTGACGGCAAAACAGCGGGCCGTCCTGCTGCGCCGCTGGTACGACTTGATCCTGGAAAATCAGGACGATCTGGCGATGCTGATGACCGCCGAACAGGGCAAGCCCCTGGCCGAATCCCGGGGCGAGGTGATCTACGGGGCCGGATTCATCGAATGGTATGCCGAGGAAGGCAAGCGGGTCTATGGCGACACCATCCCGACCCATGCGGTGGACAAGCGGATTCTGGTCTTCAAGGAACCGGTGGGCGTGGTCGCCGCCATCACCCCGTGGAATTTTCCCAATGCCATGATCGCCCGCAAATGTGCTCCGGCCCTGGCCGCCGGCTGCACGGTGGTCATCAAACCGGCCGAGGACACGCCGCTGTCGGCCCTGGCCATGGCCGAGTTGGCCGACCGGGCGGGCTTTCCGCAAGGCGTGATCAACATCGTCACCGGGCGCGACCCGGCGGCCATCGGCGGGGAACTGACGTCCAATCCGTTGGTCCGCAAGCTGTCATTCACCGGCTCCACCGAGGTCGGAAAGCTGCTCATGCGGCAATGTGCCGACACGGTAAAAAAGATCAGCCTGGAACTGGGCGGCAATGCGCCGTTCATCGTGTTCGACGATGCCGAACTGGATGCGGCGGTGGCCGGGACCCTGGCTTCCAAATACCGCAACACCGGACAGACCTGCGTCTGTGCCAACCGTATTCTGGTGCAGGCCCGAGTCTATGACGCCTTCGCCGACAAGCTGGCGGCGGCGGTCGGCACTCTGCGCGTCGGCCCCGGTCTCGACGGGGACAGCCAGCAAGGCCCGCTGATCAACGAAGAGGCCCTGGAGAAAGTGGAACGGCTGGTTGCCGATGCCGTTTCCAAGGGCGCGCTTGTGCGCAGCGGCGGGCGGCGTCACGAGCTGGGCGGCACCTTCTATCAGCCGACCATCCTCACCGGTGTCACTCCGGACATGGCCTGTGCCCAAGAGGAAATCTTCGGCCCGGTGGCGCCGCTGTACCGCTTCGAGACCGAGGCCGAGGCCGTCGCCCTGGCCAACGACACCCCCTATGGTCTGGCCGCCTATTTTTACGGGCGCGATATCGGGCGCGTGTTCCGGGTCGCCGAGGCTTTGGAATACGGCATCGTCAGCGTCAACGAAGGCATCTTCTCCACCGAAGTGGCCCCGTTCGGCGGCATGAAGGAATCGGGCATCGGCCGCGAAGGCTCCAAATACGGAATCGATGAATTTTTGGAGACCAAGTTCGTCTGCCTGGGCGGCATGTAGGGTCCGCCCCCCCGCGCCCAAATATACTCAGATCATGAAATTGAGGCAACCCTATCCGCCAGGATAGTGGACAACATAACCTTTGACGTTCATACTTTAGGTAATCCTAATATGCTGGTTATTGAAAAAACAAAGAAATTCAAAGGGGTCAAGAACATGAGTGTGCACCAGGAAACATCAGGAAACAGCAACCCCGCCGTGGCCTATGCCGCCTCGACGGAAGTCCCGTGCAGCCGATGGCTGGAAACCATGTCGGCCCATCTGTTCCAGGATAATCTGGACATGGTGAAGGCCTCCCTCCGTTTCTGGAATGGCTGCGCCGACGACCGGCCCGAAGTCTGCGGCCATATCGGCGACTGCCCGGTGGAAGTGGCCAAACAGATGCTGGCCGACCATGGCCCCGAGGACTCACTCACCCCCGAAGAGATCGAGGCCGTGTTCGAGCGCGCCCTGGCTCCCTATGTGGAGCGTCCGGACCCCCTGATCACCGGCTGACCCGAAAAGACCGGCAGGGTTGAACCTACCAGCCCTGCTGGGCTTTCCAGGTGTTGATCCGCTCGCGGTTGGCATTGAGTTTCAGCCGGGCGGCCTCCCCCACCACCAGATCGACTTCTTCCTTGGTCTCGTCCTTGAATTCCATATAGCGGAACGAGGTCATGACCGGACGGAAGAATTCACGGCAGAACAGCGGATCAGCGAGCAGTTTGCCGCAATCGTCCCCCAGCACGTCGGGAAATGCCGTCAGCAGCGGCTCGAGAATGCGCACCGGGACCTCGGTGGCCTCGATCAACGCTTCCAGAGACAGATCCACCAGCAACGGACCGATGGCCCGCAGGTCCAGATGGCTGATATTCAGCACCTCGACCACATACTGTTTGTCGCGGGCGAAGAAATCCCAGATCCGTGGCCCGACCGCGCGCTCGATGCGCTCCAGGGTCTTTTGCACATCGTCCTTGATCAGCGCGACGCCACCCAATGCCTTGGGATTGGCGTGCAGCATTTCCGGGAACCGGTCCCCCAGAACCTCGCGCGCCGCGTCAATTTCACGCGGACCGAAATCGGCGATCTGATGGACCGCCTTGGCATCGCGCAGCAGCAGCACATCGCGACCCAGATAGCGCAAATGGGCGAAATTATAGTTTTTCTTGAAGATGGGGAGCAGCGGCAACTGCCAGGCAAAGGCCAGAAACGGGCGCAATTGCTTGTAGACCGGATCAATCTTTTTGTCGGAATTTTTGGCCGGGACGCCGCCGAAATACTTGTTGGCGCAGGTGGTGACCAGCAGTTTTTCCACCTGTTCCAGGGTCGGTCCGCAAACCAGCGGCGCCGCGCTGTCATGAGGCCCCACCGGGCGGCCCTTGGGGCTCACCACCAAATCCTTGCCGAGGCCGGGGTCGGCCTTGAACGCCTTGAAGCAGGTATCCAGCATCTCCGGCGAGGCCACCACGACACTGTATCCCTTGTCTTCCGGGATCAGTCCTTTTTTGTGAATGCGCCCGAGAATGATCTTCACCGCGCCGATCAGCACTTTCTTGCGATCCAGGTCGATTTCCGCCGAATCGGGTATCCGGTAGAGTGGCTCCAGGGCGGCGGAAGAAAGGGGACGTTTGGCTTGGTTCATGATCCATGCAGTGTCATTGAAGGTAGGTATCCTCGAAAAAAACAAACTACGCGCCGCCCACCACGTCATAGGCGAACCTATACCTTAGTCTATCGAGAATTCGTTACCGGGTAAATAACAGCCGAAAAAATGATTGATCTTTACGCCGCTTGATTGCCCCGGGGTCCGCCCCCTATGCTGCAATAAATTTCGGAGCGCGCGCCCCATGCCGGACAGTCTGCGGATCGCCACCTTCAACCTGGAAAGCCTGGGGGCCGACGACCTGGACGAGCGCATTGCCATCCTGCGCCCGCAACTGGCCCGCCTGCGGGCCGATGTGCTGTGCCTCCAGGAAGTGGATGGCCAGCGTGGCGCAAGCGGCAAGCAGCGGTCCCTCACCGCGTTGGAGGCCCTGCTCGCGGAAACCCCCTATGCCACGTACCATCATGCGCATACCCGCAGTCTCAGCACCGGCGGTGCCCGGGACCGTCACAATCTGGTGCTGCTGAGCCGTTTTCCGCTGCGCCAGTATCGCCAGGTGCGACATGATTTCGTGCCCGCCCCGTCCTACAGGTCCCCGGGCGAGCCATCCGCCGCGCAGCCCATCGAATGGGATCGCTCCCTTCTACAGGCCGAGCTGGCCCTGGACGGCGGGCGGACCCTGCATGTTCTCAACGTCCATCTGCGCGCCCCGCGTGCCGCCTATGTGCCCGGCGGAAAAACCCACCCCCCGGCCTGGGATGGCATGACCCAATGGGCCGAGGGCATGTTTCTGGCCGCCGTCAAACGGGCCGGTCAGACGTTCGAGGCCCGGCTGCTGATCGACCAGATCCTGGACCGGGAGCCGGAAGCCTTGATCGCCGTTTGCGGTGATTTCAACGCCGATCTGTATCAGACTCCGGTGCGCACCATTCGCGGCGACGAGGAGGATGCGGCCAACCCCCATCTGGTCGGACGGATCCTGGTGCCCCTTGAAAAGAGCCTCTCCCATTCCCAAAGATATTCTGTCGTTCATCACGGGAGACCGCAAATGCTGGATCACGTCCTGGTTTCCCGGCCCCTGCTCGGCTGGTACCGCCATAGCGAGATTCACAACGAAGCCCTGGGCGATGAACTGGTCGGTTCTCATGCGGTGCCCGGTGGCCCGGAATCCTATCACGCTCCGGTGGTCGCTGAATTCGAGATCCCCGATGCCTGAAATTCGCCATGACGCCTTCGCGGGCAGCCTGATCGGTCAATGTGTTGGGGATGCCCTGGGCTTCATTGTCGAAGGGCAGTTGGACACTGTCTGCCGGGGTCATGTAGACGCCGTGCTGGGCGGCGCGGTGGGCAGTCACGACCCCCACGGGCGCATTCCCGAAATCTATCGCGGCATCTATCCCATGGGCCAATATTCCGACGATTCCCAGTTGGCCCGCGAGTTGCTCATCAGTTTCCGCGACCGGCGCGGGTTCGACGCCGACGACTATGCGCTTCGCATCAGCGACATTTTCGCCCGTCAGGGCGTGGTCGGTGGCGGGCGGGCCACCCGCGAGGCGGCGCTGCGGCTGCATCAGGGCATTCCCTGGCGCGAGGCCGGTGCCCCGGCCCCGGAGGCGGGCAACGGCAGCGCCATGCGCGCCGGACCGGCGGGACTGCTGTTTCATGACGATCCAGAAAAAATGATCCGTTGCGCCGTCGATCAGGGCCGCATCACCCATGCCGACCCCCGCTGTGTGGCCGGGTCGGTGGCCATTGCCGGGGCCGTTTCCCTGGCCATCAGCGAAGACGCCATCGTGCCGCGCGATTTTCTCGCCCGGCTGGGACAATGGACCGACCCCATCGACAGCGAGACCAGCGATGCCTTGCACCGGCTGGGCGATTGGCTGACCCTGCCCCCGGCGACGGCGATCCGCTTCATCTCCCGCGCCGGACGCCCGGCCGACCATCGGGACATGTGGCTGGGCATTTCGCCGTTCGTCATCGGCTCGGTGCTGTGGAGCCTGTACAGCTTCCTGCGCAGTCCCGACGATTTCGACGAAACCCTGCGCACGGCCATCTCCGTCGGCGGCGATGTGGATACCACCGGGGCCATGGCCGGGGCCATTTCAGGCGCCCGCAACGGACTGGCGCAGATCCCCTGGGGCCTCGCCGACCGCCTCAACGATCAGGGCAGTTGGGCCACCGATGCCCTGATCCAGTTGGCCAACGAGTGCCAGGAGATCGCACGAACCGCATGCTGAAAAAGGTGTGCCTATGGCGGCTTGCCTATTTCATTGGTGGTCCTGAGCCCGTATCCTTTTGTCCTGAGTGGTTGGCGATGTTGCGCTGTTCATTCTTCAATGGGATCGGAGAATCGTATGGGGAACATATTACGACTGACCGTCGTCCAGGTGATCCTGACGGCGCTGGTCTACTATCTGTTGGCCCAGATGGCCATACGACTGACCATCATGCCCGAAGGCATCGCCTCCTTCTGGCCCCCCAACGCCGTGATTATCGCCGCCCTGATTCTGTCCCCGACGCGCCGCTGGCCGTTGTTTGTCGCCGCCGGGATCGCCAGCGAATTTTTGGCCGATATCGGCCATTTTCCGCTCTGGCAGATCTTCGGGTTCGCCATGGTGAATGCGGGAGAAGCACTGTTTTCCAGCGCGCTTATTCGCTTTGTTGTACTCAAGGGGAAACCTTTTCAGGGGCTGACCGTGAACCTGTCCCTGGCCTTGGCCGTCATCTTTCTTTTCATGGCCACGCCGCTTGCCGCCCTGGGCGGCGCGGCTCTCTACTACATCGGTGACGACACGCTCTCGTATTGGGAGTTCTGGCGGGTCTGGTGGTTCGGCGATGCCATCGGCCTGCTGCTCATCACCCCCCTGTTGCTGACCTGGCTGACCCAGGATAGACAGTCGCTTTTTCATTTTCGAGCCCCCTTGAGCGAGTTTCTGGTCGCCGCAACCGCCATCCTGGTGCTTTCCGGCATTGTTTTTCTGTCCCCCGCCTCATGGCCGCAATGGACGAACACTCCGTCGCTGGTTCTCCCGCTTCTGGCTTGGGTCGCCCTGCGTTTCGGTCCGCGTGAGGCGGCAACGGCACTGGTCGGGGTGGCCTTCATCGCCGCCGCGGGGACGACCAACGGCCTGGGGGCCTTCGCAGGGGCCGGCACCCAGGCACATATTGTGATTCTTTTGCAGGAGTTTCTGCTGACCGCCGCCGCCCTGTCCGTCCTGCTCGGCACGGCGTTCCGTCAGTTGTCGCTGGCCCACTCCGATTTGCGGCAGGAACGGAATCTGCTCGAAGAGCGCGTGAAAGAGCGAACCAGGGAACTTCATGACGCGAAACAGTCGGCTGAGATCCTGTCGCGCACCGATGGGTTGACCAAACTCAACAACCGCCGCGCTTTTATGGACGAATGCGACGAAGTGAACAGCCGGGCTCTCCGGTATGGTCATCCCTATTCGTTCATCATGATCGATTTGGATTTTTTCAAGACGGTCAATGACAACCACGGCCATGCCATGGGCGATGCGGCGCTTAAGATCGTGGCGACGATCATCAAGGAATCCATCAGAAATCTCGATATTGCCGGACGCCTCGGCGGCGAGGAGTTCGCCATCTGCCTGCCTGACACGTCCTCCGATGCGGCGGAAATCCTTGCTGAACGGCTGCGCAAAACGATTGCCAATACCCCTGTCACAGCCCAAGGGAAAGAGACATCCCTCACCGCCAGCCTCGGCGTCAGCACGTTCCAGGCTGAGGACAAAGAATTCGAGACGGTTCTTAATCGTGCCGACAGCGCGCTGTACAAAGCCAAAGATAGTGGACGGAACGCTGTCGTGGTGGCCTAAAGCCTCCAGGTTCCAGGTAATCCCTTCATTTCCGATGGGGTTGTGCGCCGCCGGTCAACTCCGGATGATCGGCGTGGCCGTAACCGCATTCAGCCAGTCCAGAGCGGCGCCATCAAGCAGCGGTGCCAGCTCCCGACGCACCCGCTCGTGATAGGCCTCCAACCAACGCCGCTCCTCTTGATTGAGCAGCTCCATGGCGATCAGGTTGCGGTCGATGGGGCACAGGGTCAGGGTCTCGAAACCGAACAGCGGGCGTTCGGCTCCGGGCGGTGGCGGCACCTCGGTGACCGCCACCAGATTTTCGATCCGGATGCCGTATTCCCCTTCCCGGTAATAGCCCGGCTCGTTGGACAGGATCATGCCCGGTTCCAGGGCGATCTTGCCCGGAATCTTGGAAATGCGCTGTGGACCTTCGTGCACGCCGAGGAAATGCCCCACTCCGTGACCGGTGCCGTGGTCGTAGTCCAGCCCGGCCTGCCACAGGGGCAGACGGGCCAGCACATCCAACTGGCTGCCCGTGGTGCCGCCAGGAAACCGGGCCGAGGCCAGGGCGATATGCCCCTTGAGGACGAGGGTGAAATGCCGTTGCTGGGCCGCCGTCGGCTTGCCCATGACGACGGTCCGGGTCACATCGGTGGTGCCATCCAGATACTGCGCCCCGGAATCAATCAAGAAGATGTCCCCCGATTGCAGCTTGCGGTCGCTCTTAGGCGTCACCCGGTAATGGACAATGGCCCCGTTGGGACCGCTGCCGACAATGGTCGGAAAACTGAGTCCCCGGAAATGTGCGTTCTGCTGACGCAGGGCTTCCAGACGGTCCGCCGCGCCGCTTTCGGTGACTCCCTCGTCGAGCCCGAAGGAGCCCAGCCAATACAGAAAGCGCACCAGCGCCGCGCCGTCGCGCCGATGGGCGGCCCGGATGCCATCCAGTTCCACCGGGTTCTTGCGCGCCTTGGGCAGCAGGCAGGGGTCGACGTTCCGCGAAACGGTCGCCCCAACCGCATGCAGGCGATCAAAAAACCATTGGCTCGCCGTGGCCGGGTCCAGCCGTACCCTGGCCCGGGCGGTGCCCAATTTCTCCAGGGCCGCAGCCAGGGCTTCCGGCGGTTGCAGGGTGAGCCCGTCCTGAGCCTCACCGGCGACCCGCTCCGGGTCGGCGAACAGAATCACCTGCCCGTTATCCGCATGTAAAATCGCAAAGGCCAGGGCGACCGGTGTATGGGGCAAATCGCTGGCCCGCAGGTTGAGCAGCCAGGCGATGGATTCCGGCACCGTCAGGATGACCGCCTGTTCGCCGTGCCGGTTCAACTCGGCGACAATCTCGGCCCGCTTGTCCGCAAAGTCCCGACCGGCGAAGTCCAGCGGAAACGGCTCAATGGAAGAACGCGGCTTGGCCGGACGATCCTCCCACACCCGGTCGAGGGGGTTGCTGTCGATGGGCACCGCCTCGCCGTCCCGGTCCCGGCAGGCCCTGCACAGACGGGCCAGACCGTCGGCCGTATGCAGCCACGGATCGTAACCCAACTTCCCCCCGGACGGCAGATGTGTGGCGATCCATTCGGAGGGCGGTTGATCGGTCAGATGACACAGCGAAAACAGGGTCTCGTCCACCTCGTCCCGGGCTTGCAGGGTGTAGCGTCCATCAACGAACAGGGCCGCCTTATCGGCCAGCACCACCGCCAACCCCGCCGAGCCGGAAAAGCCACTGAGCCATTCCAACCGCCGCTCCGAGGGCGGTACGTACTCCCCCTGATGGGCATCGGCCAAGGGAACCACGAAGCCATCCAGATTCAGGGCAACCAACTCCTGGCGCAAACGGGCGAGACGGTCAGCATGAAGGGAAGGTCGGAACATGAACGGGAAATCCTTTGGGCTGGTTGTCGAATTTAGTCACTACCAAGGCGAATGTCATGCCAAACCCGCATTGCTGCAATGCAGCATCAGGGCTACTCATCCAGCCTTATGAGTATATATGAAGCGCATCCCCCCTCTTCTAGAAAGATTACAAAATGATGAATATCTCATTCGATACACAGTTGCAGGTCCATGACCTCGCTGACGCCATTCTCAGCGGGCGTCTTTCCGCCTCCGAAGCCGAACCCCTGTTGCGCAGGATGCATCAGCGCGAACGCAATCGCTGGTACCGTCAGGCTCTGCGTGACTTGACAGGGCATGCGCGGCGGCGGGTGGCCCGCCTGCTTCAGGCCCTGGCCCATCCGGCGTAGAGATTACCGGATGAATTTACCCATGCAGTCGTCGAACAGGTCGGACGTGGTCAAGACGCTCTTAATGTCGCGAGGCGCCGACCCCCGATCGACCATGGCGGCGAGCTGCTTGACCACCCGCACGATCACCTGCACCCCGGCCGGTGTCTTCATGTGGGTTTCCACGTAGTCGCGCCCGAGTTTGTACCACAGCCCCTCGACCAGACCGATCCGCTGTTCGAAGGGCAGGGGAAGCAGCGCCTCCAGGACCGCGCCGTTCATGTGCGGCAGGTAGTCGGCGATCTTCGATATTTCGGCATTGGTCCAATGTCCGGCCTCGCGGATCACCTCCGGCGTGCAGGACAGGAGGACATCGAACTTCCGGCCCAACAGGGCCTTCACCTGGGCAATACGGGTTTCCACCTGCGGCTGGCGTTGCTTTTTTTTCTTTTTCTTTTTCTTTTTTTCCGTCTCGTCGGATTCCGCTTCAGTCGGCATCGGCAACTCGCGCATGGACCAGGTCCCGAAGGCGCGCACCACCTCGGGGTCCTCGATCAACAGCAGGTGTTCGCCCAGAGCGATGATCTTGGCCCCGTGGTCCAGCCCTTCCGCCACCGCTTCCAGGAACACCGAATCCCAGACGAACAGGCGTTCGAAATAATTGTTCAGCCCCAGCCGCAAGGCACGCAGGAACCCGATAGGATGCAGCTTGAGCAGCGCATCAAGCAGCCATTCCTGCTGATCGAGCATTTTTTCCAGATGGCCGTGCAGCCCATGGCTCAGTTCCGACAGGGCCACCGGGTGAAAATGCGACATCTGGCGCAATCGGGGCAACTGATCGAGGTCCCGGATCGCCATCTGCGACAAGCGTTCGGCCAGATGGCCCTTCACCTTGATCTTGAAATGGCTCTGTCCCTTGTCGAGGACCAACTGGGTCAGCCTGTGGTAATGATGATGCCGCACCTCCGCCCAGGTCATGCCGCAGGCCCCCAACGGCCCCTCGGGCGGCCCCGGCTCCGAGGAGCCTTCCCGGCCGTCGATCTCAAACCGCAACAGCCCCTGGGCCAGGGCCTTGTCGGTCAGCCGCAACGCCGCCTCCAGGAGGATCGGATCATCCTCCACATCCGAGACATGCCTGCCCTTCAGTTTCCGGGCCGCCGGATCATCGAGCTTTTGCAGCAGCGGCAGGACCCGGTGACCGGTCACCCGGCGCATCCGCATCAGCCGCAACGCCGCCACCCGGCGCCACATGGCGTCTGGATGCTCCCAGGGCTGGGCACCGGTAAGCGCGTCAATGATCAGGGGAGGCGGGGGCGCGTCGTTCATCCCCACAGCCTGCCCCAAGTGCCCGGGGAAATCAATTTTCAGGTGGAACAGGCGGCCAAAAAGAGCTTGTTGTCGCGGGCGATGGGATGCCAGTCAGGTTGTTGAGGCAAACCGTCGTCGGCGAACGCCGTGGTCGGGCCGATATCCATAACCCGGGCCTCGTCACAATCAATCATCTGCGTCACCACACGGGTCGGGTCCTGCTTCTTGACCAGAATCATCTCGGTCATGACCATTCCCGGGAGTTTCCCATTACGCCGGGTTTCGGCACGATTGATGGCGATGAAACGGTTGGTGCGCGGCCAGGCATAGGTCCAGGGCTGCCAGAATGCCGTCGTCTGGAATGAATCGACGACCTGAATATGCGGCGGGAGTTTCTCCGCCATGCGCTCGAACCAGGTATAGTCGTCCCATGTGGCATAACAAAGGATGGTCACGCCGGCGACCGTCGGCAACAGATAGCGGGGCGGCTTGCGGCGCAGAATCTTGAAGCTGGACCACACCAGCATGACCGTGCCGAAGGCCACACCGATCACCGACAGAAGATAGTACATGGCTTGAAATCCCAGGGACGGTTAAACCAACATGTCGCGCAGTGGGCGGGGTTTGTCCATCGACTTCTTGGCCGCCTGGGCCAGGAACAACTCGCCGCAGGCGATGGCGTCAATGAGCGCGTTATGGGCTCGATATCGGGGCAGATTATAGGTTTGCCGGACCTTGTCCAGTCGCAGATCCCCTTTATGGATCTCCTGGTTGCGCGCCCGGAAGGCCCGCTGTTCCAAAACCATGGTATCGACGGTGGGAATTTCGAACGGCGCCCCATAGACCTTGCGGCAGGCGGCATCGAGAAACTGCCATTCGATCCGCGCATGATGGGCCACCAGCACCCGCCCGGCAAGGACCGGAAGCACCTGCGCCAATCCCTCTTCCAGGGATTTGGCCTGTTCCAGGTCATCATGGGTGATCTGGTGAATGACCGCCGATTCATCGGTCAGCCCTTCCGTGGGGCGCACCAGTTGGTGCATGGATTGGCTGAGGTCCAATTTCTGTTGGCGGATCACCACCCAGCCGATGCTGACGATTTCGTGGTGCTTGGCTTTCAGTCCGGTGGTTTCCAGATCCAGGGCCACGTATTCCACGTCGCGATAGTCGATTTTCGGCTGTGCGCAAACGGCGGCATAATAGTCCTTCAGCGGACCGGGCGCGGCCCGGCGGCCCAACCATTCCCGGCGCAGGCCCCAGGTGCACATAAATCGAAACATGGGTCGCCTCCGGTCGATCAGTCGCTGATGTGGTGGGCGTTGGCCATGGCCGACTGCATGGTTTTGACCACCGAGAAGGCATCCCGCAGGTGATTGCGCTCGAAGCTGGATAGGGCGTCCGGGTCCATGAAGTTGTTGGCCTTCTCGCCGCTGCGAATCTGCTCCGCCTGGTGACGCAGGCGGGTGATGGCGATGAACTCGTAGGCATCGAGCAGGTCCGCCGCCCCGGAACGGCTGAGCGGACCGCCCCCCTGCACCGCCTCCAGGCGTTCATTGGTATTGACCGCCTTGATGCCCATTTCCAAGGCATTGATTCGCGCGATATCGACGATGGGCACCACGCCGGTATGTTTCAGATCGAACTGATTCTTGTATTCGCCGGAAAAACTGAGCACGAAATTGCGGAAGAAGCCGACCGGCGGCCTGTGGGTCAGGGCGTTTTGCACCATGTGAAGCTGAAAAATGCCGTTGGTCTTGGCTTTTTCCAGGATCATTTGTTGCAAGTCATTATACAGGCTCATTTCCCCCCAGACGGGTCGTAAGTCGAAGAAGATGCACGACAGCATTAAGGCCTTGGGTTCCGGTTCCTCGATCCAGCCGGAGAAATAGCGCCGCCACTGGGCCAAGGGCTGCCGCCATTTGGGCGTCTGTGCCATCATCTCGCCGGGGCAAAAGACATAACCGCTGGTATTCAAACCCTCGCAGACGAACCTGGATAGGGCCTCAAAGTAACCGGCATGCTCCTCGGCCCGATAGTCGTCGTGCAGGATCATGCAGTTGTCCTGGTCCGAGACCCCGGTCTGTTCCTGCCGGGCCTGCGAGCCACTGGCCAGCCACAGATAGGGCACCGGCGGCGGCCCCAGCTTGTCCTCGGCCAGCCGCAGCAGCCGCATGGTCGCGGCGTCGGCGATGCTGGTGATGATATGGCCGATGTTATGGGCCGAGGCGCCGGCATCCACCAAATGAACCAGCAGATGCGGGATTTGCTGCACCACTTCGGCGATTTCAGAAGCATTGTTGCGCTTGTAGATGTCTCCGACCATGAAAACCGCCGACATGGTCTGTTTGCGCACCAGGCTGGTGTTGGTGATGACCCCGACCACTCTGTCGCCGCGCAACACCGGCAAATGGCTGATATTGTGCCGCGTCATGGTCAACAGGGCATCGAAGGCAAAGCCGTCGAATTGCAGGGTGAAGGGATCGGGGGTCATGACCTCCGAGACCGGGGTCTTGAAATCGTAGCCCCCGGCGACCACCCGATTGCGCATGTCGCGGTCGGTGATGATCCCGCTCAGACGTCCCTCGTCACAGACCATCAGACAGGACACATTGTTGTCGCGCATTTTGATCGCCGCATCCTGGACCGTGTCCTCGGGGAAAATGATCACCGGGTCGCGGGCCAGCAGATCCTCCACCCGGACCGCCGCCATCAGGCTCAGTTGCACGTCGGGCCCGCCCGTGCCGTGAGCGTGGGCGCTGCGCAGGCGCTCCGCCCCCACCGGGGCGAAGAAATAGGCAAATTGCGGAAAATCATGCTTGAGCCTATCGAACTCCGATTTGGGCAGAAGATAGATCAGCGAATCCTCAATGGCAGTATTGCGGTTGGCCGCCTTGCCGGTTCCCATGCCATGGTAACCGAAGGAATCCCCGGCCCCCAGACGGGCCAGCAATTGACCGTTCGGGGCATGGGTCTCCACCGCGCCGGAGCGAAGAATATGAAGATGGTCGTTGCGTTGACCGGGCTCCAGAATCACCTTGCCGCGCCGGGCGTAGGTGGTCTGCATCCGTTCGGGCAATGCCCGCAGCACTTCGCGGGGCAACATGTCATAGGGATGAAACCCGCCCAGAAAGTCACTGATTTCAAGAAGTTCGATATCCATCTTCACTCTCAATCCATGTCCCATATGGAAACGGACCCCACCGGTTGGCGGGGTCCGCTGTCTCGAGTCGCGTCACCGGGACGCGAAAGTCGGTTCGGCCGTCTTAATGGCCGGTCGCTTCACCGGCACCGCGCGGCACGCGGATGCTTTCCACCAGATGCTGGATATGTTCCGGCGGCGGAGCGGTCACCTTCGACACCGTGAGCGCCACGGCGAAGTTGATCATCGCACCGACGGCACCAAAGGCCTCCGGCGAAATCCCGAACATCCAGTTGTCGGGTTTGTTCGGCAACATTTCCGTCCCCGGGATGAAGAACCAGCCCTTGAACCAGAAGATGTAGACCAGGGTCGTTCCAATACCGGCCAACATACCCATGACGGCACCGGTGTTGTTCACCGATTTGGCGAAGATGCCCATCATCAAGGCCGGGAAGATCGACGACGCCGCCAGACCGAAGGCCAGGGCCACCACCTGAGCCGCGAAGCCCGGCGGGTGCAGACCGAAGTAACCGGCCACGCCAATGGCACCGGCCATGGCGAGGCGGGCGGCCATGAGTTCGCCCTTCTCGGAAATATCCGGGTTGACCATCGACTTGACGATATCGTGCGAAATGGCCGTCGAAATGGCCAGCAACAGACCGGCCGCCGTGGACAGAGCCGCAGCAAGACCGCCCGCCGCCACCAGGGCGATCACCCAGTTGGGCAGATTGGCGATTTCAGGATTGGCCAGCACCATGATGTCCCGGTCAACCGTAAGCTCCGAGCCCTTCCAGCCGAATGCCTCGGCCTTGGCACCTAAGCCCTTGGCATCGTAGTACTGGACCCGGCCATCGCCGTTCTTGTCCTCGAACTTCAGCAGACCGGTGGTCTCCCAGTTCTTGAACCAATTCGGGCGCTCTTCGTAGAGCATCGATCCTTCAGGGCTGCCGACGGCACCCGGCTGAATGGTCTTGGACAGGTTGTAGTAGGCCATCGCGCCAACCGCCGGAGCGGTGGTGTAGAGGATGGAAATGAACACCAGCGCCCAACCGGCGGAAGCGCGCGCGTCACGCACTTTCGGCACGGTGAAGAAGCGGATAATCACGTGCGGCAAACCGGCCGTACCGATCATCAGCGAGAAGGTATAGAGCACGATGTCCAGGGTTTCTCGTTTCTGGGCCGTATATTGCTTGAAGCCCAAATCGGTCAGGATCTGATCCAGCTGGGCCAACAAAGGCGTCCCATTGGACAGGTCGCTGAACATGCCGATCTGCGGCAACGGCACATCGGTCAACTGCATGGAGATGAAGATGGCCGGAATGGTATAGGCCATGATCAGCACGCAATACTGGGCGATCTGGGTATAGGTGATGCCCTTCATGCCGCCGAGCACCGCGTAAACAAACACGATGGCCATGCCGGTGAACAGACCGGTTTCATAGTCCAGTTGCAGGAAGCGGGAGAAGGCCACGCCAATGCCCTTCATCTGACCGATCACGTAGGTCAGGGAGGCAATGATCAGACAGGCCACGGCCACGATGCGCGCACCCTGGGAATAATAACGGTCACCGATGAATTCCGGCACCGTGTATTTCCCGAATTTACGCAGGTACGGGGCCAGCAACATGGCCAGCAGCACATAGCCACCGGTCCAGCCCATCAGGAAGATGGAGGCGTCGTAGCCCATGAAGGCGATCAGACCGGCCATGGAAATGAACGAGGCCGCCGACATCCAGTCCGCCGCCGTCGCCATGCCGTTGGCCACCGGGTGAATGCCCCGACCGGCGGTATAGAACTCGCCGGTGGTCCGGCACGCGCCCAGACGGCAATGCCGATGTAGAGGGCGAAAGTCAAGCCCACCACAATAAAGGTTAAGGTTTGGAGATCCATTATCCAGCTATCCCTTCTTAATCTTCGTGGACGTCAAATTCGCGGTCCAGCTTGTTCATTTGGCTGGCGTACACGAAGATGAGAATCAGGAACACGTACATGGAGCCTTGCTGGGCGAACCAGAAGCCGATGTCCGTGCCACCAATTTTGATGGATTCCACCATCGGCCGGAATACAATCCCCAGACCGTAGGAAACGAAGGCCCAAATGACCAACAAAATGGCCATCAGGCGGAGGTTCGCCTTCCAATAGGCTACCCCAGGTGCGTTGTCAGGCATGAATCTAGTGCCTCCCTGTTATCATTAAATCGGCCCTGCCCCCCGCAGCGCCTCGGTTCAACTACGCCATGCCCTGGCCCCCTCCCTTGCTTATCCACGCCCGAAGGCTTGGCCGAGGTGTCACCAGGGTCACCCCTGGTAAATAGCAAATTCGCACGCGCAAAAAAACGTAAAAAATACACAGCAGGTGAGATTCTTTTGTTTTTTTTTAAAATACCGTATTTTTTCCAATGGATAGACGATTTGTTGGAATTAAAATTAATTCCACACTTTTTCTAAGCAATTGGTTTTTTTCCAGAATTCCGAGCCAATCGGCCTTGCGCTGCGAAACAAACCGACTCCTTAGGCTAGGAGTCTCCGTTCAAAAACCCCTGACGATCCTGAGTTGACCCGCTCTCGCATCCCCCGTTCCTTTGTGTAATAGTTCTTGGATGCGATATCAAGACGATCACGGCGTGCCTTGATCCTATCCGAGGCACCCCAATGGTGGGATCCCATGACCGCGCCGACTGCTGAAGAATGGCCCCGTCTACTCGATGCCCTGCGGGCCGCCGGTTTTTCTCCCCCCGTGGCTTTCCTGGAGGCGCGGCGACTGGGCGGCGGCGAACATAACCCGGTTTTCGGGTTACGCTGGGATCGGCGGCGAGTCGTTGTCCGGTTGCCCGACGCGGGCCGCAGCCGTCGTATTGACCGCCAACAGGAACTCGCCAACGCGCAAGCTGCGGCCCGGCTCTCCGTGGGTCCGAAAGTTCTGTACGGCTCTGCCCAGGATGGCACCCTGGTGATGCCCTGGATCGTCGGTCGAGTCCCCAGCGAGGAGGATTTTCGCGATCCGGGCCTCATTGATCGTGCCGCCCAGGTGCTCCGTCGATTGCACCGTTCTTCCCTGGTGTTCAGGGGCGAACAGCCACCCCTGGCCTTCGTGGATCGTCAGCAGGACCGCATGCAAAGAAACGGGCTCGCCTATCCCGAGGACTTGCGAAGCCAAGATCCCGCCTTCTCGCACATGCGGTCCTGGCTGACGGCCCACCCCGGTCGCCCGGCCCCCTGCCATCTGGACCCCATCGCCGCCAATACGGTGGATACGGGGCGTCGAGTCTTGTTGCTCGACTGGGAATACGCCGCCGTCTCCGATCCCATCTGGGACTTGGCCAATCTGGGCGCGCGCAACGACTTCACGGCCGAGGACGACGACCGGCTGCTGGCCGCCTATGGCCGAAACGATCCCCAGCCGGACCTCTGGCAGCGCTACCTGTTCTACAAAACCCTTTGCGCCCGCAACTGGGCCCTGGTCTATGTGATCGAGGAATCCAGGGGGTTCCAGGCTGATGGGCCACGGCACAAAAGTTCCTGGTGGATCAAGACCGTCCGCCGGTCCCTTGAGCGCGCCCGCGCCCTGGGATTCTTGAAATAACACGCTGGAGTCCCGAAGAAATGTCGCTTGGAGATAGCGCCCTTGAAGCCAACACCCTGTGTACCGAATGCGGCCTTTGTTGTACCGGGTTGCTGTTCAGCCATGTGAGCGTGAGCGAGGCCGAAGTCGAAAGGTTGCGCAAGAGAGGTCCCGCTCTGTTCAAACGATCCAACGGAAAGCGCGCCTTTCGGCTACCCTGCTCCTGTTTTTCCAAGGGACGCTGCACCATTTACGACGCCCGGCCCGCCATCTGCGCGAATTATTACTGTACGTTACAAAACCAGGTGATGAATGGCAGCCTGGCCTTGGACAAGGCCCTGAAAATCGCATCGTTGGTGAGATGGCAGGCGGGCTGGCTGTTCCGCAACGCTCCGGTTTCCGGGGG
Organism: Magnetospira thiophila; assembly: GCF_054657015.1. NCBI lineage: Bacteria > Pseudomonadati > Pseudomonadota > Alphaproteobacteria > Rhodospirillales > Thalassospiraceae > Magnetospira > Magnetospira thiophila. The sequence continues at coordinate 422,257 of NZ_BAAHXF010000001.1, forward strand.
CCGCGAGCAACCGGCCTTGAATCTGCGGGACTTCATGTATGCCTTCCATGACCGGATGACCCATGAGCTGGGAGACCGCCCCCCGACCGAAGCCGAGCGGGACTATATCGTCAAAACCTTTGAATGCCTCAAGCTGGTGGATCGTTTTTTCGCCAAAACCAGCCGACTGTCCCGGTACGCCCGACTGATCCAATCCCTGCCCCTGCGAGACCGCCAAGACCAAACGGCCGGGGAAGTCCCCGGCCGCCTGGAATTTTAGGAAGATCTATGCGGCATCATCCCCAGGTGATGTGCTCCATGTTGTCGAAGTCGAGCCGGTCGCCGTCCTCGGTGACGATATAGCCGCTGGCATCGTCGCCGATATCAAGGGTGCTTTGCCCGTTGTTGTTGGCATTGATCGCATCTTGGGTCATGTCCTGACCGTCGACTACCAGGGTCCAACCATCTCCGGCATCGCCGAAGGTGCTGCTGTCCATGTGGACGCTGTCGGTCCAGCCGGAGCCGCCGTCTGCGGTGTCCTGGCCGCCGCCCCAGGTGAACAGGTCATCGCCCGCGCCACCCATCATGACGTCATCCCCGGAGCCGTCGAAGAGGCTGTCGTCACCGTCACCTCCCATCAGGGTATCATCACCCGCCCCGCCTTGCAGGATGTCGTCACCCGAACCGGCGTCAATCATATCGCCACCGTCACCGGCGGATATGAAGTCTTCCGACGAACCTCCCACCAGGGAGTCATCACCGGTAGAGCCAACCAACGTATCCGTATCCGACACCGTATCGGCCAGAATGTCTTCGACCGGCACCGAAATCTCGGAAACGACCGTCGACGTGTCGCCGCCGTCCGCTTCGGTCGCGGTAGCGGAGATGGTCAGGCTGAAATCACTGCTCACGTCATCGGAGGAGAAGGACATGGACAGATCATCCAGATCGGATTCGGTCAGGGTCCAGGTGCCGTCCTGGTTGTCGGTACCCGCCGACAGTTCAACACCGTCCGGCACGCCGTCGATGGTGATGGTCAGGCTTTCCGAACCATCCAGATCGCCCAGGCCCGCCATCAGGTTGAGCGGAATGACCACGCTGCTGGAACCACCATCACCAGCACCGTCACCGCCGCTGGAGCCGCCGTGGCCCTTGCCGCCACTGGAACCGCCATGGCCCTTGCCTCCGCCGGAGCCGCCGGAACCACCCTTGCCCTTGCCGCCGCTGGAGCCGTCGGAACCACCCTTGCCCTTGCCACCGCCAGAACCGTCGGAACCGCCGTGCCATTTGCCGCCGCCGGAGCCATCGGAGCCGCCGTGACCCTTGCCGCCGCCGGAACCATCGGAGCCGCCGTGACCCTTGCCGCCGCCGGAGCCGTCGGAACCGCCGTGCCATTTGCCGCCGCCGGAACCATCGGAACCGCCGTGACCCTTGCCACCGCCAGAACCATCGGAACCGCCGTGACCTTTGCCGCCGCCGGAACCGCCGTGACCTTTGCCGCCACCGGATCCATCGGAGCCGCTACCATCCGTTGTCACCTGGGCATCGCCCAGGGAGACGGTCAGGGTCGGCGCATCGGCCACATCGTTCACCGTCACCGAGAGGGTGCTGGTGGTGGTTGCGATGTCGCCATTGCCTTCCATGGCCGTGGCGGTCACCGTCAGGTCGAAATCCGCCCCCGAGTCATCGGCCGGGGTGATGGTCAGGCCATTCAGGTCGTCCGCCGTCAGGGTCCAGGTGCCGTCATCGTTTTCGGTCCCCGCCGACAGGCTGGCACCGTCCGGCACGCCGTCGATGGTCACCACCAGAGTCTCGGAACCATCCGTGTCGCCCAGGGCCGCCCCGATATCCAAGGCAATGGCCGTGTCTTCGTCGCCGGAGGCATCAGCCACCGTCAGGGTCGGGGTATCGGCTTCCGCATCCACATTCAACGTTACCGTTGCCGTGTCGGTACCGCCCTGGCCATCGGAAATGGTGTAGGTGAAGGTGGTCTCGCCACTGAAATTCTCATCAGGGGTGAATGAGACGGTCCCGTCATCGTTCAGGGTCACGGTTCCGTCCGTCGCATCCTGCACCGAGATGATACTCAAGGCATCCCCGTCCGCATCGGTATCGTTGCCAAGCAGGGCATCGGCCTGAATGGTCAACGTCGTGTCTTCGGTTGTGGTGATCTCGGTCGACCAATCCTCACCGCCGGTAATGGTGAAGTTGTCGATCAGGACATGTTCATCACTGCCCGTGGTATCGGCATTCAGTTCGAGAACCACCTGCCCATTGGCGTCGGTCTGCACCTCGAAACTGTAATGGCTGCTCCCGGGACCCATGGTGTCATGGGCGATTTCGGAGCCATTGGCCGTGATATTGAAGAAGTCCTGGAGGTACCCCGAGGCATCCCAAGTGCCTTCAGCGGTCATGTCGAATTCAATGACCACAGTCTGATTGGCATGGTCACTGCCGAAGTCGAAGGTCTTGCTAGCGGTTTCGTCCATGGCGATGTCCATCTTGCCTTCGACAAAGGACACATCGCCACCCCAATCGGAGCTTCCGCTGTTGAAGTCCTCACTGACCAATGTCGCCCCCGATCCGTCGGTGCCGCTGTCGTCGGTGGCCACCGGGCCGGTGTTGGGATCCACCAGATCCCCCGCCGCCACATCGCCATCGGCAAAGGAGAAGTTCTCGACATTGACGAAGGTGTCTTCGCCATCGGTGCCCCGATCATCAATGACCGTATAACTGCCGTCATCGTTGAGGGTGATGGTGTAGTCGTCAAAATTCCCACTCAGAACGGCGGTATCGAAATCCGCCCCGCCGTCAATCAGATCGTCCCCGGCCCCGCCGATGATCTGGTCATCTCCGGCTCCGGCATCGAAGTAGTCGTCGCCGTCGAAGCCGAAGGCGCTCATGTCGTCGGCCAGGGTGATGATATCGTCACCGCCCAGGGCGTCGTTATAGGACTCCATGGAATAGGAACCCGGCAGAATTTCGCCGAAGTCCACCGTGTCGTTGCCCGATGTGAACAGATCGGGCACTTCGCTGGGATCAATGGTCAGGGTCGCGGTCGAGGTGTCCCCATCGGCATCGCGGATGGTGTATTCGAACTGGTCTGCACCGATTGCGGTCCCCGGAGTCTCGCCTTCGATATATTCGAGGTGGAAGTCCGCTCCCGCCTCGGCACCGCTGAACACGATTTGGTCAAAGCCTCCATCTACCGAGGCGGTAAATGCGAGCCTTCCGTCCGAGGCGCTGCCGTCCGCATCAAAAGTTCCGCTGCCGACCTCCACACCGTCCCGGTAGGCGGTCCATTGCCCGGTCTCCACCCCGTCGGCGACCTGTCCCTCGGCGAACAGTGCGCGCACGCCAATGGTCAAATCATTGACGTTCATGCCGTCAAAGTCGACACGCATGGCCTCGTTGCCGTCGATTTCCGCATCACCGCCACCGGCAACGCCGATACCTCGCACCACATCCCCCTGGTATTCGAAGCCGTAATCACCTTCCGACCCATCCGCTTTGAGCGGCGTCACGGAAATCTGATGGCCGTCAATTTCCTGGTTCCACAGGGTATTCACATCGTAGTCGGCCCGTGCCACATCGTGGCCGCCCAGGGAGAAGGCCGAGCCCTCGGTGGAGGTTTCCGTCACTGTGTAGGTATAGTCGCCGTTCTCGTACATGACGAGGCTGCCGCCGTCACCGTCAACCTGGACAAACCGCGCTCCAGAGTCATCCGTCTGGGCATGGTCGTCGAAACTGATCGTCTGATCACCAAAGGTGACCTGAGTGACGACGTTGGTGCCATCCTGGCTCAGCGAATCCGCCTGGATATTCGCCCCGTCACTCCCCTCCACGTCGGTGCCCAAAAGGACATTGCCACTGGTCGTGCTGCCAACACGGCTTGCCACCGTATCAACGTCGTCCACCGCCACCGGCCCGTCGTCGAGCACCTGCACCGTGAAGCTGTCGCTGACCACATCGCCGTCACCGTCCGTCGCCGTCACCGTGAAGTCCAGGTTCACCGCATCGTTGGCGTCCGTCCCGTCGGGATGGGCAATCTGATCCAACTGGGTGAAGGTATAGGTGCCGTCATCGTTGACCACCACCTGATAGGTCCCGTCGTCCGCCGTCAGCGTGTTGCTGTCGGCGTCCCAGGTCGCCCCGTCGGCGCTCAGCTCAATGCTCGCAATGCCGTCGGTCCCGGCCACAATGCCCAGATCCCCGGTCACGCTGTCCAGGCCGCCGGTCTCGTCCACCGTCGCGTCCGCCGCGTTGGCGGTGATCCCCTCGTCGCCCACCGTCAGGGTCAGCGTCGAGCTGCTGGTGGTCCCGTCGGCGTCGGTGATCTCATAGGTGAACGTATCCGTCAGATCGCCGCCGCTGTGGTCCAGGCCGTCGTTGGCCGTATAGGTGTAGCTGCCGTCCGCGTTCAGTTCCAAGGTCCCGTAATCGCCGGTAAAAGTCCCCGCCGTCACCGGATTGGCCGCCGCGCCATCGGCCCCGAAGGTATCGTCCCCGGCTCCGCCGAGAACCGTCCCGCTCACCGATTGACCCTCGATCACGCTGTCCGTATCGGCCACCGCCGTCGGACCGGTGTCGGTGATCTCGATGCCCTGGGTCGCCGTCGCCGTATCGCCGTCGCCGTCGGTCACCGTATAGGTGAAGCCGTCCGACAACGGCGCACCGCCGTCATGGGTCTCCGCCGCATCAGACTCATAGCTCCAAGAGCCGTCCGCATTGACCGTCAGTTCACCGTATTGGGTGTCGACCGTCGATCCGGCCTCCGCCGTCTGGGTGTCGCCGTTCTCGTCGGTGTAGCTGAAGCTGGTCAGCGTGCCGCCGTCCAGGCCCAGGTCGTCGTTGCCCAGAACGTTGCCGGTCGCCACGACGCCGCCTTCGTCCATCTGCACCGTGCCGTCGTCGAGCACCACCGGCCCGTCGTCGAGCACCTGCACCGTGAAGCTGTCGCTGACCACATCGCCGTCACCGTCCGTCGCCGTCACCGTGAAGTCCAGGTTCACCGCATCGTTGGCGTCCGTCCCGTCGGGATGGGCAATCTGATCCAACTGGGTGAAGGTATAGGTGCCGTCGTCGTTGACCACCACCTGATAGGTCCCGTCGTCCGCCGTCAGCGTGTTGCTGTCGGCGTCCCAGGTCGCCCCGTCGGCGCTCAGTTCAATGCTCGCAATGCCGTCGGTCCCGGCCACAATGCCCAGATCCCCGGTCACGCTGTCCAGACCGCCGGTCTCGTCCACCGTCGCGTCCGCCGCGTTGGCGGTGATGCCCTCGTCGCCCACCGTCAGGGTCAGCGTCGAGCTGCTGGTGGTCCCGTCGGCGTCGGTGATCTCATAGGTGAACGTATCCGTCAGATCGCCGCCGCTGTGGTCCAGGCCGTCGTTGGCCGTATAGGTGTAGCTGCCGTCCGCGTTCAGTTCCAAGGTCCCGTAATCGCCGGTAAAGGTCCCCGCCGTCACCGGATTGGCCGCCGCGCCATCGGCCCCGAAGGTATCGTCCCCGGCCCCGCCGAGAACCGTCCCGCTCACCGATTGACCCTCGATCACGCTGTCCGTATCGGCCACCGCCGTCGGACCGGTGTCGGTGATCTCAATGCCCTGGGTCGCCGTCGCCGTGTCGCCATCCCCATCGGTCACCGTATAGGTGAAGCCGTCCGACAACGGTTCGCCGCCGTCATGGGTCTCCGCCGCATCGGACTCATAGCTCCAAGAGCCGTCCGCATTGACCGTCAGTTCACCGTATTGGGTGTCGACCGTGACGCCGTTGTCACCCACCTGTGCCGATTGCAGTTCGCCGTTTTCGTCCGTATAGGCAATGGCCATGACGGAGATCCCGTCACCGCCGTTGACATCGTTGTCCAGAATATTCCCGGAAATCGTGTTGCCCCCTTCCTCAAGGGTCTGGGTGGCATCGTCCACCGCCGTCGGGGCGGTATCGACCAGATTGATTTCCTGGGTCGCTTCCGTGATGTCGCCGTCGTTGTCCTGGACGGTATAGGTGAAGCCTTCGGACAGGCTGTCCGATGCCGTGTGGTCGGCGTCGGCTGGCGGCTCATAGGTCCAGGTGCCATCTTCGTTGACGGTCAGATTGCCGCCGTTTTCGGTGATCACTGTCGATCCGGCATCGGCAGTCAACTGTTCACCGTCCGGGCCGGTATAGGTGAAGGACAAAACCTGCCCGCCATCGGCACCCAGGTTGTCGTTGTCCAAAACGTTACCGCCGACCGCATCAGCCCCTTCGGAGACCGTGACTGCCGCGTCATTGACCGCCTCGGGAAGGGCGTCCTCGATTGAAATCTGGAAGTCGGTGGTCACCCGATCGCCGTCGGCGTCGGTCACCGCTATCTGTAACGGCAGGTCCAGAAGATTGGCCCCCGCACCGTCCGCATGATCCAGGTTGTCGAGCAGATTGAAGGTATAGCTGTAGACACCGCCGATATTCGACAGTTCAACGGTGAAAACGTCCCGACCGTCTTCGGTGTTGGCGGTCAGCATGCTGCCATCGGCGCTGAGGGTATAGGCCAGCGGGTCGCCATTGGACGTCAGCCCCATATTGATGAGGTCCTGGGCGACGATCAGTTCGACACTGCCCCCCCCATCGGAACCGAAGTCGATGTTCAGATCCCCGGTCACGCTGCCCAGATCCGCTTCGTCAATGGAAACGGAGGCGGCGGTGGCCTCGGGCGTGCCATCGACCACGGTCGGCTCGACGACAGGTTCGGTCAGCGGCTCCTCATTGGTCGCCGCCGGGGTCGTGGTCGGCTCGGACGTCGCCGACGCTTCAAGATTGTTGGACTCCTCGGTCACCGGCTGCTGCTCTTCGACCGGGCCTTCCTGCTGCGGGGTCTGCGGTTGCTCCACCGCGACCTGCGCCGCCGCAAGCTCCACGTCGGGTTGCTCGGTCGGTTCGCGCGGCTCGGAGACGTTCGAATCCTGATTGAGATTGAGATCCCGCGCATCCGCCTGCTGGGTCGGCGTGAAGCCCTGGGTTTCGGTCTCGGTTTCCGCCAACCCATCGACGGAACCGACCGGCTCGGAAGCAATACCAGAATGCTCGACGACGGTTTCGCCTTGCTGGACGATACCTTCTTCAATGGCTTCCTGGGTCAAGCGCTGGGTGGATTGGACGTTGCCCATCTGGACGAGTTGCTCGCCCTGACCATCGTCATCCGCCCGAACGACCAGTTGCTCTTCGCCGTCTTCGAGAGTGGTGAACCCTTCGCCTTCGAGGAAGACATCATCACCGGCCCCGGACTGACCGTCTGTCTGTTCCCGGGTATCTTCTTCTTCGAAATCCTGGCTATTCACATTTTGCGGTTTTTCTTGTTCAGCCATGACACGCTCCATTTATCGAGGATGTGGTATTCGCAATCGATCACGCGGCCGTACCACCAGGGCAAGCCGTTGATAACTCAATGAAATATTCGTTTGCGCTAGGCGCAAGGCAAAACTCCCTTCCGAGTCGTTCGATTGCATATGGGGCAGTATAGCACATTGTTTTCCAATCGTAACGATTTTTTTTCATTAGCGTTCGTGGAAGGCCTGTTGCAGTGAGACGAAGATCGGTTTGAGCAGATATTCCAGCAGGGTCTTGTGGCCGGTAATCACGTCGGCCTGGACCGTCATGCCGGGCAGAATGGGGTTCTCGCCCGCCCGCTCGCCCACGAAGGGCTTGGCCAGTTCGACCATGCCCTTGTAGAAAGGCGTCCCGTCATTCGGATCGAGAAAAGTGGTGGCGGAGATGGACTGCAAGATGCCTTCGACACTGCCGTAGCGGGCGAAGTCGTAAGAGGTCACCTTGACCTTGACCGGCAGCCCGACGTTCATATGGCCCACGTCGCGGGTGGAAATCTTGGCCTCGACCATCAGGATATCGTCCACCGGCACGATTTCCATGAGCACGCCGCCCGCCGGGAGCACCGCCCCCACGGTTTTGATCTTCATGTCCTGAACGAAACCGTTGACCGGCGAAATGACCTCCAGGCGGCGCACCCGGTCCTCGATCTGCTCCACCGACCGCTCCACCTGCGCCAGTTCGGCGCTCACCGTCCCCAGTTCCGTCAAGGCATCCTGACGCAGACTGGAGTCCTGATCAAGCAGGCGGTTTTCCACCTCCAGGACTTCCTCCAGGGTGCCAGCCTCCTGCCCCAGCAGCCGGGAGAGCTCGCCCTGGGTCGTGGCATATTCCCGCTTCACGTTGAGCAACAGGACCTTGGAGGTCAAACCCTGGGCGACCAGGGTTTTCCGCATCTCCAATTCCTCTTCCAGCAATTTGAGCTGGGAGCGGACGGATTTCTGTTGTTCGCGCACCGTGTTGAGAGAGGATTTCTTCTGCTGCAACTGATTGCGCAACACATCTTGCTGCGCTTGCAGGGTCTTGATCTGCTGCTCGTAAATGGCCTGCTGGTTGAGAACCTGCCGTTCGTAGCGCGGCAGCCAGGGAGCGAAGTCCGGCTCGCGCAGCTGGGCAAAGGCCTTCAGACGCTCGGCCCGCAACTCCAAGGACGCCTGACGGGCCTGCACCTGGGCCAGTTCCGCCTGCGCCTGGGCCGGATCGAACCGCACCAGGACCTGACCGGAACGGACCAGCGTCTTTTCCTCGACCAGGATGTCGCGGATAATACCGCCCTCCAGATGCTGCACCACCTGCACCGATCCGGAAGGCACCACCTGTCCCTGCGCCACTGCCACTTCGTCGACCCGGGTGAAGGCCGACCAGACGACGAAGGCCGTGACCACCCCAGCGATCAGGAAAATGGCCAGCCGCACCAGGCGGGCCGTGCCCGATTCCTCCAACAGCACCGATTGCGCCATGTAGCGGATCTGCCGGTCGCCCCGCTGGATTTTCATGTGCTTCGGCGACGGCGCGGCGGCAGTTTCGGCGGCAACGAGATTTTTTTCGGTCATCGGCACACCCTCAGAACAAACCGGGCGGGATTTTTGCCCGCACCTGCTCGGCAGGACCCGCCATGCGCACCAGACCGCCATCCAGAATGACGATTTTATCCATCAAAGCCAAATGACTGGGCCGATGGGTCACCAGGAAGGCCGTGACTTTGCCGCGCATGGATTCCAGAGTCCGCATGTATTGTTTGTCGCCCTCGAAATCCAGTCCATTGACCGGCTCGTCGAACAGCATGACCGAGGCCCGCTTGAGATACGCCCGGGCCAGGGAAATCTTCTGCGAAAGGCTGGCCGGGAACTGCTCCGTGCGGCCATCGCCGACCCGGGTCCAGAACCCATCGGGCATGGCGCGAATATCGTCGAGCAACCCAGCCTGTTCACAGGCCCATTCCAGTTCCTCGTCGCTGGCAATCGGGTTGGACAGGCGCAGATTCTGCGCGATGGTGCCAAAGAACAACTGGCACTGCTGCGGTACATAGGCCACCGCGTGGCGCAATTCGATGGGATCAATCTGGCGGATATCCACGTTGTCAATGCGCACACTGCCCGCCTGGGGCTGGTACATGCCGCCAATCAGCTTCAGCACTGTGGATTTGCCGCAACCGTTCGGGCCGATCACCGCGCAGAGCTCGCCCGGCGCGACGTCGAACGTCACCCCGACCAGGGCCGGATCGGCATCCGGCGAATAGCGCAACGACACGCGGCTGAAACTGACCGCCCCCTTGAAGCGCTTCAGGGGCTGGATCTTGGTATTGGGATCGCGTTCCGGCTTCAATTGCATCAGATTGTCGATCTGGCGCACCGAGGCCCGCACCTGTTCGATCTGGGTCATGGTCAAAAAGCCGGTCTGCATCGGCCCCAGAATGCGCCAAACCAGGATCATCGAGGCGATCAACCCGCCCACCGTCATGTCTCCGTCGAGCACCTTCAATACGCCCCAGCCCAGGGTCGCCATGCCCGAAGAAACGATGAACACATGGGCCATGGTGGTGGCGATGGCCTGTACCCGGCTGGTCGCGTAGCTGCGCATGGCGGTGCGGGCCGAGATTTCCTTGTAGCGCTCGCGCCATTGCGCCTCCGCCCCGGCGTATTTCAGGGACCGCATCTTGCCCAGCGCCTCGACCAGGAATTCCTGGCGCTGCGACTCGGCGCGCGAGGTGGCGGCCACCTTGGCCCGCAGAATGGGCAACATGATCCAGGCCAAAATGATGAACAGAATCAACGTCACCAACGGCACAAAGGCCAGAGTGCCGCCCAACAGCCCCATGACGATCACGAAGATGAACACGAAAGGCGCTTCCAGCACGATGCTGGCCATCGGCCCGGTAAAGAATTCACGGATGGATTCGAAATCCTTCAGCCGGGCCACCTGAGCCCCGATGGTCGCCCGCTCGGTGAACGAGGGCGCCAAATGTAACAATCGTTCAAAAATCGCATTGCCGATGATATGGTCCAGCCGCGCGCCGATGAACGCAATCATCCGCGAGCGGATTCCGCGCAGGCTGACATCGCCGATCAGGGCGATGGACACCCCGGCGACCATCCAGGCCAGGGTGGTCATGGAACCGCTGGCCACCACCTTGTCATAGACCGCCATGATGAACAGCGGCGTCGCCAGGACCAGCAAATTGGAAAAGAAGCTGACAGCAAGAATCTGATAGATCAGCGGCCGGAACCGGTCGGTCATCTTGCTGACGTAGTTTTCCGTCTTGGATTGACGGCGGGGATCGTCATCCTCCAGGGGATGAAACAGATAGACGACGCCGCCGCCGCGCGGACGCTCGACATTCTTGTATTGCTCTCCGGCGCTGTCGAACATCGACAGGGCGTGACCATTGCTGCCGAGAATGACCTGGGCGAAACCGCGCCGGGGCAGATAGAGGCAGGGCATCAGTCGAGGGTCCAGGTTGTTCAGGCGGACCTTGGTGGAGCGGCTGGAATAGCCCAGGTTGGCCATCACATTGAGCAGGGCGGTCAAGTCCAGGGTATCGGCAAAATGCGGCAGGGCCTCGACCACATGGCGGGGATTGCCGCGCCAGCCCAGGGCCTTGAGCAGCGGCAACAGGCAGGCGGCCACGTCAGTCGCCGCCTTGAAGCCGCCCAGTCTGCCACTGGTGATCTGGTCGTCGCTCAGTTGCAGGCTGGATTCCGAACCGGTGTCCCAGGACAGCTCAGGCGACGGCTGGACCGCTTGTATGTCGGGCATATTGTTCATGCGGATTTCTCCGCCGCCACTTGCGGTTTTTGGGCCGACGAGGGGAGCGTACCGCCGCCCGAGGGGCCGCTGCGGGGGGCCGACATGTCGCGCGGAACCAGGGTGCCGTCCTTGAGATCGAACGCCCGGTTGGCCAGCCGCAGCAGGGACGGGCGCGGGGTAACCAGAATCAGGGTACAGACCCCTTTCAGGCGTTCCAGCGTCAGCCGAAGATAGGCATCGCCGGTGCCATCCACCGCCGTATTTGCTTCATCGAACAGCACGATTTTCGGTTCGCCGACCAGGGCCCTTGCGATGGCGATGCGCTGGCGAATGCCGCGCGGCAGGGATTCATAGGCGGCGTCGCCAACCCGGGTGTCATATCCGTAGGGCAGGGTCGCCACCACGTCGTCGAGCCCCAGCAGGTTGGCCACTTCTATCGCTTCGTCCTCCAGCTCCGGCCGGTACATGGTCAGATTTTCCAGGATGCTGCCCTGGAAGAGCTGTCCCTCCTGCGGCAGATAGGCGATGCCGCCATGCTTGAGGATATACGGATCATGATGATGCAGCGGAATGCCGTCGATCAGGACCTCGCCCGCGGTGGGATTCAAGGCCCCGGTCATCAGGCCGAGCAATGTGGATTTACCGCTGCTGTTGGAACCGGCAATACCGACACATTCCCCCGGCTGCACATCCAGATTGATGTCGGTCATGATCTCCGGCAGATTTTCCCCGTAGCGGAATTTCACCCCGCGCAGTGTCAGTGCCCCCTCGATCGGGTCTCGATTGATGTCTGCCGGCAGTTCCTGCTGCGGCAGGGTGAAAATCTCCTTGAGCCGGGTCCGCGCCAGCCGCACGGTCTGAAACCGGGTCCACAGCCCCACCGCCCGCTGCAACGGCTGCAAGGCGCGCCCGGATAACAGGGTGCAGGAGGCCAGCATACCGACGGTAATCACGTTGTCGACCACCAACGTAGACCCATAGGCGGCGACGGAAATCATGGTCAATTGCGAGAAAAACACCCCCGTGCTCATGGCTCCGGCATTTTCCAACGCCACCTGATAGTCGGCCTCGGCCGTCGCTTCCTGAAGCCGGGAATAGCGGCGCATCATCAAGGATTCCATGGCCATGGCCTTGACCGAATGGACGCCACCGAGCACTTCGATGGTGAAGTTGAGGCGGCGGTCGCGGGCCTGGGTGTAATTGTCGATCGCCCGTTTCAGGGTGCCCGACTTGATGATGGTCACCACCGCGAAAATCCCCAGGGTGGTCATCGGCACCCACACCAGATTGCCGCCGAGCATCCAGATCAAGGCCATGAACAAAATCACGAACGGTAGATCAAGAACGGCGGTCACCGCCTGACCGGCATAGAACTCCTTGACCGTGCGCAAGGAACTGATGCGTTCCAATTGCACACCGGAACCGACCCGTTCGAAATCCTGAAGGCTTGTTCCCATCATGTGATCGAAGGCGGCACAGCCGGCGCGATGCTCAAAACGCGCGCCAATCCAGCCGGTAATGCTGGACCGGGCAATGCGCAGCAACGATTCCAGAAGCAGTGCCGCAATCACCCCGAAGATCAACATCAGCAGCGTGCCGCGCGAGCTGTTGGGCACGATGCGGTCATACACCTGCAACAGGGCCAGCGGCAGGGCAAGCGACAGGATGTTCAAAAACAACGACGAAATGAACAGTTCTGGAAAGGCCTGCCACAGCCCCCCAAAATTGCTCAACCGCACTCTTCTTTTATTGCGTTTATCGTCTTTCATCGGCCCTGACATCACCGTGCGACAACACCACGCCGCGCCTCACGATCCCATAAGGCGAGCAAGCCCCGCCGTTCCGAGAATGATCTATCGGTACTCTCACAATCCGAAGTCTAACGAACCCGGGTTAACCCGAGACTAACACCCGCACAAACTATACCGCCCCACGCATACCCCCGCATACGTATAGGAACGGTTGTCCACAGTATCCTGGAGTCTTATCGAATTTTAGCCTGTGAAGAAAGGTAAATATGATACCAAAGGGTCAATTCAGACTCTCATCCGTCTTTGGCCCGTATCAGGTCTTCTTGCAGAATTTCCAACTCCAGCCACTCATCCTCGGCGTTTTTGAGCAAGGCTTCTTTTTCGGCAATGCTTTCTGTGGTTTTCTGAAACTGCTCTGGGCTTTTTTGATACAGGCCAGGATCGCCCATCTGCGCATGCAGGCGCGCCAATTCGGCGTGCAGGGCCTCAATCCGCAGCGGCAACTCCCGCAACGCTGTCTGCTGCTTGTAGGTCAATTTCGCGGGCTTGCGGGGCATCGCGGTTCGGTCGGGGGCGGGCTTGGCGGCGGCGTTTTTTTTCGGTGCCTCCGCCATCGTCTCCCGGGCCTGGCGTTGGCGGAGATAGTCCGCGTAGCCGCCGGGATATTCGGTAATCTCGCCGTCGCCTTCGAGGACAATGGTCGAGGTGACGATGCGATCAAGAAAATCCCGGTCGTGGCTGACCAGCAACAAGGTGCCCTCGAAATCGGTCAACATCTCCTGCAACAGATCCAGGGTGTCCATGTCCAGATCGTTGGTCGGCTCGTCGAGGATCAGAAAATTGCAGGGGCGAGTCAGAGCCTTGGCCAACAACAGCCGGTTGCGCTCGCCCCCCGAGAGGGCATTGACCGGCCCGCGGGCCTGTTTTTCGTCGAACAGGAAATCCCGCAGATAGGCCACCACATGGCGTTGCCGCCCCTGCACCATGACCATGTCGCCGCCCCGTTCGCACAGGGTGTCCCACAGGCTCTTGTCCAAATCCAGGCTGTCGCGGTTCTGGTCCAGATAGACCGTCTGCAGATTGGTGCCCAGACGCAACCGTCCCGCATCGGGGGCCAGGTCGCCAGTCAGCATCCGCAGTAACGTGGACTTGCCCGCCCCGTTGGGTCCGATCAGCCCGACCTTGTCGCCGCGCAGGATGCGGGTCGTGAAATTCTTGACGATGACCCGCTCCCCGTAGGCCTTGCGCAGCCCCTCGGCCTCCACCACCAGCTTGCCGGAACTGTCGGCCCGGTCGGTTTCCAGCTTCACCGAACCGGTGCGGGCGATCTGGCTGGCCCGCTGCGCCCGCAGTTCATAAAGATGGCGCAGGCGGCCCTGGTTGCGCTTGCGGCGAGCCGAGATTCCCTGATGCGACCAGCGGGTTTCCTCGGCGATCAGCTTGTCCATCTTGTGCCGTTCCACCGCCTCGCGCTCCAAAATGCCCTCCGACCAGCCCTCGAAATCAGCAAATCCCTTGTCCATGCGCCGCACCCGCCCCCGGTCGAGCCACAAGGTGGCGCGGGTCAGCATATTGAGAAACGCCCGGTCGTGGCTGATGGCGACAAAGGCCCCGTTGAAGCGGCCCAGCACATCTTCAAGCCATTGGATGGCTGACAGATCCAGATGGTTGGTCGGTTCGTCGAGCAGCAGGATGTCGGGCTCGCTGACCAGGCCCCGCGCCAGGGCGGCCCGTCGGCGTTCGCCCCCGGAGAGACTGGCCGTCGCCGCCCCACCGTCGAGGCGGAGATCCTCCAGCCAGGGCTCGACTATATGCGCGTCCTCGGCCGAATGGTGGGGCAGGCCATCGACCACATAGTCAAGCACTGTGGCAAAACCGCTGAGGTCGGGTTCCTGGATCAGATAGGTCACATGCAGTCCCGGCTGGTGAAACACCTCCCCGGCATCCGGCTCAACCAGTCCGGCCATCACCTTCATCAGGGTCGATTTGCCGCAGCCGTTGCGCCCGACCAGGCACAGGCGCTCGCCCCTGGAGATCGACAGATCCACCCCGTCGAACAACGGCGCGCCCCCAAAGCCGAGGCGAATGTCTCGTAATATCAGCAACGGTGGGGCCACGGGATCAGCTCTTCCAGAAATGACGGGTGAACAGGATCAGCACCGTGAACAACTCCAACCGCCCGAGCAGCATGCCGGCGCTCATCAGCCATTTGGCCATGTCGGGCAGGGTCTGGAAATTGCCCGCCGGACCGACGATCGGGCCCAGACCGGGGCCAACATTGGCTATGGCCGTGGCGGCGCTGGACACGGCGGTGATGAAATCCAAGCCCAGCATGGCCAGTGCGATGGACAGCAGGGCGAAACAGACCCCGAAAACGAAAAAGAAACTGAGCACCGAGGTGATGACCTCGTCGGGGATGCGGCGTCTGTTGTAGTAGGGAATGAACACCCCATGAGGATGCACCAGATGACGGAACTGGGTGCGGGCGGCGGAGAACAGCACCTGAAAGCGGAAGATCTTGATTCCGCAACTGGTCGAACCGGCACAGCCGCCAATGAACATGAGGAAATAGAACATCGGGTTGGCAAAGGCCCCCCACAGGCCATAATCGCTGGTGGCGTAGCCGGTGCCGGTCATCACCGAGATCACGTTGAAGCTGCCGAAGCGGAGCGCCTGAATGGGATCGAGCCCCTGGAGCACCCACAGCAGGATGGAGGCCACCAGCGCCGCCGATCCGGCAATAGCCAGGAACCAGCGCACCTGCTCATCCTGTGCCAGGGGAACGAAATCCCCCTGCAAGGCCCGCAGATAGAGCAGAAACGGCAGACTGCCCGCGACCATGCCGCCGACGGCGATGAAGTCGATGGTCATGCTGTCGAAATGCCCCATGGAGGCATCCGACGTGGAATAGCCGCCGGTGGCGATGGTGGTCATGCCGTGGATGATCGCCTCGAACCCGTCCATGCCCGCCGCCCAGTAGGCCGCAGCGCACAGGCTGGTGAACACAATATAGATGCCGGTAATGCCGAGGGCGATCTGATAGGCCCGCGGCAGGGCCTTTTCCGCCGTTTCCGAGGATTCCATCTGGAACAGCTGCATGCCGCCGACCCGCAGCATGGGCAGGATGGCGATGGCCATGACGATAATCCCGACACCGCCCAGCCATTGCAGCAGGCCGCGCCACAGCAAAATGCCCGGCGGCGCGTTGTCCAGCCCGACAATCACCGTCGAGCCGGTGGTGGTGATACCCGACATGGATTCGAAAAAGGCGTCGGTCAGACTCAATCCCAACTCACTGAAGGCGAACGGCAAGGCGGCGAAGGCGGTCAGCACGGTCCAGGCCAGGGTAGTCATGATGAAGGCTTGGCGCACATTCATGCGGGTGCCGCCCACCCCGAAGGCGAGCACCAGCGACAATCCGATGAACAGCGTCACTGCCGCCGACACGGCAAACACCTGCCAGTCCGGATGACCGATCGCCGCATCAACCACCGCCGGCACGCACATGCCCAGGGACAGAATCGACAACAAAATGCCGATAACCATGAAGATGGGCCTAAAATCAATCACTTGGGCACGCCGTCCGCTATTCCAATCGCCGCTGATGAGACCCCGCCCACGGGGGCAGGTCAAGTCCGAAGGTGAGCCTTAAAGCCGTTGTCGCAGCAGTGCCGTGATTTCGTCGGGTTCCAGCACCAATGGGTTGGTCTTCATGGAATTCCCCCCCGAGGCCTCGGCCACCTGCGCCAGATGCAATTCACTCATGCCATATCGGGACAAACGCGGCAGCTCCAGCTTATTTGTCCAGTCATTCAATAATGTGATCAGGGCGTCGTGCGCCTCTGCCTCGCGGTCATAGCTTCGGTGGGTCAGCAACGCCGCCGCCCGGGCGTATTTGCCCAACGCCGGACTCTCGGGCAGGCGGGCGCGCAGGGCCTGAATATTGACCGCCGTCGCCGCCCCGACCAGAGTGCCGCAGACCACTCCGTGCGGGATCGGGAACAGCGCCCCCAGCGGCGAGGCCAGCCCATGCACCGAGCCGAGCCCGGTCTGCGCCAGATTGATACCCGAGAGCAATGCCGCATAGGCCATTTTGGCCCGCCCGGCGGCGGCCGCTTCGCCGCTGCCATCGAGCATGTCCCAGAAACCGTCGCGGAAAGCCTCCAGCCCCGACCAGCCCAGCGCATCGGTCATCGGATTGGCGCGGGTGGAAACCACCGATTCCAGCAATTGGGTGAAAGCATCCATGCCATTGGCGGCAATCACCGGACGCGGGCAGGAGGCCAGCAGATCCGGGTCGATGACCGCGACCCGGGCCACCAGTTGCTCGTCGCGGAAGGATTTCTTGAAGCCTTCCGGACCGCGCCGCGACAAGACCGCGTTCTTGGTCGCCTCCGAGCCGGTGCCCGCCGTGGTCGGCACGGCGATGAAGGGCAGGGCCGGACCGACATAGGGCACGCCCCGCCCCACCCCTTCCAGATGATCCATCACCGAATTGCCGGTGACCAATAGGCCGGTGATCGCCTTGGCCGCATCCAGGGCACTGCCGCCGCCGACGGCGATCACCACTTCGACCCCCAGATGACGGAACTCCGCCACCGCCTCGTCCACCATGTCCGGCGAGGGTTCGTCAGTCACCGACATTTCGGCGATGGCCAACCCGGCGTCGGCCAGACCTTTCAGCAAGTCGGCCCAATGGGAGGTCTCGCGGAACGACCGGGCTCCGGTGACCACCAGGGCATGACGGCCCAGCGCCGCCGCCTCGGCCGGGACCCGGGCCAGACTGCCCGCCCCGAACAGAATGCGCGGCAGGCGGGCGATCTCGAACGGCGCGATCATGCGTCGGCCTGGGGGTAGAGTCCGTCATAGCGGATACCCCGGCGCGGTTCGGCCATCATGTCGGCCACCGTCTCCCGCCATTCCAAATAATGGGCGGTATCCTTGTGCGCCCGCGCATCCTCCTCGCTGGCATAGGCCTCGTAGAGCACGAAGTGGCAGGGATCGTCGGGCGATTGCAACACGTCGAACCGCCGGTTGCCCGGCTCCTTGACCGAATGTTGGTGATTTCTGGCCGTCGCCTGAACGAAGGCCTGCAAATCCTGCGGTTTCACCTGCACATGGACCAGCGTCACATACATCCATCCATTCTCCTGAAATTGCCCATCAGGGCGAAGAATAACAGGTGCCAGACGGCCTGTAAGCCGGGTTCTGTCCCCGCCCGTGAAGGCGATGGATGGCCATTCGTCTGGGACGCCCGTTACCGGACGCCTCGCGCGACACACCCGGACGACGGCGCGAAAATCCGCCTGTCGGCACAAGGCCGACCTGTCGTCCCTACTCGGTCTTGCTCCCGGTGGGGTTTACCATGCCTCCCCCGTTGCCGGGGGAGCGGTGCGCTCTTACCGCACCCTTTCACCCTTGCCGTGGGGCCGAAGCCTGCACGGCGGTTTGCTTTCTGTGGCACTTTCCCTAGGGTCGCCCCCGCCGGGCGTTACCCGGCACCGTATTTCCGTGGAGCCCGGACTTTCCTCCCCGAACCGAAATCCGGGGCGGCCATCCAGCCGTCTGGCACCGGGGGCAGGCTAGTCCCGCCGGGTCTCCATGACAAGTTCCCTGAGCGCCCAGATCAGGCCAATGGTTTCCGGATCGGCCATCCCATCCACCCGCGCCGGACGGTAATGGCGCTGAAAGGCGGCGATGGTGGCGCTCAGATCCTCGATTTCATAGCCGATGTCCAACAACGCCTCGGCAAAATCATCTTCCGGGGCGACCGGACCATAAGGCCACAGACCGATGCCCTGCGACGCCAAGGCCCACCAGTTGAACAGTTCGCCCGGGTCCTGCTTGCGGCGCGGCGCCACATCGGAATGACCGACGATGTTGCGCGGCGGGATGGGATGATGACGCAAAATCCGGTGGCACAGGGAGATCAGGGCCATCATCTGCGGCACCGTGAAGGGCCGATAGCCCAGTTCGTGCCCCGGATTGACCAGTTCGATGCCGATGGAGCGGGCATTGATATTGTCATGGCCGCGCCACTGGGCAACCCCGGCGTGCCAGGCCCGGCGGCCCTCGGAAACCAGCCAGTGCACCTGCCCCGATTCGTCGATCAGATAATGGGCGCTGACCTGGGAGGCGGGGTCGCACAGACGGGCCAGCGCGCCCTCGCCCGAATGCATGCCCGTGTAATGCAGGATCAGCATATCGACTACCGCGCCGTCGCGGCTGTCATGATTGGGGGATGGATAGGAGATCATGCGGTTCCCGTCTTGCGCCCCCGGTTCAATTCGATCATCGCCACCCCGAAAATGGTCAAGGCTCCGCCGGCAATCTTGGCTATTGTCAGCGGCTCGTCAAGCAGCGGCGTTGCCAGCAGCACGCCGAGCACCGGCACCAACAGGATCATCGGCACCAGCCGACTGACCGGATGACGCTCCAGCAGCCAGTACCAAAGTCCATAGGCAATCAGCATGGAGCCCAGGGCCTGAAAGAGCACCGATCCCCAGCCTGACCAGCCAGCCGTCGCCAGTGCCGTCATTTGTCCCTCCTCAAACACCCAACTGGCCACCAGTTGCACCGGCAGCGCGAACAGGGCGACCCAGGCATTGAGCACGAAAACATCAATCTTGCCCAGCCGTTTGATCAAGATGTTCGCCAAAGCCCAGGCGAAAGCCCCGGCCCCGACCAGCAACAAAGCCCCCCATTGATCGTCGAAACGCGGCCCCTCGGCCAGCACGAAGGCCCCGCTGAAGGCGATGACCATGCCGACGATCTGAATGGGGCGTAAGCGTTCATGCAAAACCGCCCAGGCGAGCAACGCGCTGAACGGGATCGACAATTGAATGACGATGGCCGCCGCTCCGGCGTCGGTCCCCGACAGCCCGCCCATCAACAAGCCGAAATGCGCCCCGCCCAGACAGAGCGCCGCCAGCAACAGCCGCCCCATGGGCACGGCGGGCCGCCGTCTCAGGAACGGCGCCAGCAGGGGCAGCAGAATGGCAAACCGCAAGGCCACCATCATCAACGGCGGAAAGCTCTCCGTGCCGATCTTGGCGACACTGAAATTGGCCCCCCAGATGACGATAACCAGGCTCAGAAAGAACAGATCCTTGGCGGGCATGTCGATCACTTCGCGCGGCGGGACCCCCCGATTCGGGGCGTCGGTGCCCCACCATGCGCAGGGGGGCGGATGAATGCCACTGAAAATCCCGTTTGGCCGACTCACAGACCCCGGCGGCGCTTGAGCTCATCGTAGGCGGCATTGATCGCGGCCATTTTCTCATGCGCCAGATCCATGAATTCCTGCGGCAGACCCTGGGCGATCAGGGTATCGGGATGATGTTCGCGCACCAGCTTGCGATAGGCAGACTTCAGTTCCTCATCCGTACAATCCGGCCGGATGCCCAGGATCACATAGGGGTCGGACTGGGTATTCGGCATGGCCCCCATGCGGGTCTCGCGAATTTGTTCGAATTCCGCATCGGTGAAGCCGAAAATGTTGGCCACCCCCTTCAGAAAGTCGATCTCCGTCTGATGAATCACCCCGTCGGCCTTGGCGATATGGAACAGACCGGCCAGCAGTTCCTCCAGGATGGCCGGATTGCCCCGAAACATATCAGAGATTTGTCGGGCATAGGCCTCATAGCCCTCGGAAGAATGCTTGGCCTGATCGAACAGCTTGCCGACACTTTTCATTTCGCCCGGCGGAATCTGGAATATTTCTTTGAAAGCATTGACCTCGTCGCGGGTCACCTGACCGTCGGCCTTGGCCATCTTGGCCCCCAGGGCGATCATGGCGACGGTGAAGGCGGCCTGTTTGTAGGCGGTCAGTTCCTCGGGACCGGAAGGCGGCAGTCGGTCCAAACCTCCGGCCTCGCGCTTCTTGTCCACATAGTGACCCGCTGCCGCGCCAATCAGCGCGCCGAGTGGCCCGCCCAGCAAGGCGAATCCGGCCACGCCGCCGATCACCTTGCCCCACATTCCCGTCATGTCCACCGTCATCCTCCGTTCTTGCGCGGCAGAGGATACTCCCTAGCCGACCATTTTTCGATACCCCAGGCCATCGCCATTGCTATAAATCCCCCCCATGACCGAGCACGCGGACCGCTGGCAGTTCTGGATCGACCGGGGAGGCACCTTCACCGACGTGGTGGCCCGTGCCCCCAATGGCGCGTTGCGGACCCACAAGCTGTTGAGTGAAAACCCGACCCGCTACCCGGATGCCGCCGTGCAGGGCATTCGTGATCTGATGGGGCTGACCGCCAACGACCCGATTCCCGCTGACGCCATCGAAGCGGTGAAAATGGGCACCACGGTGGCGACCAATGCGCTGCTCGAACGCAAGGGCGAACCCACCTTGTTGCTCACCACCCGGGGTTTCGGCGACGCTCTGCGCATCGGCACTCAAAACCGGCCCCGGCTGTTCGACCGCCATATTGTAGTACCGGACATGCTTTATGCGCGGGTCGCCGAGGTGCCGGAACGGATCGGCGCCCACGGCGAGATCCTCCGTCCGCTCGATGTCGCGGCCACGACCCAAGCCTTGCAAGACGCCTTCGATTCCGGTTTGCGCGCCGTCGCCATCGTGTTTATGCATAGTTATCGCTTTCCGGCCCACGAACGGCAGGCCGCCGCTCTCGCCGAGGCGGTCGGATTCTCCCAGATTTCCCAAAGCCATCAGGCCAGCCCATTGATGAAGCTGGTCGGTCGCGGTGACACCACGGTCTGTGACGCCTACCTGTCGCCGATCCTGCGCCGCTATGTGGACCGGATCGCGGCGAACCTGGGCGGCGCGCGGCTGATGTTCATGCAGTCGCACGGCGGCCTGACCGATGCCCGACTGTTCCAGGGCAGGGACGCCATCCTGTCCGGACCGGCGGGCGGCGTGGTCGGCATGATCCTCACCGCCGAGGCGGCGGGATTCCACAAACTGATCGGGTTCGACATGGGCGGCACCTCGACCGATGTTTCCCATTATGCCGGGGTTCTGGAACGATCATTCGAAACCCATGTGGCCGGGGTCCGGTTGCGCGCCCCAATGATGCAGATTCACACGGTGGCGGCAGGCGGCGGCTCAATCCTGTTCTATGACGGGGCGCGTTTTCGGGTTGGACCGGACAGCGCTGGGGCCGACCCCGGTCCGGCCAGCTATCGGCGCGGCGGCCCGCTGACAGTGACCGACTGTCAGGTCATGCTCGGTCATCTGCATCCCGACCATTTTCCCCGGCTGTTCGGGCCTCATGGCGATCAACCTTTGGATGCCGACGGGGTGCGCGGGCGGTTTGCCGACCTGGCTGCAAAGATCGGCGACGGACGCGGCCCGGAACAGGTGGCCGAGGGCTTTCTCACCATCTCAGTGGAAAACATGGCCGCCGCCATCAAGCAGATTTCCGTCCAACGGGGCTACGACATCACCGACTATACCCTGTGCTGCTTTGGCGGCGCGGGCGGGCAACATGCCTGCCGGGTCGCCGACGCCCTGGGCATGGAACGGATATTCCTGCATCCACTTGCCGGGGTTTTGTCGGCCTACGGCATGGGATTGGCCGATTTGCGCAGCCTGCATCAAACGGCAGTGGAAGCGCCACTCACCGAATCTGTGGTTTTTGACCTTCCATCCCAGTTTAACATTTTGGAAAAGCAAGGCCGCGACAGCCTGCGCCAACAGGGTATTGCCGACGCTCAAATGTCCGCTCTGTGGCAGGTGCGGTTGCGCTACGCCGGAACCGACACGGCGCTCGATATTCCCTTCGGCGACAGGGCAGAGCTGCAACAAGCTTTCACCGAAGCCCACCGGACCCGCTTCGGCTTCGCCATGACCGAGCGGGAGCTGGTGATCGAGGCGCTATCGGTGGAAGTGGTCGGCCAGACCCACCGCCCCGAAGACGCCCCGGAGCCCACCGCATCCATTGCCCCGCTACCGCCCCCGGTGTTTCACGACGCCTGGATCGACGGCAAGAGTCAATCCGTGCCGTTTTTTGATCGTTCAGACCTGAACCCCGGTCATCGGGTTGAGGGACCGGCGGTGATCGTCGAGGCGGTAGCGACTACGGTGGTGGATCGGGGTTGGCGGGCCGAAGTCACCGACCGCCGGGATCTGGTTTTGACCCGCGTGCGCCCGCGTCCGAGCCTACAGGCCATCGGCACCGCCGTGGACCCGGTGCGGCTGGAACTGTTCAACAACCTGTTCATGTCCGTCGCCGAGCAGATGGGGGCGACCCTGGCCAACACGGCCTATTCGGTCAATATCAAGGAGCGGCTGGATTTTTCATGCGCCCTGTTCGACGGCGAAGGGCGGCTGGTGGCCAATGCGCCTCATGTGCCGGTGCATTTGGGCTCCATGGGCGAGAGCGTGCGCAGCGTGCTGCGGGCGCGGGCCGACGACCTGTGCCCCGGCGATTCCATCGTTCTCAATGCGCCTTACAACGGCGGCACCCATCTGCCCGATGTCACGGTCATCACCCCGGTCTTCGATGCAGCGGGACGGGAGGTGCTGTTCTGCCTCGGCTCGCGCGGCCATCACGCCGACATCGGCGGCATCTCACCCGGCTCCATGCCGCCCTTCTCGACCCATATCGACCAGGAAGGGGTGGTGCTGGAAAACCTGTTGCTGGTGCGCGACGGCCGGTTTCTCGAAGCCGAGATGCGGCAAATTCTTGCCAGCGGTCCCTACCCGGCCCGCGCCATCGACCAGAATATCGCCGACCTGAAGGCGCAGGTGGCGGCCAACGAACGCGGCGCCCAGGAATTGCGGGCGATGATCGCCCATTTCGGCCTGCCCGGCGTGCGCGCCTACATGGGTCATGTTCAGGACAATGCCGAGGAATCGGTGCGCCGGGTTATCGACCGGCTTCAGGATGGGGCCTACGAACGGGTCATGGACGGCGGACAAAAAATTCGGGTGCGGATTTCCGTCGACCGGGAGCGTCGCGCCGCCCGCATTGATTTCACCGGCACCTCGCCGCAGGACCCGGGCAATCTCAACGCCCCCCGGTCGGTCACCCGGGCCGCCGTGCTTTATGTGTTCCGCTGTCTGGTGGACGACGACATCCCGCTCAACGAGGGCTGTCTAGCCCCCCTGGAGATCCATATTCCAGAGGGCTTGCTGCTCGATCCCCGCCCCCCGGCGGCGGTGGTGGCAGGCAATGTGGAAACCAGTCAGGCGGTGGTGGATGCTCTGTTTGGGGCCACCGGCAGCCTCGCCGAAAGCCAGGGCACCATGAACAACGTGACCTTCGGCGATGCCACCACTCAGTATTACGAGACCCTGTGCGGCGGTGCCGGAGCCGGTCCCGGTTTTGCCGGGGCCAGTGCCGTACAAACCCATATGACCAACTCGCGGCTGACCGATCCTGAAGTGCTGGAATGGCGCTTCCCGGTTCGGGTCGAGGCCTTTCGCCTGCGCCGGGGGTCCGGCGGACTGGGGGTCTTCCCCGGCGGTGACGGGGTGGTGCGTCAATTGCGATTCCTGGAACCGCTGCAAGCGGCGATTCTGTCTCAGCGGCGGGAGGCTGGACCGCGCGGCCTAGCCGGAGGGGGCGACGGACAGCCTGGACGCAACGCCGTCCAACGGGCCGACTGCACCGTCGAGGAATTGTCGGGAACCGCCGAAATCCTCATGCAGGCCGGGGATCTGCTGATCATCGAGACGCCCGGCGGCGGCGGTTGCGGAAACACGTGAATTTGATCGGCGAGGGGTGTTTCTCGGCGCGCATTGGAGTACACTGCGGCGGCCGGATGAAACGGCCAACGACGAGAGGTCGAACGGAGGTCTCCTGTGAAGAAAGTGGTGTTGATTCCCGTAGCGGTATTTGTCCTGCTGCTGGCGGCGTTGGTGGTCATTCCCGGTTTCATCGACTGGAACGAATACAAGGAAGAAGCCCGCACCCTGGTGCGCAATGCCACCGGACGGGACTTGCAGATTGGCGGCGACATCAAACTGACCCTGCTGCCGGCCCCGGCCCTGTCGGCCACCGACGTGCGTCTGGCCAATGCCGAAGGGGCCGCCGATGCCGATATGGTGTCCCTGCAAACCCTGGAAGTGCGGATCAAGGCGCTGCCTTTGCTGGGCGGCGACATCCAGGTGGAATCCGTGCGCCTGATTGACCCGGTGATCGCCCTGGAAAAACTCCCCGACGGGGGCTGGAACTGGGCTTTCGAGAGCCCCGCGAGTGCAACCCCGGAAGCCGCCCCGACGGCGACGGAGAGCCCGGCTGTGGAGACCTCTCAGGCCCTGCCCGGAATCCGGTTGGACAGTTTCATCATCCGCAATGGATCGGTGGTGATTCGGGATCAGGCCGCCGGGACGGCGCAACGTATCGATGGCATCGACGCCGAAATCAAGGCGGCCTCTCTACTCGGTCCCTTTGAGGCCGAGGGATCGCTGACCGCCCAGGGCATTCCCCTGGCCTTTTCCCTCAGCACCAGCAAGGCCATTCACGGCCGCACCCTGACCTTCACCAGCAATTTGGATTTCGGACACAAAGCCGCCCTGGCCCAGATTTCCGGCACTCTGCTCAATCTGGCCGAAGCGCCGGGGGTCAAGGCGAAGATTCAGGTCAGTGGCGAGAAATTATCCACCCTGTTGCGGCTGTTCGGCGATCAGGGCACCCTGCCCGGCGCGCTGGCCCAGCCGTTCGATCTGCAAGCCCGGGTCGAGACCTCGGACACCCTGGCCGACGTTTCCGAAATCACCATCAGTCTGGGCACGCTCAAGGCCACCGGCACTTTGGTCGCCACCCTGGCCGAGAGGACCGCCATCGAGGCACATCTGGCCATCCCTCATGTGGACCTGGACAAGCTGCTCGCCCTGCCGCCGGAAACCGCCAGCGGCAAAGCATCCGACGCCGGGACCAGCGCGCCTCAAGCAAGCATCGCCCTGCCCCAGTCAACGCCGACTGAATCTCCTTCGGCCCCCTTTGCCCTGCCGCAGGATCTTGATGCCACCCTCGAAATCACCCTGGATGCCCTGACCTATCGGGGCGGCCTAGTGCGTCAGGCTCGGGCCAGCGGGGCCTTGGCCGACGGGGCCTTGACCCTTGATCAGGTTTCGGCCCTGCTGCCCGGCGGCTCCGAAGTGGCGATGTTCGGCTTTGTCAATTTCCCTGAAGGAAAGCCCCGTTTCGAGGGTAGCCTGGACGGCATGGTCGCTGATTTACGGGGCGTCCTGAAGTGGCTCGACATAACCCCGCCCGAGGTGGCCGCAGACCGGCTGCGCAAGCTCACCCTCAAGACCCAGGTGGTCGCCACGGCGGACGAACTGCAATTGCCCGGTCTCGACGTGACCCTGGATTCGTCGCGTCTCACCGGCGGCGTCACCGTTGCCTTGCGCGACCGTCTGGCGTTCGGGGTCGATGTGGAACTGGACCGCCTGAACCTTGATGCCTACCTGCCGCCCGAGACCGCCGCCAACGGCCAAGCTGCGTCGGGTCCCTCCGGTGCCGGGAATGCGCCCGCCAAGGCTGCCCCCAACACCGCCGCCGGGCCGGATCTGTCGGCCCTGAGCACCGTCGATGCCAATCTGCGGGCACGGGTCAAAACCCTGACCTATCAAAAGCAGCCGATCCATGATTTGGTCATCGACGGCACCCTGTATCAGGGGGCGCTGACCCTGCGACAGGCCAGCGTCAAGGATCTGGCCGGCGCCTCGGCCAATTTGAACGGTACGATCAAAAACCTCGATTCCATTCCGGTATTGCAGGATTTCGCCTATGACATCGGAACCGGGGATGCCACCGGGCTGTTCAATCTGGCGGGCATACAGCCGCCCATGCCGCCGAAACAATTGGGACGGGTGAGCCTGATCGGCACCGCCAACGGGTCGCTGAGCGGGCCGACCCTCGATCTGACGGCGAAGGCCGCCGAGGCCACCCTCAAGACCGCCGGCAAGGTGACCCTGCTATCGCTGACCCCCGGATACGAGGGGGATTTGTCCTTTGCCCATGCCAATCTGACCGACCTGATGGATCGGCTGAACCTGGGCTATCGCCCCGGCGGCAAAGTCGGTGCCATCGACCTGAAAACCAAGCTCAAGGCGACCGCCCAGGCGATTTCCCTCGACGCCCTGACCCTGAAGGCTGGCGAGGCGGCAATTGATGGTCAGGCCACGGTGCTATTGAACGGCCCGCGCCCGAAAGTGGCGAGCAAACTGACCATTGGGCATCTGCTGCTCGATCCCTTCCTGCCCGCCGAAGGGCGCAAGGGAGCTTCGCTCACCGGTCGAGCCCGTTTTGCCGAACTGGCTCCCCGGACGACCCCGGTGGCGGCCAAGGGCACCGCCCCCTGGTCCACTGAGCCGCTGGATCTGGGCGCGCTGGGATTGCTTGACGCGGATCTGGATTTGACCGCCCAATCGCTGACCTTTCAGAACTACCGCCTGGATGCGGCAGAACTGGCGGCGACCCTGGCCGGGGGCAAGCTCGATACGCAAAAGCTGGCCGGACGCCTGTTCGGTGGCGCTTTGAACGGGCGGCTGGCGGCCGATGTGACCGGCCCGCAGCCCAAGATGGGGCTCGATCTCACGGTGACCGGGCTGGATATCGCCAAGGCGCTGATTGCCGCCCAAGGCGAAGCCAAGGGGTCCGGACGGGTCGATCTGAATACCGCCCTGACCACCTCCGGCGGGTCGGTGGCGGCGCTGATCCAGGGACTCAACGGCGACGGCAAGCTGGCACTGACCGGCATCGACTCCAAAGAAGGCGCGGAAGTGGATCTGCCGTTGATCGGCGCCATCCTCAAGCTGGCCCGGACGCTCGATGGCGGCCTGGGCGGACTGACCGGGGCGCTGGGCGGCAACGATAAGAAGGGGCTGCTGGATGCCGGGGGGGCCTTCACCGTTTCCAATGGTGTTTTGTCCATGCCAGCCCTGCGGTTGCTGACCACCGCCTATCAGGGTGACGCCAACCTGAACTTGGACCTGCCTGCCTATACCATGGCCGCCAACGGCACCTTGAGCCTGAACCAGAATCTGGTCGGCGCGCTGCTGTCGCAGATCAAGGAAGTGCCCAAGTCCATCCCGTTTTCGGTCAGCGGTCCGCTCGACAATCCGACCAATGTGAAGGTCGATACCGGCAGTCTACCGGGCGGCAAGCTGACCCTGCCCGGCAAACTGGGCAAGGGCAAAACCGGCGATCTGCTGCAACAGATACTGCCGGGGATTTTGGGCGGCGGCGCGGCCCCACCGAGCCCCTCCGCCCCGTCTCCGGCACCAACTCCGGCCCCCTCCGGCGACGGCAGCCTGCCGCCTCCGCCGCCACCACCACCTTCATCCGGTGGTCAAAGCGGCAGCAGTGGCAACAAGACCCAGGATCTGTTGCGCAATATTTTGGGGAATATCAAATAAGGCCTTGCAGGTTTTTCAGCACGAAGACCCGCAATTCGCTCGACAGATTGCCGACCCGCCCCTCGTCCACCTCGGAGACCAACTCGTTGAGGCTGAGACGTCGGGCCTTGGCGATTTTCTTCAACTCCTCCCAGAACTCTTCTTCCAAAGAGATGCTGGTGGAGTGACCCGCGATATTGACTGATCGTTTTTCCAACATGGACCTATGCGCCTCCCCTTACTTTTTTTTCGGTTTTGATCCGCGCCGCGAAGCCTCCCAGGCTCGCTGCGCCCAGACCCCCAGAGCCTCCGAATCCTCCATCACATCGGGCGGCACCTCCCAGTAGGACATGGGAAAGGGCTTGTCTGCAAAAGGAACAAACGGCCCCATGCCCGCCCGTTCAAAATCCGGCCGGTTGCCGTCATCGGCTTTGAAGTACAGCACATCGTCGGCCACCAGACCGAAAATGGTCCCGTCTAAATAAAGACCCGCGCCGCCAAACATGCGCCGGGCGGTCACCTCTCCCAACGGTGAGAGCAGATCCTGCACATGTTCGAGATAATCGGCGGAAACGGACATGGCTCACAATCCCCCCATGAAAGCGGCCACCTGCTCGATGGCCTGTTGCCAGTTCTGCATTTCCGTGTACCCAGAGGCTTTGCGCGGTTTGAAGCCATGGTCGCCGTCCGCCAGGAAATGGGTCTGCACCGCAGGCGGCAGGCCATAGCTCTCGATCTCGGCCCGAGTGCCCATGCTGTCGCGCTCGCCCTGACAGATCAGGGCCGGTGTGCTCAAGGTCAGCATATGATCAAGGCGGTTAGGGCCGATGGGCCGCCCGGGACCATGGAACGGATAGCCGAGACAAACCAACCCGCGCACCGGCTTATGTTCCGCCTCCAGGTCCGCCGCCAGCAGACTGGCCATGCGCCCGCCCATGGATTTGCCGCCGATCACCAGCCGCCCCGGTCCGCCCAGCGACTCGATGACTTGCCGCCAGGTTTCCAGCAATATCGGCGCCCGATCCGGTGGGCGCTTGCTCCCGCCAGTGCGCCGCAACGCCATGTAGGGAAATTCGAAGCGCACCACCCGCAGTCCCAGCCCCCCCAATCCCTCGGCAAAGGCGACCATGAACGGCGAATCCATCGGCGCCCCGGCCCCATGGGCCAGCACCAGAAGCGGGCCGTCGTCGGGGCCGCTGGTCAACAAAGGGATTGAATGCACCATCACACCCTCATTCTCGAACGGATGGAGACCGAATGAACCTCAATTTCCTCGATTCTATGGCTCAGATAGGACTTTCGGCAAGTCCCGCGCCATGTGGAGCACCCGCAGCACCAGCGGGGACCGGACGTCGGCGTCATAGACCAGGACATAGGGGAATCCGCTCAATACCAAGAAACGAACAGGGAGATGAGTGAGGGTGGGTTTGGCAGTGCCACTGTCGGGGTAGTCCCCCAAGCGCCGGATCGCGCGTTCCACCGTATCGCGCAGTTCCCTTGCCGCTCCTGGATTGTCCTGCGCGATCCAACGGAGGACCATGAGCAGGTCACGTCGCGCCCTCGGGGACAGGCGGGCAGGCATCAAAGGTTGGCCCGCTCGATGATCCTGTCCATTTCCGCGAGCACATCGTCGATGTCATGGGTTCCCTCCCGCGCCGCCTCCTCACGGACCGCCTCCAGCATGGCATCGAACGAACGTCGGCTTTCCTCGCTATCCTGGAGCAGCCGGAGGCCCGCTCGCACCACCTCGCTGACGCTGTTGTAGCGTCCACCCTCGACGCAGGATCGAGCAAAGGATTCCAGCTCGGTTGTCAGATGCACATTGGTCGCCACGGCAGCCTCCATGTCAATGATTGACATATGGTGGATCAACCCTCAACGGGGCGCAAGGGCTTAAATCCCGAATTCCTTGAAGAAGTCGTTGCCCTTGTCATCGACCACGATGAAAGCCGGGAAGTCTTCGACCTCGATTTTCCAGATGGCTTCCATGCCCAGTTCCGGATACTCGACGCATTCCATTTTCTTGATGCAATCCTGGGCCAGTCGCGCCGCCGGGCCGCCGATGGAGCCCAGATAAAAGCCGCCGTGTTTCTGGCAGGCCTCGGTCACCGCCTTGGAGCGGTTGCCCTTGGCCAGCATGACCATGGAGCCGCCGTGGGACTGAAACAGATCCACATAGGCGTCCATGCGCCCGGCGGTGGTCGGACCGAAGGAGCCGGAGGCGTATCCGTCTGGAGTCTTGGCCGGTCCGGCGTAATAGACAGCGTTTTCCTTGAAGTAGTCGGGCAGCCCCTGGCCGGCATCGAGCCGCTCCTTGAGCTTGGCATGGGCGATGTCGCGGGCGACGATCAGAGTACCGCTGAGGCTGAGCCGGGTCTTCACCGGATGGCCGCTGAGCTGTGCCCGGACCTGATCCATGGGCCGGTTCAGATCAACCTTCACCACCTTGCCCTGCAAATCGGCGGTGCCGACCTCGGGCAGATAATGGGCCGGATCCTGCTCCAGAGCCTCCAGGAACACCCCCTCGGCAGTGATCTTGGCCTTGATCTGGCGGTCGGCGGAACAAGACACGCCGATCCCCACCGGGCAGGACGCCCCATGACGCGGCAAGCGGATGACCCGCACGTCGTGGCAGAAATACTTGCCGCCGAACTGCGCCCCGATGCCCATGTCACGGGTCATTTGCAGGATTTTGTCTTCCCATTCCAAATCCCGGAAGGCCTGACCGTATTCATTGCCCACCGTCGGCAGGCCGTCCAGATAACGGGTACTGGCCATTTTGACGGTTTTCAGGTTGGCTTCCGCCGAAGTGCCGCCGATGACCACCGCCAGATGATAGGGTGGGCAGGCGGCGGTACCCAGGGTGCGGATTTTCTCGTCGAGGAATTTGAACAAGCTGTCCGGATTGAGCAGCGCCTTGGTCTGCTGGAACAAAAAGGTCTTGTTGGCCGAGCCGCCGCCTTTGGCCATGAACTGAAACTTGTAGGCCGCGCCGTCGGTGGCGTAGAGGTCGATCTGGGCTGGCAGATTATCGCCGGTATTCCTCTCGGTGAACATATCCAGCGGGGCGACTTGAGAATAGCGCAGATTGGTTTCCAAATAAGTCCGTGCCACGCCACGGGCCAGCGCCGCTTGATCGTTGCCCTCGGTCCAGACCTGTTGCCCCTTCTTGCCCATGATGATGGCGGTGCCAGTATCCTGGCACATGGGCAGCACCCCCCCGGCGGAAATGTTGGCGTTTTTCAACAGATCCAGGGCGACGAAGCGGTCGTTGGGCGAGGCTTCCAGGTCATCGAGGATACGCCGTAACTGCGCCAGATGGCCGGGCCGCAGCAAGTGCGCGCAATCAATCATCGCCTGGGCCGCCAACTCGGTCAGCACATGGGACTGAATCCGCAGGATCGTCTGACCGTCGAAGGTGGTGGTGGATATGCCGTCGGTGGTCAACAAGCGATAGGGCGTGTCGTCCTCGCCTAAGGGAAACATTTCGTAGCGATCGGATGTGCTCATGGGGGACCTCCTGTGGCGGCAACAAACAGGACCGCTGCTCCCACCCTTCGACAAGCTCAGGGTGAGGTCAACGGATAACCAAAAAACACCTCATACTGAGGGCAACCTCTCCCACCCTTCGACAAGCTCAGGGTGAGGTCAACGGATAACCAAAAAACACCTCATACTGAGCCTGTCGAAGTATGAGCCTGTCGAAGTATGAGCCTGTCGAAGTATGGGGCGTTCGAGGCTTATTTCTTGCGGAAGGTGTCCAGCGCCACCACGTTGTCGCCCCCGGCTTCCGAGGCACTGCCCTTGTCCGGGCGCGACTCGTCCAGATCCTCGGCGGACTCGAACGGCAGATCCTCGTCATCGCCGTTGGCCAGGGTCTCGGACAGGTCCTCGCCGTCCAGATCAACCCGCAACTGCAATCCGAACTTCACCGACGGGTCAGCGAAGGCGACGATGGCCGGAAAGGGAATGCGCAACCGCTCCACCTTGCCATTAAAGGTCAGCGACAGGGCAAACACGTCGTCGCTCAAATCCAGGTCCCAGAACCGGTTTTGCAGGACAATGGTTATCTCGTCGGGATACTGGGCGCGCAGATAACCGGGCAGTTCAACGCCGGGAAAGCTGGTCTGAAAGGTGATGTAGAAATGATGCTCGCCGGGCAATCCATGCTGGGCGGTATGTTCAAGAGCCCGCCGCACCACGTGACGCAACGCTTCCTCAATCCATCGGTCGTAACGGAGGGGGTCCGCTTCCATCAGCCTGGGTCATCCTTGTCGCCGCGATTCGGAAAGGATTATGGCACGGGGTGCCGTCAGAAATAAAGTGGGAGGCTTCTGTTGCCAGGTGCCTCCCGAACCCCGTTGTTACAGCCTATTAAGCGGCAACAGCAAATGCCTCGTTATCGTTGGCATTTCTCAAAGTGGCCCGATAACGGTGGGTACCATGCCGGACGAAAGCAAAAGTCTTTACTACGCGCGTCGATCCTATTTCGCCCCCAGGAACTCCCCCCGGGCAGACAACCTGCCGCGGCGGGAGAATTGGTGGAGGCGCCGGGTACCGCCCCCGGGTCCGCAACGCTTATTCCACTAAGCGTTTATCGTCATAGTCGGTTGCCCGACCCTTTCAATATAGGCCCATTTGCCCGCCGGGCCAAGGGGCGGATGACAGGACATCGCGGCAAGTCCAGGAAGCCCGCTCTTTGAGGCTTGCCTCGGATTGATCATGGGAAAGTCATGGAATGGCCCCGAATCTCCGGCAAATTTTGTTTCCGGCACAACATATATTTCAATAATTCCTTAAGACCTCGAAATATAGATTTATGAAAGAACATAACGCCACATGTGAAACCAAGACAAACCATAGCTTCCCATTGACTCCCATGTACCCCCATGTTATCCCGGAATAGCTCAATCTGAGACTGGGCGGAGTCTCGGAATGTCGCGGGGGGGATATCCCGGACCTTGGGCAATGGGACATTGGGCGAGAGGATGGGCACCATGACGCCGTTGATCGGTCGTCACATCAATAAGATAGATGCCAAGGGCCGGGTCTCCGTGCCCAAGCCTTTCCGCGCCGCCTTCGCCGATCAGTCCTTCCCCGGAATCTATGTCTATCCCCGCTTCCAGGAACCGGCGCTCGAAGCCTGCGGGGCCGATTACATGGTCCGCCTGTCGGAAAGCCTGGAAGATCCGGACGCCCTGACCGACGAACAGCGTCTGGTCGCCGCCGCCATCCTGGATTATGTGCATCCCCTGGCCTTCGACCCGGAAGGCCGGGTGGTTCTGCCGCAGGAATTGCTCGATCATGCCCACCTGAGCGCCCAGGCGGTGTTTGTCGGCAAGGGCGAGCGGTTCTTGATCTGGGAGCCCGAGGCCTACGAGTCGCACCGCAAGGCGAGCTTCGCCCACGCCTCCAAACATAATGTCACCATGGCCCTCGGTCGCCTCGGCAAACCCGGAGGCGGCGCATGACCTCGACTCCGCAAGATGCGCCCCATATCCCCGTCCTCCTGGAAGAGGTGATTACCGGCCTGAATCCGCGTGACGGCGCCACCTATGTGGATGGAACCTTCGGCGCTGGCGGCTATAGCCGCGCCCTGCTCGACGGAGCCCGCTGCCGGGTCTATGGCATCGACCGCGATCCCAGCGCCATCGCCCGAGGTCAGGACATGGCCCGTGCCTATGAGGGTCGCCTGACCCTGGTTCCCGGCTGTTTCGGCGATATGGCCCAATTGATGGACGACCTGGGTGTTTGCCAAGTGGACGGGGTGGCCCTGGATCTCGGCGTGTCATCCATGCAGATCGACACCCCGGAACGCGGCTTTTCCTTCCGCTTCGACGCCCCGCTGGACATGCGCATGGGCAATGACGGCCCGACCGCCGCCGATCTGGTCAACCAATGGCCGGAGAGCGACCTGGCCGATGTCATTTATCAATACGGCGAGGAGCGCGCCGCCCGTCGAATCGCCCGGGCCATCTGCCAGGATCGCACGGAGACGCCGTTCACCCGCACCCGGCAGTTGGCCGATCTGGTCAAACGGCTGGTCGGGCGGCCCAATGACAAGATTCATCCCGCCACCCGCACCTTCCAGGCGCTGCGCATCGCGGTGAACGACGAGATGGGCCAATTGAACCGGGGACTGGACGGGGCGGAGCGCCTTCTCGCCCCCGGCGGACGCCTCGCCGTGGTGTCCTTCCATTCCCTCGAAGACCGGGCGGTCAAACAGTTTCTCAAGCCGCGTTGCGGCGAGCAAAGCCACCCGTCGCGCCATCTGCCTGCAGGCACCGATTCCCAGACGGCACCGTCGTTCCGCTTGCTCAAGCGTGGGGCGATCAAGCCCGGCGCAGAGGAGGCGGCGCACAATCCCCGGTCCCGCTCGGCCCGACTGCGACTGGCCGAACGCACCGCCGCCCCAGTCTGGCCGACCCGGGCCGCGGCATGAGGAGGAGTGATCCATGACCCGCACACTGACCGTCTTAGGAATCGTCCTCGCCATGGCGTTGAGCCTGGGCCTGTTCCAGCTCAAATACGAGGTGCAGGCCCTGGTGGACCGGCGCGACGGACTGGAACGCCAGATCCAGACCGACCGCGAGGCCGTCCATGTGCTCAAGGCCGAATGGAGTCACCTCAACAACCCGACCCGCTTGCGCGACCTGGCGGCCCGTCACCTCACCCTTGATCCGCTGCAAACCACCCAGATGGCGGGCTGGAACAGCTTGCCCGACCGGGAAGTGGTGGAAGCGGCGCTGGCAGAGGAAGACCTGCCCGTAGCCAAGGTCGTTCCCGCGCCACGTCCCATAGAGGTGCCGGAACGCCCCCGCGCCCTGCCGGTCAAAGTGGTGGTCGAGGATTCCCTGGACTGGTTGAGCGCCACCCAGGCGGCCATTGCCTCGGCCAAACAGGGAGAGAACAGATGAGCGACTGGCGTCACCGGATTTCCAACGGTCTGGCGGGCAGCGCCGCCCTGGAGCGCGACGTGCGTCGCAAATCGGCCCTGCACATCGGACGCAGCCGCCTGATAGTCACCGGCACCCTGTTCGCCATCGCCTTTTTGGTGGTCGCCGGGCGACTGGCACAGTTAACCCTGTCCGAGGACGCTGGAGAATCCCTGGCCCAGCATCACCCGGTCAGTTCCAGTTCAGCGACGACCACCGGACGTTCGGCGATCATCGACCGCAACGGCGTGGTGCTGGCCAGCAGCCTGCCCACTGCCTCGCTCTATGCCGATGCACGCAAGATTCTTGATCCCCATGTGGCGGCCCTGCAACTGGCAAAGGTTCTGCCCAGTGCCAATTGGCGCAAGTTGGAGGAGCAACTGACCTCCCGCCGGGCCTTCGTCTGGCTGCATCGCAATCTGACCCCGAAACAGCAGAACGACGTCAACCGGCTGGGCATTCCCGGTGTATTCTTCCAGCGTGCCGAACGGCGGGTCTATCCGCTCGGGTCGCTGGCCGCCCATGTGCTGGGCATGACCGATATCGACGGGCGCGGCATCGCCGGAGTGGAACGCTATTTCGATGAAGTGCTGCGCACCGGCGAGGAACCGCTGCAATTGTCCATCGACATCCGGGTGCAGTCCATGCTCACTGATTCGTTGACCCGGGCGATGACCGAGTTCAAGGCCATCGGCGCCGCCGGAGTAGTCATGGACGTGCGCTCCGGCGAACTCCTGGCCATGGTCTCGCTGCCCGATTTCGACCCCAACGATCCCATGGAAAGTTCCGAAGAGGCGCGCTTCAACCGGGTGACCAAGGGCGTCTACGAGATGGGCTCGACCTTCAAGCTGTTCACCGCCGCCATGGCACTGGACAACGGCACGGTGAAAATGACCAGCGGCTATGACGCCTCGGAGCCGATCCGCGTCGCCCGCTTCACCATCCGCGATTTTCATGCCCAGAACCGCTGGCTGTCGATCCCCGAGATTCTTGTTTATTCGTCCAACATCGGGGCCGCCAAGATGGCCCTCGACGTGGGCACTACCACCCAGCAGGATTATCTGGGTCGCTTAGGCCTGCTCGAAACCCCATTCCTCGAATTGCCCGAGGTGGCTGCCCCGTTGACGCCGCAGACTTGGCGCGACATCAATACCATGACCATTTCCTACGGCCACGGCATTGCCGTTTCGCCGCTGCAACTGGCTTCCGGCGTTTCCGCCCTGGTCAACGGCGGCGAGATCCATCCGGCAACCCTGATGAAAGCCATCGGCGACCCCAGCCTGACCGGCAAGCGGGTGATATCCGAGAAAACCTCCCGCCAATTGCGGCAACTGATGCGCATGGTGGTGGAACAGGGCACCGGTCGCAACGCCGATGTACCGGGCTATCTGGTGGGCGGCAAAACCGGCACGGCGGAAAAGCAGATGGGCAAGAAATATGATCGCAATGCCCGCCTGGCCTCGTTCGTCGGGGCCTTTCCGCTGGACGATCCGCGCTTCGTCATCCTGGCCATGGTCGACGAGCCGCAGGGCCTGAAGCGCACTTTCGGCTATGCCACCGGCGGCTGGGTCGCGGCACCTGTGGTGTCGGAAATGGTGCGCAATCTGGCCACCCTCTACAGCATCCCGCCCAATCAGGAGCTGTTGCGCGTGGCCGAAGAAAAACCCGGCGAGGGCCACCGCCTTGCGTCTTATTGATCTGATCGAAGGGAACGTCAAAGAAGTGACTGCCACGGCACGGGATTACGGAATGGAGATCACCGGGCTGACCTGCGATTCACGCAGGGTCGCGCCGGGCTTTCTGTTTGCCGCCCTGCCCGGCGGCAAGCACGACGGGCGGGCCTTTATTTCCGAGGCCTTGCGTCGCGGCGCTTCGGCGGTGTTGGCCCCTCCAGGCACCGTTCTCGACGCCCCTAACGGGGACATCGCGTTGCTCACCGATGATAACCCTCGCCGCCGCTATGCCTTGCTGGCGGCGGGTTTGCATCCCCGGCAACCGGACCGCATCGCCGCCGTCACCGGCACCAACGGCAAGACCTCGGTGGCCCATTTCGCGCGCCAGATCTGGACCCGGCTGGGGCATCGCGCGGCCAGCCTGGGCACGCTCGGTGTCGAAGCCCCGGGCCTGCATCTGGACGGCGGCCTGACCACCCCCGACCCCGCCGATCTACATGCCCTTCTGCATCAACTGGCGGACCTTGATGTGGACCGTCTGGCCCTCGAAGCCTCCAGTCACGGGCTCGACCAGTACCGGCTGGACGGCGTGCGTCTGACCGCCGCCGCCTTCACCAACCTGAGCCGCGACCATCTGGATTATCACGGCGACGAACAGGTCTATCTGGCGGCCAAGATGCGGTTGTTCTGCGACCTCCTGCCCCCGCAAGGCTGGGCGGTCCTGAATGCCGACATCCCGCAGTTCGAGGCGCTGCAAGAGCTGTGCAGCCGACGTCGTCACAAGATCCTGACCTATGGCCGGTGCGCCGTGGATTTGCGTCTGATCGACGCCCGGGCCACCGCCGAAGGTCAGATTCTGAAGCTGGATATTCTGGGGACATCTTTTGAAACCCTGCTCCCCCTGGCCGGGGATTTTCAGGTTTCCAATGCCCTGTGCGCCTTGGGGCTGGTAATTGCCGACGGGGCGCATCCGCGGCTGGCCACAGAGGCTTTGGCCTTTCTGCAAGGGGTCCCCGGACGCCTGCAACGGGTGGCGGCGACGGCGCAGGGCGCGCCGGTGTTCGTTGACTATGCCCATACCCCCGACGCCCTGGAAACGGTTCTTGCGGCCCTGCGCCCCCACGCGACGGGTCGACTGTTCGTCGTCTTTGGCTGCGGCGGTGACCGGGACCAGGGCAAGCGGCCTCTGATGGGGGCCATCGCCGAACGGCTCGCCGATCGGGTCATTGTCACCGACGACAATCCGCGCAGTGAGGTTCCGGCGACCATCCGGGCAGAAATTCTGGCCGCCTGCCCCAAGGCACTCGAGGTCGGCGACCGCGCTGCGGCCATCGCCCAGGCCCTGGCGGAACTGGGCACGGGCGACCTGCTGCTGATCGCCGGGAAGGGCCATGAACAGGGCCAGATCATCGGCAAGGACGTGCTGCCCTTCGACGATTCAAATGTCGTGCGCCGTCTGCTCGGGGAGGGTCATTCATGAGCATCGCCCCTCTCTGGACCGCCGCCGAAGCGGCACAAGCCACCGGCGGCGTGAGTGTCACGCCCTGGGTCGCCCATGGCGTTTCCATCGACAGCCGCAGTATCGCTCCGGGAGATTTGTTCATCGCCCTGAGCGGCCCGAATTTCGACGGTCATGCCTATGTGGCCGACGCCCTGGCCCGAGGCGCTGCCGCCGCCGTGGTGTCGCGCCGTCCCGACAACGTTGCTGAGGACGCGCCGCTGCTGAACGTCGGCGATACCTTCGACGCCCTGTACGACCTGGGACGCTTTGCCCGCGACCGGGCGACGGCAAAAATCATCGCGGTGACCGGCAGTGTCGGCAAGACCGGGCTGAAAGAGGCGCTGGCCCTGGTGCTTTCCCGGCAGAGCCTCACCTCGGCCAGTCTGGCCAGCCTCAACAATCATTGGGGGGTGCCGCTGACCCTTGCCCGCCTGCCCCGCGACGCCGCCTTCGGGGTGGTGGAAATGGGCATGAACCATGCCGGGGAGTTGATTCCGCTGACCCGCCTGGCGCGCCCCCATGTGGCAATCATCACCACCATTGAACAGGTCCATAGCGCCCATTTCGACAGCCTCGAAGCCATTGCCGACGCCAAAGCGGAGATCTTCGCCGGTCTGGAGCCGGGCGGCGTCATCCTGCTCAATGGGGACAACAGCCAATATGCCCGCCTGCACGCCGCCGCCGAGAAGGCCCCCGCTGCTCGGATCGTCTCTTTCGGCAGCACCCGGGACAGCGCCGCGCGCCTGCTCGCCATGGACCCGGAAGGCGAAGGATGGCGCGTGCAGGCCAACCTTGATGGGCGGATGCTGAATTACAAAATGCCGCTCTCCGGACGCCATTGGGGGCTGACCTCGGTGGCCCTGCTGGCTGCCGTACAGGCGCTTGGGGCCGATCCTCTGGCTGCCGCCGCCGCCCTCGCCGACCTGCAAGCCCCCAAGGGTCGCGGACAGGGACATGATATTGAACTGCCCGATGGCGTCTTGCGGGTCATCGACGAAAGTTACAATGCCTCGCCGGTGTCCATGGGCGCTGCCATCGAGGTGCTCGGACGTTTGGAACCGGGCCAGGATGGGCGCCGCATCGCGGTTTTGGGCGATATGCTGGAATTGGGGACATCATCCAAGACCATGCATGGGAACTTGATCACCCCGCTGACAGAGGCGCGGGTCGATTTGGTGTTCACCGCCGGGCCGGAAATGGAAAACCTGTGGCACCGGTTGCCCGCCGCCCAACGGGGCGGACACGCGGCCACCGCCCGCGATCTGGTCCCCCTGGTCCAGGCAGCGGTACGGGGCGGCGATGTGGTGATGATCAAGGGGTCCCGGGGCAGTCGCACCGACTTGGTGGTCAACGCCCTCAGCACCATGAACGACGGCCCGCGCCACCGCGCCGCCAACGGGGATTGAGGAACAACCATGCTATATAATCTCCTCTATCCCCTGGCCGAATACCTGCCGATCCTGAATATTTTCAAGTACTTGACCTTCCGTGCCGGGGCCGCCGTGTTGACGGCGCTGCTGGTCAGCTTCGTCCTCGGACCGGCCATCATCCGCATGTTGCGCAATCGCCAGAGTAACGGCCAGCCAATCCGCGAAGACGGCCCAGAGAGTCATTTGCTGACCAAGCGCGGCACGCCGACCATGGGCGGCTTCATGATTTTGCTGGCCCTGGCCATCGCCACCCTGCTGTGGGCCGATTTGTCCAACGGCTATGTCTGGGCGGTGCTCGGGGTGACCCTCGGCTACGGCACCATCGGTTTTCTCGACGATTACCTGAAGGTCACCAAGAAACACCATGGCGGCCTGTCCGGACGCCTGAAACTGCTGTTGCAGGTTGCCATCGGTGGCGCGGCGGCCCTATGGATTTCGCGCATTCTGCCCGATCCTTTGTCGACCACCCTCGCGGTGCCGTTTTTCAAGGATTTGCTGCTTCAGTTGAGTTGGTTTTTCGTGCCCATGGCGATATTCGTCATGGTCGGGGCCTCCAACGCGGTCAATCTGACCGATGGGCTGGACGGGCTGGCGGTGGGACCGGTGCTGATCGCCGGAGCGGTGTTCGCGCTGATCGCCTATCTGGTCGGACATCAGGGCTTCGCCAGCTATCTGCACCTGCATCCGGTGCCTGGGGCGGGCGAACTGGCGGTGTTCGGCGGCGCGCTGATCGGGGCCTGTTTGGGATTCCTGTGGTTCAACGCCCCGCCCGCCGCCGTTTTCATGGGTGATACCGGCTCGCTGGCCCTTGGTGGCGCGCTGGGCTCCATGAGCGTGGTCACCAAGCATGAACTGGTATTGGCCATTACCGGCGGACTGTTCGTTCTTGAAACTGTCTCGGTCATCGTCCAGGTGGCCTCGTTCAAGATGACCGGCAAGCGGGTGTTCCGCATGGCCCCGCTGCATCATCACTTCGAAAAGAAGGGCTGGGCCGAACCGACCATCGTCATCCGGTTTTGGATCATCGCCATCATCCTCGCCCTGGTCGGGCTCTCGACCCTGAAGCTGCGGTGAGGGCGTCCTGATGATCCCAGTGACAGCATATGTATCTCAGACAGTGGCGGTCCTCGGCTTGGGCCGCTCCGGTCTGTCTGCCGCCCGCGCCCTGCGCGCCGGGGGGGCAACGGTGCTGGCCTGGGACGATCAAGCGGCGGCGCGGGACAAGCTGTCCGCCGAGGGCCTTGCCCCGGTCGCCCCGGAACTGTGGTCCTGGGACAGCATCGCCGCCCTGGTGCTCAGTCCCGGCATTCCCCATACCCATCCGGCCCCGCATCCGCTGGCTGCTGCCGCCCGTGCCGCCGGGGTGCCGATCATCGGCGACGTGGAACTGCTGTTCAAGACCTGCCCGGAAGCCACCTTCGTCGGCATCACCGGCACCAACGGCAAATCCACCACCACCGCCCTGGTCGGCCACATTCTCGAACTGGCCCGCCGTCCGTTGCAGGTGGGCGGCAATCTGGGCACGCCGGTGCTTGATCTGGCCCCGCTCGGAGCCGACGGAATCTATGTGCTGGAAATGTCGTCCTATCAGTTGGAATTGACTCCTTCGGCGCGCTTCGACGTGGCGGTGATGCTCAACATTTCGCCCGACCATCTGGACCGGCACGGCGGCCTGGACGGCTATATCGCCGCCAAGACCCGCATCTTCGACCATCAACCGGACAACGGGGTGGCAATTGTCGGCATTGATGATCCGCATAGCGCCAATATGCTGGATCAATTACGTTTATCGGGCCAGCCGCGCCGCCTGATTCCGATTTCCGGGACCAGCGTGCTGGAAAAGGGCGTCTCCGCCCCCGACGGGCAGTTGACCGACGCCACAGAAGGTGTCGCGTTGCGCCTTCGGGACCTGCGCGCCGTGCCCACCCTGCCGGGCAGCCACAACGGCCAGAACGCCGCCGCCGCCTGTGCCGTGGCCCGGGCTCTGGGGATTGCACCCTATCAGGTCAGCGCCGGAATCGGCACCTATCCCGGTCTGCCGCACCGCATGGAAACCGTTGCCACGTTGCATGGGGTGGCCTACGTCAACGACAGCAAGGCGACCAACCCGGAGGCCGCCGCGCGCGCCCTGGCCAGCTATGACTCCATCTATTGGATCGCCGGGGGACGGCCCAAGGACGGCCCGTTGGACGTCTTGTTCCCTTATCTGTCCCATGTCCGTCATGCCTATCTGATCGGCGAGGCGGCCGACCGATTCGCCGCTGAATTGGCGGGCCGGGTGCCCGTCACCCAATCCGGCGATTTGGCCCAGGCCCTGCGCGTGGCCCATGCCCAGACCCTGAGCAACGGGACCGGCCACGCGGTGGTGCTGTTGTCGCCCGCCTGTGCCTCATTCGATCAATTCGCCAATTTCGAGGCGCGGGGCGATGCCTTCCGTCGGCTGGTCCAGACACTGGGAGATCCCACATGAGCACCTTTTCCCGCACCGATACGAGCCTGTTCGGGCGCTGGTGGTGGACCGTCGACCGCTGGTCCCTGGTCGCCTTGGCTGTCCTGGTGGTTTCCGGACTGGTGCTGGCCATGGCGGCGACGCCCTCGGTGGCGGCGCGCATCGGCCTTGATCCCTTCCATTTCACCCACCGGCAGTTCGTCTTTTTGCCGTTATCCTTTCT
This sequence comes from Magnetospira thiophila, assembly GCF_054657015.1. NCBI lineage: Bacteria > Pseudomonadati > Pseudomonadota > Alphaproteobacteria > Rhodospirillales > Thalassospiraceae > Magnetospira > Magnetospira thiophila. Next base: position 464,623 of record NZ_BAAHXF010000001.1, read on the forward strand.
CGTCGTGTTGGCGGTGTCCATGCTCGGGTCGCGAGGCGTCCGCCGATTGGCCCTGGGCATGCTGATTGTCGCCGTGGGCATGCTGGTGCTGACTCTGATGATCGGCACCGAGGTCAAGGGGGCGGTGCGCTGGCTGTCCCTCGGCGGCCTGTCGGTGCAGGCCTCGGAATTTGTCAAACCGGCCTTCGCGGTGATTTCCGGATGGTTGTTCGCCGAATGGCGCAATAATGGCGACCTGCCCGGTCACTGGGTCGCCAGCGCGCTGTTTCTGCTGATTGCCGCCCTTTTGGTGATGCAGCCCGACGTCGGCCAGACCATCGTACTGTCGGCCATCTGGGCGGTGCAGTTCTTCCTCGCCGGGTTGCCGCTGATCATCGTCGCCGGACTCGGGGTGATGTTCCTGATGGGAGCCGTCGGGGCCTACTTCACCTTTGACCATGTGCGACTGCGCATCGACCGTTTTCTCGACCCGGATGCCGAGGGCTATCAGATCGCCCGCGCCACCGAAGCCTTTCTCAAGGGAGGCCTGTTCGGGCGCGGCCCTGGCGAGGGGCGGGTCAAAGAGGTGCTCCCCGATGCCCATGCGGATTTCGTTTTTGCCGTGGTCGGCGAGGAATTCGGTCTGATCGTCTGCCTGCTGCTGGTCGCCCTGTTCGCCTTCATCGTGCTGCGCGGGTTCGCCCGGGTGCTGGCCGACAATGACCTGTTCGCCCTGCTGGCGGTTGCCGGTCTGCTCACCCAGTTCGGCTTGCAGGCGCTGATCAACATGGCCTCCACCCTCAGCCTGATGCCGCCCAAGGGCATGACCCTGCCGTTCCTGTCCTATGGCGGATCGTCGGTGATGGCGCTGGCCCTCGGAGTCGGCATGGTGTTGGCCCTGACCCGCAAAAGCAACGGACGGGGAGACTCCGCATGACGGATTCCGCGCCTTCCCCGTTGATCGTGCTGGCCGCCGGAGGCACCGGCGGACACGTGTTTCCGGCCGAGGCTCTGGCCGAGGAACTGCTGTCCCGGGGGCGTCGTCTGGCCTTGATCACCGACCGGCGCGGCACCGCCTATGGAGGTAGGCTGGGGCAACTGGAGACCTATCGCATTCGCGCTGGCGCTTTGGCCGGACGCGGGCTATTCGGCAAGTTGCGCGGCGCGCTGGAATTGGCCATCGGCATCCTACAGGCGCGCCGCCTGCTGGCACGGTTGCGACCGGCGGTGGTGGTCGGATTCGGCGGCTATGCGGCGGTGCCGACCGTGCTCGCCGCCACCTCTAGCGGCCGCCGGACCATCCTGCATGAACAGAACGCCGTGCTGGGCCGGGCCAACCGGCTATTGGCGACGCGGGTGGACCGCATTGCCACGTCGTTCAGCCATCAGGAAGGCCTGCCCGCCAAGGTCAGCGCCGAAATCGTCCATACCGGCTTGCCGGTGCGCCCGAAGATCCTGGCCCAACGGGACGTGCCCTATCTGGTGCCGTCCGACGATGGCCCGTTTCGGCTGCTGATCCTCGGCGGCAGTCAGGGGGCGCATGTGTTCAGCCAGGTGCTGCCCGCCGCCGCCGCCTTGTTGCCGGACGAACTGCGACAGCGGCTGGAGATTACCCAGCAATGCCGTCCAGAGGATCTGGAGCAGGTGCGCGCCGCCTATGCGGCCAGCGATGTGAGCGCCACCTTGGCGCCGTTCTTCGACGATGTGCCGGAGCGGCTGGCCCGCTGCCATCTGCTGATTGCCCGGGCCGGGGCATCGACCATTGCCGAAATGACCTGTGTCGGTCGCCCGGCCCTGCTGGTGCCCTATCCCCATGCCACTGACGACCACCAGACCCGCAACGCCCATGCGGTGGATGAAGTGGGCGGCGGCTGGCTGATGCCGCAACCGTCGTTCACTCCCGAGGCCCTGGCGGCCCGTCTGATGGCGTTGGCCGAACAGCCCGAAACCCTGCGCCAGACCGCCGCCTGCGCCCGTGCCGTGGGCCGTCCCGCAGCGGCGGCTGGGCTGGCTGATTTAGTCGACGCGGTGATGACCCATAAACCCAACGGCGGTTCCCGCCCTATCGGAAGGATGGCCGCATGAGAGCCTTGCCCCTGAGCATCGGAACCCTGCATTTCGTCGGTATCGGCGGCATCGGCATGAGCGGCATCGCCGAGATCCTGCATAACCTGGGCTACAAGGTTCAGGGCAGTGATCTGAGCGAAAACGCCAATGTGCTGCGGCTGCGCGGCCTCGGAATCACCGTGTTCATCGGTCACCGGTCGGAGAACGTGGAAGCGGCCCATGTGGTGGTCATTTCCTCCGCCGTCAAGCCCGACAATTCGGAAGTGCAGGAAGCCCGCAAGCGGCTGCTGCCGGTGGTCCGCCGGGCCGAGATGCTGGGCGAGCTGATGCGCCTGAAATGGTCCATCGCGGTGGCCGGCACCCATGGCAAGACCACCACCACCTCGCTGGTCGCCTCGGTGCTCGACGCCGCCGGGCTCGACCCGACGGTGATCAACGGCGGCATCATCAATGCCTGGGGCACCAATGCGCGGTTGGGGGATGGCGAATGGCTGGTCGCCGAGGCCGACGAATCCGACGGCACCTTCCTCAAGCTTCCGGCGACCATCGCCATCGTCACCAACATCGACCCGGAACATCTGGACCACTACGGCACGTTCGACAAGCTGCGCCAGGCCTTCACCACCTTTGTCGAAAACATCCCGTTTTACGGTTTTGCCGCTTTGTGCATCGACCACCCGGAAGTGCAGGCGCTGATTCCCCGGGTCTCGGACCGCCGCATCATCACCTACGGCTTCAGCCCACAGGCCGATGTACGGGCCACCGATCTGGAAGCCAGCATGGACGGCACCCGTTTCAATGTCACCCTCACCGACCGCCTCAGCGGCGAGTCCCGGGTGATGGAAAACATGCAACTGCCCATGTTCGGCGAGCATAACGTCCAGAACGCCCTGGCCACCATCGCCCTGGCCAGCGAGATGAAGGTACCCGACCCGGTGTTGCGCAAGGCTCTGGCCGCGTTCGAGGGGGTCAAGCGGCGGTTCACCAAGACCGGCGAAGTGGACGGCATTACCGTGATCGACGATTACGCCCATCATCCGGTGGAGATTGGGGCGGTTCTGAAGGCCGCCCGCTCGGCCTGCCGGGGCAAGGTCATCGCCGTGGTGCAGCCGCATCGCTATTCCCGCCTGCGCGACCTGTTCGAGGAATTCTGCACCTGCTTCAACGACGCCGACGCGGTGCTGGTGGCCGACGTCTATCCGGCGGGCGAGGCTCCCATCCAGGGCATCAACCGCAACCGTCTGGTGGCCGGGCTGCGCGAGCACGGGCACCGGCTGGTGATGCCCATGAACCGCCCCGAGGACCTGCCGGAAATCATCAACGATCTGGCCCGACCGGAAGATCTGGTGGTCTGTCTGGGGGCGGGCAACATTACCCAGTGGGCGCAGGATCTGCCCGCCACCCTGTCCCGGCTGCGCTATGGCGACAAGCAGGAGGGCGCGTCATGATGGTCGCCCCCGTCATGCTTCCTCTGATCGACCGCCTGCCTCCGGTGCGGGGGCGCTATAGCGTCGAAGCAGATCTGGCGCACCTGACCTGGTTCAAGGTCGGCGGCCCGGCGGAGGTCCTGTATCGCCCGGCTGACGCCGACGATTTGGCCGACTTTTTGGCCGGTCGCCCAAAGGACGTGCCGCTGACCTTCATCGGGGCCGGGTCAAACCTGCTGGTCCGCGACGGCGGCGTGCCGGGGGTGGTGATCCGCCTCGGACGCGGGTTTACCGACATGAGAATCGAGGGACAGGATGTAATTGCCGGGGGCGGGGCCCTGGATATGAATATCGCCCTGGCGGCCCAGTCGGAAAACCTGAGCGGGCTGGAATTTCTGTCTGGCATTCCCGGCACCCTGGGCGGGGCCTTGCGCATGAATGCCGGAGCCTACGGCCGCGAAATCAAGGACGTGCTGGTCTCCTGCCGCGCCCTGGACGGGTCCGGGAATTGGCATGAGGCGCACCCTGAAGACCTGGCTTTCGGCTATCGCCACTGCGGCGCGCCCGAGGACTGGTTGTTCGTCGAGGCGCGGCTGCGCGGCAATCCTGGTGATGCGGCGGCCATCGCCGCACGCATGGCCGAGATCAAGCAGACCCGCACCGACAGCCAACCCACCGGCTCACGCACCGGCGGCAGCACCTTCGCCAATCCGCCCGAGGGCAGGGCCTGGGAATGGATCGACCGGGCCGGATGCCGTGGCCTGCGGCGCGGCGGCGCGATGGTCTCCGAACAGCATTGCAATTTCCTCATCAATACCGGCTCCGCCAGCGCCGCCGACCTGGAAGGTCTGGGCGAGGAGGTTCGTCGGCGGGTTTACGAAACCAGTGGTGTGTCCCTGCATTGGGAAATCCGGCGCATCGGCGTGCCCGAGCGTTCCCCCCTTCATGAGGTGACGTCATGAGCGAGAACAGACATGTGGCTGTGCTGATGGGCGGCTGGTCGGCGGAACGGGAGGTCTCGCTGGTCAGCGGAGCCGCCGTCACCCGCGCCCTGCAAAAGGCCGGATATCAGGCCACCCCGATCGACGTGCAGCGGGACATGGGCTCCTGGCTGACCCGCCTGTTTCCGCGTCCGGTGGCGGTGTTCAACGCTCTGCACGGACGGTTCGGCGAGGATGGCTGCGTGCAGGGCCTGCTCGATATCCTGGCCATTCCCTACACCCATTCAGGACTGCTGGCCTCGGCTCTGGCCATGGACAAGCCCATGTCCAAGCGGCTGTTCGCCGCCGCCGGAATCCGCGTCGCGACAGACAAGATGGTGACCTATGCGGAGCTTCAGGCCGGAGATCCGCTGCCCCGTCCCTATGTGATCAAACCGGCCAACGAGGGCTCCAGCGTCGGCGTCCATATGGTGCGTGAACAGGACAACGAAAGGCCGTTCGAGCACGAATCCTGGCCCTATGGCGAGAAGGTCATGGCCGAGGCCTATCTGCCCGGCCGCGAACTGACCGTCGCGGTGATGGGCGACCGCGCCCTCGGGGTGACCGAGATCATGACCGAGCGCGAATTCTATGATTACGACGCCAAGTACGCCAAGGGCGGCTCGCGCCACGTGATCCCGGCCGACATTGATCCGGCAGTAGCCGAAGAAGTCATGCGGCTTGCCGTGCTGGCCCATGACACCCTGGGCTGTCGCGGCGTCTCGCGGGCCGACTTCCGTTTCGACGGCACCAACCTGACCATTCTCGAAGTCAATACCCAACCCGGCATGACCCCCACCTCGCTGGTTCCGGAACAGGCGGCCCATGCGGGCATTTCCTTTCCCGAACTGGTGCGCTGGATGGTCGAACATGCGGAGTACGACGGATGACGAAACGCAAATCGACGGCCACTGCGGCCCCCAAAGGCGCCCAGGACATGACCGCCACCCGCAGCGGCGCGCCGCGCCCCCGAGTCACCCCCTGGTGGCGCAAGCGCGGCACCCGGCTGGGACTGGTCGGCGTTGTTCTCGGCGGCATGGCGCTCGGCACCTGGTGGACCTGGCATCAGGGCTGGGGCCCGCGACTGCTCGAACAGGCCCGCTGGCAGGCCATCTCCTGGTCCGCCGACATCGGCCTGCGCATTGGCGAAGTGCTGGTCGAGGGTCGGCGGGAAACCAGCCGGGCCGACCTGCTGGCGGCGCTGCGGGTGGATCGGGACGCGCCGATCCTGACCTTCGATCCCAAGGCGGCGCGGGATCGGGTCGAGGCCCTGCCCTGGGTCCGCACGGCGGTGGTCGAACGGCTGCTGCCCGACACGGTTTTGTTGCGCATCGAGGAACGCTCGCCGCTGGCCCTGTGGCAGAAGGAAGGCAGCTTCACCATAATCGACGATTCCGGCGAAGAGATTCCCGGCGCCACCGCCGAACAGTTCGCCGATCTGGTGGTGGTGGTCGGCGAGGACGCCCCGGCCCATACCGCCGGACTGCTGGAAATCCTGGGCTCGGAGCCGAGTTTGATGGAGCGGGTACAGGCGGCGGTGCGGGTCGGCGGACGGCGCTGGAATCTGCGCCTGGACAATGGCATCGACGTACAACTGCCCGAGGAAAGTCCGTCGCGCGCCTGGTCGCGACTGGCCAATTACGAAAAGACCCATCAAGTGCTGGATCGCGACATCAAGGCGGTCGACCTGCGCCTGCCCGACCGGCTGGTGGTCAAGCGCGGCCACCCGGCCAAGCCCCAACCGCGCCGCAAGGGCCGCTCCACCTGATTTATTGATTTTGAGGAATGGCAGTGATGCAACAGAAACCCGGCAAGAGCAAAACCCGAAACGGCCTGATCGCCGCCCTCGACGTGGGGACCTGCAAGGTGGCCTGCCTGATTGCCCGGGCGGCCGTCGACGCGGAGGGCCAGCCGCAGGTAGTGGGGATCGGGCATCAACTGTCGCGCGGCGTCAAGGCGGGCAGCATCATCGACATGGACGCCGCCGAAAACGCCATTCGCGCCACCGTCTCAGCGGCGGAGAAAATGGTCGGTGAAAACATCGACTCGGTGGTCGCTTCGCTGGGCGGCACCAGTCTGGACTCGCGGCTGGTGGCGCACGAGATTTCCATCGCCGGTCATGAAATCGACGACAATGATTTGCGTCGCATCATTGATCCGGCCCGCCTACAGGGCGATACCCCCGTCGAACAGCAACTGATTCACGCCCTGCCCGTCGGCTACAGCATCGACGGCAACCGTGGCATCCGCGATCCGCGCGGCATGTACGGTCAGCGGCTGGGAGTCAATCTGCATCTGGTGCGGGCCGGCAGCGGCCCCTTGCGCAATCTGGTGACCTGTGTCGCCGGCAGTCATCTGGATGTCAGTTCCACCGTCGTCGCGCCCTATGCCGCCGGTCTGTCGACCCTGGTCAACGACGAGCGCGAACTGGGGGCCACGGTGGTCGATATGGGGGGCGGGACGACCAACATCTCGGTCTTCTTCGATGGCGAAATGGTGTTCACCGCCAGTCTGCCGGTGGGCGGTGGCCATGTGACCAACGATATCGCGCGCGGTCTGTCCACCTCGCTCAGCGAGGCCGAGCGGGCCAAGGTGCTGCACGGCTGCGCCATCGCCTCCCCGGCTGACGAGCATGATTCCTTAAGCGTGCCGCTGATCGGCGAAGAAGAAGACGGCGGCGACCTGCATCAGGTGTCGCGGGCCGAATTGAACACCATCATCCGGCCGCGTCTGGAAGAAACCCTCGAACTGGTGCGCGGCACCCTGGAAAGCGCCGGATTCGACCGGGTCGGCGGACGGCGTCTGGTGCTCACCGGGGGCGCGTCGCAGCTCCCCGGGCTGCGCGATCTGGCGGCGCTCATTCTCGACAAACAGGTGCGCATCGGGCGTCCGACCCGCATCAAGGGGCTGGCCGATGCGGTCGCCGGTCCGGCGTTCGCGGTCAGCGCCGGTCTGCTGCACCACGCCTTTTCCAACGACAATCTGGCGGAGATTCTCAGTCTCCGCCCGCTGCGCGAACCCACCAGCACCCTCGGACGGGTCGGACGATGGCTGCGGGAGAATTTTTGATATTGAGCCTCCCTGAAGGGAATTTTTAACAATTTTAGCCAAACATGCAGTTGAGCGGATGGAGTAGAGCAATGACAATCAATCTGAGCATTCCCGAGGACACTGGTGCCCCCGATCTGAAACCCCGTATCACGGTGATCGGCGTCGGCGGCGCGGGCGGTAACGCCGTCAACAACATGATCCAGGCGCATCTGGAAGGGGTCGACTTCGTGGTCGCCAATACCGATGCCCAGGCCCTGGCCCACGCCCGAACGGATCGGCGCATCCAGTTGGGCATGGAATTCACCAAGGGTCTCGGGGCCGGGTCCCGTCCCGACGTGGGTCGTCAGGCCGCCGAAGAGTCCATGAAGGACATCCTGGAGCATATCAAAGACTGCAACATGGTGTTCATCACCGCAGGCATGGGTGGCGGCACCGGCACCGGAGCCGCGCCGGTCATCGCCAAGGCAGCTCGTGAACAGGGCATCCTGACCGTCGGCGTGGTCACCAAGCCGTTCAGCTTTGAAGGCCGCAACCGTATGCGATTGGCCGAGATGGGCATTGAGGAACTGCAAAAGCAGGTCGATACCCTGATCATCATTCCCAATCAGAACCTGTTCCGCATCGCCAACGAGAAAACCACCTTCGCCGACGCCTTCAAGATGGCCGACGACGTGCTGCATCAGGGCGTGCGCGGAGTCACCGACCTGATGGTCATGCCCGGCCTGATCAATCTCGACTTCGCCGACATCCAGTCGGTGATGAGCGAAATGGGCAAGGCGATGATGGGCACCGGCGAGGCCGAGGGCGAAAAGCGCGCCATCGAGGCCGCCGAAGCCGCCATTTCCAATCCGCTGTTGGAAGATGCCTCGATCTCCGGCGCCCAGGGCGTATTGATCAGCATCACCGGCGGCATGGACATGACCCTGTTCGAGGTCGACGAGGCCGCCAACCTGATTCGCGATCAAGTGGATCAGGACGCCAACATCATCTTCGGCTCCACTTTCGACGAAAAACTAGAAGGCCGCCTGCGGGTTTCCGTGGTTGCCACCGGCATCGACGCTGAAGCCGTGGCCCGTCCTCGTCCGGCCCTGCACAGCACCAGCGTGGGCACGCCGCAACCGGCACAAACCCCGTCGATCGCCAGCCAGGAACCTGAGGTGAAGATTCAGGTCGAACCGATGGTCGCCACCCCCAGTGTGACGCCGAAAGCCGAGGCAACCGCCCAGGCGGCACCGGAGAAGGTGACCTTCATCCCGCCGCAACCGGCCCGCGCCCAAGCGGAACAGGCCCCGACGGCGGCTGATCCGTTCGCCCGCGCCGCCATCACTAACACGCCCAAGGCGGCGACTCCCGTCGAGCGGAAACAGCCCCGCAAACCGGCAGAACCGGAACGCAGCCCGAGTCTGTTCGAGCGAGTCACCGGGACCGGATGGGCCAGGTCAGAGCAAAAGGTCGCCACGCCCAAATCCTCCCTGTTCGGGCGGGCTTCGGCTGCTGACCAGGAACAGATTGAAATCAAACGGGAAATTGCCCGACAGCAGGCGGCCAGCCTGAATGCCGGGGATCGCCTGCCGGGGAGTACCTCGGAAGAAGACATGCTGGATATCCCGGCCTTCCTGCGGCGTCAGTCCAACTGAGGCTCCGTCTTGCCAAACCAATGGAAAGTCGAACGAATCCAGTAACATTTCGAAACAATGATTGATTTGAGGGCTCCGGGAATGATTGCTACAAACATAACCGGAGCCCTTTTTTTGGGTCAAAGTTGGATCATGTAAGCCTGCAAAGAACCTCATAAGGGACGGCCTCTATGCAAAAGCAAAAGCGCACGGCAACTCCAGTGAAAAGCAACCCGCCCCAGGTTCTGCATCAGGCGACCCTCAAAAGCTCTATCAGTTGTTCCGGCGTCGGCCTGCATACCGGGGCCAGGATTTCCATGACCCTTCGCCCCGCCGATCCGGGACGGGGCATCGTTTTTCATCGCTCCGACATTTCCGGACGCGGCGCGGAAATACCCGCCCGTTGGGATCATGTGGTCGATACCCGCCTCTGCACCACCCTCGGCAACGCCGAAGGCGCCACCATCGGCACCGTGGAGCATTTGATGGCCGCCCTGGCCGGATGCGGCATCGACAATGTGGAGATCGACATCAACGGCCCGGAAGTGCCGATTATGGACGGCAGCGCCGCGCCCTTCGTCTTTTTGATCGAATGCGCCGGACGACTGGAGCAGGATGCGCCGCGCCGCGCCATCCGCGTTGAAAAGCCGGTTTCCGTCGGCGACGACAAGCGCTATGCCGAGTTGAGCCCCGCCCCGGGCATGCTCCTGGGCTTTGAGATTGATTTCGACTCCGCCGCCATCGCCCGTCAAGAAATGCAGATTTCGATCAATCACGACGATTTCAAGAATGAACTCAGCCGTGCCCGGACCTTCGGTTTCCTGCACGAGGTGGAACAGTTGCGCGCCATGGGTTTGGCCCGGGGCGGTTCACTGGACAACGCCGTGGTGGTTTCCGGCGACCGGGTGCTGAACGAGGAAGGCCTGCGCTACGATAACGAGTTCGTGCGCCACAAAATGCTCGACGCCCTGGGCGACCTCTATCTGGCCGGAGCACCGATTCTCGGATGTTTCCAGGGTGCCCGGTGCGGTCATCAGGCCAACAACGCGGTGCTTCGCGCCCTGTTCGCCGACCCGAGCCAATGGACGATGGTCGAACTGACCGCCGAGGATCTGCTTGCCACGGACATCGCCACCCCGACCCTGGCCGCCACCGCCTGATCGGACTTTCTTGACCCGGGGTCATTCGTCTCTTGCCCGAAGGCGGGCCGGGCGTTGTATACTCGCCCCTGCTCCGCAGTCAGGGACCCGTTGCCGATCATGACCATTCGCCCCTTTTCCTTCGTTTTGTCTTCGTTGCGCACCGCCGGGATGGCCTTGGCGCTGATCGGTCTGGTCAGCGCCTGCGGCGATAAAAAACCCAAGGAATATATCGAGCGTCCGGTGGAGGAACTGTACAATCAGGCGCAGAGCTCTCTGGAAAATCGGGAATTCGAAGAAGCCGCCAAGCAGTTCGACGAGGTGGAGCGGCAGCACCCCTATTCCAAATGGGCCACCCGGGCGCAGATCATGGCCGCCTTTTCCTCTTACATGCACAACGCCTATGACGAGGCCATCGTCGCCCTGGACCGCTTTTTACAGTTGCATCCCTCCCACGCCGACGCGCCCTATGCTCTGTACCTGAAGGCCCTGTGCTACTACGAGCAGATTTCCGATGTCACCCGCGACCAGAAAATGACCGCCCTGGCCACCCAGTCGCTGAAAGACGTGATCAGCCGTTTTCCGGCCAGCCGCTATGCCCGCGATGCGCAGATCAAACTCGACCTGACCATCGACCATCTGGCGGGCAAGCAGATGGAAATCGGGCGCTACTACCTGCATCAAGGCCACTATCTGGCGGCCATCAATCGTTTCAAAAGGGTGGTCGAGGAATATCAGACCACCACCCACGTCCCCGAGGCCCTGCATCGTCTGGTTGAGGCTTATCTGGCCCTGGGCGTCACCGACGAGGCCAAACGCACCGCCGCCGTCCTGGGCCATAACTTCCCCGGCAGCGAGTGGTACATCGATTCCTTCGAGATGGTGGAAAATAAGACCTTCCGACGTCCGAACGACGAGGAAGAACCCTGGTACCAGATCTGGGACAGCCAGGACGACGAACCGCGGGTCATCCCCAATACCGAAAAGGCCTCCCCCCCCTGGTGGGACGTCTTTTAGTCAGCCGGACATCGACCCATGTTGGCCAGTCTCTCCATTCGTGATGTGGTGCTCATTGATCGCCTCGACCTGCACTTCGAGCCCGGACTCTGCGTGCTGACCGGCGAGACCGGGGCTGGCAAATCCATCCTGCTCGACGCCCTCGGTCTGGCCCTGGGGCAGCGCGCCGAGGCGCGGCTCGTCCGCCACGGCTGTGATCAGGCGGCGGTGACTGCGGCGTTCGACCTGCCTTCGACCCACCCCGCGCGCAACCTGTTGAGAAAGCAGGGGCTGGACGGCGGTGACGGCGAGATCATTCTGCGCCGGGTGGTCAATCCGGACGGCCGCTCCCGGGCCTGGGTCAATGATCAGGCAGCCAGCGTCACCCTGCTGCGCCAACTGGGCGAATCGTTGGTGGAAGTGCATGGGCAGTTCGATACCCAGGGCCTGCTCGACCCGACCACCCATCGGGCCATTCTTGACAATTATGCCGGATTGCAAACGCCACGGGCGGAAACCGCCGGGGCCTTCCGGCTCTGGTCGTCGGTGGAACAGGCGGTGGCCAAGGCGCAAGCGGATCTGGAGAAAGCCCGCCAGGACGAAGAGTTCCTGCGCCATGCGGTGGAGGAATTACGCCTTCTTGGACCGCAAGCCGGGGAAGAACAGCAATTGGCCGAAAGCCGTGGCCTGATGCAGAATGGCGAAAAACTGCTGGAAGCCCTATCCGCCGCCAGTGCTGCTTTGGACAAGGGCAACGGCGTCGAAAACGCTCTGCGCACAGCGCAACGGCAATTGGAACGCATCCTTGAAAAGATGGACGGGCGTTTGGACGAGGCCATCGCGGCACTCGACCGGGCGGCGGTGGAAGTGGCCGAGGGGCGGGAGCAAATTCAACGCAATGCCGAGGCCATTGACCTGGACCCCCGGCATCTGGAACAAGTGGAGGAACGCCTGTTCGCCCTGCGCGCGGCGGCCCGCAAGCATAACGTCCAGGTGGATGATCTGGCCGCCCTGCATACCCGGCTCGCCACCCGGCTGGAGGGGCTGGATCATGGCGGAGCGCAATTGGAGACCCTGCGCAAGGATGCCCGCGCCGCCCGCGAGGCCTATTTGCGCGCCGCCGACCGGCTGACCCAGGGACGGCGGGAGGCGGCGGAAAAACTCGATGCCGCCGTGGCCCAGGAATTACCTCCGTTGAAGCTGGAACGGGCGGTGTTCGCTACCCAAGTCACCACCTCGGACAATCCCGCCGACTGGAGTGCCCATGGCCGCGACCGGGTGGCGTTTCAAATTGCCACCAACCCGGGCAGCCCGCCGGGACCACTGAACAAGATTGCCTCAGGCGGTGAGCTGGCGCGCTTCATGTTGGCCCTGAAAGCCTGTCTGGCCGACGCCGATCCCATCCCCACTCTGGTCTTCGACGAAGTGGATTCCGGGGTCGGCGGCGCGGTGGCCCATGCGGTGGGTGAGCGTTTGGGGCGGCTATCCGAACAAGTGCAGGTGCTGGTGGTCACCCATTCGCCGCAAGTGGCGGCGCGCGGAGCCCATCACTGGAAGGTCAGCAAAGAGGCGCTAACGGACAGCGTCCGCACCACCGTGACCCGGCTCGACGATACCAGCCGCCGAGAGGAACTGGCCCGCATGCTGTCCGGGGCGGAAATCACCGAGGCGGCGCGGGGGGCCGCCGACAGCCTGCTGGAGACCCCGGCATGAAGCTGCGGGAGATGCCGGTGGAGCAGCTCACCTCCGAAGAGGCGGAGCAGGAACTGGCCGAACTGGCGCGCACCATCGCCGCCCACGACAAGGCCTATCACCAGGACGACGCCCCAACCATCAGCGATGCGGACTATGATTCCCTGCGCCTGCGCAATCAGGCCATCGAGCACCGCTTTCCCTTGCTGGTGCGCCCGGACAGCCCCTCGAAAAAAGTCGGCGCCGCGCCAGCCTCCGGCTTTGGCAAGGTAACCCATGCGGTGCCCATGCTGTCGCTGGGCAATGCCTTCGACGAAACCGATGTGGCCGATTTTCTTGACCGCATCCGGCGCTTTTTGGGATTGCCCGACGACGCGCCGGTGCCGGTGGTCGCCGAACCGAAAATCGACGGCCTGTCGGTGTCCCTGCGCTATGAGAACGGCGTTTTCGTGCGCGGGGCGACCCGTGGCGACGGGACGACCGGCGAGGATATCACCGCCAACCTGCGGACTCTCGATGAGATTCCGCAAACCCTCAAAGACGCGCCGGAGGTGCTGGAGGTGCGCGGCGAAGTTTATATGTCGAAGCCGGATTTCGCCGCCCTCAATGCGCGACAGGCGGAACGGGGCGACAAGCTGTTCGCCAACCCGCGCAATGCCGCCGCCGGATCGCTCAGGCAACTGGACCCGTCGATCACTGCCGCGCGCCGCCTCAGCCTGTTCGCCTATGCCTGGGGCGCAGTGACGGGGAAGGAATGGGCCAGCCAGAGGGCGTTTCTCGACGATCTGGAGCGCTGGGGCTTTCCGACCAACCCATTGGCCCGGGTCTGCGACTCGCTGGGCGAGATCATGGCGCTGTATGGCGACGTGGAAACCCGGCGCGCCGATCTGCCCTACGACATCGACGGCATGGTCTACAAGGTCGACCGGGTGGACTGGCAAAAGCGACTCGGCTTCGTCGCCCGCGCCCCGCGCTGGGCCATCGCCCATAAGTTCCCGGCTGAGAAAGCCATCACCCGGCTCAATAAGATCAATATCCAGGTCGGGCGCACCGGCAGCCTGACCCCGGTGGCGGAGCTGGAACCGATTACCGTCGGCGGCGTGGTGGTCTCCCGCGCCACCTTGCACAACGAGGATTACATCCGCGACAAGGATATCCGCGAAGGCGACGCCGTGGTCATCCAGCGGGCCGGGGACGTCATCCCGCAGGTGGTGGAGGTGGTGCTTGCCCAACGCCCCGCCCAGAGCCAGCCGTTTGATTTTCCGACCACCTGCCCCCAATGCGGCAGCCACGCGGAAAGGCTCGACGGCGAGGCGCGCACCCGCTGCACCGGCGGCCTGATCTGCCCAGCCCAGGCGGTGGAACGGCTGAAACACTTCGTTTCCCGCGATGCCTTCGATATTGAAGGGTTGGGTAAAAAACAGGTGGAGGCGTTCTGGGAAGATGGCTTGATTAGACAGCCGCAGGATATTTTCGGCCTTCAAGCCGAGACTTTGCGCGACCGCGAAGGCTGGGGCGAGAAATCAGCCAGCAACTTGATCCAGGCCATTGCCGAGCGTCGCACAATGACTCTCGATAGATTTATCTATGCCCTGGGCATCCCGCAGGTTGGACAAGCCACGGCCAAAACCCTGGCCCGCAATTATTTATCGCTGGAATCCTGGCGGAAAGCCATGCAGGCGGCGGCGGTCGTCGGGTCCGAGGCGCGACAGCAGCTCTCGGAAATCGACGGCATCGGCCCGGCGATGATCGACGATCTGGTGGCCTTCTTCAGCGAGCCCCATAACCGGGAGGTCATGGACGCCTTGCAGGCGTTTTTGACCGTGCCCGACTTTGCCGTGCCGTCAATGACCGATTCGCCGGTGGCTGGCAAGACGGTGGTGTTCACCGGCAGCCTGGAAAGTATGACCCGCGCCGAGGCCAAATCCCGCGCCGAGGCATTAGGCGCCAAGGTGGCCGGGTCCATTTCCAGCAAAACCGATATCCTGGTCGCCGGACCCGGTGCCGGGTCGAAACGCAAGAAGGCCGAGGACATCGGGACCATTGAGATTCTCGACGAAGCCCAGTGGCTGGCCCGTATCGAGGGGGCATAGAAAAAGGCGGCCCCGAAGACCGCCTTGTTCAAAGTCCATGCTCGGCCGGTTTCAGCCGAAGAACAGATAGCCCAACATGCCAACGCCGATTACCAATTGAAAAAGCGGATAGACATCCCAATTCATAGCCGATCTCCTTGTCTGAATCACACCGCCCCTCATACCCTAGAGTCGCGGCCCCCCCGCCCCCAACGGAGCGACAAATAGCCTTGTAGATTTACCATTACACCATAACGACAGCAAGTAGAAACGCACGGGTTCCTATTTGGACAGGTTCGGATTATACCCGACCCATGAGCCGTATCATTCAAAGCATCGGGGCCATGGTGCCCCATGGCGACCCCGCCGCCCTCGACCGCCGCCTGGGACAGTTGAGCGAATTCGGTTTCGACCATGCGGAGCTGTCGATCACCGCCTGTGCGGTCATCGTCGGCGGACAACTCAATCCCGTCCGGTTGCGGCACTTGACTGATGTGATTGCCCGCCATGACATCGGCATCACCCTGCATGCGCCGTTGATCCTCAATTTCATGGATCTTGTGCATGCGGACCTGCATATGAGTGTCGCCCGTGCCTGTATCGCGTTTTGTCACGCCGTTGGCGCGCCGGTGCTGGTGGTGCATCCGGGGTGGGTTGATCCCTGTCATCTGAGCGCCGACCGTTCCGGTCTGTTGGCTCTGGAACGTGACGCCCTGTCCCGATTGGCCGAGGACGCGGCGCAACGCGGGGTGACTCTGTGCCTTGAAAACATGCCGGTGATTCTCGAGTCCCTGCATGGCGAACTGGACAACCACGGTATTGAGACCCAGAGCATCGCAGCGCAGGTCCGGGCGGTCGATCATCCGGCCCTGCGCGCCACCATTGATGTCAGCCATGCCCATATCGCCGCTACTCACCGGGGTCACGACCTGCGTGCCGACCTGTCAGAAATGGCTCCCGTAACGCGCCATCTGCATCTGCACGATTCGTTCGGTCGTCCGCCGACGCTGGAACGGGCCAACTATCCCGAGGTCATGGCGTATGGCATGGGGGACCTGCACCTTCCCCTGGGCTGGGGCAATATCGACTTCGAACAGGCCCTGGTCGGCCTCCCCCTGCCCCCCGGACTCTCCATGACCCTTGAAATTAATCGCCTTTACGACGATGATCAGACCATGGTCGATTCCCTGACCCGTGCCCGTCATCTTCAGGAACGGATTCAGGCCACAACCGGACCGGTTGCCGGGGCGTAAGAAGCGGATTCCTTTCGTGAATCCAATACCTTGCAAAATTCTATATTAGTGCTCTTGAATATTAGAGCCGACTAATATATATTACCGGCATTCACCAAGCCGCGAGGGAACGTCGGCCCAGGTGCAGGATGTATTTTTTTCGGGGGAGTTATCATGAGAAAGCTTTTCACCACCACCGCCCTGGCCGCCGTTGTTGCTGCCGGACTCGTCTCTTTCGCCCAGGCTGCCGATGAGGCCGCCGTCGCGCCGCAAGAAGTGGCACCGATTTTCCAGCCCTATTCGCCTGATCCGGAAGTGCTGCGCGCCGCCCAGGAACGCACCGCCCAGCAGATGATGGAATACGGCCAGAAGATGATGGAATACGCCCGCGAAATGCAGGAACGGGCTCAGAAGCACATGAGCGAGCAAAATGAAGCCAGCCGTCAGGCCTGGCAGGCTCGCATGGATGCGCTCCAGGCCATGCAGGAAGCCGAGCAGGAAATGCGTAGCGTTTCCATGCAGCAAAACCGTGGCCCCATGTCCGAAGAGGACATCAAGGCGCGTCGTGAGGCGTTCAAGGCTGCGGCTGAAAAACAGAAAGCGGCCATGAAGGCTCTGTCTGAGGCCAACATGAAGGCCGCCGACGTGTTCTCGCCGCTGTCCCGCGACGACGTGGAAGCCATGCGCAACGAACAGATGCGCCGCGCCTATGACAAGCGCCGTGAAATGAAAGAGGCGGCCGACGCGCGTCGGGAAGCCAGCCAGGCCCAGATGGAAAAGATGCAGGCCGAAGCCAAGGCCCGCCAGGAAACCCAGGCCCAGCCGAGCAACGAGCGTATGGAAGAGATGAAGAAGGCCGCCGAAGAGCAGCGCGCCGCCATGCAGAAGGCCGCCGAGGAACAGCGCGCCGCCATGCAGAAGCAGCGTGACGCCCGT
Organism: Magnetospira thiophila; assembly: GCF_054657015.1. Classification (NCBI taxonomy): domain Bacteria; kingdom Pseudomonadati; phylum Pseudomonadota; class Alphaproteobacteria; order Rhodospirillales; family Thalassospiraceae; genus Magnetospira; species Magnetospira thiophila. Next base: position 481,810 of record NZ_BAAHXF010000001.1, read on the forward strand.
CGCGAGGCATTCCTGGAGCATGGCCCCAAGGGTCCCTATGGCAACCCCGGCACTGGCCCCGGCTTTGCGCCCTATGGCGGTGCGCCGATGGGCAACCCCTACGCCGCGCCGCAGCCGATGGCCCCGCAGCCTGCCGAGCCCGCTCCGGCCCAGCCGACCAACTGATCGGCTTTGAAACAAGGCTCTTTTCGGGGGGAAAGAGCAAGGGGGTGGAGGAGAAATCCTCCGCCCCTTCTTTCTTTTATGGCTTTGATTTACCAATAGAATTACAATGGCCTCACAGGGATGGCTGCTGAGACGGGTCCAATGTCAACTCCGCCCAAAGATGCGCTTCAGAAACTTTCACTCCTTTTTCTGATGGTTGCCCTATTTGCGGCGGGTACCTGGATGCCTGCAACGGCCAAGCCGTCGGACCTGTCGGGCTGGAAGGGTGGTGTGATTCGGCGGGGACCGGACGGCAACATCATTCGCGATGCGGACGCCGTCGATCCCCTGGCGAAGATCACCCAGGGCCGGAAGAAGAGCGGCATCGGCAGCGGTTTTTTCATCACCTCCAGCGGCCATCTTCTGACCAACCACCATGTCATCGACGGATGCAAGCTCATCACCGTGGAGACCCCGACCGGTCAAGCGGGCGCGGTCGAGCTTCTGGATGATTGGGAGGAGGTCGATCTGGCGCTGCTCAAGAGCGCCCTGAAACCCGTCGGTGTGGCCAAATTCCATGCCCCGACGCAACCGAGCGCGGGGGCCGCCCTGGCCGCCGTCGGCTATCCGACCCTCACACTGCCCCCCATCAACCCCAAGTACATCGCGGCGACCTATGGCAAGCAACTGGGCGAGCGACATCCCTGGTTCAGCATGAAAGGCGAGGTCTTTCCTGGAAACAGTGGCGGCCCGGTGGTGGACGAGGCGGGAAACATCGTTGGGGTGGTCGTGGCCAAGGTCAATGCGCCCAACATGAAGAAGCAAACGGGCCAGCTGATCACCGATTTGAGTTTTGCCATCCGTCTCGACGTCACCCGCCAGTTTCTGAAGCGCAACAGGATTGAGGTGACCACGGCTGGAACGGATACGTCCCCTCTCGCTCAGAAGGACCGCTTTGCGCTGGCCAAGAAGTTCGTCGTCCGCGTGGGCTGCTGGAAATAACTAGAGGAAATCGAACTGAGCGGCCTCGACGGCCTGCGCCATTTTTTTATCCTCGACGATCATGTGACGGACCAGCCGGGTCTCAACCCAGTTTTCCAGGGTCGGGCCGATCATATCCTGGAATCCCGCCTGATTCTGACGGCACAGGCTGCGCGCTTCGGTTTCCAGTTCCCGATGCAATTTCTTATGCTGTTCCAGAATCGGGCAGCCGAGGGCCTCGAACATTTCCTCTTCGGCCCGAAAATGAACCTGCGTGAACAGCAGCAAGGCGTTGAACGCATCTTGCAGGATCAGCATATCCTTTTTCTCCTGCACCGCCTGATGCAGATAATTGGCCAGCTCGATCAACTGACGATGGTGCCGGTCGATGACCCCATCCCCAACCTGATACTCGTCCTTCCATGTGAACCTGGGCATGCGTGCCTCTCAATATCCACAGTCGATCAGCCGCTCCTGACATAGTATCCGTGAAAGCCATAAGATGCCACAATGACCGATGTTAAGGACAGGTGAACCGGTCCCGGATGGCTGCGGGCAGGGTCTTGCCCACCGGATCCCCGGCCTCTTCGGGACGTCGGACCAGGTAGGCCATCCAGATCGGCACCAGAATTTCGGCGGACGTATCGTCGTGCAGGCAGGCCAACAGTTGACGGCGGGCCTGTATCCGTGAATCAGGGGGCCAAGCCTCAAGGGTCTTGCCGTCGCGCGCCCTCAGCAACAGACGGTCATATCCGTCCATGCGACGCAGACCCTTGTCGAGCCCCTGAAGAAATCCCTCAACGACCCCGATGCAGGGCGTGGGATCGGTTTGGCACAGGGCCTGCCAATAATTGGACGGACGTTGGGCCTGGGCCGGGCCGTCCAGAATCAAGGCGGCAACGAGCGCGAGACCAAGTCGTTTCACGCCTCCACCTTTTCCGGGAACATGTCGGCCAGCGCCTTGCGCGAGGCCTCGGCCACACCGCGTTCGGTGATCAGGCCGGTGACCAATCGGGCCGGGGTGACGTCAAAGGCGTAGTTGGCCGCCGTGCTGCCCTCGGGGATGACCCGGACAGTGCCGGTGCCGCCGTCCTTGGTCCGGCCCCAGATCTCGGTGACCTCGGTGCTGTCGCGCTGCTCGATGGGGATCTCGCGCACCCCGTCATGAACCCGCCAATCAATGGTTGGGCTGGGCAGGCAGACATAGAACGGCACCCCGTTGTCGTGCGCCGCCAGAGCCTTGAGGTAGGTACCGATCTTGTTGCACACATCGCCCGACGCTGTGGTGCGGTCGGTGCCGACAATGCACAGATCCACCTCCCCATGCTGCATCAGGTGGCCGCCCACGTTGTCGACGATGCAGGTATGGGGCACCCCGTGCTGACCCAGTTCGAAGGCGGTCAGGTTGAAGCCCTGATTGCGCGGCCGGGTCTCGTCGACCCACACATGAAGGGGAATGCCCGCGTTATGGGCCTTGTAGATGGGGGCCGTGGCGGTGCCCCAATCGACCGTCGCCAGCCACCCGGCATTGCAATGGGTCAGCACGTTGATCCGCCCCTGTTTGCCTTTTTTCTCCCACAGCTTGCGGATGATCTCCAGCCCGTGGTCGCCCATGGCCTCACACAATGTCACATCCTCGTCGGCGATTTCGGCGGCACGGCGGTAGGCGGCCTCTTCCCGTTCGCTGGCGGCCAAAGGCAGCAGAAGCGCCTTCATCTCATCCAACGCCCAGCGCAGATTGACCGCCGTCGGGCGGGTCTTGAACAGCGTTGCTGAGGCGGCTTCGATATTCCTGTCCGAAGAGTCCGTGCGCATGGCCAGGGCCATGCCATAGGCCGCCGTCGCCCCGATCAGCGGCGCCCCGCGCACCAGCATGTCGGCGATGGCCGAGGCGGCGTCCTCCATGCGGGTCAGGCGAACGATCTCGAACAGATGCGGCAGCCGGGTCTGATCGATGATTTCCACCGAACGCGCGTCGGCGGCGGTCCAGATGGTGCGGTAATGGGTGCCATTGATATTCACGGGCGGAATCCTTGTTGCGAGGGCAGAGGAACCGGCAATTTGGCAAAGATCGGCAGGGGGTGCAATCCCCGCGCCGACTTAATCCTCCAGGTCGACCAGGGTCGAGGCCAGCTTGGCCAGGGCACGGGCACGCCCCCAGGCATTGCCCATGTCGGCGGCGACCTTCAATCCCTGGCGGAACGACTGGCGGGCCGCCGGGACATCGCCCAACAGCATCCAGGATCGACTGAGATCCGCCAGCATCCAAACCTGCGACAACCGGCTGGGAATGGCTTTCGAGGCCTCCTGCGCCGCCGCGTCGACGCGGGTTTGCGCGGCTTTGTTCCCCAGTTGGCGCAACCGGGCACTCAAGGCCCACAGCGCCTCGGCCCGCAGCCGGGGCTCGTCGATATTCGCCGCCGCTTCGAGGACGTCATCGGGGGCGTAGCCTTCGCTCGTGCCGACCATTTCGATCATTGCCAGAACCACCCGGCTGACCGCGAAAGCCTTGGCATAGGGGTAGGGAATAGCCGTGCAGTCGTCCATGGCTCGGGTCAGGGTATTGCGGGCCGAAACTCCGTCGCCCTGCTGATTCTGAGCCAGGGCGATGAGCGCCAGAACGGCGGGCCGATAGCGGTCGGCTTCGATAAGGGCAACGGTGATCAGCGCGGCGTCGGTCTGCCCGGCCTGCGCCTGGGCGTTGGCGGCGGCGATCAAGACGGTCAGACGTTCACTGTCGTCGGACAAATCGTCAAGCAGGGCCAAGGCCCGCTCCGGTTGACCGGCTTCGGCATGGGCGGTGGCAATGCGGCGCAGGGCGGATTCGCGCAAGGCTCCGTTTTCCGGGCGGCGGGCCATGTCCTCCGCCCGGGTCAGGGTATCGTTGGCCGCCACCCGCGCGCCGTTGCGCGACTGGGTCACCGCCAGCTGGCACATCAGGCTGATGCGGTTGTCCAGGTCAGGCACGGCGGCCACAGAGTCTTGGGCCTTTTCCATTGAGTCCCCGTCGCGGCTCGCAGCGGCGATGGCGGTCAGGGCCTCGGCCCGACGCACCGGGTCGGGGATGATGGCGGCGGCATCCAACGCTTCGCTCAACCGTCCGGCATCGGCGCGGGCAATGGCAATATCGCGCAGCGAACGCATGACCAGACGCGGGTCTCCGATGCGGCGCAGGGTGACCGTCGCCGCCTCCGCCAGACCGGCCTTGGTCTGGGCCACCAGAACTTCACCCAAGGCCCAGAACCGCAGCTCGTCGCGTGCCACCTGCTTGGTGCTTTCCGCCGCTTCGAACAACAGACAGGCCGGAGTCGGACGGGAGAAACAGGCACTCGGATCGCGGGTCGGATCGGCGATTTCGGTATCTTCCGCCGGTTCGTCCAGCAAATGCCGGGTGGCCGGATTATCGAGCAGTGATCGACGGGCCTTCTCGATATTGAGCGAACGGGCCGCCTCCAACCGCTGCAACAGATTGCGGATCTGAAAGGCGGTCTCGATATGCTGGGCCAATTCCTCGCTGACTTCCCCGTCTTCCTTGAGCCCGGAACGGCGCTGATAGGCGCGGATGGCGCGGGTGGTGGCCTCGTCCATGCGCCCGTCCGCCGGGCCGTGGTACAGGTCTTCCTTGGTCAGGGCTTCCTGGACCCGGCGCACCAGGGGATCGGTCATGATCAGGTCTGATCGCGGCGTGAAGTCCGGCAGGCCGGTGGGCTTGGCCGCCTGCACTGGCGTCGCGACGACGACCAGAACCGTCAGGGCAAGGAAAAACAATAGCGGCGGCACATGCGGACTCCCGTGGCGTTACCACCCAATATCGTCCGTTGGTCTGGACCTGGCAAGCATTCGGGGTTACATGAGGCTCAACCGTCTCCCTTTTTTGAGAAGGAATTTCCGGCATGACCGGCAAGCGGGTCGAAATATTCACCGACGGGGCCTGTTCCGGCAATCCCGGGCCGGGCGGCTGGGGGGTGCTGCTGCGCTGGCGCGGCACCGAAAAGGAACTCTACGGCGGTGCCCCGGAAACCACCAACAACCGCATGGAACTGACGGCCGCCATCCAGGCCCTGGATTCCCTCAAGCGGGCCATGGACGTGGATCTGTATACGGACAGCACCTATGTGCGCGACGGCATCACCAAATGGATTCACGGTTGGAAAGCCAACGGCTGGCGGACGGCGGCCAAAAAGCCGGTCAAGAACCAGGACCTGTGGCAAAAGCTCGACGACAGCATGTCCCGCCACCGGGTCGAATGGCATTGGGTCAAGGGCCATGCCGGGCACCCGGAAAACGAACGGGCCGACGCCCTGGCCCGTCTCGGAGTCGCCGAGTTCGCCCCGCAAATCATCGACTGAGCTTCGCATTAACGCCACGCAACCCTCACAGGGACTTCACACGGGCATCCGTGATGTTCTGTTACCCTGGAGGTGCCGACGGGTCCATTGGCCCGCCCGGTGTTCTGGCATTTTTTTCTTCAGGAGTCCCGTTGATGGACATTAAATTCCCAACCGCTGGCATGGCTTTGGCTGCGACGGTCGCCTATTCCCTGTGCCTTGGTGGCACCCCGGCGTCGGCCGCCGATTCATTCAGTTTCGGCCTGTGGGGCGACATGCCCTATGCCAAGAATAACGATCAACCCAAGATGCAGGCGTTGATCGACAGCCTGAACGCTTCCGACATCGCCTTTTCCCTGTTTGATGGCGATATCAAGGACGGCAGTTCCGAATGCACCGACAGCGTTTTTACCGATGCTGCGACTCTGTTCAATTCACTGAAAGCGCCCCTGGTTTATGTGCCGGGTGACAATGAATGGACCGACTGCCATCGGAAAAACAACAACGGTTACGACAATCTCGAACGGCTCGACCATCTGCGCCGTGTGATGTTCCCCAAGGCGGAGAGCTTCGGTGCCAGCAAAATGGCCCTCGACCTTCAAGGAAAGCCTGGCGAAAAGTTCTCCGAGAACACGCGCTTCGTTCATGGGGATGTGGTGTTTGTCGGGATCAACATGCCCGGCAGCAATAATAATAAGGTTAATAATGAAAAGTCCTGCACCAAAAAGAGCGCCCGGACTCCCGAACAATGTGCTGCGGATAATGTCGAGTATGCCGAACGTGACGCCGCCAACATTGCCTGGATGGATGAAGCGTTCAAGTTGGCCAGCGATCAAAAAGCCCGTGGCATCGTCTTGGCCTTCCAGGCCGATCCCGGCTTCGATCTGCCTGAAACCGAAGACTTGGATGAACGAGCCGACGCGAGCTTCGATGGCTTCACCAAGTTCCTGGATCGCCTCGTGGCCCACGCCCGGAACTTTGATGGTCAAATCCTGCTGGTGCACGGCGACACCCACTTCTTCAAATATGACAAGCCGATGCTGCACCAAGCAGACCTGATCCCCAATGTGACGCGCCTGCAAACCTTTGGCAGCCCGAATATCCACTGGGTCCGGGTCACTGTCGATCCCGCCGCCGAGCAGGTTTTCGTCATCCATCCGGTCATCGTCCCCGGCAACTGAAACGGTCTACTTACGAATAAAAAAGCGGTCGCTTGCCGGGAGGACAGGCGACCGCTTTTGGTTAATGCGAGGTGGACCGTCAGCGGATGTTCGACAATCCCCAGATGGACTGCGACTTGGCCGGGAAGCTCGCGGCGTGGACGATTTCCAGACGCACCACGTTGTCCAAACGGCGCGGCACACCGAAGCGGATGATCCCGTCGGGGCGTTGCCATTCGACGATGCGACGGAAGGTCCCAGTGCGCAGATCGTTGGCGATGGTGGCCATGAAGTTGCCGTCTTCGTAGATCTCCGACGGACTGCCGTATTCGGCCAGCAAGTCGGCGAGGATCCGGGCGTAGGTGCGCTGCATCCCGGCGACGTTGGTGGTGTCGTCGAAGTCGATGATCGCGCCGGTCTGGGTGACCTTGCCATTTTCCTGGGCGACCACCAGACGCTGCCGTTCGCTGAGCGCCGGGAACATCACGCTTTCGTAAACGGTTGCCCCCGCCTGTTCGGAGCCGTCCCCCAGCCCCTGCGCGGCCAGGGATTGCAGGGCTTCATTTCCGGAACTGCCGAGCGCGAATCGACCGACCTGCAGGGATGACCCGGTTCCGGTCTGCAGGGCGACGGGCGCGGTGTCGGCGGCCTGCTGCTGCTTGGCCTTCGAGGGCTTGTCGTAATTGTAGCGCCAGACGAAGGCGACCCGGGTCTGATCCGTGTTGTCGTTGAGATTGATGTCGCGGTTCAAGTAATCGGCTTCGAGGCGGAACACGTGCGGGCCCAAGGTGTAGGCATAGGCCCCGTTGAAGGTCCAATCGACCGTGTCCGTATCGCCGGAATCCTTGGCATTCTGGTAGAACAGCCCGAAATTCGCGTTGAGGGTCTGCGGCCCTTTCGACAGGCTGAAGCCCAGGGACGGCTGGAAGTCGTCGTTATCCGTATCCTGACCGTCGGCGGTGCGGACAATCAGCCCCGGGGTGATGGTGCCCTCCCACTTGTTCAGCGTGATGGCATGGTCGGCACTCAGCGAGACTTCCTTGCTCAACAAGGTGCTTTGCGAGGCGATGTCGTGGTTATCCTGGAGCTTGAAGCCGAAACGTCCGGTCCATTCCTGGGGTAATGGCATGTTCAGGCTCAAATCGGCGACCCGCAACACGGCCTGGGTGCCATTGGTGGCGGTCGCCGTGCGCCGCCGATACACGTCCAGGGCACCGGTCACCTGATTCCAGTCCGGCCGCAGATAGATGAACAGCGGGCCGGTGAAGGTGATGCCGTCTGTGATGGTCTGAGTCTGATTGCCCGTGCTGCGGTTGGAACGGTAACGGGTATCCCGGACCCGCGCCCGAATGCCTTTTTCGAACCGCCATCCGGCATGGACTTCCGCCCCCTGGAAATCCGAGGTTACGGAGGACGCGCCCTGAGGCGCATAGTCCTTGGCATAGTTTTCAGCCCGGATGCGGTAATCCAGCGGCATGTCGGGATCGCTGCCGGTGAGCTGGGCGAACACGCCTTGGCCGTGCTGTTTCTGATCAAGACTGTTATCGCTGTTGTTCTCGTGGTCGCCCATCATGACGCCCCACTCGCCCTCCAGGGTCATGATCTGCCCCAGCGGTCCGGTGAAGTCCTTGGTCGCGGCGGCGGAGAGCACATCCTGGCTGCGTTCCTTGGAGAATCCCTCCAGGGGCTGCGCCGGACGCATGTTGCGAACCCAGTTGAGAGTCCAGGTCCCGTAATCGGCGCGATTGGCCCCGATGCTGGTGGCGTCGATCAACCAGGAGGCGCCGGTATAGATATCGTCTTCGAAGTTGTCCCGGTCCCAGCGGGTGACCCCACTGCCGACCAGGAATTGCAGCGAGTGCTTTTCCCCGTACCAGTTCTGCACCGGCTGAAATTCCATGCTGCCGCCCTTGAGCGAGGTTTGCAGGGTGCGGTTGGTATATTCACCGTAGAAATTGCCCAATTCCATGCGATAGGGCACCTCGACTTCGCCGTTTTCCTTGAGGATGTTGATCCTCTCGGGAACGAAGCCATATTCCCGGTGGCGGTAATCGCTCAGGTTATAGACCCCCGAGACCTGGGTCCGCAGCCGATGATACTCGGAGAACTCCCGGGTGCCGACCACGTTGAATTCGTAATAACCGTGCGATCCCGTCTCCTGATACGGGCCGAGGGCGGTGGTGCCCGACAGGGGATAGGCCTCGTAGGACAGCCCGGAATCGTAATGCATGTCCCAATCATCGAAGATCGAATAATTGAACAGATAGTCTCCCGGTTCGTAGATGTCCTTGTACCAGGCGTACTCGGGCTCGGCGGCCTGAACCGCCGCCCCGCCGAGAAGACCAAACGCGACAACCGCGCCACAAACTAGGTTCACATTGCGTAAGTAAGTCATCGACTATACCCCTGCTCAATGTCGATGATGAATTCATTGGTGCCGTCGACCGTCTTCATACCACTGGTCAACGAATAGGTGACACGGATGGCCACTTCCACGGCAACCCGGTCGCGCACCAGAATCTGGGTCCCGGCCTCGTCGCGTTTTTCGATGTCGCGCGAGATCGGCTGCAATCCGTTGATGCGAACCACCGTCATACGGGCATTGGTCGGCACCTGGCTCAAAGAGTCTTCCAGGCGCGCGGCCCCGGCGAATTTCGGCGAAAGGACGCCGCCAAAGGCCGAGGTATTCCACTTGGCGACCATATCCCGCACCGCCTTGTCGACGGCAGCCCGGTCGATGCCGTTGGGAACTCCGGTCAAATCCTTGAGATCGCCCGGAGCCGTGATCGCGCCTGCGGAAAGGCCGCTGTTGGGGGTGAAGATCCGACGCAGGTGACGCATTTCAGCCGCGTCGGCGGGCATCCAGGCCTGACAGACCAGGAGGCCGACAAATGCCCCAAGGGTCACTATCGGAGCGACGACGGAGCGACGACGAAGCGCGTTGCGGTATGTATTCATGGTCATTCGTCTCCCGTCCTTAATTCACCTTTTCCCATTCGGTGATGCAACCCCGCCCGGAAATCTGCTGGCCACTTCCCATGAAGGTGCCGTAGGACGTCACAAGGGTCCCCGAAACGACACTGCCGTTATTGTATGTCTGCGTGAACGTGCAGTTGTTACTGCACGAGCAGTAGGGGGAAGAGCCAGAGTAATCGAAGCAGCCGAAAGTATGATTGCCTGTCCCGGAAGCGCCCGCGGCAAGGGTGCCATCACTATTGATCAGCCAATAATAGTTACCGGCGGACCCGGAGTAGGACACGCAGAACGGCAATTCGACGCCCGCATCGGACGGCACGATGCCGGTCGGATCGAGGCTGGTCGGATTGTAGCCGGAGATATTCCGCATGTCGTAGAGCAGGGCCGAGCTCTGACCGTCGGCACGGAACGGCGGCAGCTTGGGCGGTGTGACGGACGTGTCGCCCAGCGGCAACAACAGGTTGGCCGTGCCGGTCAGGAATGCCCGAAGTCCGCTGATATAGCTCTCCACGGCGGGATTTTGACCGATCAGATCCTTGATGACGGCCGAATTCTCCAGATTGCCCAACGCGGTTTCGGCGCGTCCAATCATGTCCGTTATGGCTGCGGGCTGCGCGGGATCGGCCCCCAAAATGGCATCCCGTTCCGCCAAGACCCGCTCCAGGCTGGCGCCTTCCGGTGTTCCCTGGAGCTGCTGCTTCAGGAAGCCCTCAATCTGCCCGGTCTCGCCGAATTGCTCCATTTCCCGATTGCCTTCCTGGACGCCCTGGAACTGTCGCTGATCGGTCGGGGTGATCGCAGACACGGTAATCGGTTGGGTCGGAGATGTGGTCTGTGCCTTCTGCCCGGCATTGATGACCTTGGAGTCCGAGGTGTTGTAGACGCGGGCCGAACCGGTTTGGGCGGCAGCGGTATTGGTCTCGCCCACCGGGGCCGCTTGCAGATTCTTGATGGTGCCTCGAATACCGATGCTCAATACCGGGGTACGAATGGTCATGCCCTCGGCGGTGTTGCGGGTGATCGCGCCGGAGGCGAAGGCGAACAGGCCGCGTACGGCGTTCAGCGCAATGCGACCGGTGCCCTGGTCCGGGTCATAAACCATCTCGTCGATGACCATCATGGAGTTTTCATCCATGTTGAAGGTGCTGCCGTCGTTGAAAACCACGCCCAGCTTGCCGCCGATTCCCGTTTGCAGGGTATCGCCCTTGTAGATGGGGTCCTCTTTTTTCAGCAACTGAACGCCCGCCGCACGGGCCGCGTCGACGCGCCCCTTGACCAGCTTGACGACGCCGATCACCGTTTCCTGGGCCCAGGCGGAACTTGGCGCGGCCACCGTGGCAATAAAAGCGACGAGAAGAACCAACATGAGACCGTGAACCAGTCCCTGCTGTCCTACGAACCGAAAAGTCAGCGTGCCCGAGGAGGCCCCGCAAAATCTGGTTCCGCTCATGGTATTCCTTCCCGTATTCCCCTTGACCACCCCACGAAACAAGTCGGCCCATAACCTAGGCCGCCCAAGATTCTCCCGCGAGCGCCCCGATAGTAAAGGATGGTATTTGCCGTGACGATCCTCAACCTGTAGGCTCGCATAAAAATATCACATGGTGTTGCAGAAGAAGCACATGTCGCGATCCGTTGGATCGACGGAGCGGGCGTGCTATGGTCCGCCACCTTCATACATTTTTGAGATTATACTGCCTTGTCCGACACCGCCAAAGCCAAGCCCGCCCGCAATCCCAATGCCACGTCGACCCTGCTGGGGCGATTGTTGCGGGAGAATGTCGCTCCCTACAAATGGTGGGTTTTTTGGTCCATATTTTTCATGTCTGTGGTCGCCGGGACCACCGGCCTCAGCGCCTGGCTGCTCGATCCGGTGATCACACACATTTTTGATGACAAGCGTAGCGACCTGGTATGGCCCCTGGTCGGTGCCATTCTTCTGACTTTCATGTGCAAGGGGTTTGCCAATTACATGCAGACCCTGCTCATGTCGCGGGTCGGCTTGCGCATCATTGCCGACAATCAGAACCGTCTGTTCCGTCATTTGTCGCGGATGGATTTGGCCTTTTTTCATGCCCATCCGACGGGCACCCTGGTGTCGCGCTTCACGGTCGATATCGCCCAGATGCGGGTGGCCGTGTCCAACGGCCTGACCGCCCTGGGCAAGGACATGATGTCGCTGTTCGCCCTGGTCGGGGTGATGTTCTATGAAGACTGGCAATTGTCGTTGATCGCCCTGGTGGCCTTTCCCACCGCCATCTATCCCATTTCCCGCCTCGGTCGGCGCATGCGCAAGGTGACAGCCAACAACCAGCAGGAAATGGGCCAATTGACCACCACCCTGGAACAGAGTTTCCAGGGTATCCGCATGGTCAAGGCCTATGGCATGGAAGACTACGAGATGGGCCGGGTGGCCAAGCTGACCGACAGCATCTACGCCCTGGCAGTCAAGGCGGCCAGTACCCGGGCCTTTTCCAGCCCGATCATGGAGACCCTGGGCGGCCTGGCAGTGGCGGCGGTGATCGCCTACGCCGGACACCGGGTCATTCATCAGGACATGCGCTCCGGAGCTCTGATTGCCTTCATCGCCGCGCTGCTGATGGCCTATGAACCCATGAAACGGCTGGCCAACCTCAATGCGTCTCTCCAGGAAGGTCTGGCCGGGGCGCAGCGCATGTTCGCCCTGCTCGACCAGCCGCCCGCCTTCAGCGAACTCCCGGACGCCAAGGATCTGGTGGTTTCCGGCGGTGGGGTCAGCGTTCAGGATGTGCACTTCAGTTATGACGATGAAAATAAGGCGCTCAATGGCCTGACCCTTGAGGTACCTGCTGGAGCGACTGTGGCGCTCGTCGGGCCGTCGGGGGCGGGAAAATCCACCGTGCTTAACCTGATCCCGCGCTTCTATGATCTGCAAAGCGGCAGCGTGACCATCGACGGCCAGGATGTGCGCCATGTAACCTATGCCTCCCTGCGCGGGGCCATCGCCCTGGTCAGCCAGGAAATCACCCTGTTCGATGACACGGTGCGGGCCAATATTGGCTATGGGCGTGCCGAGGCCAGCGAGGAGGAAATCCGGCAAGCGGCGCGTCATGCGGCGGCGGAGGAATTCATCCTCAACCTGCCCCAGGGCTACGACACCCTGGTCGGCGAACAAGGGGTCAAACTCTCCGGCGGGCAGCGGCAACGGCTGGCCATCGCCCGGGCGATGCTGAAAAACGCGCCCATTCTGCTGCTCGATGAGGCCACTTCGGCGCTGGATACGGAATCCGAACGCAAGGTCCAGGCGGCGCTGGATAAGTTAATGACCAATCGGACAACATTGGTCATCGCCCATCGCCTGTCGACAGTGGTCAAAGCGAACCTGATCCATGTGATTGATCGCGGCCGGGTAATCGAATCCGGCACCCATGAGCAATTGTTGGCCCATGGCGGTCTCTATGCCCGGCTCTATGCCTTGCAGTTCGAGGAGAGGGAAGACGACGAGATGGAGGCCATGCCGTCGTGACGCTGATGAAGCGGCTCCTCAAGAACGACCGTCTGCGCCGGGTGCTCTGTTGGCTCGGGGCGGGGTACGTGCGGTTGCTGCATCTGTCCAGTCGCTGGGAGGTGCGCGGCGAAGAGATCGGCGAACGCTTCCATGCCGAGGGCAAGCCGTTTATCGGCTGTTTCTGGCACGGTCGCATGTTGATGATGCCGTTTGCCTGGCGCCATGCAAATCTGGCTCATATGCTGATTTCTCATCACCGGGACGGGCTGCTGATTTCCCGTGTCATTGGCCATCTGGGCATCCGCACCGTGGCCGGATCGAGCAGCCGGGGCGGGGCCTCGGCGTTGCGTCAAATCCTCCAGATTCTCAAGGACGGCGGCTATGTCTGTTTCACCCCCGACGGCCCCCGAGGTCCCCGCATGCGGGCCAGCATCGGCGTGGTGCAGGCGGCCAGACTGAGCGGTGCGCCGGTGGTTCCGGCCTCCTATTCCGTGCGCCGGGGACGCAACCTGAACAGTTGGGATCGTTTTTTGTTGCCGCGCTTTTTCACTCGCGGCGTAATTCTGTGGGGGGCCCCCATTCATGTGCCGCGCGACATCGACGACGCCGGGCTGGAAGCCTGTCGCCGCCAGATCGAAGACAGCCTGACCGCCCTGACCGCCGAGGCCGACCAACTCTGCGGACGGCCGCCCATTTTACCGGCGGAGGCGGTCGCGCCATGATGCTGAGCCTGTACCGTTGGGCCACCAGCCTTCTCGGGCCGCTGATTTACGGGCATCTGGTGCGGCGGCGGCGGCGGGGCAAGGAAGATGCCGCACGCTTTGGTGAACGGCTCGGACGGGCCGGACGGCCGCGTCCCGAGGGGCCGCTGGTCTGGATTCATGCGGCCAGCGTCGGCGAATCCCTGTCCGTACTGCCGTTGATTGATGCCCTTCTGGCCTACCGTCCCGACCTGCACATTCTGCTCACCACGGGGACGGTGACTTCTGCCCAATTGCTGGCCCAACGGCTCCCGGCGCGGGCCATTCACCAATATGTGCCGGTGGACCGACTGGTTTGGGTCGAGCGCTTTCTGGATCATTGGCGGCCCGATCTGGCGCTCTGGGCAGAATCGGAATTCTGGCCCAATCTGGTGGACCGGGCGGAGCGGCGCGGCGTGCCGATGATCCTGGTCAACGGACGGGTTTCGGACCGTTCCTTTGAGCGCTGGCAGCATTTCCCCGCATCCATTGCGCAGCTGCTGGGGGGATTCGATCTCTGTCTGGGGCAGACCGTCATCGACGAGAGCCGACTGCGTACCCTCGGCGCCCCCCGGACCGCCTGTGTGGGCAATCTCAAATATGCCTCGCCGCCGCTCCCGGTGGCGACGGTTGAACTGGATCACCTGCGCGGCCAGATGGCGGGTCGTCCCCTGTGGCTGGCGGCCAGCACCCATGCGGGCGAAGAGGCCGTTGCCGGGCGCTGTCATCAGGCCCTGTCCGAGCGCCATTCGAAGCTGTTGACCATTATTGTCCCGCGACATCCGGGGCGCGGCGACGAGATCGCGGCGGCGCTATCGGCTCTCGGTCTGAACCTGGCTCGCCGCGCCGCCGGGCAGCCGCTGACCCCGGACACCGACATCTATCTTGCCGATACCATTGGCGAACTGGGGCTGTTTTTCCGACTCTGCCCCCTGGTGTTCATGGGTAAATCGCTGATCGGTCGCGGTGGGCAGAATCCCCTGGAAGCGGCCCGCCTGGGCTGTGCCCTGCTGGTCGGGCCACAGATGGATAACTTCGTTGCGGTGACCGACGATCTGGTTTCCGGCGGCGGCTGTTTGATGGTGCAGGATGAAGCCCATTTGCGGGCCACCCTGGACCGCCTGCTGGCCCAGCCGGAGCAAGTGATCGCCATGGGGGATGCCGCCCGACGGGAAGCGGAAAGCAAGGCCTCGGTGCTCCCGGCCCTGATGACCCGTCTCGACCCCTATTTGCGCAACCTGCGGGGGGAGAACCATGCGGCCCCCTGATTTCTGGTTCCGCGCCGGATTCGATTTCCGCTCTTGGGCCTTGGCCCCGCTGGCCGCCCTGTTCACCCTGGCCGGACGGCGGCGGCGGGCGCGTTGTCAGCCACAAAAGGTTTCGGTCCCGGTGCTCTGTATCGGCAATCTCAGTCTGGGCGGCGCGGGCAAGACCCCGGTGGCCTTGGCCGTCGCCCAGCGGCTGCACCTTCTGGGCGGGCGACCGCATTTCCTGACCCGGGGATACAAGGGGCGGGAAAAGGGTCCGTTGCGGGTCGATCCGCGACTCCACCGGGCGGCGGATGTGGGGGATGAACCGCTGCTGCTGGCCCGGGTCGCGCCGACCTGGGTGGCGGCGGAGCGTCCGGCGGGGGCCGAAGCGGCCATTGCCGCCGGGGCGACCCACCTTATTTTGGACGACGGGTTCCAAAACCCATCCCTGCATCAGGATCTGGCCTTGCTGGTGGTCGATGGGGGGATCGGCTTCGGCAACGAGCGGGTGGTACCGGCCGGTCCCCTGCGCGAACCGGTCTCCGACGGCCTAGCCCGGGCCCAGGGCGTGGTGCTGATCGGTTATGACCGCTGCGCTGTCGCCGATCAAATCGGAGATTTGGCGCTGCACCGGGCACATTTCCGCCCGTTACGGGAATTGGACAACCGTAATCTGTTGGCCTTTGCCGGCATTGGGCGACCGGAAAAATTCTTTGCCACCCTGCGCAATGCCGGTGGAAAACTGGTGGCGACCCGTGGCTTCGCCGATCATTACCCGTACACGGAAGCCGACATTCGCGCCTTGCTCAGGGAGGCCGCGGCTGTTGACGCGACTCTTATCACCACGGCCAAGGACGCCGTGCGCCTTCCGCCCTCCCTGCGAGACGCGGTCCAGGTTCTGGAGGTCGACCTGAGTTGGGAGGACGAATTATTATTGGATGATTGGCTTAAAACCGGATTGGGCATATGACGCTGAAGAAGTACCTGTTGCAACCCCTCGAAGCGGCGACGGTATGGCTGCTGTGGCACGGGATGCGCCTTCTGCCCCTCGACCCGATGGCGGCGTTGCTCGGTGCGGCGGCGCGGCGGATTGGACCGATGATGCCCCTCAGCCGTCGGGCCGAGGACAATCTGCGCGCCGCCTTCCCGCACATGGCGCCGCCCGAGATTGCCGCCATTATTGCCGATATGTGGGAAAATCTGGGGCGGACGGCGGCGGAACATCCGCACCTGGATAAGATGAACATGTATGATGGCGGCCCCCATCCCCGGGTCGAGGTGATCGGGGCCGAAAATATCGACATGGTGCGCGATGACGGCCTGCCCGGGCTTTTTTTCTCCGGCCATCTGGCCAACTGGGAAGTTATTTCCATCGCCGTCGCCCAACGGGGCGTGCCGTTGGATCTGGTCTATCGGGCCGCCAACAATCCGCATTTAGACTGGTTGTATAAAAAAGGTCGGGTGGCGGTCGGCGGCCAACTCATCCCCAAGGGTTCGAAAGGGGCGCGGCAGTTGCTCAAGGCCCTGAAGGACGGTCGGCACGTCGGCATGCTGGTGGATCAGAAAATGAACGACGGCATCGCGGTGCCGTTTTTCGGGCGCGACGCCATGACCGCCTCGGCGCTGGCCGAATTGGCCCTGAAATACAAATGTCCGATCATCCCCGCCCGCACCGAACGGCTGCACGGCTCGCACTTTCGCTGCACTTTCTTTCCGCCCCTGCCCATCGTCGACAGCGGCGACCGGGCGGCGGACCTGCGCACCATCATGACCGAGGTCAATGGTCTTCTCGAAAGCTGGATACGCGAGCGCCCGGCCCAATGGCTCTGGCTGCATAACCGCTGGCCACGGGATTAATCGCGCAGGATCTTGCCGTGCACCCGCCAGGACTCGGGCAGGCGGATGATTTTAGTGCCGCGCAGGTCCAGATCCCCATGCACCTCGACCCGCCCCATGGAACGGCTGGTGTCGAGCCGGGCATGTTTTAGATCAAGCGTTCCATAAACCGTCAAGTCTCCGGGGAAGGTTGGATTGTCCCAACCGGCGTAGCTCAGACGGCCATAGACCGTGATCACCTCGGTCCCATCCAAGGCCATGTCCGTATAGGTCACCTCGCCAATGGCGACGAGCGTTTCGGGAAGTCGCCCGGTCACATGTTCGCCAATCGGACACCCCGCCACTTCAAGATCCCGGGGCAGGATCGGAATGGCCGCGCCGTCGAGCAGCAGAAGCTGGCCGATCCGGACTCCTTCCGGCAGTCGGCGCAGCACGGAATTAACGGTGGTCAGTTCCTTCAGGACCCGGGTGCCGGGGGCGATCTCCTTGACCAGACTATCCTCCAGATTGAGGGTGCGCACGACCAGACCCTCGGGCAACCGCTCCACCGGCGACAGGGCCAGACCGGTCAACGACAGGCCGATGTGCAGGTCTCGGGGCAAGACCTTCAAACCGCTGTTGGCCAGCACCAGGGATTCCGTCACCCGCAAGCCTGCTGGCAGGCTGGGCACGTCATGGCGTCCGGTGAGCACCAGATTCTGCCGCACATGAGTGCCCTCCGGCCAGTCGTGAGCCTCCGAAAGGCGCAGAATTTCGCCCTCGGCACTGAGCACGAATTCGGTCAGCCGGGCGCTGATGCGTTCCGGTTTCAGGTGCTGCAGCAGGCGGGTCACCGCGTCCAAATACTTTCCCGGCACCGGTTCATTGGCCAATCCCTTGGCCTGATGGACCCGCCGCTGGGCGGGATCGTATTCCACCGTACAATGGGGACGATTCTCAGCATCCCGCAGGGAATAGATCTCGGTACGGAAGCTGTCGTAGGCCCCACCGCCGACGCAATGCCGCATCTGTTCCCCCTCGTAATCGAGGGCTGCGGGACTGGCCAGCCGAACCCAGGACCAACCGTTATCCATCCCCATCACCGGGGCCAGGCCCTGCGGGTCATCGGCGGCGAATACATTTTTCCGTTTGGCCAGCCGATCATGCCAGCGTTCCGCATGGCGTCGGGCATGGTCATAAGAAATGCGCAGGCGCTTGGCCGCCAGACGGGGGTCGATCTCCGGCAGGGCGGCCAGCCAATCGAGAATGCGTCCTGTCTCCTCTTCGCAAGCGGCGGAAAGTACGAACCAGACTTCCTTCAATTCATGACGGCGGGCGGTGGCCCGGTTGGAGGCCACGTCGACTCTTCGCAGCGGCAGGGGATCGGGCAGCGCCACCTCGGCACAGCTCTCGTCGCGCAACAGGGCCGGGCGCAGATGGCGGCGGCCCCAGGCCCGACAGGCCTCGTCGAGACCTTCCGTCCGCTGCGCGATATAGCGGTCCACATCATCTGTATTGAGGACGTAATGGGCCATGGTCGGTGTCCCCCTGTTCTTGTATATTTGGGTACAGCGAAAAGGGATGCAAGATGCCGTCAGATTTGGCGGCGATGCTCCGGGAGTGCCCATGATCCTCGAACCGATCCTCGAATCAATCCCGACCTGCCCGCCGGTACCGTTGTCGGGCAAGAGCTGCTGCACGAAGGAAGCCCGATGAGCGAAAAAATAACCAATCTTTGCGACGCCTGTGACAACTCCATTCCCTTGACCGCCCTCCGGCCTTCCCGGTTGGCGGATTGGAAAGTGGCCCGCCCGGATTGGGCGGCCTGGGTGACGGCCACCGGCTTCACCGCCGGGGCCGGGGATGTCTGTCTGGTGCCCGGCACTTCGGGCGGCATTGGAGGGGCCTTGCTCGGTCTCGGCGAGACATCCGATCCGGTGTATGGGGATTTGTGGTCCTGGGCCAGCGCCGCCGGTTTCCTGCCTGAGGGCGCCTACGATGTGCAAGACCCCGAGACGCATGGAGACACGGCGGTTCTGGGCTGGGCGCTGGCAGGCTATCGGTTTGACCGTTACAAGGTGCAGCCTGCCCTCCCGGCCCGGCTCTGCTGGCCCGCAGCCTGCGACCGGGCCCATTTGCGGAGATTGATCAAGGCGACTTTTTTGGTCCGTGACCTGATCAATCTGCCCGCTGCGGACTTGGGGCCGGTGGAATTGGCCGACACGGTGGCCGAGGTGGCGCGCCTGCACGGAGGCCGGGTCAAAGTCATCATCGGCAACGACCTGCTGAAGTGCAATTACCCGGCCATCCACGCCGTGGGCCGGGCCGGCCCCAGCGAACCGCGTCTGATTGACCTGACCTGGGGCGCGCCGGACGCCCCTCGGGTCACTCTTATCGGCAAGGGCGTCTGTTTCGACAGCGGCGGCCTGGACATCAAATCCGCCGACTTCATGAAACTGATGAAAAAGGACATGGGCGGCGCGGCGCATGTGCTGGGACTGGCCCAGATGATCATGGACGCCCAACTGCCGGTGCGCCTTCGGGTGCTGATCCCGGCGGTAGAAAACAGCGTGTCGAGCAATGCCATGCGGCCCATGGACGTGCTGCCGACCCGGGCCGGCAAAACCGTGGAGGTGGGCCACACGGATGCCGAGGGACGGTTGGTGCTGGCCGACGCCCTGGCCGAAGCGAGCGCCGACAAGCCGGAGTTGATCATCGACTGCGCCACCCTCACCGGCGCGGCGCGGGTCGCCCTGGGGACTGATCTTCCGGCGCTGTTCTGCTCCGACGACGCCCTGGCCGATGACCTGCTGCGGGCCGGGCGGACGAGCCATGATCCGCTGTGGCGGCTCCCCCTGTGGCAGCCCTACCGCCCCAAGATCGAGGGCAAGACGGCGATGCTGACCAACGATGCCGAAGGGCGCTACGGCGGCGCGATCACCGCCGCCTTGTTTCTCAGCGAATTCGTCGATCCTGGAATTCCATGGATACATATCGACATGATGGCCTGGAACACCGCCCCCCGTCCCGGTCGTCCCGAGGGCGGTGAGGCGCAGGGGCTGCGCGCCCTGTTCGCCCTGTTGCAGGGACGCTACAGCGCGCCGTCACGCAACTGAAAAACGCCCTTGCTCCTAACCCGCCAACCCTGTAACAATTGCGGTAATGTAACGATTGGAGGCGGCCTTGGGGGTGGATCTGAGCGAATTGAAGGCGCTGGACTTGTGGCGCCGGGCCATGGTCACCAGCGTCAGCCGCGAGGCGCCCGACCTGTCGGCCCGCCAGATGGCGGTTCTGCTGACCATCTATCTGACCCCGCCCCCCCATACGGTGCGTGGTCTGGCGCAGATTCTCAATGTCTCCAAACCAGCCATCACCCGCGCTATTGACCGGCTCAGCGAATTGGAACTGGTCCGCCGCAAGGTCGATGAAGCCGACCGACGCAGCGTACTCATGCAGCGCACGGTCAAAGGCTCGGTGTTCCTGCGCGAGTTCGGTGAGATCATCGTCAGCGCCGCCCACGCCCTCCCCGACGACATGCCGGATGGCTGAACCCGCCCCCCTTCACGGGGCTGGCGGACGCCGGGAAGCGACGCCGGGCAACAGCACCGGTATGGGTTCGCTGGAGGCGTCGGCGCGCGGATCGGGCAGCAGCGGCGTCATGGCCTGGATCAGATAGGCCACCACCCCGGCCTGGAATTCCTTGCGCACCGCCGACCAGGTGACCCACAGGCCGCCGCGCGATTCATAGTCCCGCATTTCCGGATCCAGCCGCGCCTCGACCACCGGCAAGGCGAGGTTCTCCGTCCGTCCGACGCGCAGCCATTGGGGCTGGATGCCCCCATGCCAGATGACATAGATGCCGCTCAGTCCCGTCAGTCCGATTTCTTCCGGAAACACATCGGCCAGACGCCAGAACTGGCCGTCCGGTGCCCGCACCCACTGGGGGTCCTGCAGCCCAATATCGCCGCGCCCGACCATGACATCGAGAAGTCCCATGACGAATCCTCCTTGAATGGACGAGCCTACCCTATCCCCTTCGGGTCGGGGGTGTAAAAAAACCTGGATTCCGCCCCTGCTGACCATCGCGAAATGTCACAATTTTTAACACTTTCGAATAGCCCTAAATAGTAAATATTTTTTATTTCAAATCGTTAATCGGCTGGCACAAAATATGCTTTTCTTATTGGAAAGGTGAATTTTCACGGCACAAGGATTGGACAAGTCTTTGTGTCAGACTAGGGAGGATAGAACATGAAAAAAATTCTCTCTTTGATTGGTTTTTGTGGCTTTTTGCTGGCAGCTCACGGCAGCGCGCAGGCCTCCCTTTACACCTACAACGGCGTCGGCACATCCCTGCCGGACCGGGTGTCCACATCGAGCAGCATCACTGTGAACGATGTCTTCGCGGTTACCGACGTGACCATCAGCCTGAACAACCTGTATCACACCTACTCCGGGGATCTGTTGTTCACCTTGTATCATGACGGCCTGAGCGCCGCCCTGACCGTGGGTACCAATGGCGGCACCGATCCCAATGGCACCTTCACGTTCTCCGATGATGCGACCATTGGCAATTATTCTTGGAGCAGCTACCCCGGCCAATCCATCCTGCCGGCCTCGGCCCTTTCGGTGTTCGATGGACGGTCGTCCCAGGGTACTTGGACCCTCGGCATCTATGACCAATATGGGGCGGATTCCGGTTCCCTCGGCGGCTGGACCTTGAACCTCGCCGGGACGCAGGTTCCCGAGCCCGCAAGTCTGGCCCTGTTCGGTGCCGGTCTGCTCGGTCTGGGTTTCGCCGGACGGCGGCGCAGGGCTGTGGCCTGAGTTTATTTTTCCCGTCTCCAAAGAGCGGCGGTCCCAGGCGGGGCCGCCGCTTTTCGTTGCGAGTCACGTAAGGTTCATCGACCGTTCATTGAAAAGCAAGACTTTGGGGTTATGTATTTGCTGGTAAGCTGGAGCAATGGGGCTTCAGAACATAACAAGGTACGGAGGACATCATGTCCAGTCGCGTTCTAGCCAGTCGGCTGATCGTTCCGGGCCGCAAGCCGGTGGTGATGCGTACCATTCGCCGCAGCTAAGGCCCTTTTCTACCGCCGGTCGGGATGTGCCCGGCCGGGGTTCGAGGGGCTCCCCATTCAAATCCGTTGCTTTCCGATTCTCATCATGTCGCGACGCTTTCCCTGTGCCATGGGGTGGGCTAAGGTCCCGCCCATGAACGAGGGGAGAGAATCCATGTTTCGTCTGTTGTGCGCTGTGGCGCTCGGGCTGGCATTCGCCGTTTCGGCAACCACCGGCACGACCGCCGACCCCCTGACTCTGAAAATCCACCATTTCCTGCCCACCTCCAGCACCACCCATGCCAAGTTCCTTCAGGTCTGGGCCGAGCGGGTCGAACGGCAATCGGGCGGTCGTCTCACATTCCGCATTTTTCCATCCATGCAGATGGGCGGCAAACCGCCGCAACTTTACGATCAGGTGCGCGATGGGGTGGCCGATCTGATCTGGACCCTGCCCGGGTACACGCCGGGACGCTTTCCGGTGATGGAGGCGCTGGAACTGCCGTTCATGGTTTCCACCGCCGAAGCCACCTCACAGGCTGCTTGGCGCTTCTACGACCAATATGCCCGCGACGAGTTCAAGGACGTGCATCCGCTGCTGTTGCATGTGCATGCCCGCGGTTCCTTTCATCTGCGCGACACGCCGGTCCGGCAGTTGGCCGACCTGGACGGGCTCAAGATCCGCGCC
Organism: Magnetospira thiophila; assembly: GCF_054657015.1. Lineage (NCBI taxonomy): Bacteria > Pseudomonadati > Pseudomonadota > Alphaproteobacteria > Rhodospirillales > Thalassospiraceae > Magnetospira > Magnetospira thiophila. The sequence goes on from NZ_BAAHXF010000001.1 coordinate 504,439, forward strand.
CCCAGCCGCACCATCAACGCGGCCCTGAGTGCCCTCGGGGCCTCACCGGTAGGCATGCCAGTGCCGCAAGTGCCGCAATCCCTGTCCAAGGGCGTGATCGACGGCGCGGTGATCCCCTATGAGGTGGCGCGCGCCCTCAGGGTGCCGGAACTGGTTAAATATCACACGGAAATCGGCGGTCCCCGTGGCTTCTATACCGCCGTGTTCCTGTTCGCCATGAACAAGCGGGTCTATGACGACCTGCCGCCGGACCTGCAAAAAGTCATCGACGACAATTCCGGTCTGCCGCTGGCCCAGGAAATCGGGCGCCTGTGGGACGAGGAAGAGGACGTCGGGCGCGCCGCCGCCTTGAGCCAGGGCAATGAGATCACAGTGATCCCGCCGGAGGACCTGGGCCCCTGGCGCGTCGCCACCCAGCCGGTCATCGACGATTGGGTGGCCGCCCGCAACCAGGAGGGATTGGATGGGGCCGCCATGCTCGACGGGCTGCGGACGCTGATCGCGGGATATGACCGGTGAGTCGGGCCCCCTGACCTTTCATCATGCGCTACAAGGGGCGGCCCGCGCCTTCGCCCTGGCGGGCGGGATGTTGATGGTGGCGCTTGGTCTGTTGACCGGGGTCAGCATCCTTGGGCGGTGGCTGTTCGACACGCCGGTTCCCGGGGATTTCGAGTTGGTCCAGAGCGGCTGCGCCATCGCCATTTTTGCCTTTCTGCCGCACGCCCAAATGCGCCGGGGCCATGTGGCGGTGGATTTCTTTGTCGGACGTTTTCCTGTTTGGACACAGCGGATTCTGGAGAGTCTGGGCCATGGCCTGTTTGCCCTGATCGCCGCCCTGTTGACCTGGCGATTGACCCTCGGCGGGCTGTCGTTCCTGCATAATGGCGAAACCACGATGATTCTCGGGCTGCCCCTGTGGTGGAGTTTTCCGCCCATCGTCGCGGCCTGCGGCCTGCTCACCCTGACCTGTCTCGATGCCCTGGCCGAAAGCCTGCGGAGGTCGGACCCGTGAGCGACATGGCTGTCGGCGGCATGATGATCGGGCTGTTGCTGGTGCTGATGGCCCTGCGTCTGCCCATCGGCGTCGCCATGCTGCTCAGCGGGGGGCTGGGCTATGCCAGCCTGAACGGCTGGATGCCGCTGCTCAATTACCTCAAGACAGCCCCCTATTGGCGTTTTTCCACCTACGACCTGTCGGTGGTGCCGTTGTTTTTGTTGATGAGTCAGTTCGCCACCCGGGCCGGGCTCAATCGGAACCTGTTCGACACGGCACGGGTCTGGGCCGGCAGCATGCGCGGCGGATCGGCGATGGCAGCCATCGGAGCCTGTGCCGGGTTCGGGGCCATCTGCGGTTCTTCCCTGGCCACGGCGGCAACCATGGGACAGGCCGCCCTGCCCGAACTGCGCCGTCAGAACTATGACGGCGGGTTGGCCACCGCCACCCTGGCCGCCGGAGGAACCCTGGGCATTCTGATTCCGCCGTCGGTGGCGCTGGTGCTCTATGCCATCCTGGTGGAAGCCAACATCGCCACCCTGTTTCAGGCCGCCCTGCTCCCCGGACTGCTCGCCGCTGTGGGCTACGTGCTGGTCATCGCCGTGCTGGTCCGCCTGAATCCCGAGGTCGGACCCGCCGGGAAGCCGACGTCTTGGCGCGACAAGCTGTCGTCTTTGAAGAAAATCTGGGCGGTCGGGGGCATTTTCCTGCTGGTCATCGGCGGCATCAATGGGGGACTGTTCACGCCTACCGAGGGGGCCGCCGTGGGGGCTTGCGCCACCGGCCTGCTGGCCCTGCGCCAGGGCGGCCTGGGTTGGGCTGCCTTCAAGGACAGTCTGCTTGGCATGGCCGAGACCACGGCAATGATTTTCCTGATCCTGCTCGGCGCGGATCTGTTCAATGCCTTTCTCGCGCTGACCCAACTGCCGGTCGAGGTGGCCGCTGTCATCGCCGAGTCACAGGGCTCGCCGTATCTGGTGCTGGTCGCCCTGCTGCTGCTTTATTTGCTGTTGGGCTGCGTCATGGATTCCCTGTCGATGATCCTGCTCACCGTGCCGATCTTCTGGCCGGTGATGGCGGGCCTGGATTTCGGCCTGGGGGTGGAGGAAACCAAGATCTGGTTCGGCATTCTGGCGCTGATCGTGGTCGAGGTGGGCCTGATCACCCCGCCGGTGGGAATGAATGTCTTTGTTATCAATTCGCTGGCCCACGATGTGCCGATGGGAGCCACGTTTAGGGGAGTCTGGCCGTTCCTGCTGTCCGATCTGCTGCGGGTCCTGCTGCTGATGGGCTTGCCCGGCATTGCTCTTATTCTGCCACGCCTGTGGGCCGGATGAGCGTGCGACTTGTGGAACCGCTCACGCCGCCGTATAGTAATGCCCAGGTCATTTAATTGATTTCAGAGGACATTTCATGCGTACCGTTGGCTCCCACGCGCCTCGCAAATATGGCACCGCTGCGGCGGCAACCCAGCAACTGATCAATGACGTGGGTGGCCTGAAAGAAGCGGAAAAGGTCTGCGGCCGCGGCAAGACCGTGCTGCATGACTATGCCGATCCGCACAAACCCGACCGCTCCATGCCGATTCATATTGTCGAGGCGTTGGAAAAGATTTCCGGCACCCATCCGGTGACCGAACATCTGGCGGCCCAGGCCGGACTGCTGGTCATCGATGTCCCGGCGGAAAAAACCGAGCTGGAGTGGCTGGCCCATATCTCCCGGGTGTCCAAGGAGTTTTCCGACGTGCTGCGCAAGACTTACGAATTCCTTGAGGACGACGGCATCATTGATGAAAGGGAAGCGCGCATCCTGTTGAAGGAAATCGACGAAAATCTGCTGGTCTTGGCCGACATGCGGGAATCCGTGCGGCTGCGCGTCACCCCCGAAGAATAAATCAGCCGCCATGGATATGGATACGGCTTTTCCCCCCTCTCCGACCGTGCGGATGCCGGTTGTCGGCACCTCGAAACTGTTTCCGGTACGGCATATGCTGTGCGTCGGACGCAATTACGCCGACCATGCGCGGGAAATGGGGTCCGACCCGGACCGTGAGCCGCCGTTCTTTTTCGCCAAGATGGCTCAGGCGGCTATCGGTGGCACAGAGCGCTTCAGTGTCCCCTATCCAAAGGCCACCCAGCGGTTGGAACATGAAGTGGAACTGGTGGTGGCGCTGGGGCCGGACGGCAAGCCGTTCGGGCAGGCCATCGGCATCGACCTGACCCGCCGCGACTTGCAGGCCCAGGCCAAGGCCAAGGGTCGCCCCTGGGACAGCGCCAAATCATTCACTGCCGCCGCCCCCTTGGGTCCCATCCATCCTCTCAATGGTGCGCCTGTGCTTGAGCGGGGTCGTATTGCTTTGTCGGTCAATGGTGAACTGCGTCAGCAAGGGGACCTCAGCCAGATGATTTGGTCGGTCTCCGAGGCACTCGACCATCTGGCGGCCCAAGACCGGCTGTACGCCGGAGATTTGTTGTTCACCGGCACCCCTGCCGGAGTCGGGTTGCTGGTGCCGGGCGATGTGGTGACGGCAGAAATCGAAGGTCTGGGCCGCATCACGGTGACCATTGACGAGCCCCTGCCATGAGGCGTTCCCTGCTGCTGATCTGCCTGATTGCCTCGGCCTGTGCCCCGACGGTACGCTGGGAACATGCGGAGCGTCCGCCGTCCCAATGGTCAACGGACATGTCCACCTGCCGTCGCTGGGCAGCGCAACAGGTGGAAAAGGACGTCGCCCGCAGCGATTACGGCGGCGCGGGCGTCACCTCCGCTGGCACCTACGCCAGTCAGATGGCCGCTTACGACAGCTCGAAGCGCCGGACCGAACTGCTCGAACGCTGTCTGCGCAGCAACGGCTACCAGCCGGTCGAGAAATAATTCCCTACAGCCCGTAGACCTTGGCCATTTCCGGGTCCTTGGCGGCGACCTGACGGGCCAGATCGGCGATCACCTTGGCCTGTTTCCAGGTGGCATCGTCCTGCATCTTGCCGTCGATCATCACCGCGCCGGTGCCGTCGGGCATGGCGTCGAGGATCTTGAGGGCGAAAATCACTTCGTCCGGGTCGGGACTGAACACCTTCTTGGCGATGTCGATCTGCTTGGGATGCAGGCTCCAGGCCCCGGCACAGCCGAGCAGGAAGGCATTGCGGAACTGCGCCTCGCAGGCCTCGTTATCAGAGAAATCCCCGAACGGCCCATAGAACGCCTTGATGCCATTGGCCTGACAGGCATCGACCATCTTGGCCACCGTGTAATGCCAAAGATCCTGTTGATAAAAGGCGCGCGGCCCCTGATCGGCGCGCGGGTCTTCCATCACCCCGTAGAACGGATGGCCGCCGCCGACCCGGGTCGTCTTCATGCCGCGCGACGCCGCCAGATCGGCCGGGCCGAGGCTCATGCCATGCATGCGCGGACTGGCTGCCGCGATGGCCCCGATGTTTTCCACCCCCAAGGCGGTTTCCAGGATGGCATGGATCATGATCGGTCGCGAAATTCGGTGCCGTGCCTCCAGTTGGGCCAACAGTTGATCCAGGTAATGGATGTCCCAGGGGCCTTCCACTTTCGGCAGCATCACCACGTCCAGCCGCTCGCCGACCGCCCCCACCACGTCGAGCATGTCATCCAGGAACCACGGTGAATTGAGGCAGTTGACCCGGGTCCACAGCTTGGTATCGCCCAACTCGGCGGTCCGCGCCACCTCGATGAACCCGGCCCGCGCCGCTTCCTTGGCCTCGGCGGGAATGGCGTCTTCCAGGTTGCCCAGAATCACATCCACCTGCTTGGCCATGTCCGGCACCTTGGCCCGCATCTTCTCCACATGGGGCGGAAAGAAATGGATCATCCGTTCCAACGCCACCGGCAGCTCCCGATAGGGCGTCGGCGCGCCAATAGCCAGGGGTTCGAGGAATTTACGGGCGGGTTTGGTCATCGGGGCCTCCCTGGGGTCGTTCTCAATGGCGGAAGTCCGATTGTGCAACGCAATATCGCATCGCACAAGCCCGGAAAATCCCTGGCCCTGAAATGTCTCTCATAGGCGTCGGTCGTGAGGGATGTTATGCTTTTGATTCAGAGGGATGGCCTTGGAGCAAGGAAATCCTGAGAGGATTCTCGCCATGCTGAAGCGCCTTCTTTTGCTGGTCATACTGCTGATTCTGGCCTGGGGCTTCTGGATCAGCCCGGACTTCAAGGAAATTGCCGCCGGGGTGGCGCTGTTTCTGTTTGGCATGCTGTTTCTGGAACAGGGCTTTCATTCCTTCACCGGCGGCGCTCTGGAAAAACTGCTCAAGCTCACCACCGACAGGCTGTGGAAGAGCATCGGCTTCGGCATGCTGGCGACCACGGTTTTGCAATCCAGCTCCCTGGTTTCGGTGATCACCATTTCCTTTCTTGGCTCCGGCCTGATCCTGCTCCCGGCGGGGATCGGGATCATTTTCGGGGCCAATATCGGGACGACCACCGGGGCTTGGCTGGTGGCCGGTTTCGGGTTGAAGGTGAACATCGCCGCCTATGCCATGCCCATGCTGGTATTCGGGGTGATTTTGATTTTCCAGAAATCAAAGGGCATGAAGGGGGTCGGCTACATTCTTGCCGGGTTGGGGCTGCTGTTTCTCGGCATTCACCATATGAAGGAGGGTTTCGAGGCCTTTAAATCAAACATTGATCTGGCCGCCTATGCCATGCCGGGTCTGGGCGGATTGTTGGCGTTCTGCGGCATCGGCATTTTCGCCACCGTGGTCATGCAGTCCAGTCATGCCACCCTGGTGCTGATCCTGACCGGGCTGTCGGCCGGTCAAATCACCTACGAAAACGCCCTGGCGCTGGCCATCGGGGCCAACATCGGCACCACCATCACCGCCATCATCGGGGCCATGAGTTCCAATTATCAGGGCAAGCGGTTGGCCGGGGCGCATTTGATGTTCAATATGACCACTGGCGCAATCGCCATCATCTTCATCGGCCCGTTTATCTGGGCGGTCGATCATGTGGCCGTGACATTCGGTATTCCCGAGGACGATTACGCCCTCAAGCTGGCGGTGTTCCACACCATTTTCAATCTGGTCGGGGTGATCGTCATGACGCCGCTCATAGACCGCATGGTGAATCTTCTTGAACGGCTCATTCCCCGACCCTGGAAAAGGGTCATGGAGCCGCTGTATCTCCAGGATGCCGCGTTCGATTTTCCCGAGACCCTGTTGGAATCGGTGCGCCGGGAGACCCTGCATCTTTATGACAACAGCCTACCGATCCTGGCTTTGGGACTGAGTCTGGAACCGGAGGAGGTGACCGGAAAGCAGCCGCTGGATCATTTGCTGGACACCCACCGCGAGCCGATCACGTTCGATCTGGAGGATCTGTATGCGACGGACGTGAAGTCCCTCTACGGGGCCATTCTCGACTTCATCAGCCGTGCCCAGACAAAGCTGCCGCAGGACAATGCGGCCTCGCTTTACGCCCTGCGCAACGCCTGTCATGCCATCGTCAAGGCGGTCAAGGATGTCAAGCATCTGAGTTCAAACCTGCAAACCTACATCGCCATCGACAACGTCCACATGCGGCGCCAATACGACACCCTGCGTCGGCTGATCGTCCAACTCTTGCGGGACCTGCATGACCTCCGCGAGCAGCCGGTGGAAGACCGGCACGTCCTGGCTCTCGATCACTACAAGCTGGCCATCGAGGAGGGCAGTGCCGTTGCCGACGGCACCCTCGACCGCCTGATTCGGGAACGCCGCATCACGCCCGCCATGGCCACCTCCTTGATGAATGACGTGAGCTATACCCGCAGCCTGATCTGGAACCTGATCGACATGGCCCAGGCGGTGTTCGGCTCCAAGGAAATGGATGTCCGCAAAGCCGAGGCCATGGTGCGGCTGACCGACGTGGAAATCGACGAAATCAAGGCGGCAGAGGGTCGGGCGAAAGAGCACCCATAAAAAACCGCCCGGATTTCTCCGAGCGGCTTGTCTTGAATGATATTCGGCGACAGGGTCAGCGCGAATAGAATTCGATCACCAGATTGGGTTCCATCTGCACCGGATAGGGCACGTCGGCCAGGGCGGGCACACGGACAAAGGTGCCTTTCATGGCCTTGAGGTCCACATCCATGTATTCGGGGATGTCGCGTTCCGTGCTGACCACGGCTTCCATGGCCATCGGGATCTCGCGGGACTTGGCCTTGACCTCGATCACGTCGCCTTCGCGCACTCGATAGGAAGGAATGGTCACCTTCTGGCCGTTGACCATGATATGGCCGTGGCCGACGAACTGCCGGGCCGAGAACACGGTGGGCACGAATTTCATGCGATAGACCACGGCATCCAGGCGCTGTTCAAGCAGGCCGATCAGGTTCTCGGAGGTATCACCCTTGCGGCGGGTGGCCTCCTGGTAATACTTGCGGAACTGCTTCTCGGTGATGTTGCCGTAGTAGCCCTTGAGCTTCTGCTTGGCCATCAACTGGGTGCCGAAGTCGGACGGCTTGCGGCGCCGCTGGCCGTGCTGACCGGGGGCGTATTCGCGCTTGTTGATCGGGCTTTTCGGGCGGCCCCAGAGATTTTCGCCGAGGCGGCGGTTGATCTTGTATTTGGCGGTAATGCGTTTGGTCATTGTTTAGATCTCTCTATCGTTTTTGTGTCCCGGTAGTCCTCGACTTTCGAGGCGGAGACGCACGACCAAGCGCGCACCCCACGTTCCCGGGAATGAGGGGCGGCAGTATAGGCAGAATCCCGGCGATGTCAAACGCCCGCTCCCGCCCCCGCTTCCTCCAGCGTGCGGGCGATCCAGGCGCGGGTGAGTTTCTCGGCGACTCCGTTCTGCATCAGCCGCTGGTGCAGGCATTCGAAGTCCACCCGATCCAGGTCCTGATCCTGATTGAAGCAGGAAAACACCACCGAACGTTGGCCGGTTTCCGGGTCCTGGTGGGCTTGCAGGCACTGGGCGCAGATCTCCTTCATCATGCATTGCATGGGCGAGTTGATGGAGCCGAAGGCCACATGGTCATCCTTGAGGAACGGCTTTAAGACCCCGTGCCGCGCTTGACCCACCGCGTTCATCATGCGGTCCGAGCCGATGGCGATGATGCGATCCACGCTGCTCAAGGGAATCGGAATGTCGCCTAAGGAGCCATCCCCATAAGCGACCATGGCCTGCACGATGTTGCCGACGAAGTTTTTGTCTTGCGGACGTCCGGGCTCGAATCCCGGCGCTTCGTCGCAGGTCCAGACAATCACATCGGCGGCTTTCTCGATGTTTTCGATGTGGTAGCGGTCATGGACCCCCTTGTATCCGGCGAAATAGAGCACCTTCGAACCCGCCGCCCGCATCGCCTGACCGACCGAGAACAGCACCGCATTGCCCAGGCCGCCACCGCACAGCAGCACCGTTTCGCCACCCGGGGTTTCGGTCGGCGATCCGGTCGGTCCCATCAGCACCACCGGTTCGCCGGGCTTGAGATGAATGCACAGATTGGACGAGCCGCCCATTTCCAGCACGATCACCGATACCAGTCCCTGGTCCACATCCACCCAGGCCCCGGTCAGGGCGACGCCCTCCATGGCCAGCCGGGTATCCGGGGTGGCGATGGCATGGGCCTCGTAGTTTTGCAGCCGGAAGAACTGCCCCGGCTTAAAGCGCCGCGCCGCGCCGGGAGCACGCAGAATCACCTCGATGATGTTGGGGGTCAGCCGCTTGACCTCATGCACCCGGGCCAATAGTTCGTCATTGAGCCGGTCAACCAGGGCCTCCCAGGGTTCCCGGGCGGTCGGGGCGCGGCGGGCCAGCACCCGGTCGATCACCGGATAGCCCTGTTTGGCACTGGCCATGGCCTTGACCACATTGCCGGCCCAGGTGGGATGCTGATCGCCGAAAAAGCTCACCGCCCGACCGTCGGCTTCGTTGCGCATCAGGACGGCTGGGTTTTCTGGTTTTGGTGTCCATTCCGGCGACACCGGCGCGCCGTCTTCGTCCAGGGCCTGATAATATTTGCCGTCCATGGTGGCAAAGCCCGGATGCTCGCGGGCCAGGGTGGTGTTGGGCTGGGTCCCGGCGGCGATGAGCACGGCACGGGCGGGCAGTGTGACTTCCTCCGTTGTCGCCTTGGGTCGTCCGTCGATCATTTCCATGCGGCTCAGGCGCAGACCCGAGCAATGGCCGAAATCGTCCACCTCCACCGCCAGCGGGCCGAGCAGTTCGGCGAAGCGAATGCCCTCTTCCAGTGCCTTGTTGATCTCTTCGTGATTGAGACGATAGGCCGGGGAATCGACCATGCGGCGGCGATAGGCGATGGTCGCGCCGCCCCAGGCATCGAGCAGCGGCGCAAAATCGGGAGTCCGGCCCTCGGCCTTGGCCTGCATCCGTTCCTGACGCAGGGCGCGGCCGTGAGTCAGAAATTCCTGGGCGATGTCGGCTTCCTCGCCTTGCCATAGGGCGGCGGTCTCGGCCTCCCCATGTTCGGCCAGCAACACCTCATAGCGATGCAGGAATTTTTCCACCTGCCGCACATAATAGGCCAGGGATTCGGTGGCCGTGTCGATGGCGGTCAGGCCGCCGCCGATGACCACCACCGGCAGCCGAAGTTGCAGGTTGGCCACCGTGTCCATTTTCGCCGCGCCGGTCAGTTGCAGGGCCATCAGGAAGTCGGAGGCCTGGCGCACCCCACGGGCCAGATTATTCGGAATATCGAGCACCGTCGGCTTGCCTGCCCCGGCGCACAGGGCGATATGATCGAACCCCAAAGCGAAAGCGTCGGCGTCGGTGATGGTCGAACCAAAACGCACCCCGCCATACATGGCAAAACGGTCGCGGCGCTCCAGAAGCAGCCGCAAGACCTTGAGGAAGTTCTTGTCCCAACGCACGGTGATACCGTATTCGGCTACCCCGCCAAACCCGGCCATGGCGCGGTTATCCAAGTCTTCCCACAGTTCGTGGTAATCCTCTACCGGATGGAAGGGCACCCGCTGTCCGGCGTCGTCATGGCCCGACAATTCCGGCGGCAGGGGTTCGATTTTCAATCCATCCACGGCGACCACCGAATGACCTTCGTTGATCAGGTGGTGAGCCAGACTGTAGCCCGCCGGACCCAGCCCGACCACCAGCACCTTGTATCCCTTGTCCGGCTTCGGCAGGGGACGGCGAACATTGAGCGGATTCCAGCGGCTGAGCAGGGAATAGATCTCGAACCCATAGGGCAGACTCAAAAGGTTCTTGAGGGCGCGGGTCTCCACCTGCGGGATGTTTACCGGCTCCTGTTTCTGGAAGATACAGGACTTCATGCAGTCATTGCAGATGCGGTGCCCGGTCCCGGCCATCAGCGGATTGTCGACCATCGCCGTGGCGACGGCGGCCAGCGGATGACCGCGATTCATCAACAGATGCATCTCGGAAATTTTCTCGTCCAGCGGACAGCCCCAGAGTTCCACGCCGAGCGGATTTTTCTCGATCTCGCCGGTCTTGCGGTCGCGCAGGCCATGGGAGCAGGCATCGCGGCCCCGCTCGTGGCAGATGACGCAGTAATGGGTCTGGTCGAGCACTTCCAGCAGGCTCGCCCCGGAATCGGTCAGATGAAAGCCGTCCCGATGGCGGCGCACCGAGGGATCGAGACACAGTGCCGGAGCCCCTTCGAGCGATAGTGTCTCCCCTTCGACCAGATGGTCGTGATCCACATGCACCACCTTGTGAAACAGCACATCGTCATGATGATGGGCCTGTCCGGCGGCGGTATGAATGGCCCAGGCGGCGTAACGCTTGGCGGCATCGAGACCCGCCACATGGGTTTCCGGATCGGCCTCCCAGGCATTCACCGCGCGGGCGAAGGAGGCCTGATTGAGCGGCCTGCCCGCATGGGCCACCACCTGCTGCCACAGGGCCGGACCATCGAAGGTTTCCGCCTCTTCCGGCTTGAAGGCCTTGGCGGCCAGCCGTTGGACGAAATTGCGCTTGGATTTGAAAAAGAACTCCAGCCCGGTTTGAACATCGATCAGCTCACCCAGAGCTTCGTCCATGTGGAACAGCACGGCGACGAAGTTTTCCAGATGCGGCGCGAGGTCCAGGATCAACTGGGACTCATCGGCCTTTTCCAACGCTTCAGGGGATTGGCGGGCGTTGACAAGACGACCGTGCAGGTCCTGATCAACCGCCTCCAGGTCCTGCAAAAAATGCGCGTCGATCTTGTTCAGACCGTTTAAGTCGTAAAGATCCTCGAAGCCCAGACCATGGGCCAGCGCCAGATTGGACATGACTTCCCCTTTTTTGTGCAGCGACTCGTGCTCTAGGGGATTGAGTTTAAACCCGATCCAGCGCCTGTTCCAAGTCTGACAAGATATCTTGTACGTCTTCCAGACCGACCGACAGACGCAGCAGGCCGCCGGTGATTCCCACCGCCTGCCGTTCCGCGTCACTGAGCCGCTGGTGGGTGGTGGTCGCCGGATGGGTGGCCAGACTCTTGGCGTCGCCCAGATTGTTGGAAATATCTATCAGGCTCAGATGATTGAGCAGTCGGAAGGCGGCGTCTTTTCCGCCCTTCAATTCAACCGCCAACATGCCGCCGCCGCTGCGCATCTGGGCCATGGCCAGGGCATGCTGCGGGTGACTGGGCAGCCCCGGATAGAGCACCCGCGCCACTTTCGGATGGCCTTCGAGGGCCTGCGCCAGGGCCAAGGCATTGTCGCTGTGGCGGGCCATGCGCAATTCCAAATGCTCCAACCCCTTCAACTGCACCCAGGCATTGAACGGACTGAGCGCCGGGCCGGTATTGCGCAGGAAGGGCAGAAGCTGGGTGGTAAAAAAATCCTCGTCGTTGGTCAGCACGCAGCCGCCCAAGGTCCGCCCCTGACCATCCATATATTTGGTCGAGGAATGAAAGACGATGTCGGCCCCCATCTCGAAGGGCCGTTGCAGGACCGGTGTGGCGAAGGCGTTATCGACCACCAATCGCCCCCCTGCGGCATGGGTCAAATCAGCCACGGCCTGGATATCGACGATCTGCACCCCCGGATTGGACGGCGATTCCACCAGCACCGCCTGAGTCGGTCGGGACAGTGCCTTTTGCCATTGTTCCAGATCGGTGCCATCGACGATCTCGGTCTCGATGCCGTAGCGGGGCAGCAGATCGGTCAACAGATAGAGGCAGGAGCCGAACAGCGCCCGCGCCCCGACCACCCGGTCCCCGGCCTTCACGCAAGGCAAAAGGGAAGCCGTCGCGGCGGCCATGCCGGTGGCGGTCGCTTTACAGATGCGGGCGTCTTCCAGCAGCGCCACCCGGTCCTCGAACATGGTCACTGTGGGGTTGCCGAACCGGGAATAGACCAGATGGGTGTTTTCACCCTTGAACGCCGCCTCGGCCTGTTCCGCCGAATCATAGACATAGCCCGAGGTCAGAAACAGGGATTCCGAGGTCTCGTCCATCTCGCTGCGCCGGGTGCCGCCACGCACCGCGCGGGTTGCCATGCGCCAGTTTCGGGGGTCGGTGTTTTTCATGCGGGCCTCCTGATCGAGCGACCATATGCCACGCGCAAAGGAGTCTGGCAAGATGATCAGGATCGGCTACACTCCCAAACCATCATGAACATCCGCAGCCAACTGATTGAACTGTATCACGGAGCCTCCCCCAAGGGACGCCGGTTCCGCTACGGCCTGCTGGCCTTCGATGTGCTGACGGTCACCTTTTTCATTCTGTCTTCCATGGTCTCTCACGAGCGCTGGGTGATTGTCGCCGACTATGCCATTGGCGCGGTCCTGCTCCTGGATTATGTGGCCCAAATGTGGATCGCCAACCGGCCCTGGAGGCACTTTTTCCGCCCCTTGATCCTCGCCGATCTGCTGGTCATATTCTCGTTGATGGCCCCGGTATTTCTGGAAAACATGGCCTTCCTGAGGGTGGTCCGCATGTTGCGCCTGCTGCGCAGCTATCATGTGCTGCGCGAGTTGCGCGACGCTTTCGGGTTCTTCAAACAGCATGAGGAGACCATCCAGAGCGCCTTGAACCTGTTCGTGTTCATTTTTTTCGTCACCGCCCTGGTCTATGTGTTGCAGGTCCACAGCAACCCGCAAATCAACAATTACATTGATGCCCTGTATTTCACCGTCACCACCCTGACCACCACCGGCTTCGGCGACATCACCCTGGAAGGCAGCAGCGGACGCCTGCTGGCGGTGCTGATCATGGTGGTTGGCGTCGGATTGTTCCTGCGATTGGTGCAGACCATCTTCCGACCGCAACGGGTGACCTATAAATGCCCCGATTGCGGTCTCACCCGCCACGACCCGGACGCGGTTCACTGCAAACATTGCGGTCGGGTGCTGAACATCGAAAACGACGGCAGTTGGGAATAAAGCCATGACCCGAAGACATGGATGGCGGACCTATGCCGTCGGGATTTTGGCCCTGGCGCTGGGGTCGGCGTTCCTGTCGGTGGGGCACCTGCTGGACCGCAATCAGCGCGAGGCCCTGCAAAGCGAACAAAAGGTCTCGACCCTGAAATCCGCCGCCATTCTCAGCGGCCGGATCAAGCAGGTCCTGGAAACCAACATCGCGTTGGTGCATGGAATGGCGGCCATCATCGCCTCCAATCCCGAACTCACCCAAACGGACTTTGCCCGTCTGGGACGTGAATTGATCGACCGTTCCAAAATTATCCGGAATCTGGGGGGAGCGCCGGATCTGGTGCTGCGTCTGATGTATCCGGTCGCGGGCAACGAGGCGGCCATCGGCCTGGACTACACCAAAAATGCCGCGCAAAAAGATGCCGCGCTGCGGGCCAAGGAAGCCAAAAACATGGTTCTGGCCGGTCCCCTGAATCTGCTCCAGGGCGGACGGGCGATCATCGGCCGGATGCCGGTGTTTCTCACCCTGCCCGACGGCAGCAAACATTTTTGGGGGCTGGTCTCGACGGTCATGTCCTACGAGGGGCTGTTGCAGGAAACCGGTCTGTCCCAGCCGCCCCGGGATATCCGGATTGCCCTGCGCGGGGCCGACTCGCTTGGTCCGCAAGGGGCGGTATTTTACGGCGATCCGGCGCTGTTCGAGCATCCCGATATCCTGCTCGACATTCCCCTGCCGGTGGGGTCCTGGCAATTGGCGGTGGCGGCAACCACGCCTGCGGGAGACGCTTTTCCGCTGTCCTGGCAATATCGTCTGATCGGCGGTCTGTTGACGGTTCTGACCGCTGCGTTGCTGTGGCTGTTTTCCCGCTGGCTGGCCGAGCGGGAACGGGCCTTGCAGGAGCAGTTGGAATCCGCCGCCTTGATGCGACAGGCCACTTCGCTCGGCGACATGGGCAGCTGGCGCTATGATATTCGAAAGCAGAATATGGTTTTTTCGCCGGAAACCCATCGCATACTCGGGTTCTCCGAACAGGAGCCCGCTGGTCCGAACCAGTTGCTCGCGCGTATTCTCGATGCCGACCGGGAACGGGCCGAACAGGCCATGGCGGCGGCCGTTCGCGGCGACGCCGAATACGACATTGAATATCGGGTGGTTCGGAAGCCGGGGACGATCCGCTGGCTGCGTTCCCGCGCCACCTTGATCCGTGACACCAACGGAAAGCCCGAAAGCCTGCTCGGTCTGGTTCAGGATATCACCAATTTCAAGACCATCGAAAGCGGCCTGATTTCGGCCCGCGACGAGGCGGAATCGGCCAATCGCAGCAAATCGGAATTCCTGGCCAACATGAGCCACGAATTGCGTACCCCGCTGAATGCCATTATCGGGCTGTCGGAAATGATGCGCATGGGGATCTATGGGGACCTGAAATCCGCCAAATATCGCGAATATGTCCATGATATTCAGGCCAGCGGCCAACATCTGTTGGAACTGATCAATCAGGTGCTCGACCTGTCGCGCATCGAGGCCCGGCGCACGGAACTGCAAGAAGAGGTGCTGGACCTTCGACAACAGGCCGAGGCGGCCCTGCATCTCATCGGACGACGGATGGAGGATCAGCACAAGACCTGGGAGCTTCTCATTGCGGAGGACTTTCCCCTGTTGCGGGCCGATCCCGGCGGCTTGCGCAGCATGTTGCTGAACCTGTTGTCCAACGCCATCAAATTCACCGGCGAGCGGGGCCATATCACCGTCGGTGCCCGGGCATGGGACAACGGAAGCCTGTCCCTGTGGGTGGCCGACAATGGCATTGGGATTCCACCGGAACATGTGGATCAGGTCACCCAACCCTTTCAACAGGTGGAACGGGCCTGGGTGCGCTCCCACGAAGGCACCGGCCTGGGGCTGGCGATTACCAAGTCGATGATCGAATTGCATGGCGGATGGCTCCATATAGACAGTCGCGAGGACGAGGGCACCCAGGTCACGCTGCATTTTCCTCCCGAGCGTCAGGTACTCCGAGGATGACAGCGCGCCTCGATATGCCTATATGACAAGCAGCCCAGGAGGTCCCATGAACGCGCTCGCCACCACCGACGACCTTTTCTTCACTCGCACCGGCATGGATCGGCGGCGGGTCGGCGATCTGGTCGCCCGCAGCCTGCATCAGGCCGATGACGGGGAACTGTTCCTCGAATACCGCCAATCGGAAAGTTTCTCCTATGACGACGGCCAACTGAAAGCGGCCACCTTCGACACCGCGCAGGGGTTCGGTCTGCGCGCCCTGTCCGGGGAGGCCACCGGATATGCCCATGCTTCGGATCTGAGCGAGGCGGCCATTCGTCGGGCCGGGGAAACCGTGGCCGCAGTACGCAACGGTCGGGGCGGGCTTCTCGCCGCGCCGCCCGCCGACACCAATCTCGGTCTCTACACCGATGAGAATCCGTTGGGCATGGTGCCGTTCGAGACCAAGATCAAGCTGTTGGCCGAGATCGACGCCTATGCGCGGGGCCGCGATCCCCGGGTGAAACAGGTTATGGCCTCGCTGGCCGGCAGTTGGCAGGCGGTGCAGATCCTGCGCGGCGACGGCTCCCGGGCCGCCGATATCCGCCCTTTGGTGCGGCTCAATGTGTCGGTGGTGGTGGAACAGGACGGGCGCATGGAAACCGGCTCCCATGGCACCGGCGGGCGCACCGGCTATGCCGCCTATATGACCCCGGAAAGCTGGCAGAGGGCCACCGACGAAGCCCTGCGCCAAGCCCTGGTGAGCCTGCAAAGCATCCCTGCCCCGTCGGGGGAAATGGATGTGGTGCTCGGTCCCGGCTGGCCCGGTATTTTGCTCCATGAGGCCATCGGGCACGGTCTGGAAGGGGATTTCAATCGCAAGAAAACTTCTGCCTTCGCCGGACTGCTCGGCCAGCGCATCGCCGCGCCGGGTGTGACGGTGGTCGATGACGGGACCATTGCAGACCGCCGGGGCTCGGTGACCATCGACGACGAGGGCACGCCGAGCCACAACACCGTGCTGATCGAGGACGGCATCCTCAAGGGCTTCATGCAGGATCGCCTGAATGCCCGCCTGATGGGGGTCGAGGCGACCGGCAACGGACGTCGCCAGTCTTATAGTCATGCCCCGCTGCCGCGTATGACCAATACCTACATGTTGGCCGGAAAGCACGATCCTCAGGAAATAATCCAATCGGTCAAGAATGGAATTTATGCGGTCAATTTTGGGGGCGGACAGGTGGACATCACGTCCGGCAAGTTCGTCTTTTCCTGCACCGAGGCCTACCGCATCGAAGATGGCAAGATCGGCGCGCCGGTCAAGGAGGCGACCCTGATCGGCAACGGGCCGGATGTGCTGACCCGGGTGGCGATGATCGGCAATGACATGTCCCTGGACCCGGGGGTGGGCACCTGCGGCAAGGAAGGCCAGGGGGTGCCGGTGGGGGTTGGCCAGCCGACCCTGCGCATCAACGGCCTGACCGTCGGCGGCACCGGCGGCTGATCTTGACGGCCTGACCGGAGAGTGACGAGATGACCCTTTCCCTCGCCCTCGTCTTGTTGACCTCGGCGGGGATTGGTCTGTGGTTACCATTGCGCGGCCTGGGGTCGAGGGCCTTTCTCGGTTGGGCGATATTCCCTTTTCTGCTGTTCGTGCTGGCGCGGATTGTCGGACTGCCACTGCACATTGCCGCCTGGGTATTATTGGGGCTGGCAATGGGCGGCCTCGTCATGGAAGGCTGGCGGCAACGGCACAAACATTTTTCGCCGGATCTGCTGCTGCATCCGCTGCTGAGTTTCGGCGCTCTGCTGCTGGTCTTTGTCGCCCTGTGGGGACCGCAGGGCTATATCCCTCTGGAATGGGATGAACTCAGCAACTGGCTGAGTCTGACCCGGCAAATGTTCATCGCCGATGAGGTCTGGCGCGCCGATATGGAATTGGCCAATCCCGGCTATACCCAGGGCTGGTATCTGGCGATGGTGTATCCCCAGCTTTTCCATGATGAATTTATCGAAGTGCGGTCCCTGGCCGCCGGGACGGCAGGGGTGCTTTGTTTCCTCGGTTTTGCCTGGGACCTGTTGCGGGGGCAAGGCGACTTCCAGCGGACCGTCATCGCCTGGGGAAGCGTCAGCGGTCTGCTGCTGCTCTGGCCGCTTGGCTGGCTGCCCGATAATCTGCTGATCGAGCCGCCGCAACTGTTGCTGATTTCATCATTGTTTTTGCTTTTGGCGCGGTTTTCCGCGTCCGATGATTCACATCGGGAAATACTTCTTTGCGCCGGGCTCCTGCTGGGAGCCGGTTATTTTCTCAAAATCGCCGGCATCGTCTCACTGTTGCTGCTGCCGTTTTTATGGTGGCGGAGCGGTCGGGCCAGGATTCTGCCTTTGGCCCTTTTGCTGCTGCTGCCCTTCGCCGTCGTCTACGTCACCTGGAAACTGTTCGGCAATCCCGCACCCGCCACCTTTTGCATTGCCGATCCCATTGCGGTGCTCACCGGCGGCCAGTGGGAGACCCTGACAACCGTATCCGACCCGTTCTTTCAGCGACTCATGTCACTCCTCACATTGCGGGCGCAATCGGCCTGGAGTCTTTTGGGGCTGGCCGGACTGGTGCTGGCGGCGCTGATTCGCCCCTATCGCCTGCTGGCTCTTGCTGCCGGAAGTTATCTGGTGGTTTATACAGGCCTCTTGCTCTGGACCTATGCCAGTTGCTTCCAAAGTTATGAACGGGAAACGCTGATCTCCCTCGAACGCTATATGGGGTTGGCGTTCGATGCGCTGTCTTTGGCGGGAGTACTGGTGTTGATCGAGGGGCTGTATACCCGCGTGGCTCCAAAGGTTACTGGGCGCGGTTTCGGGTTGGCGACCGCCCTGCTCGTGCTGGCGGCCTTGGGTGTCACACTCACGCAGGCCGATAAGCAAGCGGTTCGTCTGGCCGACCCCTTTGCGCCGGGTCATCCATACCCCGCCGCCTTTGTGGAAAAGCGACAGCCGGTCCGCCAGAGCATGGCCGATTTACGGCGTTTGGTGCAAGCGACCCACAGTGCCCATGACCTGCCGACGGTGACTCTGATCGCCCAAAACTCGGACGGATTTGAACGAATCTTACTGCGCTATCTGGCCCATGGCAGCCAGCGAGGCGGCCCGCTCAACGATTTCCAGGTGATGCCCAGTCATTCCTGGTCCGGCCAAGGAGCCACTTGGTCCGCCTCGGCGGCGCAGGCCAAACAGGATTTTGACCGATCAGATATTATCTGGCCCCGGCAGGTGGACCAGAAGCTGGGGCAGGTTCTCGGTCAATATGTGGATAGCCAGATCTGCGGCGACAACGTCCGCGCTTTTTTCCTGTGGCGCGCCGACCCGGGCGCACCCCACCGCTGCGTGCTCAACGAGGGGCTCGTCCGCTACTACGAACAACTTCAGCCGTAGAGCGCGATCAGCGCCGTTTGGCCAGGGCCATCTTGATTTCCGCAATGGCCTTGCCGGGGTTCAGTCCCTTGGGGCAGGTGGCGGTGCAGTTCATGATGGTGTGGCAGCGATAGAGCCGGAACGGATCTTCCAGATTGTCGAGCCTTTCGCCGGCGAATTCGTCCCGCGAGTCGGCGATCCAGCGGTAGGCCTGCAACAGCACCGCCGGCCCCAGATAGCGGTCAGAGTTCCACCAGTAGCTGGGGCAGGACGTCTGGCAGGAGAAGCAGAGCACGCATTCCCACAGGCCGTCGAGCATTTCCCGTTCCTCGATGCTCTGGGTCCGTTCGGCGTCGGTCGGCGGTGGCGTGATGACCTGCAACCAGGGCTCGATGGACGCATATTGGGCGTAGGGCACGGTGAGATCGGGCACCAGATCCTTGATCACCGGCATATGGGGCAACGGGTAAATGCTGATATCGCCCTTCAGGTCGGCGATCGGCTTGGTGCAGGCCAGGGTATTGGTGCCGTGCCAGGTATCGCCGATGTTCATGGCACAGGAACCGCAGACCCCTTCGCGGCAGGAGCGCCGGAAGGTCAGGGTCGGATCAATCTCGTTCTTGATTTTGTTCAAGGCGTCAAGAACCATCGGGCCGCAATTGTCCATGTCCACCTCGAAGGTGTCCACGCGCGGGTTCTGACCGCTGTCGGGATCGTAACGATAGATCTTGAACTTGCGGATGTTGGTGACCCCTGCCGGGGCCTTGTGTTCCTTACCCTTGCCGACTCTGGAGTTGGCGGGAAGCAAAAATTCGACCATCTGTCTGTCTCCTCCCGGCCCTAGTAAATCCGTTCCTTGGGCTCGATGTATTTCACGTCCTCGGACAGTGTCCAGGTATGCACCGGCCGGTAGGTGAGCTTGACGCCCCGGTCTTCGTCGACCCAGGCCAGGGTATGCTTCATCCAGTTCTCATCGTCGCGCTTGGGGTAATCCTCGTGGGCATGGGCCCCGCGGCTTTCATGGCGGGCTTCCGCCGACACCACCGTCGCCTGGGCGCAGGTGAGCAGGTTCTCCAGTTCCAGGGTTTCCACCAGATCGGAATTCCAGATCAGCGAATGGTCGGCAACCCGGACATCCTCGAAAGAGCGCGAGATGGTGCTCATTTTGGCCATACCCTCAGTCAGACTGTCGCTGGCCCGGAACACCGCCACATCCCGCTGCATGGTGTGCTGCATGGCGGCCCGGATTTCGGCGGTCGGGGTGCTGCCCGAGGCATGGCGCAGGCGGTCGAAACGGTCCAGGATCTTGTCGGTCGCCCGCTGGGGCATCGGCGCATGGGGCGTATCGGGCGCAATCAGCGTCTTGGCCCGATGGGCGGCGGCCCGGCCGAACACCACGATGTCGAGCAGCGAGTTGGTGCCCAAACGATTGGCCCCGTGCACCGAGGCGCAGGCGCATTCGCCGATGGCCATCAGTCCGGGTTGCACCCGGTCCGGCTCGTCCGCCGTCGGCATCAGGACCTCGCCCAGATGGTTGGTGGGAATGCCGCCCATGTTGTAATGCACGGTCGGCAGCACCGGGATGGGCTCGCGGGTGGCATCGACCCCGGCGAACACTTTCGAGGTTTCGGTGATGCCCGGCAACCGCTCCCACAATAGATCTGCGCCCAGATGTTCCAGGTGCAGCATGATATGATCACCGCCGGAACCAACCCCCCGGCCCTCGCGGATTTCCATGGTCATGGCCCGGCTGACCACATCGCGAGAGGCCAAATCCTTGGCCGACGGGGCGTAGCGTTCCATGAAGCGCTCACCGGCGGAATTGGTCAGGTAGCCGCCTTCGCCGCGCGCCCCTTCGGTGATCAACACCCCGGCCCCGTAAACACCGGTCGGGTGGAACTGCACGAACTCATGATCCTGCAACGGCAGACCGGCCCGCGCCGCCATGCCGTTGCCGTCGCCGGTACAGGTATGGGCCGAGGTGCAGGAGAACCAGGAACGCCCATATCCGCCGGTCGCCAGAACCGTCTGATGGGCATTGAACCGATGGAGGGTGCCATCGTCCAGGTTCCAGGCCAGGATGCCGCGGCAGGTGCCGTCCTCATCCATGATCAGGTCGAGGGCGATATATTCGACGAAGAATTCCGCATCGTGCTTCAGGCATTGCTGATACAGGGTGTGCAGAATGGCATGGCCGGTACGGTCGGCGGCGGCGCAGGCGCGCTGCACCGGCTTCTCGCCGAAGTTGGACATATGGCCGCCGAACGGACGCTGATAGATCTTGCCGTCCGGGGTGCGCGAAAAGGGCACGCCGAAATGCTCCAGTTCGAGCACCGCCGGCACCGCCTCGCGGCACATGAATTCGATGGCGTCCTGGTCACCGAGCCAGTCGGAGCCCTTGACCGTGTCGTACATGTGCCATTGCCAATTGTCTTCGGCCATGTTGCCGAGCGCCGCGCCGATACCCCCCTGCGCCGCCACCGTGTGGCTGCGGGTCGGAAAGACCTTGGTGACGCAGGCGGTGCGCAGACCCGAAGCGGTCATGCCCAGGGTGGCGCGCAGTCCGGCCCCTCCGGCACCCACCACCAGAACATCGTAGGTATGATCAATGATTTCATATGCGGACATGGCTGTCTTTACCCTCCGAAGGCGACGCCGACGACCGCCAGAATACAGGCGACACCCAGCAGATAGGAGCCCAGATAAGTGAGAATGATTCCGGCGTACTTGGCAGCGCCATTATGCACGTAATCCTCCAGGATCACCTGAATCCCGAGGGCCATGTGATACATGGCGGTAACGATGAACAACACCATCAGCAAAGCATTGCCGAAATGACCGAGCCACGCCTTGAATGTTGCATGGTCGGCCCCGTCCAGGGCGACGACGGAAGCCACCATCCACAGGCTCAACGGCACCAGGGCGACGGAGGTCAGGCGCTGGACCCACCAATGCCCCAACCCCTCATGAGCCGATCCCTGGCCGCGGGCGCGGGCAAGGGGAGCGCGAAAATCTCTCATGTCGGTTCTCCCCTCACAAAAACAGAATAATGGCCCAGGTCAGGACCGTGGCCCCGCCGGAGAACAGGACCACCAGCACACCGGTGGCAGTGAGGATCGGCATATCGAAAAACCAGCCGATGTCCCAGCCCAAATGGCGAACCCCGTTGGCCAGGTGGTAATACAGGCAGAAGGTGAAGCCGAACAGCACCAACTGTCCGAACCAGGACCCCATCAGCCATTGGGCGGTTTCGAAGGCCTCCGGCCCGTAGGCGGCGGCGACGATCCAATAGGTAAAAAGCAGTGACCCCACAGCGAGGACGAACCCGGTCCCCCGATGCGCAATGGACAGCATCGAGGTGATCTGCGGCCGATAGATCGTCAAATGTGGAGAAAGCGGGCGATCTCCCGTTTTCATGGGCTGGCTCCCCTTGAGATTCAGTCCGCCGCAACAAGAGGGCGGGACCTGTTCGGGTAGGTAAACTTCCACCCAAAGGTTTAGCCCCGATGCCCACCCTTTGTCAATGTTCGCGACTGCAAAACAACTGTTTTTCCGCGTGATTTATGAAGGGGTTGGAAAACCGCTTCCGCAACAACACCAAAAGCGCACGGGAAAAGCGACAGGCCGATGGGGTGGGTTGTGGAGAATGCCGGTCGGTCTCACGGCAGAATGGCGACCGGGGTGCCATCGGGCACCAGTTGCCAGATCTCCTGCATCTCGCGGGTGGTGACGGCGATGCTGCCGTTGGTCCAATCCTGTGGCACGTCCTCCCGCGCCGCCCAGATCATCGATTCGGGCTGACCATGGATCATGATTTCGCCGCCGGGGTCAACGGCCCGCGCCCGCGCCACGGCCCGATCAGCGGCCGACGGATAGGAGATGATCAGGGCCAATTGGTACTGGTCGTGCTGCATGCGACCGCTGATCGTGTAGTTGCCCTCCGGCGTCCGACCGTCCCCGGCGGCGCGTTTGGTGCCAATTGGATGGGAGCCCAGCGCGATGCGATAGGTACCGAGGGTGTTCTCGCCCCATTTCAGGATCATCATCCGCTGCGCCTTGTGAATCTCCACCAGCGTGGCCTGCATTTTCTGTTGGGCTGAAGCCACCACGGAAAGGGCCATCCACAGGGCCACTCCAAGTGCCAAAATACCGATCCGCCTGGACATGCCATTCCCCATTCTCATGATCCGCCCGCACAGATTATCACCGGGTCGGGCCAAACAACAGGGGGTGCCGAATTTGACGAAAAGACCACTCACGGCAAGCCTATTGACCTGCCCCCGTCCGCAACTACTCTTGTCGCCCGCCCTGCCCCGAGTCGGAGTTTTCGTTGAAAAAGTCCTATACCATCCCCTGCGCCTCCCCCTTTCGACAGGCGGCCCTGAAACTGGCCGAACGACGCGGCGTCAACGTGGCGGATCTGGTGCGGTCGGTGCTGCTGGCCCTGCCCCGGGAACAGGTGGAGGGCTATCCGGACCCCGGCGACCCGGCGGCCACCGACCGGGAGGTGGTGACCCTGAAATCCGGCCCGGCGGCGGGACGCCCCTGGCGACGCAAGCCGCGACTCCAGGTACGCATGACTCCCGGCTATACCGTGCCCATGCTGCGCAAAGCCCTGGCCATTGCCCTGGACCTGGACCGGGGTGCGGTGCAGGTGGAGTTGCGCGAGGCGGGAAAACAGGCCGCCCCCTCGGCGGCGCATGTGGAGGAATTGGAACGCTTGCGGGCCATGGTTGCGGCGCTGGCGTTCGATCCGCTGCCCCAGGGTGTGTCCGGGCGCGCCGAGGCACTGCATGTATTGGGGTTTCCGCCCTCGGCCCGACCGGACAAAACCGAATTACGGGCCCGATTCCGCATCCTGGCGACCATTCACCACCCGGACGGCGACTTCGGCAACCACGACCGCATGGCACAGCTCAACGAGGCCATGAACTATTTGCGGCGCTATGTGGTCTGAGGACTAATTCTCGAACGCCTTGAGGATGTCATCCTGCACGTCGCCGGGGATGCGCGGGTTGCGCTGTTCGCGCAGGAAGGTCGCCATGTCGCGGCGGGTCAGGGTGGTCTCCTTGGCCAGTTTTTTGGCCTGATCGACGCTCAGTCCACCCATGCCGCGCAGGTCGTCGAGGGTCAGCTTCAGCTTGCGTTTGGAGGGCGGCGTCGCGGCCTCGCGATCCTCTGGGGTGACTCTGAGGGTGACGACCTGCCTTTCGACCGCTTTCAGGCAGTTCATGGCCCAATTCAGTTCGACCTTTTCCTGTTCGATGGCCCGTTTGGAGCTGACCGCCATCTGCTCGTATTCGCGCATGTAGTCCTCGACAAACTTTTTCAGCGCCGCGCCTTTGTAGCCTTCCTTCTGCGCCGCCTCCATGGCGATGCCGCGATATTCGTTCTTGCGGGTTCGATTGTCATCCAACAGATTCTTGGAGTTGGCGATATTGGCCTCGCCCGCCTTGATGAAGGCGCGCAGCTCGAATTCGCGGGCCAGCCAGAATTTCTTTGGCGACAGCAGGGCGCTGAGTTTGTCGATGGGGTCCTGCGGTTTGCAGTTGGCATCCAGGTCGGAGCCGAAGGAATCGGTGGGCGGCCGGGGACCACAGGAGGCCATCGGCAAAACCAGCCCCAGGGCAACGATGGCTATGGTCAAGGGTCTTGTCATGGGCCTATTTGTAGCGCTGATCCGCGCGTAAGAAAAGAAAGGAGAGTCACCCTTGTCCGACCATCCCCCCGTCCTGCTGGTCACCCGCACCCTGCCCAAGCCCATCGAGGAGCAATTGCAGATGTGGTTCGAGCCGCGTCTCAACGGCGACGACGCGCCCTATGAGCCTGACGAGATCCCGGATTTTGCCGCCGACGCAGCGGGGATTGTGGTCACCCCCACCGACCGCATCAACGCCGAGGTCATTGCCGCACTCGATGACACGGTGCGCATTATCGCCACCTTCTCGGTCGGCTTCGAACATATTGATCTGGCCGCCGCGCAGGCCCGCGGCATCGTCGTCACCCATACCCCCGGAGTGCTGACCGAGGCTACCGCCGACATGACCCTGCTGCTGTTGCTCGGCGCAGCGCGGCGGGTCCGGGAGGGGGATCTGCTCTTGCGGTCCGGGGAATGGAAGGGCTGGTGCCCGACCCAGTTGCAGGGGTTGGGATTGCAAGGGCGACGCTTGGGCATTCTCGGCATGGGGCGGATCGGACAAGCGGTGGCCCGGCGGGCCCGGGCCTTTGGCATGACCCTCCATTATCACAACCGCCACCGGCTGCCCGCCGACGCGGAACAGGGGGCGACCTATCACGCCACCCCGGAGGACCTGCTGGCGGTAAGCGACGTGCTCTCTCTGCATTGTCCGCTGACTCCGGAAACCCGGGGCTTCCTCGACGCCCGGCGACTGGCCCTGTTGCCGCCCGGTGCCGTGGTGATCAATACGGCGCGTGGTCCGGTGGTCGATGACGACGCGCTGATTGCGGCCCTCGGCAGCGGTCGGCTGGCAGCGGCGGGACTGGACGTCTATGATGGGGAGCCGCACCTTCATCCGGGTTATCTGGACCTGCCCAATGCCTTCTTGATGCCGCACCTGGGCAGTGCCACGGTGGAGACGCGGCTGGCCATGGGACAAAAAGTCATCGACAATCTACGGGCCTTTTTTGCCGGAACTCCCCCGCCGGACCGAATCGCCTGAAGGAGCATGCCATGAAGGAACCTCCCGTCATCGAGATTACCGACGACCATCTGACGGCGGTGCGTCGGTTGCTGGCCGAAGGCACGGCGGGCAGTCTGGCCAGCCTCGACGCCGACGGTGCGCCCTATGTGTCGCTCGCCACCTATGCCCTGGACGACGGGGGCCGTCCGATTTTCCTGTTCTCCGATCTGGCCGACCATACCCGCAACATCGCCCGCGATCCCCGGGTCACGTTGCTGGTGGAACAGGCCAAGCATTTGAAAAATCCGCAGACCGGCCCCCGGGTCAGCGTCTGTGGCACGGTCCAAAAGACCGCCGACGCGGCGGCACGGGAGGCCTTCCTGGCCATCCACCCGACGGCGGCGGTCTATGCCGACTTCGCCGATTTCAATTTTTATGTCCTGTCCCCGACCAAACTGCACTTTGTCGGCGGCTTCGGCAGCGCCGTTTGGATCCCGGCAAAGCGTCTGTTCAGGTCATGAGTCCGGTTGCCCCGAGGCGATACTCGGGGTATCGTGCTGCAACGCGAAACCAAAAGAATTTCCGAATCAGGGCGCAGACCTAACGTCGTGCCCGCGCCGTCTACCGCTTGGGAGCGATACCGGCATTTCCGTCAACCGACAAGCTATTGAGGTCTTTTATGAGCAATTCAGGTACGGACCGGACGAAGAACGCCAAGCTTCTGGCTTGGGTCGATGACATGGCGGCGCTGTGCAAGCCCGATCAGGTCTATTGGGTGGATGGGTCGCAGGAGGAAAATGACCGCCTGTGCCAGGAACTGGTGGATGCCGGCGTCTACATCAGATTGAATCCGAAGAAGCGCCCCAACAGCTATCTGGCCCGCTCCCACCCGTCCGACGTGGCGCGGGTCGAGGACCGCACCTATATCTGTTCCGAAAAACAGGAGGATGCCGGTCCGAACAACAACTGGATGGACCCCAAGGAAATGCGCCCGCTGCTGAAGGGAAAGTTTGACGGCTGCATGAAGGGGCGGACCATGTATGTCATTCCCTTCTCCATGGGGCCGCTGGGCTCGCCCATTGCCCACATCGGCGTACAGATCACCGATTCCGCCTATGTGGTGACCAACCAGCGCATTATGACCCGCATGGGCCAGAAGGTGCTCGACGTGCTGGGCGACGGCGAATTCATCCCCTGCATGCATTCGGTTGGTGCGCCGCTGGAGCCGGGACAGCCGGACAGCGCCTGGCCCTGCGAGGGCGACCCCAAGAACAAGTATATCGTCCATTATCCCGAAACCCGCGAGATCTGGTCCTACGGCTCCGGCTACGGCGGCAATGCCCTGCTCGGCAAGAAATGTCTGGCCCTGCGCATCGCCTCGGCCATGGCCCGCGACGAAGGCTGGCTGGCCGAGCACATGCTGATCCTCGGTCTGGAAAATCCCCAGGGGGAGAAGACCTATGTCGCCGCCGCCTTCCCGTCGGCCTGTGGCAAGACCAATCTGGCCATGCTGATCCCGCCGGAAGGCTTCGAGGGCTGGAAGGCCTGGACCGTCGGCGACGATATCGCCTGGATCAAGCCCGGCCCGGACGGCACCCTGCGCGCCATCAATCCGGAATACGGCTATTTCGGCGTCGCCCCCGGCACGTCCTATCACACCAACCCGACCGCCATGGACAGCATCAAGCAAGGCTGCATCTTCACCAATGTCGCCCTGACCGACGACGGCGATGTGTGGTGGGAAGGCATCGACGGCGAGGTTCCGGCCCATCTGATTGACTGGAAGGGCAACGACTGGACTCCGGCCAGCGAGACCCCGGCGTCGCATCCCAATGCCCGCTTCACCGCGCCGTCGGCCAACTGCCCGTCCATCGACCCGTCCTGGGAAGATCCGGCCGGGGTGCCCATTTCGGCCTTCATCTTCGGCGGTCGCCTGTCCAAGACCTTCCCGCTGGTCTATCAGTCCCTGGACTGGAACCACGGCGTGTTCATGGCCGCGACCATGGGCTCCGAAGCCACCGCCGCCGCCATCGGTCAGGCCGCCATCCGCCGCGATCCCTTCGCCATGCTGCCGTTCTGCGGCTACAACATGGCCAAGTACTGGGGCCACTGGATCAAAATGGGTCAGCGGACCGATCTCAAGCTGCCGCAGATCTTCCGCGTCAACTGGTTCCGCAAGGATGCCAAGGGCAAGTTCATTTGGCCGGGCTTCGGGCAGAACATGCGGGTGCTGCAATGGATCGTTGACCGGGTCAACGGCAAGGCCGACGCAGTGGAAAGCCCGTTCGGCATGATGCCCAAATATCAGGCCATCAACTGGAAGGGTCTGGATTTCGACCAGTCGACCTTCGAGGGTCTGATGACCATCAACAAGGACGAGGGTCTGGCCGAGGTGGAAGAGATCAAGGGACAATTCGCCAAATTCGGCGATGCCCTGCCCGCCGAAATGGAAAAACAGCGTCAGGCCTTCGGTGCCCGACTGGCTGCGGGTCCCGACCAGTGGAACCTGCCGTCCTGAGATAACAGATGTCGGACCATGGCCCAATTCGGAACGGTGTATCGCCGTCCCGGTTGGGCCATGATCTTGTCAGTGGCTCACCACTCGATTGCGGCCTTGCTGCTTGGCCTGATAGAGAGCCGCATCGGCCCGTTCGAACAGGGACTCGGTGCTGTCTTTGGGTCCCATGGAGGCCACTCCGGCGCTGATGGTCAGGTGGGCGACCGGCGCGAAATTATGCCCCTCCACGGCCTTCAGGAGATTCCGGGCCGAACAGACGGCCCCGTCCAAATCCGTGTTCTGGCATAGAATGACGAATTCCTCGCCCCCGTAGCGCATCAACAGGTCGCCCCGGCGCGAGGTTTTGTGAATCAACGTCACCAGGGAGCGCAGCACCGTATCTCCCACCGCATGACCATGGGCATCGTTCACCGCCTTGAAGTGGTCGATATCGACAATGATCAACGATAATTGGAGACCGTTGTCCCGCGCCTCGCTGACCGCCAGATTGCAGACCTGATCGAATTTGCGCCGGTTATAGGCCCCGGTCAGCGCATCCTTTTCCGACAGACTGAGGACTTCCCCCATCTGCCGTTGCGCCTTGGCGGTGGCGAAGGTGCTGATCAGGCTGCTGAACAGCAACGTGAATTTGTAGATTTCCAGAAGGTTGCCAAACAGCGAGAGGGCTTCCGAGTAGCTCTTGCGTCCGAGAAAAAAGAAGACATTTCGCACATGGATCAGCACCCGGTCGTAGACGGCGACCAGGGACTCGCCCCTGCTGTTCCAGAACATCCGTTCCGTCTCCGGCAGACGCTCGGTGATGAAACGGCGGATCTCGTCCACCCCCCCTTCGAGCACCGGAATGCGCCCGTTGTCCTCGGTCCGAATGGCCTCGAACAGCTGCATCAGCCAATCGTAATGCTGCAACAAGAGGGTGCGGTGGTAGCCCGTCTCGGTCAGTTGCGTCGCCGCCGTGATCTGCTCCAGATCATCCATATTGGAGGCCACGAAGGCGTCCAGGTAGCCCTTGGCCAGGGCCTCCGTCGATTTCTCGAAGAACCCGTTGAGTGCCACGAAGACTTCGGTCGCATGGGGTTCAGCCAGCAGGGAGGTCAGAAAGCTCCGATTGAGCATCTTGGCTCCGGCCAGAAAGGCCTCGAACGGAATACTGCGTTCGTAATGCAGTACACCGAGACGGTAATAGCGCTTGAAAAACGCCTCTTCATCCTCTTCCAGGGACTCGAGAAAATTCTTTTTCTGCACTTCCAGCAGCCGGTCGATCTGCTCGCGCCCCGAAAAATGCAGGGCGAAAATCGGATCGGTCAGCAGGGTATCATAGAAGGTCGAGAAAACCCGCCCCACATGCGGCTGAAGGTGGTCCAACAATGATGGCGGCATCTCCCCCCCCCCGCGCGCGTTCAACCCCCGGTGAAATAACCCTTGCCGGGTCATCGTATCGCCCCGGCAAGATTATTTATACCACAAAAGTATTATGCGCAACCACTGCTGGACGGATTGCCGATCATTGCCAGGAATTCTTTGCGGGTACTGGGATTCTCGCGGAAAATGCCGAGCATGGTGCTGGTCACCATGGTCACGCCCGGTTTATGGACGCCGCGCGTGGTCATGCATTGGTGGGCCGCCTCGATGACCACGGCCACGCCCAAGGGCTGCAACACGTCGTTCAGGGTGTTGGCGATCTGGGCGGTCATCTTTTCCTGGATCTGCAAGCGCTTGGCATAGACCTCCAGGACCCGCGCCAGCTTGGAGATACCGACCACGCGTTTGTGCGGCATGTAGGCCACATGGGCGCGGCCGATGATCGGTACCATGTGATGCTCGCAATGGGACTCGAAGCGGATATCCTTGAGCAGGACCATCTCGTCGTAGCCGTCGGTCTCCTCGAAGGTGCGCTCCAGAATTTCCACCGGGTCCTGCTGATAACCGGCGAAGAACTCCTCATAAGCGCGAATCACCCGGCTCGGCGTGTCGAGCAACCCTTCCCGGGTCGGGTCATCGCCGGCCCAGCGCAACAGGGTCCGAACCGCCTGTTCGGCCTCGTCCCGGCTCGGCTTGGCCGCTGCGGAGGTTTCGGCTGGGGCCACGGGGGGTTTTGGGGTTGCTACGTTCACGGCACTCGTCCTTTTCATCTCATGATTCGCCTTTGTTATGTGGCGAGGGTTGACGGACTTTCAACCGGGCCGCTCAGTTAATGGTGACCACCTCGTGCGGACTGTCGAGGGAAAAGGCCGGAACGTTGGCCAGGAACAGCTCGCCGTTCTCGCATTCCATCTCGTAAGTGCCGACCATCAGGCCGGAGGCGGTCGCCAGGGGGGTGCCGCTGGTATATTCGAAGCTGTCGCCCGGTTCCAGCACCGGCTGCTCGCCGACCACGCCGGACCCGCGCACCTCCTGGCTGCGGCCCAGGGCATCGGTGATCTTCCAATGGCGGTTCAGCAACTGGACCGTCTGCGCGCCCTTGTTTTCGATGCGGATATGGTAGGCCCAGACATAGTGGTTCTCATCCGGCGAGGACTGGTCCTCCAGGTAATAGGATTCCACCTCGATCAAAATGTCGCGCGTGGTCTGGCTGTACATGCGCGGCGGCTCCGGCTTGTTGCTGTTGTGCAAGATATTAGAACCATGGGCGGGTTTGTCCAGTCACTCGCCCTAGCCGATGGAACAGGAGCCGCCACCGAGAACGCAGAATTTGGCGCAATGGGGATGGTTCAATGGCACATGGCGCGGCGCGTCGGCCAGCGTGGGGCCCATGTCGAAGCGCCGGTCATAGGGCAGCAGGGTACAGGGCACCACCACCGGGGTCGCCTCGCCCCGGCGCTTGACGACCATCCGCTGCTCGGCACACATCAGGGACTCCGGCTTGAGGCCGAGCACATCCCAGCAGCCGACGGTGATTTCCGGCACGTCTTGTTGTTCGTCCATTTCCGGAAACAGAATCAATTGCGCCGGGTCCTCGGCGTCGAGGACAAGTCCCAGGTGATCGAACAGGGCGGAAAATCCTCGGCGCAGCTCTTGCGGCGAATCTGACCAGCAGGTCCGCCCGGCGACGGTGAGGTGGAATCCCTCGGCAATCAGCCATTCCACTCCTTCGCGCATGCGCCGCCAGGAATGTTCGCCGCGCAGATGGTCGTGCTGCTCCGACTGGTGATGGTCGATGGAGATGCGCAGGGTCAGGGCCGCCCCGTGGCGGGCATGGAGCGCAAGGAGCGGCGCGCGGACCTTGAGCAGCGGCTTCATGGCGTTGGTCAGCACCAGACAGCGCAGGCCGCGCCCCAGGGCCTCTTCGAGCATGGCGCACAGATCGGGGTTCATGAACGGCTCGCCGCCGGTGAATCCGATTTCCTCCACCGGCAGGTTCTCGCGCGCGATTTCGTCCAGATAGGCCCGCACCTCGTCCAGGCTCAGATAGGCCAGCCGGTCATTCTTCGGGCTGGAGTCCACATAGCAGCCCGCACAGGACAGATTGCACAAGGACCCGGTATTGAACCACAAGGTCCGCAGGCGGGTCAGCGCCACCACGGCCCGCGGCTCGCCCTTGGCGGTCACCAGGGGATCGCAAAACTTGATTGGATCGAGATGACCTTTAACGGATGCCATGTGGAGACCTTGTTGCCCGGCTGCACGAGATATTAAAAGGCTTCAATAGCGGGCGTCAAAATCACAATTGCGTGGCTGCCCCGTGTCCGCGTCG
This sequence comes from Magnetospira thiophila, assembly GCF_054657015.1. Lineage (NCBI taxonomy): Bacteria > Pseudomonadati > Pseudomonadota > Alphaproteobacteria > Rhodospirillales > Thalassospiraceae > Magnetospira > Magnetospira thiophila. Next base: position 536,005 of record NZ_BAAHXF010000001.1, read on the forward strand.
CCCCCTTGCGCTCCCCCCGCGCATGGCTTATATCGGGGAGACATCGCGGGTGTAGTTCAATGGTAGAACATCAGCTTCCCAAGCTGAATACGAGGGTTCGATTCCCTTCACCCGCTCCAAATTCCCTATATTTTATCAGCATGTTACGAAAGTTTCTGGAATTTGTTGATTCCAGAAATCGAAATTGTGCCAGGGTTATTCGGGTTTTTTTTGGTTCAAGCCCGGCATGGTGTTGTCGTCGAAGTATTTCTTGAACGCGGCGGGGGTCAGAATCGGCACCTTGAAGTCGTCGGTCAGTTCCAGCAAATCCTTGTCGCCGGTAATCAAGGCGTCGGCCTCGGCGGCGATGGCCAGTGCCAGGAAGGGTCTGTCAGAAGGATCGCGGCAGTCAGGGACTTTCGTATTGGCTGATACGTTGACGGTTTCGCACCAGGGCAGATAGTCGCCGAGCAGCTCTTCCCTGTCCATATCCGTCAACTTGAACTTGGGGTAGGTCAGAACCCGAATCAGTTCCTCGGTGGTGTCTCGGCTAGCCAGGGGACGGACGGTATCCGACTGCCAGGCTTGGCGCAGCCACGCGACCGAGCCCTGATGGAACAACAGGGCCGAGAGCAGGACATTGGTATCGAAAACCAGACGCGGCGGAGTCATCCGAAATTACGAGCCCTTTGCCGTACGTATGGGCTGGCGGGACCAGTTGACGGCATCGGCCACGTCATCCTCGCTGATGCCCAGATCCGCCAGCTTGGAACGCACGGCGTCGGCCTTGTTCAACCGCACCGGGGTCAGCACGATGCGCCCGTTGTCTTCCGACACGTCGAAATATTCCGCCCCCTGACAATGGGTCAGCACAGATTTGGGCAGGGTCAGTTGGTTCTTGGACGTCAGCTTCGCAAGCATGGACGGTTTCCTATAGTAAGGATGTAAGGAAAAGATACTATTTCCGATGCTTCGTTTCAATGAATATCCCCTCCACGCTGACCCGTGCATTCAGTGCACGACCCGTTTGGCGGGTGGGGTCAGCGCGCCGTCGCCGACGGTGAGGGCCAGGTCCCATTCGGCCTTGACGGCGGTTTCCACGATCAGATGACACAGGGCGTGCAGCAGCCGCTCATCCAGATTGAGATTGAGCGACTTGCGGCCCAGGGTTTTCAGAGTCAGGGTCACCAGGCTCGCCCCCGTCGCCCGGACGCCCGCGCCGACCAACAAAGGCAGGCGCTTCGAGGTCTGCTTCGACGGCTGGCGCGGGGTGGTGAAATCGCTTTGCTGAAGGGCGTCATGGTGGCGCATGGACATCATGGCCTGACGGGCATCCTCGTTGACGACCCGCTTCAGGTCGGGAAAGATTTCCAGGCCCTTGAGCAGCACGCTCCACAGGCCCCGGACGAAGCGGCGGCTCATCCAGAACCGCATCTCCGTGCCGTCGGAGACCACGAGAATCAACTGCGCCCGATCCTCCAGCGGCACGTAGGACATGGAGATCTGATGCAACAGGCCTTGGGCCTCGGGGGGCGGTTTTTGTCCCACGCTGTCAGGTCCGGTTCAGCGCCCGCCACCCGATATCCCGGCGGCAGAACCCTTCCGGCCAATCAATCTTGTCCACGCAGGCATAGGCCCGTTGCTGGGCCTCGGCGACGTCCCGACCCAGGGCGGTGACGCCGAGCACCCGTCCGCCGTTGGCCAGCACACGGTCGCCGTCGGCCTTGGTCCCGGCATGGAAGATTTGCACATCATCCACTGCCCCGGCCTCTGCCAGCCCCTTGATTTCGGAGCCTTTCTGATAGGTGCCGGGATAGCCCTCGGTGGCCATCACCACAATCAGTGCCGCTTGGTCATGCCATTCCAACTGCAATTGGTCCAACCGGCCCTCGGCGCAGGCCAGCAGCATCTCCAGGGCATCGGATTTCAGCCGCATCATCATCGGCTGGCATTCAGGGTCGCCAAAACGCACATTGTATTCCAGCAGCTTCGGCACGCCGTCCTGGATCATCAGTCCGGCGAACAGCACCCCCTTGTAGGGCATCCCCTCGGCAGCCAGGCCAGCGACGGTGGGCTGGATGATGTCGCGCATGACCTGTTCCTGCAATTCCGGGGTCAGCACCGGGGCCGGGCTATAGGCTCCCATGCCGCCGGTATTGGGTCCCTCGTCGCCATCGAGAACCGCTTTGTGATCCTGGGCGGACACCAGGGGGAGCGCCGTCTTGCCATCGACCAGGGCGAAGAAGCTCACCTCCTCCCCGGTCAGAAATTCTTCGACCACCACCGAGTCTCCGGCCTTGCCGAACGAGCGTTCGGTCATGATGTGGTCGATCCCGGCAAAGGCCTCGTTGATATTGCGGCACAGAATGACCCCTTTGCCAGCGGCCAGGCCATCGGCCTTGATGACGATGGGCGCGCCATGGGCCCGAATGTATTCCTTGGCCGCGTCGCATTCATCGAAGCTGTCGTAATGGGCCGTGGGGATGTCGTATTTGGAACAGAGGTCTTTCATGAAAGCCTTGGAGCCCTCGATCCGCGCCGCCGCAGCGCTGGGACCGAAGGCCAGGATTCCGGCCTGCTCCAGTTTGTCGGCCAACCCGGCCACCAGGGGGGCCTCGGGGCCGATGACCACGAAGTCGACCTTGTTCTTGCGGGCAAAGCTCAACAGGCCGTTGACGTCCTCCGCGCCCACATCGATGCACTCGGCCACCTGCGCGATTCCGGCGTTGCCGGGGGCGCAGAACAGCCTGCCGCACTTCGGGGATTTGGCGATGGCCCAGCACAGGGCATGTTCGCGCCCGCCCGATCCGACGACCAACACCGTCAAGGCCTGATCCTTCATGGTGGATATTTCTCCTAGTTGTTGCCGTGCCCCATTCCTGCATGTTACGGAATTCCACATGAGGAACAATGAAGAAATAGGGGGCAACCTGCCCGTGCTCTCCGTCGCCGAGCTATCGGCGGCCCTGAAACGCACGGTGGAAGACACTTTTGCCCTGGTTCGGGTGCGTGGAGAAATTTCCGGATTCAAGCGTGCCGCCTCGGGTCATCTCTATATGGCGCTGAAGGATACAGAGGCGCTGATGGATGCGGTCTGCTGGCGTGGCACCGCTTCACGCCTCGCCCTGCGCCCAGAAGACGGCATGGAAGTCATCGCCACCGGTCGTCTGACCACCTATCCCGGACGCTCCAAATATCAGTTGGTCATCGAATCGCTGGAACTGGCTGGCGAGGGGGCGCTGCTCAAACTGCTGGAGGAACGCAAACGCAAACTGGCCGCCGAGGGTCTATTCGATGCCGCCACCAAGCAGCAGCCACCCTTCCTGCCCCGGGTCATCGGCGTGGTGACCTCCCCCACCGGCGCGGTCATCCGCGACATTCTGCACCGGCTGTCCGACCGCTTCCCCTGCCGGGTGGTGCTGTGGCCGGTACTGGTCCAAGGCGACGGGGCGGCGACGCAGATCGCCGAGGCCATCGCCGGGTTCAACAAACTGTCCGACGACGCGGAACCGCCGCGCCCGGACTTGATCATCGTCGCCCGGGGCGGTGGATCATTGGAAGACCTGATGGCATTTAACGAGGAAGCGGTGGTGCGCGCCGCCGCCGCCTCGGACATTCCGCTGATTTCCGCTGTGGGCCACGAGACCGACACGACGCTGATCGACTTCGCCGCCGATCTGCGCGCCCCGACGCCTACCGCCGCCGCCGAACTGGCGGTGCCGGTGCGCGGCGAGCTGTTGGCGCAGCTACTCGATGATGGCGGTCGTCTGGTGGCCGCTCTGACTCGATTTCTGGAGACCCGGGACACCCGTCTGGAGGGTTTGGCCCGGGGGCTGGTCGATCCGCGCCGCCGCATCGAGGAACTGGCCCAGCGGCTGGACGACAAGACCGAACGCCTGGACAACGGCCTGAAATCCTGGCTCGACCGCAAGGAGGCGGCGCTCTATCAATGGTCAGCCCGACTGCCCGACCCCCGGCCCCGGTTGGCCGAGGCCCAGGCCCGATTGGCTGGAGAGACGCGGGCCTTGCACGGTGCCGGTCGGGGCCTGTTGCGCGAGCCGGAAAGCTGGCTGGCCCATCTGGGCAAGCTGCTTGACAGCTACTCCTATCAAAAGGTTTTAGAACGGGGCTTCGCCCTGATCCGCGATGCCGAGGGCAAGGCCGTGACATCGGTCACTCAGGTCCAATCGGGACAGCCGCTGACCCTGACCCTGCGCGACGGCGACCTGGGCGCCGTGGCGACCGGCGGCACGCCGCCGAAGAAACCCAAGCGAGACATCCCTCCGAAGCGACAGCAGGGAGACCTGTTTTAATGCGTTATCTGCCTGCTCTCGTTTTTATCTGTTTGTTCCTGAATAACACAGCACGGGCCGAACCGAGCCTGGAAGGCCCTCTTACCCAAGGCGGCTTGGTGATCGGCCACACGGTGCCGGGGGCCAGGGTTGAGCAGGATGGACGCGCCGTGCGGGTGGCCCGGGACGGGCGGTTCCTCCTCGCCTTCGGACGCGATGCCGGACCGACCAGCCGCCTGGAGATCACCCTTCCCGATGGCCGCCAAACCCAACAAGTGCTTCAGGTATCGGCCCGCGACTGGGACATTCAACGGATTGACGGTCTTCCGCCGAGCAAGGTCACACCGCCGAAAATGGACTGGGACCGCATCAACGCCGAAGCGGGATTGATCAAACAGGTGCGCCAGAACGACCGCGATGAACCGCTATTTGAGTCGGGCTTTCAGTGGCCGGTACAGGGTCCCTTGAGCGGCATCTATGGCAGCCAGCGGATTTTGAACGGGAAGCCCAAAAACCCGCACAATGGAGTCGACATCGCCGCCCCGCGCGGCACCCCGGTGGCGGCCTGCGCCGATGGGGTGGTGGCCCTGGTCCATGACGACATGTTCTATACGGGCAAGACGGTGATGCTCGATCACGGCCACGGTCTGACCAGTGTCTATATCCATATGGACACGATCCAGGTGGTCGACGGCCAGCGTCTGGAAAAAGGGCAGATTCTGGGCACCGTTGGAGCCACCGGCCGGGCCACCGGCCCGCACCTGCATTGGGGGGTCAGCCTGTTCGCAACCCCGATAGACCCCAAATTGCTGGTCGGCGAGATGCCTTAACGCACCACCGAAATCAGAATACCGGCGAAGATGGCCGAGGTGATGACCCCGGAGATGCTGGCCCCCAGAGCATGGGGAAGCACCACCGAATCCGAGTTCACTTCAGCAACGATTTTCTGCGCGACCTTGGCGGTGGTCGGGACGCAGCTCACTCCGGCGATACCGATCACCGGATTGAACTTCTTGCCGGTGGCAAAATAGAGCACGTACCCCCCCAGAATGCCGCCGATCCCCGATACCGTCAGGGCGATGATCCCGAGCACCAGCAGAATCAGCACCTGAGGATTGAGGATGGTACTGGCTTCGCACAACACCCCCAGCAACAGTCCGAGGAAAAAGGTCGAGCCATAGAGAATGGGGCCGGAGAAGGTCTCGGCAAAGCGAGTCAGGCCGCTTTCGCGGACCACCACGCCGATGAACAGCGAAAAGAACAGCGGCGCCGCCACCGGAAACAGCAGGCACAGAATCACGCAGGTGACCACAGCGAAGATCAGCTTTTCCGTCGATTTGATGTCGCGAACCTTTTCCTCCGGCATCTTGAGCCCCCGGATATGGCGCGGCACCATCAATTTGATGAGCATCGGATAGCCGCCATAGGTCAGGCCCAGATACAGGTAGGCGACCACAGTAATGGGCACGAACAGATTGTCCGACAGCATCAGGGCGGTGAACAGAATCATCGGCCCGTCAGCCCCGCCAATCGTCGCCGTCGCCGCCGCATCGCCCAGCGGCAGCCCCCACCAGACGGCCAGCGGGAACACCACAACCGTGCCCAATTCCGCGCACAGCGCGAGGAACATGGAGGTGAACGGACGGGCCATTACAAACCCCACATCCAGCAACACACCGATGCCCATGAACACCAGACAGGCAATCAAACCGTTGGCGAAGGTGAAGGTATAGACCGGCTGCAACCAGTTGATTTGCAGAACGGTCATCAGTTTTTCCGTGTTATTGACCAATGGATCAAGAAACAAAGTGCCCTTCGTCCCATCGGCCAAAAACATCACCGAGGCATTGACCGTCGCCATGCCCAGGCCCATGGGAATCATCAACAGCGCCTCAAGGACCCCTTTGCGCCCCAGATAAATCAACAGCAGACCCAGGGCGATGAGAAAAATCCGCCCGAACAGGATGGCCGGCTCAGAGGCCGATAACGTGGCCAAGCCTTGAAAGACGGAGAGCAGGTCGATGTCCATGAGGGTTTGACCTAGGAAATGGTTACAAGGGGTTGGCCTGCGTCCACGGCATCGCCTGCAGCGACGGAAATTTCAGTAATTTTGCCTGACTTGTGCGCGGTCACTGCCGTTTTCATTTTCATCGCCTCGATGGTGCAGACGCGATCCCCCGCCGCGACCGTCTGACCGAGCGTGACCTCAATCGCCGAGACGACTCCGGCCAGCGGACTCAACTTGGCGTCGGGACCGGCATTGGCGGTCGGAGCGGCGGCCACTGGCGGCGGCGGTGCCGGCGGCGTGTCGAAGTTCGAGGAAATCATACCCGGGGACGGATACAGATTGCCCGGATCACTCAGGTCCTCGACCGTCACGTCATATTCGTGACCATCGACGGCAATTCGAAAATGCTTGACCATGGAATGCCTTACCCCTTCTAACGCCGAGTGGAATTGTTGCTGCTTGCGCGATGAATGTTATGCGATGTCTGATGCATGATCTTGCCCTCGGCGGACCAGGTTCCGCCACGCGGCGCATCACCGATATGCACGATGCGATGACTGCCCAGCATGGAATAGACCGCCGCCGCAATGGCCGCCACATGGGCCGCCGGGACGCCGTCTGCCACCCTCGGGGCCGGGGCCGCGGCCCGCACGACCGGGGCCCTTTTGGCGGTCCGCGACAACAAGACGACGATCCCCTTGACCAACACCGCCACGATCATCGAAATGATGATGGCCAGGCCGTACATCCACAGGGACTTATAGATGAGATCGCTCATGTCGTCTCCACTAGACCGGCATGTTGCCATGCTTCTTGGGCGGGCGCAGTTCCCGCTTGTTGAGAAGCTTGCGCAGGGACAGGGCCAGAACGCCCCGGGTCTCGGCCGGATTGATCACATCGGTGATGTAGCCTCGGGCCGCCGAAAGGTAGGGCGAGGCGAATTTTTCCCGATATTCCGTCGCCAGTTCGACCCGCTTGGCTTTCGGATCTTCGGCGTCTTTCAACTCGGTACGATACAGCACGTTCACCGCGCCCTCGGCCCCCATGACGGCGATTTCCGCCGACGGCCAGGCATAGACGAAATCCGCCCCCATTTCCTGTGAGCACATGGCCAGATACGACCCGCCATAGGCCTTGCGCAGGATGATGGTGATCTTGGGCATGGTCCCCGAGGCGTAGGCAAACAGCATCTTCGCGCCATGGCGGATGATGCCGCCGCGTTCCTGTTCGATGCCGGGCAGGAAACCGGGCACGTCGACCAGGGTCACCAGGGGAATATTGAAAATGTTGCAGGTGCGGATGAAGCGGCTTCCCTTGTCCGAGGCGTCGATGTCGAGCGCCCCGGCCTTTTCCATGGGGTTGTTGGCGACGATCCCGGTGACAATGCCGCTGATACGGGCAAAGCCGATGACCAGATTGCGCGCCCATCCGGCATGAATTTCCAGGAAACTGTCCTGATCCACCAGCCGCGCGATGATGGCGTAGATATCCGTCGGGTCCGAGGATTCCGCCGGGATCAAATCATTGATCAACGGGTCCTCGTCCAACGCCAGATCGCAGTAGGGTTGATGCGGCGGGTCCTCGGTATTGTTGGACGGCAGATAGCTGAGCAGCCGTTTGGCGATCTGCACCGCGTGGGCATCGTTCTCGGCCAGGAAATGCACATTGCCGCTGACCGTGGCGTGAACCATGGCGGCTCCCACGTCGGCCATGCTCACATCGCGCCCGGTCACCGCCTTGATGACCTGCGGCCCGGTGATGAACATATGGGCGTTTTCCCGGGTCATGATGATGAAATCCATCAGGGCCGGAGAATAGGACGCACCCCCGGCGCAGGGTCCGGCGATAATGGCGATCTGCGGCACGATGCCGGACAACAGGACGTTTTGATAGAACACATGCCCATAGCCGGACAGGGAATCCACGCCTTCCTGGATTCGCGCCCCGCCGGAATCCTTGAACGCCACCACGGGGATGCCGTTCTTGCGGGCATATTTCATGATCTCGACGATCTTCATGGCATGCGCCATACCCAGGGTCCCGGCCATGGCCATGAAATCCTGACTGACCCCGCAGACCTGACGCCCTTCCACATATCCGGTCCCGACGATGACGCCATCGGTCGGGATCTCCTTGTCGGCCATGCCGAAATTCACCGCCTGATGGCGGGCGTGCAGCCCCACTTCCTGGAACGTATGTTCGGCAAACAGCGCGGTCAGACGCTCTCGCGCCGTCATCAATCCCTTTTCATGCCGTTGCTGAACCTTTTCCGGTCCGCCGCTGTCGAGGGAAGCCTTCCGGTGGGCGTCCAACGCCTCCAGCAACTTTTTCGAAATCGCCATCTGCCACCTTCCCCTAGCCCAGACTCCAGGGAAGACCCTAATCCGAAAAATGCTGACTGTGAATGCCCATATAATTCTTTTCCAGCATGTAGTAATTAACCGATTAATATTCCATTTACTTTATATATTTCTAATATATAGAATATTCATTACAATATTTCAAAAGCCTAGCTTTTTTCCGCATTTTCCGTTCCCGCCGTTTTCCGGTGCCGAAAACCGCCCCTTCGTGTTCTGACAAACGGTTGCCAAGATCCCGCCGACAGGCTTTAATGGGGATCGTAATAATATTTCAAGAATGCAAGGGGAATGCCCGACCATGATCACCCACCACGACGCCCTGGTTTATTGCATGGTGTTGATGTCCGCCGCCGATAACGACATGACCGACAGCGAACTGCGCATTATCGGCGATATCGTCAACTCGCTTCCGGTGTTCGCCGATTATGACACCGAGCGTCTGACCGTCACCGCCTCCCAATGTGCCGACCTGTTGGTGGACGAGGATGGCCTGGACCGGGCGCTGGACATGGTCTATGCGGCGCTCCCGGAGCGGCTGCGCGAGACCGCCTACGCCCTGGCCCTCGACGTGGCAGCAGCGGACGGTGCCGTGCATCCGGAGGAAATGCGCATGCTCGAACTGATCCGTCACCGGCTGGAGATCGACCGGTTGATCGCCGCCGCCCTGGAGCGCGGCGCACGGGCTCATTTCGCCACCCTCTGAAACAATTCCCCGTTCAACGGAGTGCCTGTCATGGCGACCAGCCCCCGCAATCAGCGGGAAAACATTCGCGCCAAGGCGCTTGATCTGGGGTTCAACGCCTGCGGCTTCACCCGCGCCAGCAGCCGGACCGAGGATCGTGAGTCCCTGCGCGCCTATCTGGACCAGGGGCGGCATGAGGACATGACCTGGATGGCCGAAACCTTCGACCGCCGGGCCGATCCGCATGTGTTGTGGCCGGAAGCCAAAACCGTCATCGCCCTGGGCATGAATTACGGGCCGGGCCAAGACCCCCTGGCGCTGGCCGAACATCCCGACCGGGGCCGAATCAGCGTCTATGCCCAGGGCAAGGACTACCACGATATCATCAAGAAACGGCTCAAGGCCCTGGCCCGTTGGATGACCGTCACCTTTGGCGGCGAGGTCAAGGTATTCGTCGATACCGCCCCGGTGATGGAAAAACCGCTGGCCCGGCAAGCCGGGCTGGGCTGGACCGGCAAACATACCAATCTGGTGTCCCGGGAGTTCGGCTCCTGGCTGTTTCTGGGCGAGATCTTCACCAGCCTTGATCTGCCCATCGACCGTTTCATGCCCGACCATTGCGGCTCCTGCGATGCCTGTCGCAGCGCCTGCCCAACCGACGCCTTGCATACCCCCTACCAGATGGATACCGGACGCTGCCTGTCTTATTTGACCATCGAGACCAAAAACCCCATACCGGCGGAACTTCGGTCGCAAATGGGCAATCGGATCTATGGCTGCGACGATTGCCTGAGTGTCTGTCCGTGGAACAAGTTCGCCGCCCCGACATCGGAAGCGGGGTTCCAGCCCCGGGCCGAAATGAGCGCCCCCCGGCTGGCCGATCTGGCGCGGCTCGACGATGCGGGCTTCCGTGACGTCTTCGCCGGTTCACCGGTCAAGCGGGTGGGCCGTGACCGCTTTGTTCATAACGTCCTGATCGCCCTCGGCAACAGCGCCCAGCCCGAGTTGCGCCCCGTGGCTGAGACGCTGTTGCAAGATGATGCGGATTTGGTCCGTGATGCCGCCGCCTGGGCCTTGCAAAGGCTTTAACGCCGCCCGAACAGCTTTTCGATATCGGCCAATTTCAGTTCCACATAGGTGGGGCGTCCGTGGCTGCATTGGCCGGACAGGGGCGTCGCCTCCATCTGCCGCAACAGGGCATTCATTTCATCGCCATTCAAACGCCGCCCGGCGCGCACACTGCCATGGCACGCCAGGGTGGCGCAGACCGCGCCCAAACGGTCCCGCAGAGCGATGGCTTCGTCCAGTTCCATCAGGTCATCGGCCAGATCGCGCACCAGCCCTTTGACATCCGTATTGCCCAGGGCGGCAGGGATTTCACGCACCACCACCGCGCCGTCGCCGAAAGCCTCCAGCAACAGCCCCAACTCAGCCAGTTCGGCGCTTCGTTCCAGCAGTCGGGCGGCGGCGCTGTCGTCCAGTTCCACCACCTCCGGCAACAGCAATCCCTGGCGGGCCACACCCCCCGCCAGCAGGTCGCGGGTGATCCGCTCATGCATCAACCGTTCGTGCGCCGCGTGCTGATCGACCAGAACGATGCCGTCGGCGGTCTGGGCGACGATGTAGGTTTCATGCAGTTGCGCCCGCGCCACGCCGAGCGGATGATCCACCGGGTCCGACCCATCGGCCACCGGGGCGGGGGCCTGGGGTGGCCGGGACATATGGGGCAACGGCGCATGGAAGGTCTGCGCCTTGTCGTGCAGGCCCTGGGGAAGGCGCGGGGCCGGAGAATGACCGAATCCCATCGGCAATGAAGAACCGCCGCCCTGAGGTCGAGCCGCACCAAGCGCCGCCATGCCGACCGTCGAGGTGGCCCGGTGCCCGGCCCCGGCCAGAGCCATCTTGAGCGCCCCGACGATCAGGCCGCGCACCGTTCCCGCGTCGCGAAACCGCACTTCGGTCTTGGCCGGATGTACATTGACGTCCAACAGATCCGGCGGCATTTCCAGAAACAGCGCCAACAGGGGATGACGATCCCCGGCCAGCACGTCCCGATAGGCCCCGCGCACCGCCCCGAGCAGCAGCCGGTCGCGCACCGGACGTCCGTTGACGAACAGAAACTGCATCTGCGCATTGCCCCGGTTGAGGGTCGGCAAGCCGGTCAGGCCGCTGAGATGAAGGCCGTCCCGTTCGGCTTCCACTGGCACCGCGTTATCGGTGAATTCCCGGCCCATGACGGCGGCCAGCCGCTCGGCCCGGGCATCGAACAGATCCCCTGCTGCTGCGGCATAGCGCAGCACATCCCGCTGGCCGTCATGGAGCGAGAACGCCACCTGGGGATAGGCCATGGCGAGGCGCTTGAGCACGTCCACCGCATGACCACGTTCCGTCTGTGCCGCCTTGAGAAACTTCAGCCGGGCCGGGGTGGCGAAAAACAAATCGCGCACCTCGATCCGCGTCCCCGGCGGATGGGCGGCGGGGCGGGGTTCCCCGACCACCCCAGCGGACAGGGACAGTTCCCAGGCACTGTCGGCTCCGGCAGAGCGTGAAGTCAGAGTCAATCGCGACACCGCGCCGATGGAAGGCAACGCCTCGCCGCGAAAGCCGAGGCTGGCGATATGCACCAGATCATCGTCGGGCAATTTGGAGGTGGCGTGGCGCTGCACCGCCAGGACCAGTTCCTCGGGCGTCATGCCGCAACCATCGTCGGTGACCGACATGTAGGTCCGACCGCCGTCGCGCATCACCACGTCGATGCGCCGGGCACCGGCATCGAGGCTGTTTTCCACCAGTTCCTTGATCGCCGAGGCCGGACGTTCGACCACCTCACCGGCGGCAATCCGGTTGACTAGGGTATCGGGGAGCAGGCGCAGGGTCATGTCTCTTGGTCTTCTCCCCAGGGGGACGGTGGCAGGGGCAACCGGAATCAGGTTTTATCGTTACCGGATTTTTCAGAGCAGCGGAAAGTAAAACTTGAAGGTCGCGCCCTTGTTGGGGGCGCTCTCGACTTTGATCGCCCCGCCATGATGGGTCACGATCCCATGCACCATGGACAACCCCAGTCCGGTGCCCTCGCCAACGGGTTTGGTGGTAAAGAAGGGATCGAAGATTCGTTCCATGGTGGCCTCGTTCATGCCCTTGCCGCTGTCGGTCACGGTCAGCCGGGCATATGCGCCCGGTGCGAGATTGGGCAATCGAGCCAACTCTTTATCCCCTTTCGGAAGCGCCGACAGGCCGATGGACAGGCGTCCGACGCGCCCCTCCATGGCATCGACGGCATTGGACGCCACGTCGATCACGACCGTGCTGATCTGTGTGGAATCGGCCATGATGAACCCGGTGTTGGGGTCCAGCTTCGCCTGGATATCCACCGTCGAGGGGAGCGTGGCCCTCAACAGATTGAGGGATTGGCCGATCAACTCGTACAGGTCCACCCTCTCCACCTTCGGCTCCGTCTCGGAGCGGCGACTGAACGTAAGAATGGTCTTCACCAGGTGGCTGGCCCGTTTGGCGGCGTCCACCACGATTTCCAGCCGTTTGCGCTCGCGACTTCCTTCGGGAAGTTGTTTGCGGGTCAATTCGGACAGCGCCAGGATCGGCAACAGCATGTTGTTGAAGTCGTGGGCGATACCGCCCGCCAGATTGCCCAGGGACTCCATCTTCTGCGCCTGACGCAGATTTTTTTCCGCCTCGACGCGGTCGGTGATATCGGCGAAGACCACCACCGCGCCGATCAGGCGACCGTCACGGCGCATGGGATGGGCATCGTATTCCACCCGAAAGAAAGTCCCGTCGGCGCGCCAGAATAGTTCGTCCGAGCGGTGCACGGCATCATCCATCCGATAGGCCCGGCAGACCGCGCAATCCTTGGCCGGATAGGGTCGGCCATCGGCTTTGGTATGGTGGGTCAGGGCATGCATGTCCTGCCCGACCAGATCACCCGGGCTGTCAAAGCCGAGCAGACGGGCGGCAGCCGGATTGCACAAGGTGCAGATCCCCGCCCTGTCCAGGGTGTAGATTCCTTCCTGGGTGGAATTGAGCAACAAGCTCAGGCGTTCCTCGCTTTCCTGCAAGTGACGGTGGTCCCGGACCCGCTCGGTAATGTCCTGCACCACGCCCTGGAACCGCAGTGGGGTACCGTCCTCCGACATGACCGGTTCGCCACGCACGTCCACGTCGCGCTTGAGCCCATCGGGCGTGACGATGGTATACTCCAGGTGGATCGGCGCTCCCGCCGAGGCGGCATCGGCGAACGACTTGGTGACCCGCTTCTTGTCCTTACGGACAATTTGTTTCAGCAAACGAGTCAGGGCAAAGCTGTCTTCCTGCCCGTCCATTGCAAAAATGCGCAGGCACTCACCCGATCCTTCCACCGTCCGCGCCTTGATGTCCCAACGCCATGTACCCACCCTACCCGCCTGCTGCGAGGCCAACAGGTCGGCCTGGCTGCGCTCCAACTCCGCAGTGCGTAGGGCGATCCGGCTTTCCAGATCCCGGTTCAGATTGCGCAGTTCCACTTCTTGCCGCGCCAAGGTGATATAGGCTTCGGTCAATCGCCGCGTCTTATCCAGATTGATCTGCACCAGATACAGGGCCCACCCCAGGGCTGCGGCAAGAACAAGACCGAACCCAAGTGTCAGATGGTGGACAATGGCACTGGCGAGATCGTCCTCTCCCCGAATGGAGCTCTGGACCATCGCCTGCCACAGGGCAACCGTGATCGCCAGCACCCAGATCGCCAGCACCTGAGGGACCCAGTCTGGAAACCGTTGGCGCCGATCAGACGAGGATTCGGCCCAGGAAAGCCCCAGCATGCCCGCCCCGAGAAACAGGAACCCGATTGCGGTATGGATCGCCATGCGGGTCAGATGCCCCCAGCCATAGGCGGCTTCGACGCCGGTCACATAACCGAACAACGCCACGAATCCCAAAGCCGCCGTAAGCGCCGCCAAAATGGCGGCGGAGGTTTTCCCCCCCTGATCGGCTTTGGTTTCGGCCATCAATCCGAGTGCCAGCCCCATCAAGGTGAAACAAAGGGCGGTGTTGGGGGCCATCCGTCCCGGGTGGGAGGTTTGGACCTGTATGTAATGGTCCATGAATAATTCGTCGAGGCCGATATCGATCCCGGCCACATATTCCACCAGCGTCAACACCCCGAGCAGCCCGACCGTCAAACCGCAGATCATCGCCACACCGCGTCCCCCGAGGAGCAGGGCCGTCAGACCGAGCCCGGACAGCAAAAAGCCCAGCGCCGTGTTGAATTGCATGGGGACAAAGCCCGGTGCCACCTGAATCAGCGCCGGAAGCTGCGCCAACCAGCCGACAAGCACCAACCCGCCAAGCCCCATGGATAGGCCCCCTGTAATCCAAGCCACCCAGCGCGAACGTAGACCTGGCATCATGAGAGGTGTTCCCTTTCAGAATAGATTTTTAAGAATTTTCCAGGCATAAATCACAAATTGCGCGTCCTTGATATTCATGTGATGACCTAAACACTCCATGAAGTTAATATAATTTTTAATTTCGTTTCATCCTAATTTAATTACATGATACAATCATGTGATTAATTTTTTGTCTTGGTTTCGGTTAATTTGTGACTGGCGGGAAGGAACATTTCGCGATGGCACTCATACTGGTCATTGATGATGAGGAAGTTGCCAGATTCACGCTCCGGGAAATTCTCGAAAGTGAAGGGCATGAGATCCTGGAGGCCGCCAACGGAGAGGAAGGGCTAGATGTTTTCAATGCCCATAAGTTGGACTTGGTGATTACGGATATCATCATGCCCCACAAGGAAGGCATCGAGACCATCATGGAACTGCACAAGGCGGCACCGGACCTACCGGTCATCGCGATCTCCGGTGGCGGTCGCACGCGCAATCTGGATTTTCTAGAGTATTCAAAGGAATTTGGCGCTTCGAGCGTGCTGGTCAAACCTTTTACCGACGAACAACTCATGGCGGTCGTCAATCGTCACCTGGGACCGGCTGCTTCTTGAAATACCGCCTGTACGGCTCCCGAATATCATAAACTTCGATGTCACGAGCGGCGTCCGCCACATTGGCGATGGCGTAGCCGTCCACATAGTCGAACCCGGCACAGACCGCAGCCGTGCTCTGGCTGAGCGATGCGATTCCGTGGACATAGGTACGCAAGTCGTTCTCCGCAGCCACTGAAGCGAACGCATTGAATTCTTGTATGATGCCGTCTTCCGAATGGCCTCCGGTGGAGATGTCGATCCCCACCCCATGCAACCCGGCTTGCTTGTGAAATGGCAATTTGACCACGCCACGGCGCATGCGGCCCATGATGGCGCGCCCCAGAGGACGGAGTGCATGGGTCATATCCTGGAGGTGGGAAAATGGAATGCCCTCCGGGAGCCCGACCAACTCGAACACGACGCGGTTCCTTTTCGTTGCCAGATGTTGATGGCAGGTTCGAATGAACGCGACTTTTGATTGTGGGTTGAACAGGGTCTCGTAATGCACCGGCATGGACAGCAGGGGGTCCATGTTGTTTTGTGCCAACCGACGGAACTCAAGACCGAGGCGCCGCGCTGTCGCATTGTCCAGATAGGCGATTTGCTTGGGGTCGCTGGGCTTGGGTAATACATTGTAGCCACAGCGGAAACTGGAATTCTCGTCGCTCAGGGCCGGAACACAGAGGTAGGTGGTGATGACCTTGCGCTTCACATACCACATGGGCCTAAACATAAAGCCGATCTGACCAGAGTCCTCCGACACATGATCCAGGCTGCGAAAAAGCTTTGGAGAAGGGAGACTTCCGCCTTCCCGCGGCATGTCGTCGACGCCTGTGCCTTCTTGCATGTCGATGGCTTCGACCAAAATCTCTTCATTTTCACCAAGAGTCAGTGACTTGACCAGTCCGGCATTGGAGTCCCAGGACAGGCCAAGCACCCGTTGTCCCACCTCATGGGCAACCAGGGACAGTTTCAATTTGGATCTGGCCACGTCGGAACTGGCAAAGGCGACCAGATAATGGGTGGAATCCTGTTTCATGAACACATCGCTCTCGGTCAATCGCAGATCGAGAACACCGCTGACGATGCGGTCGATGTTGGCGGCAATCCTGTTCCATTTTTCGCCCATTTCCTTTTGAATGGACGTCAAATCGAGTTGAAAGATGCGACCTTCCATCACTGCGCGATGGGAGGCCAGGATCCCTTTGAGTTGTTTAAGGAACGCTTCCTCGGATTTTGACTGCGCCATATATCTCCACCACGATCCGTTGCCATTCTGAGGGGATTTGACAAGAGCGGACGGTCCCTCGGATTATACCCACGAAAAGCAAAAGAAATAGATGGTTTCAAGAATCGTATTTCGATGCCGGAACAATGCGCCATCAGACAATTGCAGATTAGGTCCATACCAGCTACATAGAAAGCATGTGTGAGAAAGACGATCATAAAAGCCCGCAGGACCTGTTCGAGGCCAATCGCCAATGGGCAGCGGCGAAACTCGGCCAGGACCCGGATTTCTTTCACCGCCTGCGCGACGTGCAATCGCCCAACTACCTGTGGATCGGCTGTTCGGACTCGCGGGTCCCGGCCAATGAGATCGTCGGGCTGCAACCGGGCGAGATGTTCGTGCATCGCAACATCGCCAATGTGGTTCCCCATTCGGACCTCAACTGCCTGTCGGTGGTGCAATATGCGGTCGAGGTGCTGGAGGTCGAGCACATCATCGTCACCGGCCATTACGGCTGTGGCGGCATCAAGGCGGCGATGGACAAGGAACCGCACGGCCAGTTGGACAACTGGCTGTCCCATATCAAGGACGTCTATCACGCCAATTTCGAGGAATTGCGGCTGATCAAGGACACCGAGCGGCGGCAGAATCGCCTGTGCGAGCTCAATGTCATGCATCAGGTGCGCAACGTGGCCCGACTGTCGGTGGTTCAGAGCGCCTGGAGCACCGGTCGTAAACTTTCCGTGCACGGCTGGATCTACAGCCTGGAAGACGGCATTCTCAAGGACCTGGGTGTCGGCCTGGAAAACCAGGACGATCTGCACAGCGTGTTCCGCCTGAGCGACATCCTGTAATCTGCGGACACACCTCTTTATATTCACGGAGAAGAAACAGGGTAGGCGTTTGGCACGCCCACCCTGCCTGATGGATGTTACCAGCTCAACGTCTTGACGCTTGGATTGGCCAGCAGATCCAGAATGGCCGCCTCATTGCCCATCTCGACGCCGTCGATGAAGCTGTCCGGCGTCAATCCCGCCGCCTTCGTGCAGGCCTGGCAGGCATAAACCGTTCCACCATCCTTGATGAAGGATTGCAGCATCTGATGGATATTTTCTTTCATCAGGCCGTGGGTGTGGGAGGGACGATTTTTGTCCGCCAGATAAATGCCGCGCACATTGAGCCAGATGGCGACCGGCTGGAAGCCGTTTTTAAGTGCTTTTTGATGGGCGAACATGATCGCCTTGGTGGCCGCCCAGGTGTCATCCGTGGTCAGGTTGACGAACAGACCGGCTTTGGCGTCGGCGGCCTGGGCGTTGGGGTTACCGAGGCCGACGAAGACCGCCAGCAGCAGGGAAAGAAGGACGAACGTGGTTTTCAACTGTTTCATGGAATTGACCTTTTTTTCACGTGCACGCACAAACCTCGCGAGGTCCGCCAGGGGCGGGACGTGCGGATTGATTTGGATAGGAATGAAAATCAGGTCACGGAGGGCGGTGCCCGAGGCCATTTCAGGGACTTGATCTGCCCCGGGAGAAGCGCGACCGTCGCTTCGTCATAGGCCATCCGGCAGATCGGCGGGAACTCACGGGTGACCTGGCCAAACATCGGGGCCGAGAGGCGCGCGCTATCCAGACTGATGCAGACCGCGCAAGCGGCCGGGTCGGTGGCGCGGGACCTGGAAGTGTCGGGGGCCTGCGCCGGATTGAGAACGCGCAAGCCGAACTGTGTGCAGATGATCAGCGGTCCGGCGTCATTCGGGGAGGGCAGCGCCTGGGCGAACGGAATCAGCGCCTGGACCAACAGCGTGAAGGCCACCGCCCAATTCGTTATCTGTCGGAAATGCCGCACCAATTCGCCCCGGGAATCCACTCCAAATTCAATGACACCCTATTTCATCGCCAGAGGTTCGACTATCCATTTTTTAAATACCGGATTCTTTCTTTTCCGCCTCTTCCTCGCTGGATTTCTCCCGTATGGAGGCCATCAGATTGAGGTTGAACGTTGTCCATAACGCCAGTCGCCTTTCCCTGAGCTCCAGCCGCTGCTCGAGAAGCTGAGTAAAGGCATCTCGGATGCTTTCGATGACTTCCCCGTCGCTGGTTCGGTCAATTCGATCAACCAACTTGTGGGCCAAAACCTCCTCCAACTGCAAACTGACTTGAATGTTTTCCAACAGTTCGTCCACCCCGTCCACGGTGCCGCCCAGGGCATCGAGCAACAGGGCTTCGAAGATGACGACTTCACTTTTGAAGTGGGATACCGCTCCCTCCGCCGCTCCGATAATCCGCTTGGCATCGGCAAAATGGCGCAGGGCGGCCTGATGATCATGCTGGGATTTCTCGGCCAATCCGAAAAGGAAGCTGACATAGGCCGCGTCGTTGATGACATTCATACCCCAGATCAACTGCTCCAGACCGGCGTCGGCGGCCAAATCATGTATCAGCAGATCATAGGCCGCCCGATTGAACGCTTTCCAGGCCTCTAGGGTGAAAACCCACTGCGCAATCTCGAATACTTTTACCTCGTCCTTCCCCGGTGTCAGGGTGTTGTTTTCGATCCCCTCCATCAATTCGTAGGCCTTGTAATAGGCCCCTCGCGTGGCTTTCCGCGCTTCAAAAAAGCCATCGATGAATGATGTGATGGGATCGGCAGGAACCCGCAGCAGGCGCGCCCTGTACTCCGCCGGCACGGCATAACTGTAAATATAATCAAGGAAGGCTTTGGCGTCCCAGGTATAGGTGACCCATCGCTCATCCAGGGTCTCCCTTGGAATTTTACCGGATAGATAAAAACTGATGCTTCCCAGGATTAAATCGGTTTGTCTCAGATAAAGATCCATCCCCTGAACGAGGCTCAGAAAATTTTCATCCAGGGCCTTTTTCAAATTGTTATTCCAGGCGACCTTGACGAGCGTCTCCAGTGAATCCTTCTGCTCCGCATCCTCTTTCGCCACGGTGCGGAGGGCGGGCGGGCGGAAAGTTTCGAGCCCGATTTTCTCCGGCATTTCGTAGCCTGCTTCGGCCAAACAATCCCGCAACGCATCATAAACCACGTCCATACTGAACAAGGGATAACTTTGCTTGCCCTGTGGAATGGCGACATGGAGCATCTTTGCCGAGGTCACATCCTCGATAAAATGCTCTGGCAACGGAGAGATATAAAGGGTGCCCTCGTTGTACACGGAACCCTCGAAGGCTATGGGGTCTCCATCATTAAAAGTCAGCGTCCCCTTCACCTGCTCCCCGTCGGTCAGGCCCCATTCCTTTTCATTGAACGCCAGTCTGGGTTTGCCCAGGGCGGGATATTCAATCAGCGCCAGCCCTTTCGTGCTCCTGTTGGAGGGCAGGATGTCACAGCTTTTCAGATGCCCGGTCTTGTCGTCCCGGTAGACCCGGCTGGCCCAAAAGTTCGTGTCCACCACATCGACAAAGACTTTTTCTTCCTTTGGCTCTTGCGCCGCCTTTTCCGGCTCGCCAGCCTCCCCCTGCTCCGGATTCAGAATGGCCAGCCATTCATTGTATTCTGCCCGGAACCGTTTGTGAGCGTTGATTCTGAGCGCCCAATAGGCCCCCCAAATATTATAGAAATGGCTCTTTTTGAAATCACCGATGGAACTGGCGTCCAACATGGTTTCGAGAACGTCCAGCAGATCCCGCTCCAAGGCGATCGAGGCATCCAGGCGACGCGCCTTTACCGTCAGATGACGAACCAGCGGATTACCCGCCGTGACCACCTCCCCGAGTTCCAGAAAGCTGAACTTGCGCTGCTCTTGTTCAATTGCGGCAAGGGACTTTCTCGCCGCAGCAAGCAGTGCCGCAGCATCGTCCAGCAGCGTGCCACAACTGTCGCCATCCCCGATATAGTTGCCATAGCATTGGAAAATATTTGAGAGGAGTAAATCCTGGCTGTAGAAGAGTCTCTCGGCGGTGGAGCCGTAGTCTTTCAATTGTTCATGGAAGAACGTCAGGCGAATATCCGTTTCCATCAATACAGTTTCCACCGCGGCCAGAAAGTAAATTTTCTCAAGATCTTGCCTCGGCACGGCTTCGCCGCTTTTGATCTTTTCATGGAACTGACCAAGCTGCTCAAAAAAAGAGTCCATCTTCCGTAAATAACGCCCGACGATCTTTGAAAATTTTGTCCGAGCCTCCGGGAAAGCGTAGTTGTTCACATCCTCGACGAAGGCCTGAATGACTTCGTTGGCGTATGTCCTGTCTTTGCTCCAGTACTTGGGAATCTCAACGAGGTCCCGGTTCCCCTGGGCCTTTTCCTCATCATCGTCAAGTTGAATGCGGATCAGGCTATTGGCATAGAGACGGACCCAATTCTCGATATCGTCCAAAGTGTTTGACGGTGACCGCTCCAGAATCTGGACCAACATCAGAAAATAGGTGGTGTCTTTGGCCGACTTCAGCCCGGGCAAGGCCAGCTTGATGCGGTCAGCTCTTTGTTGAAGGGGGATCAGAGCCGGCTGGAAGGTGACTTCCGGCTCGGCCTTGGTTTCCTGGCTCGGCTTCGATTCGCCGTTGGAGGTTTTTTCCTCCGGTGCGGCATCGGCGGGGCGCACGCTCCCCAGGCAAAGCAGAGCTGCCACAACGGCCAATAAAAAGAACCTCATGCCCCCTCCCATACGACCCGAGTGATCATAGAGGGATATTACATGTCATGCGGATCGCCATCCACAATAAATCTACCCAGGATGGTTATTTCCGCCAGTCTCGAATCTGCCGGATCAGGGCGCTGGTGGAGCCGTCATGGGGGCGCGGGGCCACGTCACCCTTCAGTTCCGGGTGAATGATACGAGCCAACTGCTTGCCCAGTTCGACGCCCCATTGATCGTAGGAGTTGATGCCCCAGATCACCCCCTGGACAAAAATCTTGTGTTCGTACATGGCCACCAGCTTACCCAGCGATGTGGGATCAATCTTGCGCACCAAAATGGCGTTGGTCGGATGATTGCCGGGGAAGACCTTGTGCCGCACCAGTTTCTCGATGTCTTTGGCGTTGCGCCCCTGGGCCGTTAACTCTTCGCGCACCTGGGTTTCAGTCTTACCCATCATTAGCGCTTCTTGCTGGGCCAGGAAATTGGACAACAAAATGGAATGGTGATGCGGCACCGGGTTGTGGGTCTCGGCGCTGGCGATGAAATCACAGGGAATCAGATGGGTGCCCTGATGGATCAATTGATAGAAGGAATGCTGGCCGTTGGTCCCCGGTTCGCCGAACAGGATCGGCCCGGTGGCATAGGGAACCGGATGGCCGTCGCGGGTCACCCGCTTGCCATTGCTTTCCATATCGGCCTGTTGCAGATAGGCCGGCAGACGGTGCAGGTACTGATCATAGGGCAGCACCGCATGGGTGCTCGCTCCCATGAAATTGCCGTACCACACCCCGAGCAATCCCAGAATGACCGGAATATTGTGCGCTAGCGGGGCGGTGCGGAAATGTTCGTCCATTTCATAGGCCCCCTGCAACAGCGCCTCGAAATGATCCATGCCGACGGCGATGGCGATGGGCAGTCCGATGGCCGACCACAGGGAATAACGCCCGCCCACCCAATCCCAGAACTCGAACATGTTGGCGGTGTTGATGCCAAACGCGGCCACCGCCTCGGTGTTGGTGGACAGGGCGGCGAAATGCCGTCCCACTGCTGCCTCGCCCAGACGATCGGTCAGCCATTTGCGTGCCGACTGGGCATTGGTCATGGTTTCCTGGGTAGTAAAGGTTTTAGAGGCGACTAGAAACAGGGTGGTTTCCGGGTCCAGGCCCTTGAGAGTCTCGGCGATATGGGTGCCGTCCACATTGGAGACGAAATGCACCTTCAGGCGCGGATGGTGATAGGGCTTCAGGGCCTCGCAGACCATCACCGGCCCCAGATCCGAACCACCGATGCCGATATTGACCACATCGGTGATGGATTTACCCGTATGGCCGGTCCAATAGCCCTCGCGCACGGAATCGGAAAACCGCCGCATATGATCCAGTTCCCGCCGCACGCCGAGCATCACGTCGCTTCCGTCGACGAAAATGGGACGGTCCGAACGGTTGCGCAGCGCCACATGCAAGACCGCCCGGTTTTCGGTGTTGTTGATCGCGTCACCGGCGAACATGCGGCTGCGCCAGATCTCCAGTTCCGCCGCATCGGCCAGAGCCAGCAGCTTGTCCAGGGTCTCTCCAGTGATCCGATTCTTGGAATAATCGACCAGCATGTCGCCCAATCGCAGAGAAAAGGCATCGAAACGATCAGGGTCCTGTTTGAACAAATCGCGCATATGGCGCGTGGACATGTCCTGGGCATGGACGTCCAGGTCACGCCAGGCGGGCGTCTGGGAAAGATCGGTCATGGATTTAACCCCCGGTTTTGGGTCGACTCGCGCTAGGGGATATAGAGTACCAGAGAACCGAACAGTAGCCAGCCCCAGTATTCCGCCTGAAGCACAGCACCGCAGACCCGCCTGACAGCGGCCAGCCCGGCCCCTCATCGGTCAGGCGTTGAGATCGAGGCTTTCCTGATCAATATGGACCCTCCAACTGGCGTGATCCTGACCGGCAATGGCGAAGGTGTTGGAATCCACCTGTTGGTTGAGCAGTGTTTCATTTGCTCATGGCCCGTCACGGCACAGATCACCCGGCCAGAATGGTCTGATCCGTGATTTGAATATGGGTGAGCAGCCAATCGCTCAGGAAGGCATGTAGCTGGGACAGGTTCACCGAGGCGGGTTCGGATTGGTAGGCCTCGGTCAACGATTTGATTTTCGCGGTGAACCGCTGATGCTGTCCTTTGTGGGACTCGATCATGGAATAGCCGGTTTCCTCCATGATCCGTTCCTCGCGAGCGAAATGCTCGCTCACGTACTTGTTGAGACCGACCAGAACCTCTTCCAGCGCCCCCGAAGACGCGCCTACTTCGATCTGGCTTTCGACCCGGTTCAGCATGTCGACCAGCACGCGGTGGTCATGGTCAATCTGCGGATGGCCAAGGGCCAAATCGGCAGTCCATTGAATGGGCATGGTCGGTCTCTCCCTGTCACCCCCGGTCAGAGGGCCTCTTCCAGCATGGCAATGCGGTCCTGTCCCCAGAACATCTGTCCGTCGACGATGAAGGTCGGCGACCCGAACACTCCGTCGGCAATGGCCTGGGCGGTGGAATCGTCGAACCGTTCGGCCATGCCGTCGGCCTGCGAGGCCGTGACCAGGGCGGCGCCATCCAGCCCGCAATCAGTGGCGATGTCGGCCAAAGTGGCGGCGTCGGTGATGTTGCGTTCCTCGGCCCAAACCGCCTTCAAAATGGCCATCGCCAACGGCCCCGGGTCCGCCCCCGCGTCCACGGCGGCGAGTAGCAGACAGCTCGCCGGTTGCGTCGGCACCGGAAAATGGGCCGGCTTCAGATTCAGCGGCATGCCTAACTTGGCGCTCCAACGCTGCAATTCTGCGGCCCGGTATTTCTGGTGCGACGGATGCCGCTTCACCGGAGGAAGGGCACCCACTTCGTTGAACACCTTCATGATGTCGAAGGGCTTATAGACGATGTTCACATCATCCCGTTTGCTCAACGCCAACACCCGCGGCTGCCCCAGATAGGTGAACGGCGAGATCAGAGTGAAATAGTAGGCAATGGTCTTGCTCATCGGAATGGGTCCTCCCCTCTTGAAACGCAATCAGCCCGGCAATCGCACGGCCAAACCCGACAGATCATCGGTCATCATGATCTGGCAACAAAGACGCGAAGTCTCCTCCAGATTAAACACGGTGTCGAGGATGTCTTCCTCCTCTTCCTTCAAGGCATCGAGCTTATCGAACCAATCCGGATTGACGATCACATGGCAGGTGGCACAGGCCAACGAGCCATTGCATTCGCCAACCACCGGATATCCGGCTTCGCGCAAAATTTCCATGACGGACTGGCCAGTCCCGGTTTCCAATTCCTTGGTGACGCCGTTGGCATCGGTCACGGTGAGGGTGGGCATGGGCGTTTTCCTTGTTGTTGAAGTCGAAGCGGATGGGCCGTCGGAACACGGCCCATCCCACTCGATCAGTACCGCTTATAGGGCAGGAACTTGCCGTTGAGCACGACAACCACACGGTCGCCCGCCGGGTTCGGCTCCTTGGAGATATCCATGGAGAAGTCGATGGCCGACATGATGCCGTCGCCGAACTTTTCCTCGATCAGCGCCTTCATGGCCGGGCCATAGACCTGGATCAGCTCGTAGAAACGGTACAACAGCGCATCGGTGGGTACCGACTGGCCCAGGCCACCCCGGTACGGCGGAACGGTCAGCCATTTGGCTTCCTCGGGGGTGAGATCGAAGATTTTGGCCGCCTTGGCCGCTTCATCCTCGTTCATGGCCATCTGGCCCAAAAGGGCACAGGTGCACCATTCCTTGGCCGGGCCGATTTCCTTGGCAACGCCCTCCCAGGTCAGGCCCTTGGCCAGCTTGGTCGCAACAATCTTTTCAGTAACTTCAACACGGGACATGATACTTTTCTCCTTTGTTTGTCATCAAACGCCTAAATCGGCGATGGCCTTGCGCAGGTGCTTGGTGGCTGGGGTGACGATGGCGACGAAAATGGATTCTCGGAACCGCCGATCCACGGTGGAGCCCTGGATATAGCCCTTGGCCCCCTCGTGCAGCAGCGCCGCATTGGCCGCCCGCATGGTCAGATCGCCCGCATAGAGTCGGGTTTCGAACACCTTCTTCAGATATTCCGGTGAGCTGTCGAGCGGCGTTTTGAGCAACGCGATGACCCCGGGCAGGGCTGCCGCCAGCTCCGCCTCGAACGTCTCGGCCCGGTCCGGCAGGTACTGATTGACGTGATACAGCGACTTGTCGCTTTCCTTCATGATGTTGATGAAAGCGTGGATCTGGCCCAGGGCGATTCCGGCCTGCATCAAAAAGAACGCGGGCTTGATGCGCTTGACGTAGGCGGGCATGTCCTCGGCCAGGATGCGGCTATCGGGGATGAAAGCCTTCTTGACCAGCACCGAATAAGTACCGGAGCCTTCCAGGGCGATGAAATGGGTGTTCTGGCGGATCTGCACGTCGTCGCCGTTGATGTGGAAAACGGCCATCTTCTTGACCTTGGGATCGTCGGCCATTTCAAAGGCCGACCCCATGTAATGGTTGTCGCCCAGGTTGGAGACATAAGGCAGCACCCCGGAGACCACATAGCCGCCGTCAACCCGCTGCCCCTTGAGCTTGAACGACTCGATGCCGTCCATGGACTTGACAGGGTTGGACATGCCCGATGTGCCCATGATCTGTCCGGTGACGGTCTTTTCCAGCAGTTCATCGCGCAGAGCGGTATTTTCCGATTGTAAAAGGTACCAGGCAAAGGCGTTTTGCAGCCACATCAAGAAGCTGGTATTGCCGCATTCGCGACCGGCGACGGTCATCGCCTCGATGGTGTCGAGCAGGTCGGTCTGACCGGGATGATAGCCGAAACCGGTCACATGCTGGGCAAAAGCCCCCGCCTGGGCCAACTTGACCATGTTGGCACCGGGATAGATCCCCTCCACATCGACCGGCACCGCCATGCTGCGGATATCGGTCTCGGCCACGGCCTGGACAGCGGCCAGCATGTCTTCCTTGGTGGCGGGCAGAGCGGGGTAAGGGCCCGGAGTTTGCAGTGCGACAGCCATCGTCGTGGCCTCCTTTTCAGTGTCAGGGCGAAGACGCGGCACCCCCTCTCAGGGGTGCCGAGCCGCTTACATGAGGCCCAATTCCAGATTGACCGGACGGGTGTAGGTATTGGCCACCGGCGACCATTGCTTCACATGAGCGAGCAGCGCCGCCTTGTCTTCCTCGGAGGCGTCACAATCCAGGTCGACCTTGACCCGCACGTCGGTGAAGCCGACCGGCTTTTCGGAGACGTCGCCACAGCCCCAAACGGCGGTGATGTTCAGATCGCCTTCCAGTTCCAGTTCCAGTTTGCGGATGGTGATGCCCCGGTGCACGGCGTTGGCGTGAATGCCGACGGCAATGCAGGAGCCCAGCGCGGCCAGCGCGGCCTCGGAGGGATTGGGGGCCGTGTCGTCGCCCAGCAGCACCGGCGGCTCATCGACGATGTAGGGCTCCAGATCGCGGATCATGTTCAGATGACGGAACTTGCCCTCGGCGATGGTCTTGCACTTCAGGGTCTTGATTGCCTGCGGGTTTTCCTTGCTCTTTTCAATGAGTCCATTGAGGCCGTTTTTGTCGATCGGCAGCAGGCAGGCGGTCATTGCGGTATTGGCAGTCATGGTGAAGTCTCCTTTGTAGATTCGATTGAGAGTGTTTTTTGATAAAGAACAGCGTGGTTTGTCAGGTCTCCCGAACCCAGGAAGTGCGTTTGATCAACCACAGCAAAAAGCCGTCCAGCGCGAACCCGATGAGTCCGATGATCAACACGATGGCCGCCAGTCGGTCATATTCGAGGGTATCGCGGGCGTCGTTGATGGAATAACCCAGACCGGAGGTCACTCCGAGATATTCGGCCGGGACCAACACGATCCAGGCCACGCCGAGCGCCAGGCGAATGCCGGTCAGCACATCCATGGCAATGGCGGGCAATATCACGTAGCGCAACATCTGAAACCCGTTGGCCCCGAGATTGCGGGCCACCTTGAACCAACTGGGATCGACTTTGCGCAACCCGTTGGCGGTGGCGAAGGTCACCGGCCAGACCGCCGCCATGGCAATCAGAAACACGATGGCCCCGTCCCAGCTTTCGTAAACCAGCACGGCAACCGGCATCCAACTGAGCGGCGAGATCATGCGCAGAAATTGGAAGGGCACATGGGTGACGGCCCGCAACATGGGTTTCCGTCCGATCAGGATGCCGGTCGGCACGCCCAGGACAACCGCCCAGAACAGGCCGCCGCCGATACGCTCCAGACTGGGGACCGACATGCTCCAGAACTCGCCCTCGGTGAGGATGCGCCAAAAAGCATCCAATGCCGGAGCCGGTCCGAAATCAGCGAACGAGGCGGTATCCGGATTGGCCGCAATCAGATAGCCGCCAAGCCACCACAGGGCGAACAGGCCACCGATCCCCGCCGCGGGCGGCGTGATTTTCTTGAGCAGGGGGGCGCTGGCGAGGGTCGCCGTCGATAAAGACGACCCCCGGGTCCCCTGTTTAGCTGTGATGGCTTGGCTGGTCATCTCTGATTACACCGCGACGATTTCTTCACGGGCGTAAGGATCGGACGGATTGACCGACGGGTCCTTTTTCCAGTCCGGGAACTTCTCCAACGCCGCCTTGACGAAGTCGTAGTCCACCAGATCGCCGACCGCGAATTCGGGATCGAGCTTGGACAGGAAGGTCGTATCGCCGCCGACCACCGTGTTGTTCATCGCCTCGATGATCATCTTGGTTGCCGAAGGGTAGGGCCAGGGCTGGAAATCCACCCGCCCGTTGCCCCATTCCGGATGCTGAATGGCATCGGGAGAGGCATAGGCCGCATCGTCGTAGAAGGTCATGGCCCGTTCAACCACGTCCGCCGGCATGGGCAGATATTTCTTGCCGTCGCGCGACAGCATGTGGGCCACCTCCTTCTTGTTCTGGGAGGCATAGATCTGCGCCTTGACGATGGCGTTCATGACCTTCTGGGTCCACTCCTTCTTTTCCTTGGTGTCCTCCTCCTGCATGCAGATGACGCAGCAGGGATGGTTCTTCCAGATATCGCCGGTGAAGCGCAGCATCTTGGCCCCGGCCTTCAACTCGCCCATGGCGTTGAACGGCTCGGCGACGATGTAGGCGTCGATTTTCTTGGCGGCGAGAGCGGGCGGCATGTCCGGCGGCGGCATGACCTGAAGATTGCACTCGTCATTGGCCAGGGGTTCGCCTTGGCCCTTGATGACGGCCTTGACCCCGGCGCTGCGCAAGGCGATTTGCAGCACGATGTTATGCATGGAGTACCAATAGGGTACCGCCACCTGCTTGCCGCCGAGTTGCGAAAAGTCGGTGATGCCGGTGTCCTTGCCGACCACCAGACCGGAGCCATTGGTATGCGCCCAGGCCATGATCTTGACCGGGTAGTTGTTGTTGTAGCGCATCCAGACCGGGATCGGCTTGAGGAAGTGCACCAGATTGAACTTCTTGGCCGCAAAGCCCTCGATCAACGGCGACCAGCCACGGATCAGGGTCGGTTGTTCGGCCTCCAGGCCTTCATCCTTGAAGAAATCCATGCCGTGCGCCACCAGCAAGGCGGTGGCATCGGTGATTGGCAGGTAACCGATACGCACCACGCCGTCGTCGGGGACCGCCGCCCGGGCGGCTCCGGGCAGCAGGCTCGATCCCAGGAGGGCCGCCATGCCACCGGCAGCCATCCGCTCCAGGGTCTCGCGGCGGGTCCAATCGTCGGACGTCCAATCTTCGTTCAGGGCCAACAGGTCTTTGTCACTCATGCTCTATCTCCTTTTGCGGTCGAGCGGTGTCTGTGAATACTCAAGCGGCACCGAGTCTGGCCGGGACGGGACCTTCTCCGTCTTCGTCCTCCAAGTCCTCGGCGTTGGATGGATCGGCACCGACGGCCTGACCGACGGTGTCCTCGAAAATGGAAAGCAGGCGGTTCTTCTCGGCCTTGACGGCGGCGCTGTTGCGGTCGCGGACTTCCGGCAGGTCCATGATGACATCGGCCCGCACACGGCCCGGATTGGCGCTCATGATCAGCGCTCGGTCGGCCATGATGGCGGCCTCGTCGATGTCGTGGGTCACAAAGATCAGAGTTAATTTCAGCTTCTTGGCGATGGCCCGGACTTCACGCTGCAAGGTGGCGCGGGTGAAGGCATCAAGAGCGGAAAAGGGCTCATCGAGCAGCAACGCCTCCGGCTCCGTGGCCAGGGAGCGGGCCAGGGCGACCCGCTGCTGCTGGCCGCCGGACAGGTCCTGCACGTTGGTTTCGGCAAAGTCTTCCAGGTGCACCAGTTCGAGCAGTTCCCGCGCCTTGTCGTCGAGTCCCTGCGTGCGGCCGGAAAAGCGTAAGCCGAGGGTGACGTTATCCTTCACCGTCATCCAGGGAAACAGGCTCGGAGCCTGAAACATCATGATCCACTTGGGCGAGGGATCGGTTACATGCAGCCCGTCGATCCAGATCTTGCCCTCGAAGGGTTTCATCAATCCGGCCACCAAATGCAAAAGGGTGGACTTGCCACAACCGGACCGGCCAATGATCGCCAAGGCCTGGCCGGGTTCGATTTCCACATTGATGTCGTCCAGCACCACATCGCCCTTCGCCTTGTAGCGGTGGGTCAGACCCTCGATCAGGATGTGGGCGCCAGTGGACATGTTGCGCTTCCCTTCCGGTTGCGGTTTGCCTGGACCAGCCCTCAATTAGCAAGACCGGTCTATCCACTCCCTCGCACA
This sequence comes from Magnetospira thiophila, assembly GCF_054657015.1. NCBI lineage: Bacteria > Pseudomonadati > Pseudomonadota > Alphaproteobacteria > Rhodospirillales > Thalassospiraceae > Magnetospira > Magnetospira thiophila. The sequence goes on from NZ_BAAHXF010000001.1 coordinate 565,878, forward strand.
TGCCGTGCCAACCTGAGAGAAAAAAAGAAAAGGGCGGAATTCCGCCCCTCGTGCTCATTCTCAGAAGCAGACAAGGACGTGCCACCCGCTCAAAATGCATAATTTTAAGGCATAATTGATCATCGATTAAACATTGTGCAACTGCTATTTATATCATTTAAAAACAACATATTATGCCCACATTACAATGCCTGACACTGCGGATTCATGCCACCGCCAACATTTCAGCGCAGGAATCTCCTCACAAAAACAAGGTCATAGATAGAACGATCAGTATATGATGAAAGTTTGAGCGCCTGGGCACCGATCTTGTTCCTGGCAAGAGGTGCGTAGCTGTTGCGGAAAAGCGCTTCATTGGGCATATAATGAAGGTCAGGGGCCAAGGGAGGCAAAACCGGCAGACTTTTTGCTTGATGCGGTCAATGCGGTTTTGATGAATGGGGAACAGCAATGCCCGAGACCAAGAAAAGCACCTGTGGCGCGGGAGCCGTGTCGGGGGCCAAGGACCGGATCCTAGACACCGCGATCCGCCTGTTCTGTGAAGAAGGAATCCATGCCACCGGGATCGACCGGATCATTGAGGAATCCGGTGTCGCACGCATGACCCTTTACAACCGGTTCGGGTCCAAGCGGGGCCTGATCCGCGCTGCCCTGGAGCGCGAGGGAGAAACCTGGCGCGCCTGGTACGAAGAGGAACTCCAGCGGACCGGCACCACGCCCAAGGACCGGCTGCTCGGTGTCTTCAATGTGTTGGAGAAATGGTTTGCCCGCGAAGACTTCTTCGGCTGCGCCTTTCTCAACGCGATGGCCGAACACAACAAAACGGACGCCTTGATCCGCGAACTGACCTTGTCACACAAGAAAAAGGTCCTGGCCCCCATCGCAGACCTTGCCCAACAGGCGGGGTATGCGGACCCCCAAGGCGTCGCCCACCAACTGGGAATCTTGATGGATGGCGCCATCATCACCGCCATGGTGACTGAAAACCCGGCCATCGCCCGAGACACCCGCGTCATGGCCGAAGCCCTGCTTGCGGCGCTGCCCCGGGACAAGAAGGCGACCGCGGCCTGACCCCCAACGGCACGCCGTCTATTCTTTCGACTATTTCTTGAGCCGGTTCCAGTTGACCGAATAGAGATCAAACCGGCGATCCTTGAGGTTCTGCACCGTCCCGGAATTGCGCGACGCGGTCAGGTCGTCGATCCGCAGATCGGCGAAGGCCACCATTTCCACGTTCGGGGTGGTGTCGGCGGCAACCCCATCGCGGGCGAACGGAAAGTCGCAGGGGGTGAGAATGCAGCTCTGGGAATACTGGATATCCATGTTCTCCACATTGGGCAGGTTGCCCACATTGCCCGCCATGACCACGTAGCATTGATTTTCCACCGCCCGGGCCTGGGCACAGTAGCGGACCCGCATGTAGCTCTGCCGCTCGTCGGTACAGAAAGGAATGAACAGAATCTGCGCCCCCTGGTCGGTCAGGTGGCGGGCCAGTTCCGGGAATTCCGAGTCGTAGCAGATCATCACCCCGATGGGGCCGCAGTCGGTCATGATCGCCTGCAGGTCGTTCCCGCCCTCAATGTTCCACCAGTAACGCTCGTTGGGTGTCGGATGGATCTTCGCCTGCTGGTGGATGGAGCCGTCGCGCAGGCAGACGTAGCAGATATTGAGCACCGCGCCGTGCTCGTCGTGGGTCGGATGGGAACCGCCGATGATGTTGATGTTGTAGCTGACGGCCAGTTCCGAAAGCAGCTTCTTCAACGGCTCGGTATAATTGGTCAGCGCCTCAATGGCCTCCGAGGCGGACACATGCTTGTTCTCGATGGACAGCAATTGCAGGGTGAACAACTCGGGAAAGACCACGAAATCGGCCTTGTAGTCGGCCACCACATCGACAAAGTATTCCACCTGATGGCCGAACTCCTCGAACGAGCCGACTCGCCGCTGCTGGTACTGGACCAAAGCCACCCGCACCGTATCGGGAATGCGGCCACGCTGACGGGCCCGCCGACCGGATTCCGGGGCCTGATATTTCAGATTGTGCCAGGCCAGATGGGCCGCGCAGCCCATGGATTCCCGGTCGATATCCAGATAGTCGTGCAGGACGCCAACGACCTCAAACCCGTTGCGCATCTGAAAGCCGAGGACATTGTCACGGAGCTTTTTCTCTTTCACCATCTCCACATAGGTCTCGGCCGAGCCGACTTTTTTCCAGCGCTTCGACAGACCTGGCAGCCGTCCTCCGAACACGATACCCTTGAGCCCCAGCCGGACACAGAGACCCTTGCGCTCATTATACAGGCGCTGGCCGATACGATAGCCGCGCATGGACTGATCGACGAAGACCTCCATGCCGTACAGCCACTCCCCTTCCGGATCGTGGCGCGACGCATAGCCGCCGCCGGTGATTTCCATCCAGTTGTGGGGCGCAAAAGCGATGGCCTCGGAAATCCGGAAAGTCGCGCAATAGCCGACCACGTTCCCCTCATAGACGCAGACGAACTGTCCGAGGGAAAAATTCTGAATATGTCCCCGGATCTGTGCCGAAGTGTAGGGCGGGAAATTGGGGTAGACCTTGCTGTACAGCGCGCAGATTTCAGGAATGTCCTTGATCAGGGCATTGCGGACCACCAGCTTGGGCTTGCTTTCATGGCGTGGGGCATTCATCGGAAAACGGAACCTCTCGTGGGAAAATGCTGGAGTTTGAAACCCCGGACGACACGCGGCCCAGGATCAAGACGGCAGCCCGAAGCATCCCTGCCCGAGGGCGTTGGTGAACTGGGCCAAACGGCGTTGCAGGTTGTCGATATAGGCATGGAAATCCGCAGCAAGCACCTCCGGCAGGTCGGTGGCCAGGAAATGCGCCCGAAGATCGTCGAGAATGACCAGCGCCTGACGCCCGCTCTCAACGCCGAAGCGATCTTCCAGACGACGCAATTGGTATCGGGTCGCCTCAGTACAGGCCATGGGAGAGCGCGGGAAATCGCTATCCAGCAATAAGAACTGGATGACCTCTTGGGGCCGCAGGTGAATGCGATGGGTACGGCGGAAGGCCTGATATCCAGAGGCCGAGCGCAGCAGTCCATTCCAGTGGGATTCCAGCTCCTGGGCCGCGATATCCTTGCCCGACAGCAGAGCCTGCCGATAGCCGATGTCAATCAGTCGGGAGGCCTGATCAAGCCGCTCCACCGACTTGCCCATCCAATAGAAGCACCAGCCTTGATCCTGATACAGGGTGCCCTCGGTGATGCCCGTATGGGTCTGACAGGCTTCCTTGATATGGCCGCACACCCCGACCAGCTTCTTGGCCATGATGTCGCGCCGTTGCAGGCCGCCAAGCCATGCCTGGAACATGTTGATCTGCGACCACATTTCGGTGCTGATCAAATGACGCAACGAACGGGCGTTCTCACGGGCGCTGGTCACCGATGACAGGATGGAGGTGGGATTGTCGCGACTGAGAACATAGAAATAGATCACGTTGCGGTCGGTGATGTCGCCATGCAATTTCTTGAAACGATCCAGATCGGCGTTCATTTCAAGAATCGCCTGCCAATTCTGATTGCCCTCCGCATCGCGGGCATGGGTCTCGGTCACGTCGATGATGCGCGCCAGATTCTCGGCCCGCTCCATGTATCGGGCGAGCCAGAAGATATTCTCGGCAAAACGTGCAAGCAGACTATTTTTCAAGGACCCAGGTATCCTTCGAGCCACCCCCTTGCGAGGAATTGACGACCAGCGAGCCCTTGGTCAGGGCGACGCGCGTGAGCCCCCCGGGCAGAACCCAGGTGCCGCGGCCGGTGACGGCGAACGGCCTGAGATCCACATGACGGGGTTCGATGCCGCCCGAGGTCAGGGTCGGACAAACGGACAGTCCGACCACCGGCTGGGCGATGTAATTGGCAGCGTTGTTTTGCAGTTCGACGCGGCGCTTGGCCAGGTCGGCCGCCGAGGCCCGGGGACCAATCAGCACGCCATAGCCGCCCGCCTCCCCGACCGGTTTGACCACAAGTTCGGCCAGATGCTCCATCGTATAGGCCAGCCCTTCCGGCTCGCGGCAGATGTGGGTCGGCACATTATCGAGAATCGGCGCTTCGCTCAGATAATAGTCGATGATGCGCGGCATATAGGCATAGACCGCCTTGTCATCGGCAACCCCGGTGCCGACCGCATTGGCCAGCGTTACATTGCCTTTCACGTAGGCCTTGAACAGGTTCGGCACGCCCAACAGGCTGTCCGGGCGGAAGGCCTTGGGGTCGAGGAAGGCATCGTCGATGCGACGATAGATCACATGCACCCGTTCGAGGCCGGCGGTGGTTTTCATGTAAACCGTGTCATCCTCGACCGCCAGATCGGAGCTCTCGACCAGCGGCACGCCCATTTCACGGGCCAGGAACACATGCTCGAAATAGGCCGAGTTGTAGACCCCTGGCGACAGCAGCACGACGCTGGCGTCGCTTTCGTCCATCCCCTCGGGGGCCACCTGGGCCAGCGCCTGATGCAGCCGCAACCCATAATCGGACACCCGGCGCAGGCCCACCTTGTCGATCAGATCGGGGAAAGTACGCTGCATGAGATGCCGGTTCTCGATGACATAGGAGACGCCGGACGGGGTGCGGGCATTGTCTTCCAACACCTTGAAACGGCCATCCAGGTCGCGCACGATATCGGTGCCACAGATATGCACATAGGTGCCGCCGGGCACGTCGACGCCGACCATCTTTTTGCAATAATTGCTGTTGCCGAGCACAAGGTCCTTGGGCACCACGCCATCCTTGAGGATTTTCCGGTCATGGTAGATGTCGTGCAGGAACAGGTTGATCGCCGCAATGCGCTGGCGAACACCGCTCTCGATGGTGCTCCAGTCCTTGGCCGACAACACCCGGGGAATGACGTCGAACGGCAGGATACGGTCGATGGACTGGGCGTCGGAATAAACGGTGAAAGTGATGCCGAGATTATAAAGCTCCGCCTCCGCCGCACGGGTGCGGTGACGCAGGGTCTTGATGTTGAGCTTGTCCAGCCGCCGCGCGATCTTGGCCAACGAGGCAGGCGGTTGACGACCCTCGGGGTTCGCCACTCCCAGCAATTCACAAAAATAGTCGCCGGGATCGTAATCCTTGAGCAGGCTTTTCCAGACAGGCATTCAGACATTCCCTTGTGAGGCTCGGATTATGACAAGTTCCTCCGAGTCTTGTCATTAGTGATTTTACAATAAGGACGACAGAAGCGTGGCGATGCCCAGAAAACTGAAAAATCCGGCGATATCGGTCACCGTGGTCAGGATGATCGACGAGGCGGTGGCCGGGTCCTGCCCCAGACGGGTCAGCACGATAGGCACCAACGCCCCGGCCAGACCGGCGGAAATCATCGCCAGGACCATTGATGTGGTAATGACCAGCACCAAGCCCAGAGAGCCACTCCAGATAAACACGCCGATGCCGCAGGTCGTGGCAATTCCTAAGCCGTTCAACAGGCCGACCCGCGCCTCCTTGGAGGTGACGCGCCACCAGTGACGCAGGGTGATTTCCCGCAAGGCCAAGCCGCGCATGGTCACCGCCAGGGCCTGCGCCCCGGCATTACCCGACTGCCCGGCGACCACCGGCAACAGCACGGCCAGGGCGGTGTATTTGGCAATGGTGCCCTCGAACAGACCGACCACCGCCGCCGCCAGAAATGCGGTCAACAGGTTGATCTGCAACCAGCCCATGCGCTTGCGCACGGCAAACAAAGGCGAAGACAAGGCCCGTTCGTCACGGCTCACACCGACCATGGCCTGCAAGTCGGAGGTGCTGTCGCTTTTGATCACCGCCGCCATCTTGCGTTGCTCGAAATGACCGACCAGCCGACCGCCGACGTCGATCACCGGCAGGTCTTCGATGTTGAGGGTTTCGAACAGGGTGACCACTTCCTCCAGCGGATCGACCGCATTGACCACCACCTCCGCCGGGACAGCCAGGGCCTCCAAAGCCGTCTCCGACCCGGACAGGGCCACCGCTTCAAGACTGACCCGGCCCAGCAGGTGCATGTCGTCGTCGATGGTATAGATGACCCGGGTATTCTTGTGCTGGCGCAACCGCACCAGGGCATCGCCGACCAGATCGGTGGCGCGCATGGCGAGGATGCGGGAGTCCATCTTGCGTCCGGCGGAATCTTCCGGATAGACCAGCACCGCATCAATTTCCCGCCGCACCCCGGCGCTGACCTGTTCGAGGTAGGGAGTCTTGTCCTCTTCATCCATGTCGGACAACAGGTTGACCAATGCGGTAGGGGTCAACTGGTTGAGCAGGGTATTGGTGATCGGCTTGGGGAGATGGGGCAGGATTTCCCGCGCCACGTTGGGCGACAACCGCTCCCAAACCTCGATCAGCACCTTGTCGGGCAGGCCTTGCAGGATGCTGACCACCTCGTCCGGCGCAAACTCCTCGACCCGACGGGCGAACAGACCCGGCTGGGTCGCCGCGAAATGTTCATTGATGGCCGTCGCCGCCGTCCCCACCTCGCTCATGAGGGTTTCTCCTTGCGCTCCACCGGGCGTCTGACACGTCCGGGATCGGCGCTGGTGAACATGGTGCTGAAGCCCGCCGCGCAGACCAGTGCTCCCTCCATCAAATGGCCGAGCACGCCGCCCATTTCGCCCGCCATTTCCTCCTCGGGCGTTTCGGAAACCAGGGCGTCGTGCAGGCGCTCCCGGTGCAGAATTCCCAGCAGCGCGCCATTGCGACCGACCACCGGCAGAGACAGATAGCGGTGCCAGGCTTCACTTCCATTGATCTCGAAAATCAGCGATTCCGGCATCAGCGCCTTGGTCTTGGTGTCCAGATATCGCTTCACCGGCTGCCGCTCGGCGGCCCCGAGCAGCACGCTGCCGTTGACCAGTCCCGCATAGACCTTGTTGGTGTCAATCAGCACCAGGGTCGCATCGGGACGACGGCGGCGCTTGCGCAGGATGGAGAGGATTTCACCGACCGTCATGTTGACATCGAACACCGTCGTCGCGGTCACCATCCAGGCCCCGACACTGTCCAGCGCATAGGTCAGGTCGCGGCGGATCTGTCGGGCATCGCGGCGCGACAGGCGTTCCAGCAACTGGCGCAGCAGGGAGGTCGGCAGGGCGCGCGCCACCTGGGTCTTGAACGGATATTCCATATCCGCCAGGACCCGCGCCGCCGCTTCCAGCTCCAGCGACCCGAGCAGGGCACGGGCCAGGGTCTCCGGCACATGGCCGACCACTTGCGGCAACACCTCCTCGGGCAGTTCCGCCATGAAGGCGGTTGCCGTGGCACTGGGCAGGGTGGCCAGCAAATCGGCCGCCGCTTCCGGGTCATCCTCGACCAGAATGGCCGCCAGACGCAGGGAATCAGTCATCGGCATCCCCTTCGTCATCCAGGATGAGCACCGGCTCGCGCTGGAACATGGCCCCGGGAATGACGGCGCTGCCGCCTTCGATGGCGATGGTGATGTTGGTCGGCGAAGTATGGATCACGCTGCCTTGCAGTTCGCCGACCCGCACCTGTTGGCCGACGCTCACCGAGGCACGCAGGTGATGGCTGCCCAACAGATTGGCCACCAGATCTCTGGCCCCGAAGCCAAAGGCCAGCGCCATGCCGCCGAACAGACCGGCCATCAAAATGGTCACCATGGAGACCAGCAAGGTGGTGTCGATTCCGGCCTGTCCGAGACCGACCACCAGGGCGGCAACCACGACCATGGTCTGTGACAGGCTGGCCAGCGCCTGGGCCCGCGCTCCCATGACCGGGCGCAGGGCGGCCATCACCACCTCGCGGACGAACTGGCTGATGACGAAACCGACGAACACCACGATGGCGGCACCAAGGACGGCCGGGATATGGGCCAGAATGCGGGCCAGCCAATCGGAGAATACTTCCAGACCGAGAATCCGCGAGGTCCCAATGAGCACCAACAACAACAACGTCCAATAGGCGATGGTGCCGCTGATGCCGATCACCGTTTCCGACAATCGGATATCGGCCCCCAGCCCGGAGCGCCATTTCTGATCCAGCAAGCGGTTGACGGCACCCAGCAGGCGACGGGTCAGACGGCTGATCATGCGCGATCCGAACCAGCCGACGATGAGGAACAGCACCGCCCCGACCATGCGCGGCGCATAGGCCAGGAAAATGCCGGAGTTGGCTTCCAACCAGGTAATCAGTTCCTTGAGCTGGCTTATCAGATCATTCATGTGTTCGGTCCTTTCCGCCTGGCTCGTCGCGGTCTTTCACCGACACATTGGAACAGATTCGAGCCGCCCCAAAGGGAATTCCGCCAGGATATCCCCTTATTTTTACCCAGCCCATCCGGATGAATGCATTTCAGCTTTTCGTCATGTATGGTAGGGGGATAGCGAATACGGAACGGGCCGGATATTCCGCCGCCCGGGCAGCACCTCCGGGGATGGGCTTTCAAACATGGCCATGATCTACGCCATCGACGACGTCATTCCGGTGGTCCATCCGGAGGCCTTCGTGCATCCGATGGCGGTGCTGATCGGCGACGTTCATGTGGGTCCCGGCTGCTATATCGCGCCGGGGGTCTCCCTGCGCGGCGATATCGGGCGCATCGAAGTTCATGCCGGGGCCAACATTCAAGACAACTGCACCCTTCATTGCTTTCCGCAAGCCTCTTGCATCGTCGGCGTCGATGGTCACATCGGCCATGGCACGGTGCTGCACGGAGCGCGGATCGGCCCCCGGGTACTCGTCGGCATGAACAGCGTGATCATGGACGATGCGGACATCGGCGACGCCGCCATCATTGCCGCCATGTCCTTTGTCAAGGCCGGGGCTCAGATTCCGCCGCGTACCTTATGGGCTGGCATTCCGGCCAAGCTGGTGCGTTCTCTGAGCGAGACGGAAATCGCCTGGAAGGCGCGCGGCACGGCGGAATATCAGCGGATTGCCCGCCGCTCGCTGGCCAGTCTGCGGGCCGTTGAGCCGCTGACGGAAGCGGAGACCGACCGCCCCGCCCTGCCGGTCGAGGCGCACCTGCCGTTGCATCGTCTCAAAGAGACCTGAAGTCCGCCCCTCTTCGACGGGAGACGCCGACCTTGCCGACCTATGTCCCTCCCCTGCGCGACATGCTGTTCGTCTATTGGGATCTGTTCGATCCGGACGACCAGCCGGACGCGGATTTGGTGGCGGCCATTCTTGAACAGGCGGGGAAACTCTGCACGCAGGTACTCGCCCCCCTCAACCGGCAGGGCGACGAACAAGGATGCCGCTTCGATAACGGATCGGTAAGCACCCCGGACGGCTTTCGCGCGGCCTACCGGACCTACGTTGACGGCGGATGGAATGGCCTATCCTGTCCCCCGGAACAGGGTGGACAGGGGTTGCCGAAGGCGCTGCATCTGCTGGTCGAAGAGATGCTCTGCGCCGCCAATCTGTCGTTCAGCCTGTATCCCGTGCTCACCCTCGGGGCCTATCGGGCGCTGGCGGCCCATGGCGATGCGCATATCAGGGAAATTTATCTGAAACCGCTGGTTTCCGGCCAATGGACCGGGACCATGTGCCTGACCGAACCGCAGGCCGGGTCCGACCTGGGCCTGTTGCGCAGCAAGGCGGTTCTCCGGCCCGACGGCAGTTACGCGATCTCCGGGAGCAAGATTTTCATCACCTCCGGGGCCCATGATCTGACCGAGAACATCGTTCATCTGGTGCTGGCCCGCCTGCCCGATGCGCCACCGGGCACCAAGGGAATCAGCCTGTTCTGCGTGCCGCAAAGGAGGGTCGACGGGGCGGGCCGACTGGGTCCGACCAACGGCGTCTACTGCGCCGCCATCGAAAAAAAGATGGGTCTGCACGGCTCCGCCACCTGCGAAATGATCTTCGAGGAGGCACGGGGCCATCTGGTCGGCGAACCGCACAAGGGACTCTCTGCCATGTTCACCATGATGAATGTGGAACGCCTGAGCGTCGGCCTGCAAGGCCTGGGCATTATGGAAGCATCATATCAAAATGCGGCGGCCTATGCCAAACAGCGATTGCAAGGTCGGGCCTTCGGCAATGCCCGACATCCAGACAAACCGGCCGATCCGATCATTGTCCATGCGGACGTGCGACGGATGTTATTGACCATGCGTTCCTATACTGAGGGCTGCCGCATGATCGCCGGTTGGGTCGGACGGCAGTTGGATATCGCCACTGGTCACCCGGACCCGGCCCGGCGGGCCATCGCTGATGAAACAGTGGCGTTGCTCACCCCGATGGTCAAGGCGCTGTTCACCGATCTGGGCTCGGAGGTCGCCAGCCTGGGGGTGCAGGTTTACGGCGGGCATGGCTATATCCGCGACCACGGCATGGAGCAGTTCGAGCGCGACGCCCGCATTGCGCGTCTCTACGAAGGCACCAACGGCATCCAGGCTCTCGATCTGGTCCTGCGCAAGCTGCCGCGCGACAACGGCGCGGCGATGGAGCGCTTTATCCACGAGGTGCGCGGGTTCCTCGACCGTCACCAGAGCACACCTCACTTGAGCGACGTGATCCCGCCGTTGTCCGAATCCCTCGGCCTGCTCGCCGACAGCGTGGCCTGGATGGAGGCCCGCCGCACCGCCGCACCGGACGACGTGGCCGCCGGGGCGGTGGCGTTTCTGCGTTTATTCGGTTTGGTGGCGATGGCCTATCAATGGGCGCGGGCGATGGATGTGGCGGCATCGAGAGCCGCGACCTCGGACTTTCACCAGACCAAGCAGACGGTGGGTCGATTCTTTTTCGCGCGCCTGTTGCCGCAGACTCTCGGGCTGGCCCGCGCCATACGGGCCGGTGCCGCTACGATCATGGCGCTGCCCGACGACGACGTCTGACTAACCGGCCACCAATTCCCCGATGGCCTGGAAATACGCGCGCAGCCCCACCGAAATAATGTCGTTATGCCCGGCCCCGGGGATCTCAACGATTCTTTTGGCCTCGGCCCCCGAGCGCCGGTACAACTCTCGGCCATCGTCGATGGGGATGATCCAGTCTTCCTGGCCGTGCAGGATGAGGGTCGGGACCTTCACGGTTTCGATTTTGCCGCCGTTGTTAAAGCCCTCGCTGGCCTCGTTTGCGGATTCCATTGTGACGCCGCCAATCCGTTCGATGAGACCGAAGGTATCGCTGAAACCGCTTTCGATGATCAGGCCCCGAATCCGCTCCCCGGCGTGGGCCGCGAGGTGAATCGCCGAAACGCTGCCCATCGAACGCCCCATGACGAACAGGTTCTCACCCTTGAGCCCCGCTTGCTTGAGAAGTCCCTCGGCCTGTTCGAAGACGGCCACGGCATCGGAGACCAGCGTCGTCGCCGTGGGCGTGCCGTCGCTGCGTCCATAGCCGCGAAAATCGACGACGAACAGGGACAGGCCCAGTCTTTCGTAAAGCGGGGCGATGTCGTCATAGTCCGAAGCGATTTCCCCGTTGCCATGAAAATACAACAGCACCGGCGCATAGGGTCCGGCGGGATAGATCTTGCCGCCGACATGACATTGGGCCTCCACCGGGATCGCCACATGGAGGCCGCTGCCGTCGGCGGGCGTATCCCGGCGGGGATGGAACAGCACGCTGAGGATTTCGGGCTGGTCAAGAAGATCGTAAGTCCGGCTCATGTTAGGGAAACCCTTCTACAACAAGGATTTGACAGGCTTACCCAAAGCGATCTTGCCGTCGACCGTATAGGCTTCGTGATTTTTTTCGATGGCATCGAGGGCATAGAGGTAATTGACCATCATGCAAAAGGACTGTTCCTGGCCCTTGGGCGAGCAGTCGCCCTGCCAGTTGATCCGTTCGAGCCTAGCCCCATTGCCGAGATGGAAGCGGGCCACCGGGTCAACCGGCAGGCCCTTGTTCTTGGCGTGAACCAAATATCGGGCACAAACCGCCATCAACAACGGCCTGATTCCGTCCCCCGCCTCTTCGACCGTGCGGGGCGTCTGGGACTGGAACTGACGATACCCCTCCGCCATGTCCTCGGGCAGTCCGAGGGCGGCAAGGGCGTCGTCCACCGGCGTCCGGCGCATCCAGTTGACCAACTCGGGGATTGGCGACAGGGTCGAAAAGGTGGTGATCTGAGGTAATTCCTCCTTGAGCTCCAGCACCACCTGCTTGATCAGGAAATTGCCGAACGAAATGCCGACCAAACCGGCCTGGCAATTGCTGATCGAATAGAAGGTGGCGGTATCGGCATCGCGGGCATCGGCGCCCGGCTCCGAATGCAGCAGATCCTGCACCGAAGAGGCCAGGTTTCGGGTCAGCGCCACTTCGATGAAAATCAGCGGCTCGCCGGGCAGGGCCGGATGAAAGAAGGCGAAGCAGCGGCGGTCGGCATCCAGACGCCGTCGCAGATCGCTCCAGCCATGGATCTCATGCACCGCCTCGTACTTGATGAGCTGTTCAAGAATGACCGCCGGTGTGGACCAGGAAATGCGTTCGATACTCAAAAAGCCCCGGTTGAACCAGGCCTCGAACAAGTGGCGGAAATCCGCATCGACGACCTTGAGCGCGGGATTGAGCTTGGTGAAACGGAGCAAATCCGAGCGCATGCCCAGCAACGCCGCCGTGCCGCCCGGAGCCATGTTGATGGCCTTGATGAGACTCTGGCGCGGTGCCTTGACGACCTTTTCGAGAACCATGCGGTTTTCCGCTGAAGGGTCGCTTTGAAAAGCCGCGATGGCCTCGGAAAGGCGTTTCGGGTCGGGCTCGAAATCCTGACGCAGGGTCTCGAAAAAATGCAGACGTCCCGCCTCGTCAAGCGCCGTATAGGAGTCGATGACCTCGCGGCCCAAGGCGGTGCCCAGGGCCTCGCCCTTGTGCGAGATCAATTCGCGGCACAGTTTTTCAAGGCTGGGCGAGGCATCGCCGCCGAACAGCGGGGCGATCATCTCCCGACCGGCATCGGCGATGGTCGTCATGGCCTGGATGAATTTGGATTTCACCATGGGCACCCCCTTGCGCTTGTCCACCCATTGTAGCAGAGAACAAGGGGGCGGTCTCTCGCGGTTCCATGGTCGAATGGGTGACATAATCAATTGTGAATGGGCACCGCTTCGAGCTATCAATAACCTCCGTCGATAGGAACCCGCGCAGGACTGCGGTGTTCAACAAGCCAAGAGAGAGAACCACATGGTCGCGGCCCCGCGAATCTATAACCTGTTTCCCCGCATCGCAGGCCCCATGGAGACCTGGAAAGAGCGCCTTCCCCATATCGCGGGCATGGGATTCGATTGGATCTTCATCAATCCCATTCAGGTGCCGGGCGGCTCGGGCAGTCTGTACGCCATAAGGGACTATTACCGATACAATGAAGATTTCGTGTCGGCACAGGCTGACGGCGACGCCCTGCTGCGGGACTTCGCCCAGGCCTGCGCAGCGGCGGGCGTCGGGGTCATGATGGATTTGGTGATCAACCATACGGCCAACGATTCGGTTCTGGTCGGCCAGCATCCGGAATGGTATCTCCGCCACGACAACGGGGCCTTGGTCGCCCCCAGTTGCAAATTGGATGACGGCAGCGTCGTGACCTGGGGAGATCTGGCGGAAATCGCCTATGCTTCCGAGGACAATCGCAACACCCTGGTGGCCTACTGGAAAGATGTGATTTCCCACTACCTGGGCCTGGGGGTGCGCGGATTCCGCTGTGACGCCGCCTATCAGGTTCCGGCCAGCATCTGGCATCCCCTCATCCAGGCAGCCAGAGCGCAACAGGCCGATGTGGTGTTCGCCGGCGAGACCCTCGGCTGCTCGCCAGACGAGGTGAGAGCCCTCGCCCCGGCCGGATTCGATCTGCTGTTCAATTCCTCAAAATGGTGGGATTTCCAGGAGCCCTGGCTGCTCGATCAGTACGAGCAGTATCGGCATATCGCGCCGACCATTGGCTTTCCCGAAAGCCACGATACGGAACGCATGATCACCGAACTCGGCTGGCAGGGCATTTCCGGCTTGCCGGACGTGGAGCGGCACTATAAGCAGCGCTACATGTTCTCCGCCCTCTTCTCCTCCGGCGTGATGATGCCGGTTGGCTATGAGTACGGTTTTCGCAAACGCCTGCATGTGGTGGAGACCCGCCCCGAGGACTGGGAACAGCCGCAGTTCGATCTCTCCGACTTCATTGCCCGGGTGCATCGCATGAAGACCTCCGCCCCGGCCCTCAACGAGGAAGGTCCGCAATATCGGATCGACTTCAATGGCGACCAACGCTTCGCCGGATTGGTCCGCCGGACCAACGACAACCGCCATTGGGCGGTGGCGGTGATCAACCGCGACATGTGGACAAGGCACGAAGCCTGGTTGCCCGACATGGGCATCGACCTGCGCCAGGGCATTGAGATTTCGCCCGACCGCGCCAAAGAGCCGGTTCCGCACGGCCAGCCGACCGTCCTGGAGCCCGCCGAAATCCGCGTCTTCGCCGGGCCAGTGACGTGATCGCCCTGGGGCAAAGCTGTAACCCGACACTTAGGATTGGTAAAACCTGGAACTACCCAGGACTACCCCGGACAAGGCTGGTCTATCCCGGACGGCGTTGATCCACTTAGACTTTTCGGCGTGGGTTGCTTGTTGACCTCAAAACCATCTGTCGTCGGCTTCCGCCGCACAGGACGCGGATTTGCCCGTCGAACTGTCGCCGACGCCCCCATCACGTAAGACCCGCAAACGGCAGAAACCTTAGGCGTTGCGCCGGATTTTCCATCACCTGGAACCTGGAACAAACTCCAACCGCGACAGAGGCAGTTTGAAGTTAGGTCAGAGTTTTCCTAACCGCTTGGGATCACTTACCTTTCGTCCGTCTGTGACACTTTTAAACCCTGACCGAACTTCAAACCGAACATGGAACCGATTTTGTCTATGCGTAGACAAGTCGGCAGTCATATCACTGTATGCTGAAACCTTCCCGATTCCGCTCGTCGTGTGCCTGTAACTGACGGGCGAACATGGACTCCGGGATGCCCGCGAAATCGGCCATCCAGAGGACGGCGCGAACCTCAAGGAACACCTGCTCGGCTTCCAGGGGTGTGACGACGCCGACGAGCTGCTCGGCGAGGAGGTGCTGACCCGCGACGATCCCCGCCACCGCTTCAATCTGGCGGGCGGGCCAAGAGGCGAGGAGGGCCGGAGGCCCGACAGGGACATGCCAAGAGGCGGCGTGACCGTGGTCGTCCAGCCCACCGTCACCAACACCGTGCCCAATACCCAGGCCCGCACCGAGACCCGGCGTGGCCCCGCCGGCGAGGTGATGATCGACGTCTTCGTCGAGCAGATGGAGATGCTGATGAGCCGCAAGATCGGACGCGGCGAAGGCCTGGCGCCCACCCTGGAACGCCGCTACGGGCTCAACCCGGCTGCGGGGGCGTATCGGTGAATGACGAAATTGCCGATCAATCCAACTTAGGCATTTGAGGCAACGAAGGATCGCAAGGGATTTCCTTCTCCACAGCGTCCACGAACGTCTCGATCTTGGCCGTATTTCGGGAGAGCGGAGCGCCGGTGTTCAACACGTTTCCGCCCCATGACTCATAGGTAACCTTGCCGCCATCAATAGCGACAACTCTTCGATGTTGATTGGTTGTCGTTGCGTAGCACTTCCCGACGGCAACGTCGCTTTCAGTGATCGACATCTGCCTCTCCTCTTTGACTGGTTGCATTGAGGGGACTGTATCGCACCTCGCTAAGGCTGTAAAAGCGGAAACATTTATCAAATGCCGATCACATGGCCCACGACCCTACCACTGCCCACAGTGCAGGGCTACGGCATCCGTCCGGGCAAGGCGATCCTGCGCACCGAGATGGAGGCCGGTCCGGCCCGGCAGCGCAAGCGCTTCACCCAGGTGCCGTCGCGCATCTCGGTGCGCTGGCTGATGAGTGCTAAGCAGTTCGCCCTGTTCGAGGCCTGGTACCGCTGGCACGCCAAGGAAGGCGGCGAGTGGTTCGAGATCGACCTGTTGGGTGGCATCGGCCTCACCACCCACGAGGCTCGCTTCCCCCGGCAGTTCGAGGCCAAGCTGGTCGGCGGGGTGCTGTGGGAGATCGCTTCCGAACTGGAGATCCTCGAACGGCCGACCCTGTCCGAGGACGCTCTGGCTATCGCCCTGGAGTCCGACCTAGCGGCCCTATTCGGCACTATCAACCGTCTTCACGGGCTGGTTCAGGCGAGCTTGTCATTGCTACATCCGTAGAAGGGGGTGAATACCCAGCCGCTTCGTCATAGGCTGTGACCCTGATTCTTAATAGAATATAGACCAATGGGTAATTTACGGAAATCAAACAGCATTAAGCGTCTGGAAGGGGCGGCAGCAGTTGTGAGCCGCTGTTTGCGCCCCCAATCTGTCACCATCAAAATGGCACGAATTGATGATAGCAGGCCACTGCGGCTGGATTGAAATCTATAGCACTTGGTGTTATATTAACCGTGTAATGGCTGGAGCGTGGGAGGCTTGATGCGCGTTTATAAAACTAAACCATTTGCGCGCTTTGCTGACCATGAAGGAATTCATGATGATGCATTATGCGAAGCCGTTCAACGGGCGGAAACAGGGCTGGTGGACGCCGATCTTGGCGGCGGTGTGATCAAGCAGAGGATCGCTCGAAAGGGCCAGGGTAAATCCGGTGGGTTTCGGAGCATCGTGTTGTTTCGCCAGGGCGAGCGCTCATTCTTCGTCTACGGATTTGCGAAGAGCGACCGGGATAACATTCGGAAAGATGAGTTGAAGGCTTTCCGTGCGTTGGCGGCAGAGATGCTTCAGTTGAACCAAGCCGCCCTGAAGGCGGCGATGGCGAACGGAACGATTATGGAGGTGAATTGCAATGCCTAAGCAGTACAAGAGCGATGCGCTGGCGGCCGTGCACGAAACAGCCATGGGGCTGACGGATGCCGGGGTCATGGCTAAACAGACATTGAAAGCCTTCGATGAAATGTGCCTGACGCCGGTTGAGGACCTGACCGCAGAGCAAATTCGCGATATCCGCCTGCGTGAGAAAGCCAGCCAGGCGGTCTTTGCACGTTATCTGAATGTCACGACTGGGCTCGTTAGTCAGTGGGAGCGGGGTGAAAAGCATCCACGCGGCGCGTCGCTTAAGCTTCTGACGCTTGTCGCGAAGAAGGGACTTCAAGCAGTAGCCTGACAGACATCCCTGTAACTGGGGCAAAAGTCCGGGCGGTCAGGCGCCGCAGCGGGCAGCGACCAATTCCGGGAGGAGCGGCACCGGCGTAGCGACGGCCGCGCCGAGGCGGGTTTCGAGGAAGTCCCAGAACGAAATACCGAGTTTGCGGCAGGTCTTGGCGAGGCCGAGGAAGGCGTCGCGGCAGTCACGTCCGGGGTCGCTGCGGGTGGTGCCGCTGACCTTGCGGCGGATGACTTGGCAGCGGATGTCGTTTTCCGATCCGTTGGTGTGGAGCGGGATTTCCGGCCGGTCGAGGACGCGCAGCAGTTCGGTCTTGTTGGCGTGAAGGCGAGCGAGCAGGCGGTCCAGCGTGGCGAAGCCGGTGCGCCGTCGGAAGAGGCGGTCGAAACGGGTCTTCAGTTCGGCCTTGCGGCGCGGGGCCGGGGCGGCGCGGTAGGCTTTGAGGTCGGCGTAGAACCACCAGATCAGGCCACGAACCTTCTCCTTGGCGGCGCGGGCCGCCTCGGTGAAGGTGTCGAGCTTGTGGACCAGCCGCTCGGCGTGGACCCAGCATAGGGCGTGCTCGCCGACATTGAACTGGCCGGCATCGTCGGAGACGATCACAGTGCCGTCGAGGAAGCCGTGGGCAGTGACGGCGCCCCACAAGGCACCCTCGGTGGCGATCGTCACCGGGGCGGGATGGACCTTGAGGGCAGCGATGCCCAGCGCACCGAGGTGGGCCTGCCACGCGGCGTGGTCGGCGAAGCGGCGCACCGGGTGCCCCGCCAGGGTGGCGATGACCGAACCGGCAAGGCAACGATGGCGCATGTAGGCGAAAGCCTGGTCGTTGAGGACATAGTCGCCGTGGCCGGCACGCAGCAGGCCGAGGAAGTTGGCCCGGCTCTTCGATCCGGTGGTGGCGAAGAAGGTGAAGGCGTCGTTGCCGATCTGGGTGCAGACGCCGTTCTTGCCCTGGTGACGGGCGCCGGTGTCGTCCACCGAGATCCAGCCGCCGTGCGTGAGCCCCGCCCGCAGTACGTCGCGGGCCTCGGCGACGAAGGCGTCGTTGGCATCGGTCAGGATGCGCACCACCTGCCGCTTGGAGATGTCCACACCGAGCATCCGCAACAACTCGACCAGGCGCGGCACCGTGGTCTGACCCTGGTGGTATTGGGCGAGGATGAAGCGCTTGATCTCGGGGCCGAAGTGGTCGCCGATCCCGGCCGGCAGCGGCGCCAGCACCGTGCGCCCGTCCGGCGTCAGCCAGCGCTCGCGGCGATAGCGCACGACCCGCGGCTCGATCTTCAGGTCCTGGATGGTGAAGTCTTCGTAGCCCTTGAACCGCGACCCCGGCGGAATGGCGGTGGCGACGACGATCCGCTCCTCGACCGGCGCCGACGGCGCCTTCGGCCCGCGCCGCCGCTTCTCTCGCCGCGACCGCTTGTCCGTCGCCTTGTCCATCCCGGACGGCGTCGATGGTGGCTTGATGTCCGGCTTGCCCTTCAGTCCTTTCAAGCGCGCGATCTCCTCGCGCAACGCCGCATTCTCCGACGACAGCCGGGCATTCTCTTCCAGCAGCCCCAGAGCCAGCGGCTTGAGCACCAACGGTGAAAACGCATCAATATCTGGGCGTGGCTTGACCATGCCCCACAGAATCATGAAACAGTGGCCGATTCAACCAATTGTGAGTCCGTCGGCCGCCGCCGCCCGGACTTTTGCCCCAGTTACGGGCGGTTCGTATAACGTATTATTATCACATCATAAAACGGATCATGCGCAATTCCTGGTGACGGATGCGGGTTGAATATCTCTGTCAATTTGCTGATCTGGATTAGTATGTAAATATCCAAGAAGTAATATTATCGGACTAATCTAATCGATATGTATAACTGCACTGTTAGAATATGGAGTGGCGTATAATTAAAAAGTTTAATAATTTTTGTAGCAATAAACCCTAGAATTGGAGATCGAAATGGAATTTGGATATGTAATTCTTTTTATAAGTATTTTTTTGATAGTTGCATTTTTTCTCAGCAACTTTCTTGATAAAATTTCTTCTCAAAAAGTTTCTCCAAACGAAAAATTATTATGGGTTGTATTTATATTATTTGTTCCAATTGTAGGTCTTTTGACTTGGATAAATTATGGACCTCATAAAATTAAATTCGCTTAGTGATATTAATCAAGTCAGAAACTAAATCAGAAACAATTGGAAAAAAAGATGCCTTTAATTACTCTTGTCATAACACTTATGGTCGTCGGTGTCCTGCTATGGGCCATCAACACTTACATTCCCATGGATAACAAGATCAAATCCATTCTCAACGTCGTGGTTGTGATTGCCGTTATCCTTTGGCTTCTGGACGCCTTCGGTTTGCTCGATACATTGCAAAATTTCCGCGTAGGAAACTGAAGGTCTCTTTATACGACAAAGGAATTTCCGTCATGAATAAGAATATCATCAATGGTTCGGTGAAAACGTTTGCCCAACACATCAAGCAAAAATCTGGCCGTATGGTCGGCGACACTGAACTTGAGGCAGAAGAAATCGTCGAGGCAATCGAAGATGATGTTCAAACTGCCGTCGAAAAACTCGATGATGAAATGGACGACAGCTTGAATAAATATTGAACCGTACCTGCTACCGGTATCCGATAAAAGTCGATGCCAGAACCGGCGGCGGAATGACTGACAGGACCGTTCCGTATATCACGGGGACAATTTTGGAGTTATTTGTCATGAACAACATCCGTTTAATACGTACTGTTGCCGTTGCTTCCATGCTGGCGTTCGTTAGTCTGAGCGTCGGCGCATGCACCTCCACGGAGACCAGCGAGAGCTCCGGCGAATACCTCGACGATTCGGTCGTCAGCACCAAGGTGCGCAGCGCTATTGTCGGCGACAAAAATCTTAGCATCTTCAAGATCGACGTCGAAACCTACAAGGGCATCGTGCAGTTGAGCGGCTTCGTCGACACGGAGAGGGCCAGGAGTCACGCCAGCACCGTCGCAGCGGGCGTGACCGGGGTCAAACAGGTGCGTAACGATCTGATCGTCAAATAACCGAGGTCAGCTCATAACGTAAGCGCGATGGCGTGGACCTGCGTTGCGTGGACTGATGGCTGAGGCTCTGCGATAACGGCACGGAAAGTGCGCTTTCGCCCATGTCGAGCCATGGGCCATTTTTTGGCGTGCAGTGCCGTTTTGGTCACCAACAACGGCTCCGAACAGGCGCTGCGACCCTGCGTTGTCTACCGCAAGGTCTCCAACGTATTCCGCTCCGTCACCGGCAAATTCTCTCCAGCTTGACGCCTCAAAGGCCAACCTCGTGAGCAATTACATTATGTGAAGTCAGAATTGTCGATTTTTAAATATTGTAAGGCCCAGTTATTCGAATTCCCGGCCTTCCTTGCGGGTCGGCCGGGTCCGATGGGTCCCGCTATTTGACGACCAGGTCGTTGCGCACTTGGTCAACGCCGTCCACGGTGGCGGCGACGGCGGCGGCGTGGTCTCTTACCTCCGCCGTATCGACGAAGCCGCTCAACTGCACGATGCCCTTGTAGGTTTTGACGTCGATCTTGAAAATGCTCAGATCCTTGTCGGCGACAATGGCGCCGCGCACCTTGTTGCTGACTACCACGTCGTCGATATATTCCCCGACGCTCTCGCTGGGCGGCGGCGCGGACTCAGGTGCGGCCATGGCTCCAGTGCTCAGCCCGGTGAGCGTAACCACGGAAGCGAGGGCGAGGGCATGGAAAAAACGGATGTTGGTCATGATTTAATTTCTCCTGATAGGGCGGTTGTGATCCGCGGGATTTTTTCTGCATTTGTTCAAAGAACCAGCGGCATGGATATCTCCTGCAAATGGGGCAAATGAAGGGGGAGAGGCCGGTTCTTGCGCGTTTAAGAACCTTGGGATCGGATTATTCAAAGCCCCCGATGCGGCGTGGACGGCGTGTGCGGCGCGGGCCGAAGGCCAACCAGCCGATCAGTCCGAAAACGGGGAAGATGAGGATAGGAATGATCCATACAAGCTTTCCTCCGACCGACAGATCAAGATCAACAATTTTGTTGATCGCCCATAAGTCAGCGAAAACAATACAAGCTATTAATAACTCTATTTTATATTCCATTTTTGCCTATCCTTTATTTTTTTGATGACTTAAATATAGGGATAAATACAGAATTACATTCGGTAGATGAGTCGTATTTTATAATTACCTGAAACCACTGCCTATCGGCCGTCACCTTCGCTGCTTATTCTCGTCAAGAAATCGCGGTTGCGCTCGGCTTCACGGAGACCGGTGGATCATATCCACCAAGCTTGACCAACTGTATGCCTTCCCGAGCAATGGTGTCCTAATTCAGATCAGTACTGAGGATTTGTCGGAAAGGGGAATCGGCGCTCGAAATGTCGTTTCGCTGATTTCTTTCGTCGCGCGAGGTGGCTCATGAAATCCTCCGGCAGGGGAAAGCCGATAGGATCAGGGGCACGCAAATTTACTCTCGCCAATCCGTCGCGGGGCACGACATTTGCGCATGGGCTAACTCACATTAGCATGCGCCGACACAGGAAATCGTAACATACGCTGATCAGTCTTCTTGAGCGCAGCGCAGCGCGGCAATGTGGCTCGTGTGAAAGCATTGAAGTCATGTCCTGAAACTTGCCGGAACACACGCCTGTCGTCGGCTCATCGGTCGACTGACGTCCATTTAAAGGAGTATTCACCATGAGTCGAAGCATTCTCGTCCTAACCCTTCTCCTGCCCCTTGCCGCCGTCTCGGGTTGCGGCTCATCGACCGGCGACCGCGCGCTCAGCGGCGGCGGCATCGGTGCCGGCGTGGGTGCCCTTGGCGGATTGATGGTCGGCGCCCCCCTCGAAGGCGCGCTGATCGGTGGCGCCGTCGGCGCCGGTGCCGGTGCCCTGACCGACCAAAACAAAATCAATCTAGGCCATCCCATCTGGCGCTAAGGCGTGATCGGTTTACGAAACATTCAACGATACAAACAATGGAGATTAGGCATGTTGAAATCATCGAAACTGCTGGGTGCATTTTCGGCGGCGGTCTTTTTGGCCGGCACCGCGGGTTGTGCCCAGCAAGGGACCACGCAAAGCACCTATGACCGACCGGCTGCTGCCCAGACCGCCGCGGCACCGATTTCCGCCGATCCGGAATTGGCCGGAGCCTGGTACCAGATCTTCTTCGACACCAGCGAGATCAACATCGACGCCCGCGGCCAAATGGTGGTGAAGAACGTCGCTTTTGTCGCGATGAACAATGAGATGACCCGGGTGACAGTGATCGGCAAGACCGACCGGGTCGGCGATGCGCCGTCCAACATGGCCTTGTCGAAGCAGCGGGCCGATCAGGTCCGCGACGCCCTGATCGTTGCCGGGGTCCCGGCCGATCATATCGACACCCGTTGGACCGGCGAAACCCGACAGATTGTCTCGACCTCCGATGACAAGGACGAACAACGCAATCGGGTCGTCGACATCACGGTGATCAAGATGATGCCGCGCAGAATGTAACCACAACCCATCGCAAGCTTGTCGAACGCCATTGATCCGGCATTCGGCCGTCGACCAGGACTATCAGCACCCCCCTGATATCCTGGTCGATTTGCGTTGTTGGCTTATTTCCTCTTGAAGGGACTCCTGCCCGCCACGCGCCAATCCGGCGAGGCCGTTTTTTCAGGTCGATCATACGCCAGGGGGGGGCGGCACGCTGGTCCACGCCACAGGCTGCCATACCAGTTTCAGCAAAACGGCGCGACTGCTCCAGGATGGGCTAACCGCCAGCCATTCTCAACCTGCCGTGCTGAAGATCGGCAACGACCTGATCGTCCTCGCCGTGGTGCCGGGGGCGGGGAACAGACGCCGTGTGCTGGGGTCGTTGTCAGATGCGCCCAAGCAGCATCAACACGACGATGATAATCAGCACGAAGCCCAATGCGCCGACACCTGTGTGCCCGAAGCCATAGCCATAACCACCAAATCTGCCGCTGAATCCGCCAAGTAAAAATACGACAAGAATAACGATTAGAATAGTACCTAACATCACTTTTACTCCATTGGCGGAGCACCATGCGTCCGGCGATGGGCTCGGATATTCAGTCCTGGGGCACGGTGTCGCTGCACGGCATCGGGTGCCTGTGCCGCCCCCGTTCGTTTACTTTCCGTCGATGGTAACGCCGTGTTTATCGATCTTGATGTCGAGGCCGTCTTGCTGTTCATCATAGTATAGATAGCCCAGCCCAGCCGTGCTGATGACGAGCAACCCTATGACGACAATAAAAAAGGTCCGAGTAAACATTGCATCCCTCATTGACTTCTGAAATTTGGTGAAGCTGCCTAGTCCGGCGTTCTTAATGCGCGCGGACCATGTAGCCTAATTGTTGCCAGTCATTTCCTTCAAGCTGCCAACGGCGTTCTGGATCGCGCCCTCGACCTTTTCGGCCTCGCCCTCCGACTCAAGTTTCACATCGCCGATCGCCTTTGCGACCGCCACCTTGACCTTGCCTTCCACGACCTTCGCGGAACCAACAAACCGATCCTTATTCATGGGAATTTCCTTTCTGAGCAATGGGCCAAAACATTCATTCCCTGCAAAGCAGGGGAACGGCTCAGATGATCGCACCGCCGCCCGGAGCCCGCACTAATGCAGGTTAATGTGATAGACGGGCTCGTTCACCGGGCGGTCGTCACCGGTTCTTATGGATTTCATCCTCCAGGGCCGGGGTATATGCCCGATAGGTGCCGCGCCCTTCTTCCTTGGCCAGATAGAGAGCCAGGTCGGCACGGCGATTCAGTTCGGCAGCGTCGTCGGCATCGTCCGGAAAATGCGCGATCCCTACGCTGACGCCGATGCTGATGCTTTGGCCGTCAATATCAAACGGGACACACAGTTTCTCCACGTATTGTTGAGCCAAGTGTTCCGCATCCCGCCGATGGCTGATTCCTTCCAGGATTACGCCGAACTCATCACCGCCGAGACGCGCCACGGTATCCACTGCCCGCAGACCGTCGGACAGCAGGGACGCCACCACACACAAGAGTTCGTCCCCGACCGGGTGGCCGTAGGTATCATTGACCATCTTGAACTTATCTAGATCCAGGAGCAACAAAGCGGCCTGGAACTTGAAGCGGCGACCGAATTTAATCGCGTCGTCAAGCGCGGTTTCGAAGCGGTTGCGATTGGCCAAACCGGTAAGCGGATCGGTAAGCGCGAGCCGTTGGATTTCTTCGTCCAGCGTCTTTCTAGCGGTGATATCCTCAATCCCAAGCAGGATCGCCGGGCTCTGCTTGCTGGACAATCGGACCTGCCGCGCATTGAACAGCAGGGTTTTTAGCTTACCCGGTGGGAATTCATGTTGGACCTCAAGGGCGTCGATGGTGGCACGATGGGGAATTACCCGGAGCAGCGATTTCATTAGTTCGGGGTCGCTCAATTGACCGTTGCCCAACGCGCCCAGTTCTAATCCCAGGGCTTCCTTCGGTGACATTTGGATAAAGCGATAAAAGTTCCGGCTGGCCCGGATCACTCGCAGTTCGTCATCGAGAATCACCAGTGGCTCACGTACGGTTTCCAGGATGGCCTTGGTGAATTCTGTCGCCTCGCGCGTCTCGTCCTCGACGCGGCTGCGTTCGGTGATATTTTCGATGGTTAACAGGGTCATCGCGTGCGGCGCATCGGAGCCGCGGAATTTGCGACCACTGATAAGGAATGTCTGAACACCAAGAGATGGAATATCGCGCTCCACCTCCAATGTTAGTGGCGGATCGTTTGGTAAACCCACCTGCTCGGTCAGCTGTTGCAAGCCGGGGAAATCCCATAAGCCGTTTCCCAACGCGGACAGGCGCCGTCCTTCGGTGCCTTCAGGCGTCTCCTGGAAGGAGCGATAGAATTTCTGATTTGCCCTAATAACACACATATCATTACTCAGAACGACCAATGGATGCCGTGCCGCTTCCAGGAGAGCCTCGATGAATTCCAGGCTTACCGTTGGAGCTGTTTCGTCTACCAGCGACTTCATAGAGATTCCTCGTTAGTTCATGCGGTGACACGCGCGACCGTGGACACGACCGCAGGCGGAAAGCTGTCGTTTCGTAGCCAGCTTGCAGTGCCGCAGGGGTGCCGGCGAACCAGCACCCCCAGGGAAAACGGTGATATTCTTGGTGACGCGCTTGATATGATTAGTTGTTCACCGCCAGAGGCATTGGCGACGTGGGGTAAGGATGCCGGCGTGAGCCGCAACCGAACTCATCCTTCATCGGGGCGATTTCGGGACGTGCGGACGTCGGAGCGTTACGATCAGTATGGAAAGCTACCATCACCACCCGGTTCTGTGGCTCGCGAACATTGTTCCCTGTCGATACGATCAAATCGGTAGAGCCCATAGGAACGATCCGGGTTTCAATGCTCTCGTGGAGCCCAAGGGTTCGTAACGCTGCCACCACGGACCGCGCCCGACATTCTGAGAGGCCGTAGTTATAGGCATCCGGTCCAGACGAGTCAGCACGCCCCATGACATCGATTCGCGCTGGTTTGATCGACTCCACTTGGCGCATGATTTGATCCAACTCGGCCTTTTGTTCCATCACGCTTTGATCGCCAACATCGTTCTGCCCGGATTTGAGCAGGTCATAGCGGTCAAACCCAAAATTGATGACACTGACTTTACACAAGGTACCGTACTGATTGTAGCCCTCTGGATTCTGTGCACACGGCATGCTCGTAGACGCCAACTGCGGCATCGGTGTTTCTAGCGCCGCCACCTTCATGACCGGCTGGCACATCTTTGCGTGTTCATACTGCTGCTCAGCCATCTCCTCGATCCAGCAATCGAATTTTACTTGCTGGGTCGCCGCCGCTTTCGGATCACTAAGCTTCGTCGTCTCAATCCAAGGCACCAAGCGCGCGCGCATATCAACTACCTGCTGCAAGTCAGAGCCATTCAGCCCCTTTGTGCGGTCACCGGTCGATGTGGTCCAGAAGGCAGGGTTTTCCATTTTGACAGTTTTACCTGTCGCCGTGTCCGACGCCTTCTGGTAGAACCGGTCTGCAGAGCGGTAGTTGCCCTCCAGATAGTCTTCGTTGCCTTGTTGCTTGTAGCCTTCAACTAGGGCTTGCTGGAATGGATCGGCGACCGGACGGAGGGCGTTCGCCGTATTCTGGTCGCCACCGACCACAAAACCGGATGTCATGTCGGCGCAGGCGCCAAGCAGAGTGACGAGGGCGACGGATGAAAGAATTTTACGCGTACACATAATTTGATCCTTTTGTTTAGCAACGGGTTGATCCGTTGACGATATCGGTCCCTATAGTGGTCGCGGACCGATTTCGGTGCACTAACCTACGGCAGTGTTGGTGCAGGCGGGACCGAGGGCTGCGAGCCCGTCGAGGCACGGATGGCCGTATTTGCGGATTTCCGATATCTTGGCACCGATTTAAAAGACCTTCTGCGTCGCGCGTCGCTCAGGTCAAGGTGACCACAAGCTCTTGCACACCCCTGGACAGCCGCAGCCGAAGTTGCCCGTTGTCGATGGGTTGAGGTGCGCCGTTCAGAAGAGCGGATGTGACTCCCCGCCCGGTCCTTCCGGGATTGTTGACGGTGATTGCGAGACGGATACCCCCCAGCCGGACGAACCGGTATACTAGGTCCAGCCGCCACGACCTTCGTGCGGAGCGGTGGAATAGACGTCCGCAGCGACGACATAGGGTTCGACCTTGTAGCGTGCGGCTGCCTCTGCGGTCATGCCTCATCACGAGCGATTGGTGTCGGGTCCTCCGCAAGCGTCCTTTCCGGATATTTGACCAAGATCCCCGCGCTGTCGGCCAGAGATCCGGGGGCGGCATCGCAGGGTATTGTCAAAGGCAAAGCCTGCCGCATGCGTCGTGTCATGGCGACCCAATTGTATTCGATCTGATCCCAATTCGTGGCTGGTCCTTTCGAGACTCGGTGGATGTCTTGTCGCAGAGATACCTCGGCAAGCAACGCTGCACATCCGAAGATTGCAGAGGCTAGGCTTGCAGTATTCTAACGGCCCGGTGCTACAGGCGCGCGATCACAGATCAGTACCGGGTGACAGACGCGAGAATCGCGCCGCCCTTATCGACGACGAACGGAATTTCCGCCCGCAAGAATGCCATGGATCAGGGCGGCGACGGCAGCGTGAAGCTCGGCATGGCCGTCCGTGCCCGGGTCATTCGAGTGCGCCGCGGCGGCATCGTGTAGGATGCCGACGATTTCATGTTCCGGCAGAACTTTGTGATCATTCAGCGCAAGCAGAAGCGATTCGCAGATGGCGAGGGCCGCCGATCCTGGCACGTCGGGTATAGGGGACAATGAGTTGGCCTTCCATGATTGAGTGTTACGTGCTGAACTCCATTTGATTGAAAGCGTGCTACAAGTTTCGCACATTTGTGGTAACGTGGGCTGAGGCAGATTAGTCCGACCAATTGTATTGACACCCCGGTGTCGTTTGCATGCATGTGGTCGCCTTTGCCTTCGTCCTTTCCAGGACGTCATTTTTCACAGGAGCCCTGGCATTGAATGTCCTTCACAGCCCATTTGCGCGTAAACTCGGAGCATTCGTTGCCCTGTCCGAGAAAGAGGAATCGGCGCTTCACAAGTTGCATGGCCGGCGAAAGACCTTTTCCGCCGGAGTAGACATGGTGTATGAGGGGCAGGCCAACCATGTGGCCTACATCCTGGCATCGGGTTGGGTCTGTTCGTACAAGCTCCTTGAGGACGGCACGCGACAGATTGTCGATTTTCAGGTTCCCGGCGATTTTCTGGGCCTGCGTTCGGTGCTGTTACGCACCTCGGATCACAACATCGAACCCGTCACCAAGGTCGAGGCGTCCGAAGTGCTATCCCAAGATCTGTTGGAGGCCTTCAGCGAGACACCACGGCTTGCCACCGCTGTTCTCTGGGCCGCGTCGCGCGATGAGGCCATGGTGGTCGAGCATCTTGTAAGCATCGGACGGCGGGATGCGAAGGAACGGACTGTGCATTTCCTGCTGGAACTGGGCGCGAGGCTGAATCTGGTGGGTCTGGGTACGCCTGCGGGATATGCCTGCCCACTGTCGCAATATGTGATAGCAGACACATTGGGGTTGAGCGCCATTCACTTGAATCGCGTACTTCGCGAATTGCGCGAGGACGGACTTTTGACGTTCCGGCAGGGTCGGGTCGAGTTTCACGATCTCGACGGACTGGTGGAGCTTTCGGGTTTCGACAAGACCTATCTTGATCACGACGGCCCATTGCTCAAGTGATCACCGGGGACACTGTTCGGTCCCGGCGTTCGGGCCGGACATCCGCACCATGCAGAACATCCAGCAGGTCGCCACGCACTCCATCGACACCGACCACAGCTACAAGGACAAGAACACCGGCGAGTGGATCAAGCGCACGGAATGGCACCGGGTGGTGACCTTCCAGCAGGGCCTGGTGTCGGTTCTCGAAAAGCACGCCCGCAAGGGCCGCCTGACGGCGGTGCAGGGCATCGTCGATGGTGAATTGCCAGTCTGCCATAGCGTTGTGGGTGTTTCGCTGCCTGATCCAGGCGTTGATTTCGGTGGCGAGGATGGCCGTGCCGGATCGTGGGGACGGGTGTAGACGGCCAGCACGTCTTCCATCGCCGCCACGAAGGCGGCGTTGGCCTCGGGCGGGATGACCCATTGCTCCTTCAGGTGAGGCTTAAGTTCGTTTTTTTCAGTGTCCGCGACACCGTGCTGGCGCTGACGGCGTCCACCACCTCCAGCATCACCAGGCGCTCGGCGAGCAGGCGAAGCGTCCAACGGCAACGGCCTTCCGGCGGCCGCGAACAGGCAAGGGCGATCAGCCTGGCTTCCTTCTCGCCGTCGAAAACCGGCGGGACCGGCGGGGTCGCCCGCTTCTTACGGGACAGCGTCGCCTCGAAACCTTCTTCCACAAGCTGCTGACGCGCGCGATAGACCATGGAGGCGCTGGTGTCCAGGGCTTCCATGATCCGGGCGTCGCTCCAGCCCTCGCCGCCCTCCGCCTGATCGGCCTTTAGCAGGATCCGCGCCTTCAGCAGCCGACGCGCCGGGCTGGTCCCCTTGCGCAAAAGTTCCCGAAGATGATCCCGTTCCCCTTCCGTCAACCGGACGATATACTTCTTCTCCGACATGAGCCCCTCCGTTGCCATGGCTTCGAAACAGAGGGAATCAGCAAAACCTTTCAGATGAGTTGACGCAGGCCACTAGCTATTACCGTGATGAAGTCAAATAAGCTCTGCGGCATTCGGCGAAATTCCATGCTCAGCCTGATGGCCAAAAATTGGAATACCTCCACAGAGACCTTATTATAGCCTTATTAGAAAAGAAACCGCCCTAGCCGGAACCGGCTAAGGCATTGAAAAAATTGGCGCGCCCGAGAGGGTTCGAACCCCTAACCTCCTGATCCGTAGTCAGGTGCTCTATCCAGTTGAGCTACGGGCGCCGCGCCGGGGATCGGATGTCCCCGGCCAAAGAGGACGGGACCTTACTCAAAGCGCCCCATCGGGTCAAGGGGGACGCTTCGGAAAAAAGAACTTTCGTTCCCATGAAATCGTTGCTTGTCGCGCCACCAGGGTTTGTTTAATATCCAGAAAATCTTCGGGGGGAAGGGCTTAGGCACCTCGTTATCGCCGGTCGTTAACCAATCATCCACCAATCCCCGGTCATAGTGTTAGTCCTTGGGGGCATCAGACAGACTCGCACAATGCAAAAAACCATCAAAACATTGCTGTTGAGCTCCGTGCTCTTGCTACCGGCCTGTTCCTTCACCGAGGAAGCCCTGTGGCCCTCCTTGACTGGAGAGGACCCGGCAGGTGAGGAGAGTGCGACGACCGAAACCGCTCAGGCTAACGCGCCGGCCGACTTGCAGTCCGCGGCCCCGGCCCCGGTGGCCCCGATGCCGCAACTGGGTTCGGGAGATTTCCAGCCGACCGCCATCTCCCCTGGCGTGCCGACCGGCACTTATGTCGGCAAGAAAGTCATCGAGATGCGCGACGAGCTCGGTCGCCTGCATGGCTCGATCACCCAACATAACGAGCAATTGCAGCAGGTGCGGGCCGGAACGGTGCAGCACGCACAGCGCTTCCATGGCACCCTGGCCGCCATCTATGCCCGTCTTCAGGTGGGCACCACGCCGGGCAACCCGATTCTGGTCCAGCAGTACAACAGCGCGCTGGAAGACCTTGACCGCATGGGTGCCAACATCGCCGAGATGAACAAGCTCTCCCAATCGGTCACCGCCGATTCCACCATGGCCGGGTATCTGACCGAGGCCGTGACCTCCTCGTTCCGGCTTTCCGGGGCGGTGGACGAAGACCATGAACAACTGGCCGTGCTCGAAGACGAAACCAAGCGCACCACCGTGCTGATTGAACGCCTGTTGGGCGAGTTGTCCGACGACATGCGCCGTTCCACCGATTACGTGCGCGGGGCGCGGGCCGATCTCAACACCTTGGGCGTCGGGGTCAAGTCCGGCGAGATGATGGGCCAGAGCCTGAGCAATCAAGTGGCCGGACAGGGCCTGCAAGTCGGCTCCGTGCCCATGGATACCACCGGCCGCCGTCCGGTGGTGCTGATCCGTTTCGACCGTGAAAACGTGCCCTATCAGCAGGCGCTGTACGGTGCGGTCAGCCAGATTCTCAAGACCCGACCGGATGCCACGTTCGATCTGGTCGCCGTGGCCCCGGCTGCGGGGGGCAATGCCCGGGTGGCACTCAATACCAGCCGGGCCAAGCGCAGTGCCGAGGGCGTGTTGCGGGAATTGGTGGATATGGGACTGCCGCCGAACCGCATCATTGTTTCGGCGCGGACCAGCGTGACGGCCATTTCCAACGAAGTGCACCTTTATCTGCGTTAATTCGTGGTTGTTCTCATGACTCGCTTTCAGAGGATGGCGGCGCGGGCCACGCGGGTGGGCGTCGCGCTGCTGCTTTGTTCGACCCTGGCATATGCCGAGGATGATCCGGATCTTTCCGGCATCCGGCTGCCCAGCGGTTTTTCCATCTCCCTGTGGGCCAAGGTGCCCGGCGCCCGCTCCCTGGCGGTGGCCCCGGAACGGGGCATGGTCTTTGTCGGCACGCGCGGCGACCGGGTCTTTGCGGTCGTCGACTCCGACAAGGACGGGGTGGCCGAAGACGCCTTTCAGATTGCCTCCGACCTCAATATGCCCAACGGCATCGCCTGGCGGGCCCCCGACCTCTATATCGCCGAGCGCCACCGGCTGCTCAAGCTGCCCATCGGGGCGTTGTCGCCGACCCAATCCCTGAAGGCCGAGGTGCTGTTTGAGGGATTGCCCGATCTGCGCTGGCACGGCTGGCGTTATATTCGGTTTGGCCCCGATGGCGGGCTGTATGTGGCGGTGGGTGCGGCCTGCAACGTCTGCGCCCTGAAGGGCTTTGAGGGCAGTATTCTGCGCTTCGATCCGAAAAGCTGGACACCGGCCCTTTATGCGACCGGGATTCGCAATTCGGTCGGGCTGGATTTCCACCCCAAGACCGGCGACCTGTTTTTCACCGACAACGGGGCCGATTGGATGGGCGACGAGCTGCCCCACGACGAACTCAATCAGGCCACCCAACCGGGACAGAATTTCGGCTTTCCCTACTTTGGCGGCGGCAGCGCCCGAACCGATGACTTCAAACGCCAGGAGCCGCCCGCCGAGGCGCGGTTCCCGGTGATCGAATTCAATGCCCATGTGGCCCCTTTGGGCATCCAATTTTATACCGGCGACCAATTTCCCGCCGCGTACCGCAATGACGCCTTTGTTGCCCAGCACGGGTCCTGGAACCGGGCCGAGCTGGACGGGTACCGGGTCATGCGCATTCGTTTCGACGAGCAGGGCCAGCCCCTCGGCAAGGAGATTTTCGCCGACGGCTGGCTGAAGGACGGCGATGTGATCGGTCGCCCGGTGGATGTGGCGGTCCTGTGGGACGGCTCTTTGCTGGTTTCCGACGATTCCGCCGGGGCCATCTACCGGATCAGCTATCAGCCTTAAACGGCAATATTGTCGATCAGGCGCGCCCGTCCCAGATGGGCGGCGGCGAGAATACGGCATTCTCGGCCATCGCTGAATGCTTCGACTGGACTCAGGTCCCCGGCATCGCGGATCGCCACATAATCAATGCTGCGGAATCCGGCATCAAGCAGGCTGCCGATGGCCCATTTGGACAGCGCCTCGGCGGTTTCGCCGCTCCGGAAACGCCGGGCGGTCTCCAGGAGGACCTGATACAGGGCCGTCGCCTGGATACGTTCCTCCTCGCTCAGATAGGTGTTGCGCGACGACATGGCCAGTCCGTCGGATTCACGGACGGTCGGCAGACCCTCGACTCGGGTCGGCAGGGTCAAATCCCGCGCCATGCGCCGGATGACCAGCAATTGCTGATAGTCCTTTTCGCCGAACAGGGCCAGGTCGGGCTGCACCTGAATCAGCAGCTTGGCCACCACCGTCGCCACGCCGACGAAAAATCCCGGACGGAAGGCGCCTTCCAGAGTGTCGCCCAGTTCCGGCACGTTGACCCGGGTCAACTCACCGACCGGGTACATTTCCTGCATTCGCGGCACATACATCAAGGCCACCCCGGCTGATCCCAGCTTTTTCCGGTCTCCGGCCTCGTCGCGCGGATAGCGGTGCAGGTCCTCCTTGGGGCCGAACTGGGTCGGATTGACGAACACCGAGGCGACCACCTGATCGGTCCGTTCGGCCGCTGCCCGGGCCAGACTCAAGTGACCCTCGTGCAGGGCCCCCATGGTGGGCACGAAACCCACGGTTTTCCCAGCCGAGCGCCACTCGGCAAGACGGTCACGAAGCTCGGCGATGGAGCGCAGGATTTCCGGCTGCATGGAACGTCAACTCACTCGCCGACCACGCGCACAGGGCGCACGGCACCGAAGCAATGTTCGGCTGCGGGGAATTGGCGACCGCGCACCTCCTCGGCATAGGATTCAACGGCCTTGTGGATGTCCTCGGCCAGATTGGCATAGCGCTTGACGAATTTGGGCTGGAATTCGGTGAACAGGCCGAGCATGTCGTCGACCACCAGAATCTGCCCGTCACAGGCCGGAGACGCCCCGATTCCGATGGTCGGAATGGTCAGCATCTCGGTGATTTCCCGCGCCAGCGGCTCCACCGTGCCCTCAATGACCAGGGAGAACGCCCCGGCCTCGGCGATGGCCAGCGCATCCTGACGAATGCGTTCGCCCTCCTTGTAGTCCCGACCATGGGAACGGAATCCGCCAGCCACGTTGACCGATTGCGGCATCAGCCCCACATGACCCATCACCGGAATGCCCCGGCGGCTGAGAAAGGCCACCGTTTCGGCCATTTCCGTCCCGCCTTCCAGCTTCACCCCGTCGGCCCCGGTCTCGGCCATCACCCGCGCCGCCGCCCGAAAGGCCTGCTCCGGCGACGCCTGATAGGAACCAAACGGCATATCGACGATGACACAGGCCTTTTCAACGCCCCGGCGCACTGCCGCGCCGTGCGCGATCATCATGTCCAGGGTGACCCCCAAGGTGCTGTCCAAGCCATAAATCACCATGCCCAGGGAATCGCCGACCAACAACAAATCCACCGATTCGTCCAAAATGCGGGCCATGGGCGTGCTGTAGGCCGTCAGACAGACGATCGGTTGGCCGCCTTTGCGGGCCTGAATCTGCGGAGCGGTCATGCGGCGGGATTTCTTTTGTGCACTCATTTGGGGTCTCGCTGTCCTACGGGGCCATTTTCCTGATTAATAGTGTAACACACTATTTTTGCACCTGCGAACAAACATATAGGCAGCGCACCAAAAAAGGTCAATTCACTTTTTATCACGAGGCGGTCGGATCATGTCTTCATCATCGAACAGGATGCGGTTAGAGGCTCCGTCCAGGTCTTCGAACTGGCCACTTTTCATGGCCCAAAGGAAGGCTGCCAGTCCCAGAAGGCCCAGTCCGAGGGCGATGGGAATGAGATAAATGATAATATCCATTGGACCTTATGTTCTCCGTTTGCGGCCCAGCCGCAGGGCGTTGGCGATGACCACCAGGGAGGAGGAGGACATGGCCACGGCGGCAATCAACGGCGTCACATGCCCCGCCACGGCCAGGGGAATGGTACAGGCATTATAGAGGAAGGCCAGCAGGAAATTCTGTTTGACCAGCCGGTCCGCCTGTCGCGCCACCTGCAAAACCTCCAACAGCGGGGCCAGCCGATCTCCCTGAAAAATCACGTCGGCGGCAGTCTGGCTGACATCCACCGCCGTCGAAGGTGACACCGAAACATGGGCCGCTGCCAGGGCCGGAGCATCGTTCAGTCCGTCCCCGACCATCATCGGAAAATGCCCCTCGGCGATCAGCGTCCGCAAGCGGTCGGTCTTGTCGGTCGGCGAACATCCGGCGCGCCAGGTCTCTACCCCCACGGCCTCGGCCACGGCAGCCACTACCGGCTCCCGATCCCCGGATAGAATCTCCCGGGGCACATCCAGCCGCGCCAGGACGTCAGCGGCATCCGAGCGCAGTTGGTCGGTAAAGGCAAAGCGGACAGGTGTCCGACCGGGTTGCTCCAGCCACAGCTCGGGACCCTGCCCAGGAGGAGCGAGCGGATCGCCACACCAATCCCGGGCCCCCAGTCGGATCTCGCCCCAGGCCAGCCCCCGCCCGGCCACCTCCGTCACCCCCTTGGCCAGCGGCACCCGGGGCAGGGCGCGGCTCAGGGCGCGGGCCAGCGGATGCTTGCTGGAGGCGGCCAGGGCAGCAGCCAACCGGCGGTCCGCATCGGATATTTCGTCCAGATTCCGCAATTCCGGGCGACCGATGGTCAACGTCCCGGTCTTGTCGAACAGAATGCGATCCACCTGCACCAGACGCTCCAGGGCGGTCGGTTCCTTGAGCAGGATGCCCTGCCGCATCAGCCGCCCCGAGGCGATGACCTGCACCACCGGCACGGCCAGGGCGAGGGCGCAGGGGCAGGTGATGATCAGCACCGAAACGGCGATCATCAGCGCCGGTTGCCATTCCAGCCCGCCCAATCCCCACCAGCCGAGAAAGGTGAGCAGGGCCAGACTATGCACCCCCGGCGCATACCAGCGCGACACCCGGTCGGCCACCGCCACGAATTTGGCCCGCCCCTGCTCCGCCGATTCCATCAGCCGCACGATTTCGGCCAACAGGGTGTCTTCGCCGGTGGCCGTCACCCGCAGGGTCAGCGGACCCGACAGATTGCTGGTTCCGGCGAACACCTTGGAGCCCTCCGACACCGCTTCGGGCAGGCTTTCACCGCTGATCATGGAGCTGTCCACATCGCTGTGACCGCTCAAAACCAGGCCATCGACGGCGATCCGATCTCCCGCCGCCGCCAGCACGGTCATGCCCGCGACGACCTCTTCCGGTCGCACGAATCGGCGTGTGCCATCGTCTTCGATTACCGTCACCGCCGTCGCCGTCAGCCCGAGCAGCCTTTCGGCGGAGGAGCGGGCGCGGCCCCGGGCCCGACTGTCCAGGTAACGCCCGACCAGCAGAAAGAACAGCAACATGATCGCCGAATCGAAATAGACATGCGGGCCGCCGCGCATGGTTTCGAACAGGCTCATGCCCGCCGTCAGGATCACCGCCAGGGATATGGGCACATCCATGTTGGTATGGCCGCTGCGCAGAATGGTGAGGGCGGAACGAAAAAACGGGCGTCCGCAATAGACCAGCGCCGGGAGCACCACCAGCGCCGACAGCCAATGCATCAGCGCCCGAGTCGAGGGCATCATACCGCTCACATTCCCGGCCCACACGGAAATGGACAGCAGCATGACGTTGCCCGCAGCGAACCCGGCCACCGCCATGGCCCGCAGCAATTCCTTTTCGCGCTTCTGGCTTTCCATCCCCAGCCGTTGCGGGTCGAACGGTATCAGCCGATAGCCCAGGGTGAGCACCGGGGCCAGGATCTCCGCCGCCTGTTCCGCCGTCCCCTGCCATCCCAGGGACAGCCGATGGGTGGTCATGTTGACCCGAGCCCGGGTCACCCCTGGCTGGTGGGACAGCACCGCCTCGATCAACCACACGCAGGCGGCACAATGCAGCCCCTCGACCATCAGGGCCAATTGGCACTGACCCTCGCCGTCCGGCCGCACATGGCGGCTGTAATCAATCCGCGCGTCGTCCTCGTCCGGGCGCAGCACGCGGGCCTCTGGATCAATGCAGCGGCGTTGATAATAGGCCTCCAGCCCGAGCCCCTGAACCAGTCCGTAAGCCGCCTCGCAGCCGTGACAACAAAAGGACTGGCCACCCGAACTGTCAGCCGGCACCGGACTACCGCAATGGAGACATTCAGCCATGGACGGAAGAATACTCTGAGAGAGGAAACCGCGTCACCAAAAGCCTATTTGGCCATGATCCGCTGGACCTTTTGGAACGGCACGGCACCGCCCTCGGCAACGATATGGACGTCCCACTGTCCCTTGAGGGGGAGCGACACCGGGGCGGCGTAGGAGCCGCCGCTGAACGGCAGCAGATCCACATGCTGATCGAAACCATCCTGGGTCGGGCGGATGAAATAGGCCACGATGCGCAAACCCGGCATCTCGTTGCCGTCGCGATCCATGACCCTGACCAACACCGTTCCATTGGCCGTCTCGCTGCCGCCGCCGGTTTGGGTGAAGCCGATCTCCGCCGTCCAACCCATGGCCTCTTGTTCCTTGGCCAGGGCGAGGGTCTTGTTGTAGGCGATGCCTTTTTCGTAATGCCCCTCGGTCTCCAGGCCGCCGAAAGTGGTCGTCGCCAGATAGATCAACGTCCCGTTGACCACCACCACGATCAACATGCCGAAGACGAAAATCCACGGATACCACCATCCGTCAGGGCGTTGCCGGGTCATCACGGGGGTCACCTCCTGGGGGCGCGGAAAACGCTGCTGTTGGATACCGAAAGTCCGGTCTCCTTGTCGGTCAACACGAAGTCGAGGTCGGTGGATTCACCATCGAGTCCGGCCCGGCCCGCCGTGACGAACACCTTGAAACTGCCCACCGTATCGGCTTTCACCGGCAATTCCGCGCTCTCTGCCGGTTCCGGTTGATAGCCGATCACCGAGAGCTTGGCCCCCTCGATCCCGCGCAGGGTCAATACATAGGTTTTGGACTGCGAGACCATATTGAGGATCTTGTAGGTATAGCCGTTGCGGAAATCGCCGTTGGACAGGCGCACGAACAGCGGCGCCCGGTCACGCAGAATATTGATTTCAATGGTCGAGCGGGTGGCAAACATGCCGACCATCACCGCCATAACCGCCAGCAGCAACACCGTGTAGCCCACCGTGCGCGGACGAATCCAGCGCTTGCTGGTCGGTTTGCCCTGGGCCCGCAGCACCTGATTGCGCTCCGAATCGTAGGTAATCAGCCCATGCGGCAGCTTAAAGCGGTCCATCACCGTGTTGCAGGCATCGACGCACAAGGCACAGCCAATGCAGGCCAACTGATTGCCCTTGCGAATATCCACCCCGGTCGGACAGACCTGCACGCACATGTCGCAATCGACGCAATGGCCGCGCCCTTCGAAGCCTTGCTTGGGATTGAACTTGGCCCGTGGCTCACCGCGCCATTCCTCATAGGTGACGAGAAGGGTATCCTCATCGAACATGGCGGCCTGGAAGCGCGGATAAGGGCACATGTAGATGCAGATCTGCTCACGTGCCCATCCGGCGGCCATGTAGGTGGTGAAGGTCAACGTGCCGACCACCGAATAGGTCCAATTCCCGGCCGAGCCGTCGAGCATTTCCCGCAACGCCTGAGGCGCATCGACAAAATAAAAAACGAAGTATCCGGCAGTGACCAGGGCGATCAGCATCCACACGGTATGTTTGGCGGTTTTCTTGGCGATTTTGCCCAGACTGAGCGGCTTGCGGTCGGCGGCAATGCGCTTGTTGCGATCCCCCTCGATCCAACGCTCCACCAGCATGAACAAATCGGTCCAGACGGTCTGAAAACAGGCGAACCCGCACCACACGCGGCCCAACAGCGCCGAGGAGAAAAACAGACCGATGGCGGCGAGAATCAAAACGCCGGTGAGGTAATAGACTTCCTGCGGCCAGATCTCGATGGGGCCGATATACCCCCGGCGGCCTGCCATATCGAGCAGCAACAGCTGATCGGTGACTCCGGGACCCCGCTCCCAGCGCAACCACGGAATTACGTAATAAATGCCGAGTAAGACGACGAGAGCCACCCATTTGACGGTTCGGAACGTCCCCTTGACGTCACGCGGATAGATCGCCTGAACGGCGGCGAACAAGGGGGCGTCCTTGGCGGACGTGGTTGCAGGTTGCGATTTATTAGCCATGATCTGTCACCATCTGTCTTGCCCGTCGAGCCCCCGAGTCGGCGGCGGCCCATTGTGATAACATGCGACAAGGGGCACCGCGAGAACCATGGACCCACGGCACCTCGCCGCCAGTCCCCTCCTCGTGTCGCCCCATCGTCGTGTGTCAGCGATTATATTACAAAGATATAATATAACAAGTCTGATGTGGATCTAAAGAGAAAAAACGGCGGGACTTTTTTTCAGTCCCGCCGTCGGTCTTTTGGGTCGTTACTGACCACCCGCCAGGGTGGACACATAAACCGCCAATTGCTTGATGGCCACGTTGCTCAGGCGGCCTTCCCAGGCCGGCATGACACCGTGTTTCGGCTTGTTGAGCTGCGCCAGGATACCTTCCTTGCCAGCCTTGAACAGCCAGATGCCATCGGTCAGGTTGGGGCCGCCCAGATCGGTCAGGCCCTTGCCGTCTTCACCGTGACAGGCCGCGCATTGCTCGACAAAGATGTCCTTGCCCGCGCCTTCGGCTCCCATCCCGGAGGACAGGCTGACCACATAGTCGGCCACCTGATCCATCTGTTCGGCAGTCAGCATTTCGTCTGCTCCGAAAGCCGGCATAATGTTGGTCCGGGCCTCGTCATGGCCGGACCGGATGCCGTAGCGGATGGTGGTTTCAATGGCTTCGAGGCTTCCGCCCCACAGCCAATCGTCGTCGGCCAACACCGGGAAGTCCTGGTTGCCCTGTCCATTGGCCCCATGACAGGGGGCACAGTTTTCATTGAACAGGAACGTCCCACCGGCCATGGCATAGCGCCGCAGTTCGTCGTCCGCATAGATCTCAGAGACCGAAACCGACTCGAACTTGTCGGTCCAGACGGACTGGGCGTCCTTGACGGCCATCATCTGCTTGTCCAACTGGGCGCGGGACGAATAGTTCCACATGCCCTTGGCATAATCGTCCAGCGTCGGCCAGGACGGATAGACAACATAGTAGCCGATCGCCCAGACGATCGTGGTCAGCCAAACATAAACCCACCAGCTGGGAAGCGGCGTATTCAATTCCCGGATTCCGTCCCACACATGTCCTGTGGTCTCGGTGCCGGTCAGGGCGTCTCTTTCAGGTTGCGCCATGACATTCCCCTCCTAAAATCAGTCATCGTTCAACGGGATCGAGCCATGGTCTTCCAGGCCCTTGTTCTTGGGGCGAAAAGCCCACCAGATGATCCCTATGAACAAAATCATCAACCAGACCACCCAGAAGGAACGAGCATGGGTATAAAGCTCTTGTAACGTATCCATCGCTCGCGCCTCCTGGTTGCCTGATTATCCTGTCGGTTCGCCTTACCGGTAACCCATCTCAGGCTTGTAGGCGGTGAAGTCCACCAGCGTGCCAAGCATCTGAAGATAAGCGACCAGAGCGTCCATTTCCGTGACCTTGGCGGGGTTACCGTCGAAGTCACCGATTTTCGCCTTCGGATACCGCGCCATCAGGCCATCGGTGTCGGCGTTGTCGCCTTCCCCGTTGGCTTGGCTTTGGAAGTCCAAGGTGGCGTTGTCGATCTGGTCTTGGGTATACGGAACACCGACAGCCTGAAGCGCCTTCATATGGGCCTGCACGGTCGGGAAGGAAATTTCCTTCTCGGCCATGAAGCCATAGGGAGGCATGACCGATTCGGGGACAACAGCCCGCGGGTCGATCAGGTGGGCGGTGTGCCAGGCGTTGGAATACTTGCCGCCCACGCGCGCCAGATCCGGGCCCGTACGCTTGGAGCCCC
The DNA here is from genome assembly GCF_054657015.1 of Magnetospira thiophila. Lineage (NCBI taxonomy): Bacteria > Pseudomonadati > Pseudomonadota > Alphaproteobacteria > Rhodospirillales > Thalassospiraceae > Magnetospira > Magnetospira thiophila. The sequence goes on from NZ_BAAHXF010000001.1 coordinate 606,042, forward strand.
ACTGGAACGGATGGTCGTACATGCTTTCCGCCGCCAGGCTGTAATGGCCGTAACGTTCGGCTTCATCGCGGAACGGACGGATCATCTGCGAGTGGCACAGATAGCAGCCCTCACGGATGTAGATATCCCGTCCCTTCAGTTCGAGGGGCGAATAGGGACGCATCCCCTCCACCTTCTCGATGGTCGAGTCCATGGTGTAGAGCGGAACGATCTGCACCAGGCCACCCACGGAAACAGTCACCAGAATGGCAACCACCAGCAGGATGACGTTCTTCTCGAATATTTCGTGTTTCATGTCATCCTCCCCTTACTCGGCTGCGCCGGCGGACGCGGTGTGGGGAGCTTCAACGAAGGCCTCCTCGCGCCGGATTTCGCCACGGGCGGTCTTGATGAAGTTATACACCATGATCAAGGACCCGAGCAGGAACAGCACCCCGCCGAGCATTCGGATCACGTAGTAGGGATGCATGGCTTCGACGGTCTCGATGAACGAGTACTGGAGGAAGCCCAGCTCGTCATAAGCCCGCCACATCAGGCCCTGCATGATGCCCGAGATCCACATGGAGGTGATGTACAGCACGATGCCAATGGTGGCGATCCAGAAGTGATAGGACACCAGCCGCAGGCTGTACAGACGCTCCCGATGCCACAGCTTCGGATACAGGTAGTACAAGGCCCCGAAGCTGACGAAGGCGACCCAGCCCAGCGCACCGGAATGCACGTGACCAATGGTCCAGTCGGTGTAGTGGGACAGCGAGTTCACCGCCTTGATCGACATGGCCGGACCTTCGAAGGTCGACATGCCGTAGAAGGCGATGGAGGTCACCAGGAAGCGCAACACCGGATCGGTCCGCAACTTCTCCCAGGCCCCCGACAGGGTCATGATGCCGTTGATCATGCCGCCCCAGGAGGGCATCCACAACATGATCGAGAAGGTCATGCCCAGGGTCTGCGTCCAATCGGGCAGCGCCGTATAGTGCAGGTGGTGCGGACCGGCCCAGATGTAAAGGAAGATCAGCGCCCAGAAGTGCACGATCGACAGACGGTAGGAATAGACCGGACGATTGGCCTGCTTGGGCACGAAGTAGTACATCAGCCCCAGGAAGCCCGCAGTCAGGAAGAACCCGACGGCGTTATGACCATACCACCACTGGGTCATGGCGTCACGGACACCGGCCCAGGCGATGTAGGAGCGGGTGAACTCGCCACCGAACAGCGCCACCGGAACGGTCACGTTGTTGCCCAGGTGCAGAACCGCCACAGTCAAAATGAACGCCAGATAGAACCAGTTGGCCACATAAATGTGGGATTCACGCCGGGTGAACAGGGTTCCTGCGAAGGCCACCAGATAGGCCACCCAGACCACCGTCAACAGCAGATCCACATACCATTCCGGTTCCGCGTATTCCTTGCCCTGGGTGATGCCCAGAACATATCCGGCGGCGGCCAGCACGATCACCAGCTGATAGCCCCAGAAAATAAAATTGGCCAGCCCCTTGCCGCCGAACAACACCTGACGGCATGTCCGTTGCACCACATAAAACGAAGTGCCGAGCATAATGTTGCCGCCGAAAGCAAAAATCACCGCCGATGTGTGAACCGGGCGCAGGCGACCGAAGGTCGTCCACTCCAAGCCAAGGTTCAATACCGGAAAGGCGAGCTCCGCCGCGATGTAGACACCGGCGAGAAAGCCGATGACACCCCAGAACGTGGCCGCTACAACGAACTTGCGGACCACGTCCTCGTTGTAGGCGACCGGCTCTGCTGCTGTCGCTAGGTTCATCCCGAACTCCTGTTCCCCTCTGTTTACAAAAACGCCCCTCTTCCTCTGACGATGCCCGTCCTCAACCCCCCGAAGGCGGGAAAGGACATCGCGCTTTGCAGATGAAGCCGGAGCGCCCCTATCCCGTGATCACCGACCACGGAAATCTCTCGATATAGAATGTGATCTTATAAAGGGGACAGATCAAAAGTCAAACCGGATTTGGCCCCTCAATCCCCGGAACGCCTTGATCGGGGACAAAAAACACCAAAAGCCCCACTAAAAGTATTACTATTCGAAAAGTTGATTTTAAAAATTTCCCACATCATTTGCTCTGTGGTTACCAGAGTCCCTTATATTACACTTCAATTACAGTTGTTTATGGGGACCTCCCCTGACGCAGGTATGGCATGACCGCGCCAATCTTGTTATAATATGATGTCGGGCAGGGCGGGCCGGGTGTCTCTGAAGAAGGAGCCGGGCCATGTTTCATATCCTTCCGCGCAGCAAAGGACGCATCGTCGGCGTGCAGGCCCTGGGCCGCTTGTGCCACGAAGATTACGTCTTTCTGCTCCCCAGACTGGAGTCCCTGATTGCCCAACATGGGCGCTTGCGCGTGCTGTTCCATTTGGGCGGTTTCGAGTGGGTCGATCCCCATGCGGCCTGGGACGACCTCATGTTCGGGCTGCGTCACTGGAACGACCTGGAGCGGATGGCGATTGTCGGAGAAGCCGGCTGGGAAAGCCTGCTGGCCCGGGTCATGGCGGAGATCGCCCCCGTTGAAACGCGCTATTTCGACGTTTCCAGGGTGGAAGAGGCCTGGGCCTGGCTGGAATCTACGGCACAGGACGATCCCTGATCACCCGTGGCGGAGCTTGAAGAACAAGATGGTCCCGGCCAGCAGCAGGGTGATACCGTTGCCCACCATCAAGGGCCAGTCCTCGGTCAACATCCCGTAGATCAGCCACAGCACAATGCCGCCGCACAGCACCAGGAACATGGTCAGAGAGATATCCTCCGTCGAGCGGGTGCGCCAGGTCTTGAGGACCTGCGGCAGAAAGGCCAGGGTGGTGCAGGTGGCGGCGGCAAAGCCCAACAGGGTCACGTTTTCCATCATGTGTCTTCCTCACCAGACGGCAAGAACATCTCGAAGCAGGTGCCATCGTCGCCGCTCCGTTCCAGGTGCAGATCGCCCCCATGCGCCCGCAGCACATCCCGGGCAATGACCAGCCCCAGCCCCGTGCCGTCCGGGCGCGCCGATCCGGCAAACGGCTGAAACAGGTTGTCGCGTGCCTTGGGGGGCAAGCCCGGACCGTCGTCGAAGACCCGAATACGCACGGTGCCCGCCGAATCCATCTGCTCGGCCTCAATGCGGATTTGCGCCGCCCCCGCCTCGACCGCATTGCGGCCCAGGTTGCTCAAGGCCCGGTGCATCTGGCCTTCGTCGGCCACCACTTCGAGCATCGGCGGCACCTCCAAATGGACCTCGGCTGCGGAATCGCCGTCGATGACCAGTCCCGCCCGCACGTCCTGTAGCAGGTCCGCCAGATAGAAGCGTTCGCGATACAGCGGCACCTGCCGTTCTCCCGCATAGTCCAGGGTATGGCTGCACAGGACCACCGCCCGATCAATGGAACGGATCAGCCGCGGCGTGATTTCACGCACATCCGGATCGGCACTGGCCGCCAGCCGGTCCGACACCAGCATCGCCGTGGCCAGGGAATTGCGCAGGTCGTGGTTGATCTTGGTCACCGCGCCGCCCAGCGCCGCCAGCCGGGCGCGCTGCCGCAGGGCCGAGCGGACGTCGGCCTGCATATGGGCCAGCGTCCGCTGGGTGAAACCGATTTCGTCGCGGCGCGGGGTCTCGGGCAGGCGGTACGCCTCGCCCTCCGGATCGGCGCGAAAGGCCGCCATGCTGTCGGTAATGCGCCGCAGGGGACGCACCATCAGCCAATGCAGCCCCAAATAGACAAACGCCGCCGTGAGTCCGGAGATGACCAGCGACAGCAGCAAAATCCTTCGCGAATAGGCCTCCATGGCGCGCCGAAGCGGGACTTCATCCAACACCACTTCGACTCTCACCTGCATCGCCTTGGGAGACTTGCCGACCACCCGCATGACATAATCCTCATCGCGCCCCAATGTCGCGAATGCGCCGCCGATCCAATAGAGCCAGTCCTGCCGATCCAAGTCGACCGTCTCGTCGACCATTGGCGGCATGTCGCTGGACAGGGCCAGGAAGCGTGCCCCATCACGCTGAATGGCCACCGCATGGGCTCCGGCGTGAAACAGCAGTTGATCGCGCAGTTTCGCATCGACCATCTGGTCCGGTGCCGCATCCAGCGCCAGCGACGCCAGATGCCCGGCGGCCAGATGCTCCTCCAACCAGGCGCGGCGGTAGCGGGAAATGGACGGTACGTAAATCAGCGCCTCGCTGAGCAGAATCAGGATCACCGTCAGCAGCAGCAGTTTCGCCGACAGGCCGGTGAGCAGGGACGGAGCGGAGGCGGACGAATCGTTCATGGCAGGGATCATGCGACCACCGCCCGACCGAGGCAAGCTCAGCCGAAGCGGGACAGAAAACGGACGATCTTGCGGGTTCGCGGGGAAAACAGGGAGGGGGTATAAAAAGTCCCCGCCGCCCGTTTGCTGATCTCCCCGAGGGTCGGATAGGGAACGACCATCTGGGCCATCGCGCCGATCTTCAGCTTTTGGGCTATGGCCAAGGCCCAGACCTGGATCAACTCCCCGGCTCCGGCCCCGACAATGGTCGCCCCGAGAATGCGGCCCTTGTCGGTGACCAGCACCTTGATCTGGCCATCGGTCGAGGCTTCCGCCCGCGCCCGGTCGTTGTCGCCCAGGGACCAGCGCAGCACCCGCAGCTTGGGGCCGTATTTGGCCTGCGCCTGGGTTTCACTCAGGCCGACCCCGGCCAGTTCGGGGGCGCAATAGGTGACCCAGGGCACCGCCCGCATGTCGGACTTGGCGGGCAGACGGAACAAAATATTCTTGATCACCACCCCGGCGTGATACCCGGCCACATGGGTGAACTGCAAGCCGCCGGTCACATCGCCGATGGCATAGACTTTCTTGTTGCTGGTGCGCAGTTTGCCATCGACGGTGATGCCCTTGCGGTCCGCCGCGATGCCCGCCTTTTCCAGATCCAGCCCTTCCACATTGGGGCGCCGCCCCACGGCCAGCAGCAGATGCGACCCGGCAATCTCGCCGATTCCGTCCACCGTCACCACCGGCCCCGGCGCAATGCCGGTCACCGCCGCGCCTTCGAGCAAGGTCACCCCCTCGCGGCGCAATCGCTGGCGCAGCACATCGACCATTTCCGGATCGTCGCGCGGCAACAGGGAAGCCGCCTCGATCAGCGTCACCTCGGCCCCCAACTGCCGGTGGGCCTGGGCCATCTCCACCCCGATGGGGCCGCCGCCGATGATCAACAGATGCTTAGGAATTTCGGTCAGATCGAAGATTGTCTCGTTGGTCAGGTATTCGGTGCTCTCCAAACCGGGCAGTGGCGGAATCAGCGCCCTGGAGCCGGTGGCGATGACGAAGCGCCGGGCGGTCACCCGGTCCGCGCCGACCGCCACGGTGGTCCCGTCGACGAAACGCGCCGCGCCGCGCAACACCGTCACTCCCAGACCTTCGAAGCGTTCCTGGGAATCCAGGGGGGCAATGGCGGCGATGGTCTCTTTCACATGCGCGTAGACTTTATCCGCGGCGATTTCCGGCACCCCGCAAGTAACGCCAAATCGCTCCCCCCGGCGCGCCGCCGCTGCGGCATGACCGGCGGCGAGCAGGGCCTTCGAGGGCACACAGCCGAAATTCAGGCAGTCGCCGCCCATCAGCCCCTTTTCAATGAGGATGGTGCTGGCCCCCATTTGCGAGGCTCCGGCAGCCACCGACAGCCCTCCGGCCCCGGCGCCGATGACGCAGATCTCGGCGGATAGATCGGCCATTATCAGATCTCCTTGTCGGCACGACGGCGTTGGACTTCTTTATAGGCGACCGGAATCAGCGCCAATAACGCCAACCCGAGAATCGGCGCGAAGACTTCCGGTTTGAAAATAATACCCATGTCGGGCACCTCTCCGGCATCGAAAATCGCCCCCAGGCCATTGCCGACGCTGGCATAGACGAAGGCCCCGGGAATGATCCCGACGAAGGTGCCGATCAGGTAGGCCCGAAACGGCACCCCCAGCAGTCCCGGCACCAGATTGACCAGGAAAAACGGAAACAGCGGCACCAGACGCAAAACCAGCATGTAACTCAGCGCATGGTCGCGGAATCCCTGTTCCATGCGATGCAGAGCCTTGCCCGCACGGGCATGGAAAAAATCGGCCAGCGCATAGCGGGCGGCGAAAAACACCGCGACCGCCCCGATGGTCGCGCCGATCATGGAACAGACCGCGCCTTCCACCACCCCGAACAAAAACCCCGCCACCGGCGTGAACAGGGCGGCCACCGGCAACGACAGCGCCACCACCAGCGCATAAATCGCAATCAGCAGCAGGGTCGCGAACAGCAGGTTCTCTTCCTTCCAGTGCATCAGCGCCATCCGGTTCTCCGACAGGGTCTGCCAGGTCAGATAATCGTTGAGGCCAAACAGAAAGAACCCGGCGAACCCCAGGAGAATCACCAGCAGAGGCCACAGCCTGCGTATACTCAGGCGGCCCCGTTCGGGGATCTCTACCGGGTGATCGTTCATGGTGCGGGCCTTCCCAATGCAAGAACAGGCTGTTGGATACAATATGACCGTGATATCCACCACTCACCAGTCACAAGGTTCCGCTGGTTCCTCACGCTTTCGTGACGCGGTATGCTGGGATATGGATCAAGGCGTTGACTTGCGTCGGACGACCCCTTATACAGCGGGGCTCGATTTTGCGCGCACCGGCGCGCCTTCAGAATTCGGAGAAGACCCGTGAAACGCACTTTTCAGCCCAGCCGCCTGGTCCGCAAGCGCCGGCACGGATTCCGCAGCCGCATGTCCTCCGTCGGGGGAATCCGGGTGCTGACCAACCGCCGTCGCAAGGGCCGCAAGAAACTGTCCGCTTAAATACCCTCTCCTTCGGAGACCGGTCATGCGCGCAGGATTGCCCCATCTCAAAAGGCGGGTCGAGTTCCTGCGGGCCGCCCGGTCGGCCCTCAAGTCGGTGACCCCCGGCTTGATTCTCCAGGTCCGAAAGCATCACGGCGGGGAACGGCCTCCTTTGGACGATTGCACGGCCCGGGTCGGTTTTACCGTCAGCAAGAAAGTCGGCAACGCGGTGGTCCGCAACCGCGCCCGGCGCCGTCTGCGCGCGGTGGCGGATCAGATCCTGACCCTGCATGCCCGGGTTGGGTACGACTACGTTCTGATTGGTCGCGCCGCCACGCCCGAGCGTCCTTTTGAAAAATTACGCAACGACCTGGAATCGTCCCTGAAACGGCTGAAACTCTACCGTGAAGCCTCCGATGATGAGGGGAAATTGCCATGAGTCCGCTGGCCTGGGTGTTACGCACCCTTGTGCGGGGCTATCAGCTTCTGCTATCCCCCGTCCTGCCGTCGTCCTGCCGGTACCAGCCGACCTGCTCCCAGTATGCCCTGGAGGCCCTGGCCCGGCATGGGGCCTTGCGGGGCGGTTGGCTGGCGGCCAAACGTATCGGGCGCTGCCATCCCTGGGGCGGCATGGGATATGATCCCGTTCCCGGAAGCGGGGAAGGCGACGACCACCACTGCAACTCCGACTCCTCAGCGGGTGACCGGAAAACGAGGCGATAAGAAGATGGGCGAACAACGCAATATGCTCCTGGCCATCGTGCTGTCGATTGCCATCCTGTTCGGGTGGCAGTTCCTGTTCCCGCCCACAGAGGTGCCTCCGCCGCCCGCCGAGCAGGCCGATGCCTTAACCAGCATGGCCCCGCCCCCCGGTGCCGCCGTTCCGCCAGGATCGGTCAGCGCCCCGCTGGTCGGCGGCGATGTGGAGCAGATGCGCCACGCCACCCTGGCCAAGGCCCCCCGCCTGCACATCGAATCGGAACATCTGCGCGGCTCCATTTCGCTCAAGGGCAGCCGCATCGACGACTTGATTCTGACCACCTATCGGGAAACCCTGGACAAGGACAGCGACCAGATCACGTTGTTTTCGCCCTCCGGGGCACCGCATCCCTATTTCGCCGAATTTGGCTGGATTCCGGCGCCCGGGGGCAGCCCTCGTTTGCCGACCGCCGAGGATGTCTGGACCGCCGACCGCGAGGTGCTGACCCCGGCCCAGCCGGTCACTCTGAGTTGGGACAACGGCGAAGGGGTGATCTTCAAGCGCGTGATCAGCCTTGATCAGAATTATATGTTCCACGTGGCCCAGTCGGTGATCAACAACACCGACAAGCCGGTGACCCTGGCCCCCTATGGCCTGGTGTCGCGCCACGAGACGCCAAAGACCACCAACTTCTACATCCTGCACGAAGGCCTCTTGGGTGTTTTCGAGGGCACCTTGGAAGAGGCCAAATACAGCACCATGCAAGAAGAGCCCAACAAATCCTGGACCACCACCGCCGGGGGTTGGCTGGGATTCACCGATAAATATTGGCTGGCCGCAGTCATCCCCGATCAGACACAGCCGATCAACGGGCGTTTCCATTATCAAAAAGCCAATACCGGCGACCGCTATCAGGCCGATTTCACCGGGGCGTTGCTCACCGTTCCGCCGGGAGCCGAGGGCATCTCCACCAGCCACCTGTTCGCCGGAGCCAAGGAAGTGGACCTACTCGACGGCTACGCCAAGGATTTGGGCATCGTCAATTTCGATCTGGCCATTGACTTCGGCTGGTTCTACTTCCTGACCAAACCGATCTTCCTGGCCCTGCTGTTCCTCAACAAATTCGTCGGTAATCTCGGCATTGCCATTTTGCTGCTGACAGTGGCCATCAAGGGGGCCTTTTTCCCGCTGGCCAACGTTTCCTATCGGGCCATGAGCAAGATGAAGAAGTTGCAGCCGGAACTGAAAAAGCTGCAAGAGCGTTTCGCCGACGACAAGGGCCGCCTGAATCAGGAAATGATGGCCCTGTACAAACGGGAAAAGGCCAATCCGGCCGCCGGGTGCCTACCCATGCTGGTGCAGATTCCGGTGTTCTTTTCCCTCTACAAGGTGCTGTTCGTGACCATTGAAATGCGTCAGGCCCCGTTCTTTGGCTGGATTCAGGATCTGTCGGCGCAGGACCCGACCTCCCTGTTCAACCTCTTCGGGCTGATCCCCTGGGACCCGCCGTCCATGCTGACCATCGGCGTCTGGCCGTTGCTCATGGGTCTGACCATGTATCTGCAACAGAAGCTCAATCCGGCTCCGACCGATCCGGTGCAGGCCAAGATCTTCATGTTCCTGCCGTTCGTCTTCACCATCATGCTGGCCAGCTTCCCGGCCGGTCTGGTGATCTACTGGGTGTGGAACAACATTCTGTCCATTACTCAGCAATGGGTGATCATGAAGCGCATGGGCGTCGCACCCTGAGCGCGCCGCCCTTCAGCCCCGAGGAATTGGAGGCCGGGCGGTTGTTGTTCGCCCGGGAATGCCGCTTCGTGACCGGCGTGGTGGGTCTGGACGGCCTGCCGCCCCAGGACCTGCCGGAAGTCGCCTTCGCCGGTCGTTCCAATGTGGGAAAATCCAGCCTGATCAATGCCCTGACCCGGCGCAAGGAACTGGCCCGCACCTCCAACACCCCCGGGCGCACCCAGGAACTGAATTTCTTCAGCCTCGATGAGCGCCTGATGGTGGTCGATCTGCCCGGCTATGGCTACGCCAGCGCGCCCAAGGCCAAGGTCACCAACTGGACCTGGCTGATTCTCGATTACCTGCGCGGCCGCCCCAACCTGCGCCGTGTCCTGCTCCTGATCGACAGCCGCCACGGCATCAAGGACAATGACCACGAGGTGATGACGCTGCTCGACAAGTCCGCCGTCCCGTTTCAGGTGGTGCTGACCAAGCAGGACAAGATTCGCCAAGACGAGCGCCAGGAGTTGCTCGCCCGTACCCAACAAGATCTCACTCGCCATGTGGCCTCTTATCCGCATATTCTCGCCACATCGTCGCGCAAGGGCGGCGGCATCGAAGAGATGCGGGCGGCGCTGGCCATGCTGGCCGCACCCGCGCCAAAGGGCTGATTACAAGGAACCGAAGCGATGACCGAACAAGCACGGGAAAAGACCCACGAGGAATGGCTGGCCCAGGCGGCCACCCTGTCTGAGGCGCTGCCCTTCATGCGCAAATACAACGGCGCCTCCTTCGTCATCAAATACGGTGGCCATGCCATGGGAGACGGCACCCTGGCCGAACAGTTCGCCCGTGACATCGTATTGCTGCGTCAGGTCGGAATCAGTCCGGTGGTGGTGCATGGCGGCGGGCCGCAAATCGGCCAGATGCTCGACAAGCTGAAAATCGCCAGCCAGTTCATCGACGGCCTGCGGGTCACCGATCAGGCCACGGTGGATGTGGTGGAAATGGTGCTCGCCGGCTCGATCAATAAACAGATTGTCTCAGCGATCAACAAGGCGGGCGGTTTTGCCGTCGGCCTGTCGGGCAAGGACGGCCACCTGATTCAGGCGACCAAGCTGGAACGCACCCGGCGCGATCCGGAATCCAACATCGAGAGCGTGCTTGACATGGGTTTCGTCGGCGAACCCTCTGAAATTACCACCCATATTCTGGATTTCTTCGAGGAAACCGACATTATCCCGGTGATCGCCCCCATCGGTCACGGCGCCAACGGCGAAACCTTCAACATCAACGCCGATACCGCAGCCGGTGCCATTGCCGGGGCGCTGCATGCCCGCCGCCTGTTGATGCTGACCGACGTGGCCGGGGTGCTGGACAAGTCCGGCAATCTGTTGACCGATATCTCGGTCTCCCAGGCCCGGGATATGATTGCCGACGGCACCATCCGTGGCGGCATGATCCCCAAGGTGGAAACCTGCCTCGACGCCCTGAAGAACGGCGTCAGCGCGGCGGTCATCCTGGATGGCCGGGTCCCCCACGCCCTGCTGCTGGAAACCTTCACCGAACACGGTGTCGGCACCTTGATCCATCACGACACGTGAGTCGGGTCGGCCATGAGGGCCTGTTTCCGTGATCGGGAACGGGGTCTTGACGTTTCATTTTTCGTCATTCGAAACCCATTGCCCCCTTCCCTCCCCAGGCCAAAAAAACGGGGGCACAACCGCCCCCGCTTGACCTTAATTTGTCGCAGCGCTTAGACGAACTGCGCGCCGTCTTCGCGGCTGATGGCGACAATGGCCGAACGCGGCACGGAGTCACCGCCGCCCGGCCAATGGCTCTCGCCCTTTGCCTTCTCGCCCGGGTGCTGGATGCCGACGAACAGGGTCCGACGGTCCGGCGTCCAGGTAATGCCGGTCACCTCGCATTCCCGCGGGCCGACCAGGAAGCGCTTGATTTCGCCTGTATCGGGATCGCCGACCAGCATCTGGTTGTTGCCCTGTCCGGCGAAGTCGTCCTTGTTGGAGTAGTTGCCGTCGGTCAGGATCCACATCAGGCCGTTGGTATCGTGGGCCAGACCGTCGGGCGAGTTGAACATGTTGTCGGCGGTGACGTTGACCGAGCCCTTGCGGTCGTCGCTGTGGACCGTCGGATTTCCGGCCATGACAAACAGGTCCCAATTGAAGTCGCGGGACGTGTGATCGTTGTTGTCCGGGCGCCAGCGGACGATCTGGCCATACTTGTTGCCCTTGCGCGGGTTGGGGCCATTGAGCGGGGTCTCGTCGCCGCCGGCGTTCGGCTTCACGGCCCGGTTCTTGTTGTTGGTCAGGCAGCAGGCGACCTCACCACGCTTCGGATTGAACGATACCCATTCCGGTCGGTCCATGGTGGTGGCACCCACAGCCGAGGCCGCGATGCGCGTATGGATGCAGATGTCGGCCTGACTCTTCATGCCGGTGGTCGCCGGGGAGAGTTCCAACCATTCGCCACGCCCACCATCGTGGAACTTCGCCACATACAGGGTGCCGTTCTCCAAAAGGTCGGCGTTGTCGCCGACGGTGACCATCTTGTTGGCCGAGACAAACTTGTAGAGGAACTCGCCGCGCTCGTCGTCGCCCATGTAGGCGACCACATGGCCATCATCGTTGACTACGATCTCGGCATTCTCGTGCTTGAAGCGGCCCATGGCGGTGCGCTTCTTCGGCGTCGACTTCGGGTCCAGCGGATCAATTTCGACGATGTATCCAGCGCGGTTCGGCTCGTTGGGATTCTTGGACACGTCGAAACGCTCATCGACCGTGGCCCAACCGTAGCCCCAGTCGTCATGCTTGACGCCGTAACGCTTCAATTCGGCCGAGAGGACGAAATCCTTGTCAGAGGCCGAGAAATAGCCGTTGAAGTTCTCTTCGCAGGTCAGGTAGGTGCCCCAGGGGGTACGACCGTTGCCGCAGTTGTTCCAGGTCCCCAGCGACTTGGTACCGCTCGGATCGGCCTTGGTCTTGAGCAGGTCATGGCCGGCGGCCGGACCGGTCAGCATCATTTCCGTGTTCGGGGTGATGCGGCGGTTGACGGCGGCGTCCTTGACGATCGACCACTTGCCGTCCTTTTGCGCAATCTCGAACACCGACACGCCGTGAGCGTTCATGCCCTTCTTGACGTCGTCGTCGTTGGCGAACTTGCCGCCTTCCCGGTTGCCCCAGGTGATTTCGAGATTGGTGTATTCGTTGTTCTGCGCCATCACCATGCGGCCATCGGGGGCGGCGAACACCGCCATGCCGTCGGTGTTGTCACCCATGGCCATCATCTGGCTTTCGGCGGTGCCGCGGGTGGCGTGATCGAATTCAGTGCCCTTCGACCACAGGGGGTCGCCCCAGGCGCCAACCACGTGCCAGCTGTAGCCTTTTGGCACAGTCACAGTGTCCATGGAATTGGCGGCAACGGCATCGAAGGCCAGGCGGCTGGACATCGCGGCCCTGACCACCGAGGTCAGTGCCGTGCTGCCGAGCACGAAAGCCGTCATGCCGGTGGCGACACCGGCGAGAAAGCCGCGGCGCGACAGGGCCTTTTCGGCCAGGGCGTCGAATTCGGTCTGTTCCGGGCGCGGGAAATTGACTTCATCAAATTGGTCGAGCGGATAATCCTTCGTTTTGAAACGACGATCGGGCATTCCATCCTCCATCAAGAATTTAAGGTGAGATCAGGTGTCCGGATACGGGGCACATCATATCGCCTCAGGATTATTATGATTGATTATTGCGCCACCATTACACTCGGATGAACCTTTTGCCGCTTCAATGCCGAGGCCGTGATATCGCCTTGGCGTCAAATGGCTAAGACGTATAATTGTCTGATCGTCGTATTTCATTGCGGATCTCGGGCATGAACGTTTCATTCAGCCGCCGTGATTTTCTTACCGTTTTCCAGCAACGGCGCGGGCACTCATTCCGCCGCCGATGTGATGAAGAAGGCGCCTCCCTCTCCCGGCGCGCTTTCAATCCAGAACCGACTCGTATTTTAGAATATTATAATAATTGTCATTCGGTCCTGGATCGTTGACAATCCCCCCCGGCCCTGACAGGACGGGCCAAGCTTAAAATGATCCCATGGATTTTGGAGACGATACAAATGCCCCATAACGTCGGTTTTCTCGATGGCTTCCTTCGCATTCTGGTTGGCGGTCTGTTGCTCACCTTCGCCGCCGTGGCGGAAGGCTTCACCTATCGCTGGGTCGGCCTGATCGGTCTGGTTCCAGTGCTGACCACCATGCTCGGCTGGTGCCCGGCTTACAGCATTCTCGGCATTCGGACCTGCCCGGCCAGCGAACGCAAATAATCCGCCGGCTCATGTGGGCCGATGTTTGGCAGCTTCCCTTCGGGAGCTGCCACATTTTCATAACCTCAAAACCCTGTCGGGGGTGGGGTTGCCGCGACCGGTCAGATGATGTAATCTCCGCCGGACAATTGGCTGCCGCCCCATATTTGCCCTAACGGGTTGGCAGGACTTGATTTTTTCCACTTCGGGCAGGCACGACAGAGGCAGCATGACACAGGACTGGACTCCCGACCGCATCAAACTCCTCACGGATTTATGGAGCGAGGGCTTGGCCACGGGCGAGATTGGCCGTCGTTTGGGGTTCACCAAAAACGCCGTGATCGGCAAGGCCCATCGCCTGGGACTGCCCAAGCGGCAGTCGCCCATTCAACGGGCCGCCGCCGCCAAGAAGCCCCCCCGCGAAGCGACCTCGGCCCGCAAGGCCCCGGCGGAAAAGCCCGTCACCGAGACCCCGGTGGCCGCCGCACCGAAGCCGGAGCCCAAGCCCAAACCCGCCCCCAAGGCCCCGCCGCAAGTGGCGGTCACGCCCCCGTCGCCCCATGAGACCGTGACCCTCGACCGTTTGAGTCACGGCATGTGCTGCTGGCCGACCGGCGAGCCGGGCACGCCCGATTTCCATTTTTGCGGCAACCCCACGGTGCCTGGCAAGCCCTATTGCCTGCCCCATTGCCAGGTGGCTTATGTCAAGAGCAGCAAGGGGGATCGGTCGAACCGCAACAAGGCGGCGCAGAAGACCACAGCGGCGGCCTAGACTATCCCGCAGGCTTCTTGAGTTGCAGCCGCCCCTCTTTTTTCAGAACGGCGATGGATCGGGTCAACCGGGCCAGGGCGGTGGAAAGCTGGGCCTGCGGCACGCCGTTCTTGAACTTGAAAGCCATGTCCTCCTCGCAGACCTGCCGCGCCCGGTTGCTCATGTTGTTGAACAGGCGGGCGCGCAGGGCCGCGTCGGCTTCACCCACTTTGAGCAGAATCAGCACATCGTCGGACTCCGCCCCTTGTAGGAGGGCCTGCAAACCCAGATCATCGGCGGCCTTGATCAGGGCCAGGAGCTGTGCCTGCATCTTTTCCGGCGGGGCCTCGGTGCCGCCGACCAGCTTCTTGAGCTGGGCCAGCAAAAGTTTCACCTCCGCGTCGTTCAATGGGACACGGGTGTCATCGAACGTCAGCAGATAGTCGTTCTTGGCGGATTTTGTGGCGGTGATTTTCATGGCAGGGGCTCCAAAAGCGTGTCCAGGGTGACACAGGGCGACAATCAAAAGCAAGGCGGCCTCTTGATTTCGAGTCCGTCGCGGGGTAAGCATCGCTTCGTTATGACATACGGAATTGACCCAGGTTTGAGCGCCGCGCGGCGAATTACCGGCCCGGTCCTTGTATAAGGATCGGGAAGCCTGCTCGTCTTGTTCAAACCTGCTGGAGTCTTTAAGTTCATGTCCATGTCCCCTTTTCGCCCTTCCGCCGTCGATGATGTCCCCACGGCCTGTTTTTCCGTGCATGCCTCCGCCGAAGCGGGTGTGATGTCCCGGGTAATGGAAGTCTTCGCCAAGCGCGGAATGGTGCCGACCACTTGGTATAGCACCCTGCGCACGGCCCACAGCGACGATTTGCAGATCGACGTGCAGATCCGCAACGTGGGGGCGGCGGAACAGGCCAAATTAGCTGCCGCCCTACGCCAGGTTGTCGGAGTCGAAGTGGTATTGACCGCCGACAAGCGCCCTCTGGCGTTGACCGCCTGAGGGTGCCCGGGTGGCCTTGCTGCGACATCTGAAACGCTGCAACACTTGGTCCCCCGAATCCTTTGTGCCTTTTGTGGCGTCTGATCGACAGGTGGGGTGGGTGCATCGCGACTTCATCCCCGTCTGTCAAAATCATCCCGAGGCCTTCGATACCGCCACCGACCGGGTCTCGGTAAACAACAAGTGGTCCACAGTCGCTGACCGGACCCAGGCGGTGGACGCGGCGCTACGCCGGATCGCCGAAAAGGGTCATATTACGGCTTGGCGCGATGAGCCTTTCGCGGCGGTCACGGCACCGGGAGAAGCCCCGCTGCTGTTCATCGAACGGGCGGCGGCAGCGCGCTTCGGCATTCTGGGCATCGGGGTGCATCTCAATGGCTACCGCAGCGCAGCCGATGGTGTCCGGATTTGGATGGCGCGGCGGGCGGCGGATCGCGCTGTTGCCCCGGGCAAATGGGACCAGATCGTCGCCGGGGGGCAACCAGCCCATCTGTCACTGCGAGAAAATTTGATCAAGGAATCAGCCGAGGAAGCCGACCTTCCCGAGTCCCTGGTTCGTCAGGCCCGCCCGGTGGGGGCCATCTCCTACCGCATGCAACGCCCGAACGGTCTGCGGCGGGATATTCTCTACATTTATGATTTGCCCATTCCGGCCAGCGTCGTCCCCCGCAATACGGACGGCGAGGTCGAGTGCTTCGAATTGTGGTCCCTGGCCCAGGTCCAGAACGCCCTCGAAACCACCGAGGATTTCAAATTCAACTGCGCCCTGGTGTTCATTGATTTCCTGATTCGCCACGGCCATCTGCCGCCCGAATATCCGGACTACCTGGATCTGCTGAAGGGCCTGCGCGGCCACGATGGACGGCTGGAATAGCCGTCACGGGGAACAGCTCCAAGAAACCGGTCCTGGACAGGTTACGGTTTTTCGTCCAGCCAATTCTCGCGGATCACCGCCAACCCGCAATTCAGCGCCCGTTGCTCGATGCCGCCCGCTTCCTTGGTCGGCAGGAAGGCGGTAACGGCGATTCGAACCCGCCCCTCGTTGGTCATCGAGAGTCGAAGACGCGGCTCCGGGTCGCGGATGTCGATCCCGGCCCGTTTCTCGATCAATGACATGTAGCGGCGCGCCACCTCCATGTGGCCGGACATGTCGGTTTCAACCGATCCCACCAAGGCCGCGCCAATGGCCTCCACATCGGCGTTGGCATCGGCCAACAGATAAAAGCTGTGGAAGACATAGCGCTTGTAAAATCGCTCATTGGTGACCGGCGTGGTCAGGAACATACTGTTCGGCAGGACGATGGTCCGTCCGGTGAATTCGTAGGCGGCATTGTCCTTACCCAGTTCCTGGATGGTGGTGGACAACAGCGACTGATCCACCACCTCGCCCCGCAAACCGTTGATTTCAATCCAGTCTCCAACCCGCATGGCGGCGCTGCTCGCCTTGAGTACCGAGCCGCTGATGCATAGAATCAGCTCCTTGGTGGCGATGATGATGGCCACGGCGAAGGCGGTCAGGGAGAGCGCGAAAGTGCGCAGGGCCGGTGCCCAGATGAAGACCAGCCCGATGATCAGCCCCAGGACCAACAAGTTACGCATGTTGGACAACAACCTGCGTCGCTGTTCGCCCTCAATGTCCTCGCGGTGGCTCAGGTAGCGGTTGGAGAAAATCCGCACGACAAAAACCGCGATCAACAGGATGATTGTCGCCGCGATCTGATTGACGGCAATACTGTTAAGCAGAATCAATAGGTCTTTGAGATTCAAAAGCCTAAGACCTCTTTTGACCGATCCGACTTTCCTCGCCATGCCACAGGCGATGGATATTTTCCCGATGCCGGGCAAAGGCCAGCAGCCCCAGACCGCCCGCCAGGATGACCGCGTTGGCGTCGGCCAGCAGGTAGGCATAGACCGGCGCGGCCGCCAGGGCGATCAGCGCAGCCAGGGAGGAATAGCGGAACACCGCCGCCACCGCCAGCCAGGTCACGCAGGCGGCCAGCCCCACCGGCCAGGCGAAGGCGAGCAGGGTGCCCAGGGTCGTCGCCACCCCCTTGCCGCCCTGGAATTTCAACCAGATGGGGAAATTATGGCCGATCACCGCCAGCAAGCCGGCGAGCAGGGCGTATTTTTCCGCATCCACGGCTTCGGCCTCGACGGCGTAGCGGAACAGCAGCACCACGATGGCTCCCTTGCCCGCATCCAGAATCAGGGTCAGCAGGGCGGCCAGTTTGTTGCCGGTACGCAGGACGTTGGTCGCCCCGATATTGCCTGAACCCATTTGCCGCAGATCGCCCAGCCCGAAAAGTTTGGCCATGACCAACCCGAAGGGAATGGAGCCCGCCAAATAGCCACACATGGCCGCCAACTGGTGCATCAGGGTGATGGTCGGATAGTCGGCCTGGCCCATGGAGTCTCCTCGGCGGCTAGAATTGATAGACGGTGCGCCCATCGACCACAGTGCGCCGGGGGCGGCCCTGGGTCAGATGACCATCGAAAGGTGAGTTCTTGGATTTGCTGATCATGTCGTCGCGGTCGATCTTCCAGGGTTTGTCCGGGTCGAAAATCAACAAATCCGCCGGAGCCCCCCGAACCAATCGTCCGGCCCGCAGACCCAGCAGGTCGGCCGGAACACAAGTGATCAAGCGCAGCATCTCGATCAAGGTCAGATGCCCGTTGCGGACCAGTTCCAGCGAAATGGGCAACAAAGTTTCCAGGCCAATGCCGCCGAACGCCGCCTGACCAAAGGGCAGCCGCTTGGCCTCTTCGTCCTCCGGCGCATGGTCGGAAGCGATGATGTCGATGGTGCCGTCGCGCAGGCCCTCAATGACCGCCAGCCGATCTTCCTCGGCCCGCAACGGCGGCGACAGCTTGGAAAAGGTGCGATAGTCGCCGACCGCCAGTTCGTTGAGCGAGAAATAAAACGGCGCCGTATCGCAGGTGACCTGCATGCCGCGCGCCTTGGCTTGGCGTATCACATCAATCGCCGCCCCCGTCGTCACATGGCCGAAGTGCAGGCGTCCGCCGGTCAATTCGAGCAGCCGCAAGTCACGCTCAATCATCATCACTTCGGCCTGGGTCGGAATGCCGACCAGCCCCAATCTAGTGGCCATGGCTCCTGCGTTGACCACGCCCTCGCCGGCCAATCCCGGTTCTTCGGGGTGTTGGACGATCAACAAATCGAAGGTGGCGGCATATTGCAGGGCGCGGCGCATGGTCGCCGTATCGGCCACCGGCTTGGTGCCGTCGGTGAAGGCCACCGCGCCGGATTCGGCGAGCAGCCCCATCTCGGCCAGTTCCTTGCCTTCCAGCCCCTTGGTCACCGCCCCATAGGGATAGACCTTGGCCAGGCCGAGCAGGCGAGCCCGGCGGGCGACGAATTCCACCACCGAGACGTCGTCGATCACTGGCAGGGTGTTGGGCAGACAGACCATGGTGGTGATGCCGCCCGCTGCCGCCGCGCGCCCGGCCGAGGCCAGGGTGCCCTTGTGCTCCTCTCCCGGCTCGCGCAGTTGCACCCGCATGTCGACCAGCCCGGGACACAGGATATAGCCTTCGCAATCCACCACCTCTATACCGTCGGGCACCCCGTCGGCAAACAGACCGGGACCAAAATCGGCAATGCTTTCGCCCTCCGCGTAGAGCGCGCCGGGGGCATCCAGACCCGTGGCCGGGTCCATCAACCGCGCATTGACATAAGCGGTGGGGGGCGGGGGAATGTCGGTGACAGCCATCAGGAGACATCCTCGATGGGGGGCAGATTGCCGGTCAACACTTCCAGCACCGCCATGCGCACGGCGACCCCCATTTCCACCTGTTCGCGAATGACGCTGCGTCCGAAATCGTCAGCCACTTCCGAATCGATCTCAACGCCGCGATTCATCGGGCCGGGGTGCATGATCAGGGCGTCCGGCTTGGCCACCGCCAGATTGTCGTAGGTCAGACCGAAAAAGTGGAAATACTCGCGGATCGAGGGGAAGTAGTTGGCCTGCATGCGCTCCCGTTGCAGCCGCAGCATCATGACGATGTCCACGTCCTTGAGGCCCTCGCGCATGTTGGTATAGACCGTCGTCCCCAATTCCTCGACCCCGCGCGGGATCAGGGTCTTGGGCGCGATCAGCCGGACCCGCGCCCCCATGGTGTTGAGCAGGTGGATGTTGGAGCGGGCGACGCGGGAATGCACGATGTCGCCACAGATGGCCACCGTCAGATTATCCAGATGGCCGCGACGACGGCGGATGGTCAGCGCATCGAGCAGCGCCTGGGTGGGATGTTCGTGCGCCCCGTCTCCGGCATTGATCACCGCACCTTGGACCTTCTCGCTGAGCAACTTGACCGCCCCCGACTGGTTATGGCGCACCACCAGCACATCGGGGTGCATGGCGTTCAGGGTCATGGCGGTGTCGATCAGGGTTTCGCCCTTTTTCACCGAACTGGTGGCGACATTCATGGTGATGACGTCGGCCCCGAGCCGCTGCGCCGCCGCATCGAAAGAGGTGCGGGTGCGGGTCGAATCCTCGAAAAACAGATTGATGATGGTGCGCCCACGCAACAAATCGCGCTTCTTGTCGACTTGGCGATTCTGTCGCACATAGCCTTCGGATTTATCGAGGATCAATGAAATTTCGGGTGGGGTCAGCCCCTCGATGCCGAGGAGATGACGATGCAGAAAACTCGCCGGTTCTGTCGATTCGCTCATGGGTCGGCAGTCTACTCCGGCGTTTGGTCTCCGGCAACATGGCGCAGCATGCCCAGTTGCCAGAACAATCGCGCCGCCTTGCGCCCGGGACCGGGGGGCAGGGCGCGCACGATGGCAAGCGCGAGGCCGCCCAACGGGCCGTTTGGCACCAGGGCGACTTTTTGAGTGGCCGCTTTCATGCCTCAAGCATGGGGCACACCCAGCGACGTGGAATACTCGAAATGCAGAGCCTCGTCCGGATAGACCAGCGGACGGATGGCATGGGCCGCCAGGGCCGCATCGGAAAAGCCGCACAGAATGAGCTTCAGCTTATGGTCATAGGTCGCCACGTCGCCGATGGCGAAAATGCCCGGGATATTGGTCGCCATGGTCCCGGTCTCGACGGTGATGTGATGCATGTCCAGGTTCAGGCCCCAGTCGGCGATTGGCCCCAGGTCCGTGGCCAGGCCATAGAACGGCAACAGCACGTCGGCCTCCAGGCGGCGGATGTCGCCGTCCAGGGTCTTGACGTTGACGGCGGCCAGGGTCGCACCCTCTCCCTCCAGGGACTCCAATTGATAGGGCACCACCAGTTCCAGTTTGCCGGTGCCGTCCTCGGACAGCGCCTTTAACCGCTCGGCGCTTTCCGGCGCGGCGCGGAACTTGGGCCGACGATGCACCACATAGATCTTGGCCGCCAATTCATGCAGCGACAGCGCCCAATCCACCGCCGAATCACCGCCCCCGGCAATGACGATGCGCTTGTCGCGGAAGGCCTCGCGGCGGGACACCATGTAGAAGACGCTCTCGCCCTCGAACTGCTGAATGCCGTCCAGCGGGGGACGATTGGGACCGAACGCCCCGGCCCCGGCGGCGACGATCACCGCGCGGGCGTCGATTCGGGTGCCGCGGGAGGTTTCGAGCAAAAAGCGTCCGCCGTCGAGGGGAGTCAGCTTCTCCACCCGCTCCCCCAGATGATAGACCGGATCGAAGGCCGCCGCCTGACGCTCCAGGTTGGCCACCAAGTCACCAGCCTGGATGGCTGGCAGGCCGGGAATGTCATAGATCGGCTTTTCCGGATAGAGCGCCGAAAGCTGACCACCGACCATGTCCAAAGGATCAATGACGTGGCAGCGCATCTTCAGCATGCCGCATTCGAAGATGGCAAAAAGGCCGGTCGGACCGGCCCCGATGATGGCAACATCGGTGGTATGGATTACGGGTTCGGACATCAAGGAGTCTCCTGCATTCGAATTTGCTCCGTAACATGACGACCTCGGCACGACGGATCAAGGATTTACCGCCCTTGCCGCCGCTTGTCCGGACGCGATACATAGAACCGATGAACGAGAACCCCGAGATATTGACCCTCGACCTCGACGACGAGGCCGCCACCTGTCGCCTCGCCGCGCGCCTCGCCGGGCGGGTGAGGCCGGGAGATATCATTGCGTTATCCGGAACCCTGGGCAGCGGCAAGAGCGTCTTCGCCCGCGCCTTCATCCAGGCCCGGGGCTGTCGGGAAGAAGTGCCCAGCCCGACCTTCACCCTGGTGCAGGTCTACGACCTGCCCGGCGGGCCGGTTCATCATTTCGATCTCTACCGGTTGGAACATCCGCAAGACGCCTGGGAACTGGATCTGGAGGACGCCTTCGCCGAGGGAATCAGCCTCATTGAATGGCCGGAAAACCTCGGAGACCTGCTCCCCCAGACCCACCTGGGCCTGCGCCTGGACCTGGGGACCCGCCCCGAACAACGCAAAGCCCAGCTTTCCGGACCGGAAAGCTGGTGCCAACGACTGCGGGATCTATAGTCTATTTCCTGGCGGCACGGCTCATCAGAAAATAGACGAATCCGATCACGATCACCAAAGTAATGGCAACAGTGCCTAGACCATAAAAAAGAGATTCCTCAAAGCTGACAACTTCCGGCATGCCTCTCTCCCCTCGTATGGAGCCGTTGCAAGGAAGGCGATCATAGCATGAAAAGAAGGGTCCGCAAAGGTATTGTTATACTATACACGCTCGACCTCATTGCCCTCCGCCGCGCCGCTGGGTACAAACAATCCATCCACCCTCACACAGGCTTGCATCCCGTGACCAGAGACCAGATCATCGAAACATTTTTGTGCCAGGCCGGGTGGGGCGATGCCGACCGCCGACCGCTGGCCGATGACGCCTCGTTTCGCCGCTACGACCGGATCAGCGGCACCGACCGCCAGGCCGTGCTGATGGATGCGCCGCCGGACCGGGAGGATGTGCGTCCGTTTTTGCGCGTCGCCCGGCATCTGCACGACCTCGGCTTTTCGGCCCCGGCGATTCTCGCCGAAGACCCGCTCAACGGCCTGCTGCTGCTGGAGGATCTGGGCGACGATACCTATACCCGCCTGCTGGCCCGGGGTGCTGACGAGGCAGATCTCTACGCCTTGGCAGTGGATGTGCTGATTGCTTTGCATCGCCAGCCCACGACCAAAGCCCTGTTCCCCGGTCTGCCGCCCTATGACGATACGATGTTTTTGACCGAGGCTTTTTTATTGCCCGACTGGTATCTTTCGGCGGTGCGCGGTCAGCCGACGTCCGAGCCCCTGCGCGACGCCTACCGGGCCGCCTGGGCCGAGGTTCTGCCTCAGGTGCGCGGCCAGCCCGACACCCTGGTGCTGCGTGATTTTCATGTGGACAATCTGCTGCGCCTCTCCGGGCGACAGGGCGTGGCGGCCTGTGGGCTGCTCGATTTTCAGGATGCCCTGGCCGGTCCCCCGGCCTATGACCTGATGTCGTTGCTCGAAGACGCTCGACGGGACATGGACCCGGCCTTGAAGGCGCGCCTGATGGCGCGGTATCTGGCCGCCTTCCCCGATGTGGATCGCACCGCCTTCGAAACCGCCTTCACGGTGCTGGCGGCGCAACGTCATGCCAAGGTGATCGGCATCTTTACCCGCCTGTGCATCCGCGACGGCAAACCGGGCTACCTGGGGCATATCCCCAGGGTCTGGCGCTTGCTGGAGGCGGCCCTGGCCCATCCGGCCCTGGCCCCCGTCGCCCACTGGTTCAAGACCCATTGTCCGCCGCAAGAAAGAGGGATTCCCCCATGTCCGTCCGCCCCAACTTGAACCCCTTATCCTGTGGCATGGTGCTGGCCGCCGGTCTTGGCCTGCGCATGCGACCGCTCACCGAAGACTGCCCCAAGCCGCTGTTGGAAGTGGCCGGTCGGACCCTGCTCGACCGGGCCATCGACCGGTTGATCGAAGGCGGGGTGACCCGGGTGGTGGTCAACATGCATTACCTGGCCGATCAGGTGGCGCGCCAGATGGCGCGGCGCGACGACGTGGAGATCATTCTGTCCGACGAACGGCCGCATCTGCTGGAGACCGGGGGCGGTGTGACCAAGGCCCTGCCCCATCTGTTACCCGGCGGGGAGAATGGGTTTTTCGTCGCCAATTCCGATACGGTGCTGCTCAATGGGCCACATTCAGCCCTGGAACGCATGAACATTGCCTGGGACCCGGAAACCATGGACGCCCTGCTGCTGGTGCATCTGACCGCCCATGCCTTCGGCTATGACGGAATCGGGGATTTTCTGGTGGGTCCAAGGGGTAAACTGACCCGGCGACCGGAAGGAGAGGTTGTCCCGTTTCTGTTCACTGGAGTGCAGGTTCTGCATCCCCGTTTATTCAAAGACCTCCCCGAAGGCCCCTTTTCGCTCAATCTGCTCTATGATCGGGCCATTGCCGCCGGACGGGCCTATGGGATCGTTCATGACGGGGAATGGTTTCATGTGGGCACCCCCGATGCCCTGGAGGAAGTGGAGGATTTCATGGGTCAGCGCTTCCCCAAGAGCCGTCGCCGTTGAACGGCCCCGCGCCCAGGCTCTACACCATTGCCGCCGCCCGGTCCTTCGCCGATGCCCTGGCCGCCGGACTGCGCGACTTTGTCGGTGACTCACCCACCGCCCTCGCCGATACCCTGCTGCTGTTGCCCACCCGGCGCGCCTGCCGGACCCTGCGCGAGGCCTTTCTGCGCCTGAGCGGGGGACAGCCGCTGCTGCTGCCGCGCATGCTGCCCCTGGGCGACGTGGACGCGGACGAATTGGCGCTGACCGCCGAGGAGGGCCTGTCTGGATTCGAGCAGGTGGATTTGCCGCCCGCCCTGTCCACCCTGCGCCGTCAACTGCTGCTCACCCGTCTGGTGCAAGGACTCGAAGGCCCGCACTCCGCTCCCGACCGGGCGGCCCGTTTGGCGGCCGAACTGGCCCGTCTGCTTGATTCGGTGCAAACCGAGCGGCTCGACTTCGAGGCCCTGGAAAAACTGGTGCCTGAGGAATTCGCCACCCACTGGCAACAGACCCTCACGTTTTTATCCATTTTGACCAAAACATGGCCCGAGGTGCTGGAGGCCGAGGGGGCGCTCGATCCGGCCGACCGCCGCAATCGGCTGATGGCGGCCCAGGTCGCGGCCTGGACTCGCCACCCGCCGCCCGGCCCGGTGATCGTCGCCGGGTCCACCGGCTCGGTCCCGGCGACGGCGGACTTGCTGGCCTGCGTGGCCGCGCTCCCCCGTGGCGCGGTGATTCTGCCGGGGTTGGACCGGGACCTGGACGATCCCACCTGGGAGGCTCTGGACCCACCGCATCCGCAATACGGACTGAAGCGGTTGCTGTCCCGGCTGGGCGTCGCGCGGACCGACGTCCCCGACTGGCCAACCCACGAGCCCATTCCCGAAACCTGGCGGCCTGACCGTCAGCGGCTGATCCATGACGCCTTGCGTCCGGCGGCGACCACCGAAGCCTGGCGCGACGGCATGGCACCCGATCCGAAGTTGCTTGAGGGTGTGCGGCGCATCGACTGCCCGACCCCGAAAGAAGAAGCCGCCGTCATCGCCTTGTATTTACGCCACAGCCTGGAGGCGGTGGAGGAGGCACGGACCGCCGCCCTGGTCACCCCCGACCGCGCCCTGGCCCGCCGGGTGGCCGCCGAATTGCGCCGCTGGGGCGTCGAAATCGACGATTCGGCGGGCATTCCCCTCGATCAGACGGCACCGGGCGGTTTTTTGCGCCTCACCGCCCGCATGGTGGCCGAGGATTTCGCCCCGGTCCCCCTGCTGGCGGTGCTCAAGCATCCCCTGGCCTCGGGGGGACAAGAAACCGCCGCCTTCCGGTCGGCGGTACGCAAGCTGGAACGGGAGGTGTTGCGCGGCCCGCGTCCCGAAGGGGGCTTGGACGGCCTGCGCCGGGCCAGCGGCACCGACCATCCTATTATAGACTATTTGGAAAAAAATGCCGCACCGTTGGCCCAACTCTGTGCCGGAGCGCCGCAATCCCTGGTCACTTTGCTGCACGCCCATGTGGCCCTGGCCGAGGGCTTGGCGGCAACCGACAGTCTGGTCGGCGCACATCGGCTCTGGGCCGGAGAAGCCGGGAGTGCGGCGGCGACCTTCATCGCCGATTTGCAGCAAGCGGCGGACGTGATGCTGCCGCTCACCGGGGCGCGCTACGCCGCTTTGCTCGATGTGCTGATGGCCGGACAGGTGGTGCGCCCGCTGGGCGGGAGACACCCTCGGCTGGCCATTCTGGGACCGCTGGAGGCGCGTTTGCAACGGGCCGATCTGTTGATTGTCGGCGGCCTGAACGAGGGCACCTGGCCGCCCGAGACTCCGGCCAACCCCTGGATGAGCCGCCCCATGATGAGCCGCTTCGGGCTCCCATTACCGGAGCGACGGATTGGTCTGTCGGCCCATGATTTCGTGCAATGTTTCTGTGCACCCCGGGTGATCCTGACCCGCAGCCAACGAGTCGACGGCACGCCGACCGTGCCGTCGCGCTGGCTGTTGCGGCTGGAAAATCTGCTGGGCGGTCGCGCTGGGGAATCGGCCCTGCATGGCGGTCAAGACGGCTTGCATTGGCAGGCTCTGCTCGACGAACCGGACGACTTCTCCCCCGGGTCGCCGCCCCATCCGACCCCCCCCGTCTCGGCCCGCCCGACCCGGCTTTCGGTGACCCAGGTGGAAGTCTGGATGCGCGACCCCTATGCCATTTACGCCCGCCATATCCTCAAACTGCGCGCCCTCGATCCGCTTGATGCCGACCCGGGCGCGGCCGATTACGGCACCTTCATCCATGGGGCGTTGGATGCTTTTTTGACCGCTTTTCCGTCTCCCGGCCCGTTGCCCATGGATGCCGAGGCGCAGTTGCTGGCCTTGGGTCGTCAGGCCTTTGGCGATCACATGAACCGGCCCGGAGTCTGGGCTTTCTGGTGGCCGCGCTTCCAACGCATCGCCACCTGGTTCGTGACGGCGGAACAGGCCCGCCGCGCGGCCGGACTTCAGGCCACCTATACGGAAATCAAGGGCCGCATCGAGATCGCCACGCCGACCGGAATCTTTACCCTGACCGCCACCGCCGACCGCATCGACCGGTTGCACGACGGCACCATGGCCCTGGTGGACTACAAGACCGGCACCGTCCCCTCAGCCAAGGAAGTGGCCGCCGGACATGCGCCGCAATTGCCGTTGGAAGGGGCCATCGCCCAGCAGGGGGGATTCGCCACGTTGCCTGCCGCCCCGGTCTCGGCCTTGGAATATTGGAAACTGCGTGGCAGCGCCGACGAAGGCGGCAAAATGCAGTTGGCGGGCAAGGATCCTGTGGCGCTGATCAATGAGGCTCTGGAAGGGCTGCGGGTCCTGGTGGGTACCTATTGTTTCCCCGAGGCGGCCTATCTTTCAGTGCCGCGCCCGGAGGTGGCCCCCCGCTACAGCGATTACGAACATCTGGCCCGCCGTCGCGAATGGGCAACCCAGGATTCCGAGGAAGATTCATGAGCATCGCCGATCCCAACATTGCCCAGGGTCAGGCCGCCGATCCCACCGCGTCGGTCTGGGTTGCCGCCTCGGCGGGCACCGGCAAGACCAAGGTGCTCATCGACCGGGTGTTGAACCTGCTGCTCACCGGGACCGCGCCGCATAAAATTTTATGCCTGACTTTCACCAAGGCGGCGGCGGCGGAAATGGCGACCCGGGTGGCCGAGCGGTTGGGCGACTGGACCCGCGCCGATGCCCCGACCCTGGCCCGGGAATTGACCCAATTGCTGGGCCGCGAGGCTTCCGAAGGCGAGCGCATTCGGGCGCGGCGGTTGTTCGCCCTGGTGCTCGACACGCCGGGCGGTATGCGCATCGAAACCCTGCATGCTTTCTGCCAGTCCATTCTGCGCCGCTTTCCCATCGAAGCGGAGGTGGCGCCGCATTTCTCCGTCATGGATGAGCGTTCGGCAGCGGAAATGCTGCTGATGGCCCGCGAGGAGGTGCTGATTCAGGCGCGCACCGAGGTCGATGGACCCGTGGCCGAGGCCCTGTCGGTGGTCACCGCACGGGTCCATGAAACGCGCTTTCCCGATTTGATGAATGTTCTGTCGGCGGAACGGGGGCAACTGCGACAGTTGTTGGCGCGCCACGGGGACTCGGTGTCCCGAGTGACGGGCGAGATTTATCGCCGCCTGGAACTGCAAGTGGGCGTGACGCCGGATCAGGTGATCGCCCAGGCATGCCGGGACGAAGCTCTGGACCTGCTGGGCCTGCGTTTGGCGGTGAGTGGATTGACCGAAGGGTCAAAAACCGACCGGGACCGCGCCCAGGTGCTGGCCCATTGGCTGGCCCGGGACCTTGACGGACGCCGAGAGGGATTCGCCGACTATCGTCGTCTGTTCCTGACTCAGAACGATGAATTGAAAGCGCAACAAAGCATCGTCACCAAGGCGGCGATCAAGGCGGTGCCGGGCATCGACGTGATCTTGATGGCCGAGGCGCAGCGCATCTTTGAGGTCGATCAACGACGCAAGGCGGCCCTGGTGGCCCAGGCCACCGGGGCGCTGCTCACCCTCGGGGCGACTCTGTTGGACTCCTATGACCGTCACAAGGAACAGCGGGCCTTGCTGGATTACGACGATCTGATTCTGAAGACCCGGGATCTGTTGCAACGACCGGGGGTGGCACCTTGGGTGCTGTTCAAACTGGACGGCGGCCTGGATCATATTTTGATCGACGAGGCCCAGGACACCAACCCGGAACAATGGGAAGTGGTGGCCGCCCTGGCCGAGGAATTCTTCGTCGGTGAAGGCGCGCGGGACAGCCGCCGCACGGTCTTTGCGGTCGGCGATGCCAAGCAATCCATCTACAGCTTCCAGCGCGCCGACCCGGAGGGCTTCGAGCGGATGCGCCGCCAGTTCCGCCAACGGGTCCCGGAAGCCGGGCTGGACTGGCGGGAAGTGGATCTCACCGTGTCCTTCCGCTCCACCCGGGCGGTGCTGGCGGCGGTGGATGGTATCTTTGCCTTACCCACGGCCAAAGCCGGGGTGGCGGCGCCGGAGATCACCGTGCACCATGAGGCCTTCCGCGAACAGGCGGGGGGACTGGTGGAACTCTGGCCGCCGGTGGTGCCGCGCCCGGAGGACCCGCCCCCGGCCTGGAAACCGCCTTTGGAGCGCACCAGCGGCGGCACCCCGCGCAGCCGCTTGGCGGCGCTGATGGCCCGGCGCATCCGGCTGATGCTCGACAGTGAAATCCTGGAGTCCCGGGGCACCCCCATCGTCGCCGGAGATATCCTGGTTCTGGTGCGGCGCCGGGGGGCCTTCGTCGAGGATCTGGTGCGCGAACTGAAGCGCCGCGACGTGCCGGTGGCCGGTGTGGACCGCATGGTGCTGACCGATCAGATGGCGGTCATGGATCTGCTGGCACTGGGGGAATTTCTGCTGCTGCCGGAAGACGATCTGACCCTGGCCACGGTACTCAAGGGACCGCTGGTCGGTCTCACCGAGGACCAACTGTTCGAACTGGCCCATTCCAGAAAAGGCACGCTTTGGACCGCCCTGCGTCAGCGGCAGGCTGAATCGCCTGAATTTGAACAAGCATTTTATTATCTCAGCGATCTTTTGAAGCGAGTGGATTTTGTGCCCCCCTTCGAGCTCTATGCCCAGGTGCTGGGCGCGTTGGGTGGACGACGGGCGCTGATTGCCCGGCTGGGCCGCGAGGCGGAGGACCCGATCAACGAATTCCTGGCCCAGGCCGCCGCTTTCGAACGGGAGCATGTGGCCTCCTTGCAAGGTTTTCTGCATTGGCTGCGGGCTGGCGATTTGGAGATCAAACGCGACCTGGAAAACGGCGACGGCCAGTCGGTGCGGGTGATGACCGTGCACGGGGCCAAGGGGTTGCAGGCCCCCATCGTGTTTCTGCCCGACACACTGCAATCCCCGCGACAAACCCCGATGTTGCTGTGGACCGGCGAAGGGGCGGATAAACTGCTGCTGTGGGCCCCCTCCAAGGCCGCCAGCGCCCCCCTGTGTGATCGGGAACGGGATCGGGTGGCACGACGGCGCGACGAAGAATATCGCAGGCTGCTTTATGTGGCCCTGACCCGGGCCGAGGACCGGCTCTATGTGTGCGGCTGGGAAACCAAGACCAAGGCCCCCGACGACTGCTGGTATCATCTGGTGCGTCAGGGGTTGGAGGATCGGGCCATTCTGACCACCGATCCGTTTCTGACAGAGGCGGCGGAGACCGACTCAGACCAACTGTGGCGCCTGACCTCGCCGCAGACTACGACCGCCGATTCCGAGGGACAGGCCGCCCCGCTCTTGCCGCCCCTGCCCTTGCCCGATTGGGCGACCCGCCCGCCGCCCCTGGAGCCGGAACCGCCGCGCCCCCTGATGCCGTCGCGTCCGGACGACGAGTCGGAGCCGCCGGTGCGCCCCCCCTTGGGCGATGACGGGGGTCAGCGTTTCCAGCGCGGACGTTTGATCCATCGTCTGTTGCAGACCCTGCCCGACCGCGACCCGGCGGACCGCGACTCGGCGGCCCGGCGATTCCTGTCCGGGGCCGCTCACCGCCTGCCACCGGCACAGATCGACGCCCTGACGGTGGAAATTCTGGCGGTGCTCAATCATCCAGACCACGGACCGCTGTTCGGTCCCGGCAGCCGGGCCGAGGTTCCCCTGGCCGGTGTGGTCGGCGGTCGGGTGATCTCGGCCCAGGTGGACCGGCTGCTGGTCACCGAACAGGCGGTCTGGGTGGTGGATTACAAATCCAACCGCCCGCCGCCGCACAATGTGGCCGATGTGGCCCCCCTGTATCTGCGACAGATGGCGGCCTACAGGGCCTTGCTGCAAATGATTTTTCCCGACCGACCGGTCCATGCCTTCCTGCTCTGGACCGACGGACCGCGCCTGATGCCGTTGCCCGAAGAGCTGATATGCAGCCACGCGCCTTGACGGGTGGCTCTTGCGTGCCTAGATTTCGAAACAGAATTTTGTGCGACTCTAAGCGGACGCACCGGACCCCTTACTTCACGGATGGATAAAACGCATGACCAAGAATGTCACGGATTCCTCGTTCGACGCCGACGTTTTGAAGTCGGGCACGCCTGTTTTGGTGGATTTCTGGGCCGAATGGTGCGGTCCCTGCAAGCAGATCGCCCCGGCGCTCGAAGAGTTGGACTCCCAGATGGGAGAGAAAGTCATCGTCGCCAAGATCAACATTGATGAAAACCCGTCCGTTCCCGCCAAGTATGGCGTGCGCGGCATCCCCACCTTGATGCTGTTCAAGGGCGGCGAAGTGGCGGCGACCAAGATCGGTGCCCTGCCCAAGGGCAAACTGTTCGAATGGGTCGAATCCAACCTCTGATTTTTCCACTTTCTATCGACTGAAAGCCTCGCCCTTGCGGCGGGGTTTTTTGTTTTTTCGGATGATCTGTGATCCGCGTCACTGCTCAGGTTTCGTGATATGGTATCATTTTGATATCGAAACGAACATCCAGAAAGGGTCGAAAAATGATCCAGACACGACCGAAACAAGAATTCGGCACCCGGATCAAGGTCGGAAACGGTACTGCGATTTCCTGGTCGGCAATTCAAAAGGGTCAGCGCTTGCAGTTGCAGGATGTGGATTGTCTGCTGGCCATGGGGAATTCGGAAATGCGCCGCACGCTCCATGCGGTCCTGACCCGTGAAGGTGTCGGTCGCATCGTCGAGACCTGGGATCAGGCCACCACCCTGGGGCAACTGAGCCTCACTTCCCCGGATTTGATCATTATTGATCGGGCCATCACCGAGACCATCCAGGGTACGGCGCGGATTGTCCGGCAACTCCGTCATGCCGAAGCTGGCGGCAATCCCTATGCCCTGGTGCTGGCGCTGATGGATGAACCGTCCTCTGAAGAGGTCCTGGCCTGGGTCAACGCCGGTGTGGATGATCTTTTGGCCCATCCCATTTCACCGGCGCAGCTGCTCGACCGCCTGTCGCTGCAAATCGAGTCACGCAAGCCGTTCGTGGTGACCAGCGATTACCTCGGTCCCGAACGTCGCAACCGCAACCGCCCGGGTGACAGCAAGGTCGAAAGCATTGTCGTCCCCAACAGCTTCGCCGCCAAGGCGCGTGGCAGATTCAACGCCTCCCGGCACGCCGCCGACATTTCCACCATGGTCTCCCGCCTCAACACCTGCCGCATGGAACGGCATGCCGAGCGGACCATCCAGATGTTCAGGATTCTGCGTCCCCTGCTGGAGAAGCAGGAAGACAATTCCTTACGTTCCAGCCGGTTGCACCAGATGGGCCTGCTGCTGCTCGACATGGGGCGTCACCTCAGACGGACCCCCTATGCCAAGATGAGTGACCTGTGCGGCAGCCTGTACAAGACGGTCCAGCGCTTGAGCGATGGCATTCCCGACCTGCGGGACGTGCAGGCCCTGGAACAGACCCTGGGCAAATTTGCCGCTGTTTTTGAGCTCAAACTGAACGAGGAAGTAACATTCTCGCGTGCCGCCGCCGAATGATTTCAGCCGTTGGCGGCCAGCACATGCCCGGCCAGATATAGGGAGCCGCAGATCAAGATCCGGGCGGGACCGGGATTCGTCTCCAGAAGGTCCTGCACGGCTCCTTGCACGGACTCGGCGGGCCGGGCTTCCAGCAGTTGGGCGGTCGCCTTCTCGGCCAGCACGTCGGCGGGCAGACTGTTGGATTCCCCGGGAATGGTCAGGGTGCGGATTGTTTTGGATCGACCTTTCAAATTGCTCAGAAAGCCGTCGGCGTCCTTGCTGGCCAGCATGCCAAGCACCAGATAGAGCGGCTTGTCGCGCCAGGTGCGGAGCTGATTGGCCAGCGCCTTGGCGGCCGAGGGATTGTGGCCGCCATCGAGCCACAGTTCCCAGTCCGCAGGCAGCAGATCGACCAGCGGCCCCCGCTGCAATCGTTGCATCCGCCCCGGCCAATCGACGGTTTTCATGCCCAGTCCGATGGCGCCGTCGGGAATGTTCAGCTTCAGTCGGCTACGCAAGACCTCAATGGCCGTGATGGCTTGGGCGGCATTGCGCATCTGGTGCGGCCCGACCAGACCGGGGTGCGGCAGACGCATCTGGTAATTGTCAGCCCGGTAGACCATGTCGTCGCCGACCGAATGACAGCCCCAATCATCGCCTTCGATAAGCAACGGAATGTCTTGATCGCGGCACTGTTGCTTGAGCATCTCGCCGATGCTTTGCGCCTTGTGACTGCCCCGCAGGCCGCGCGGCAGCTTGGCACAGATGCAGGGCACCCCCGGCTTGAGGATGCCCATCTTTTCGACCACGATATCAGCCAGATTATGGCCCAGGAACTGCTCATGATCCTTGGAAATGGGGGTCAGGATGGTCAGCGCGGGCTGGTCGATCACATTGGTGGCATCGAGCCGCCCGCCGAGGCCGGTCTCCAGCAACACCACATCGGCCGGGGTACGGGAAAAGGCCAAAAAGGCGGCGGCGGTGGTAATTTCGAAAAACGTCACCTGGTCGTCGCCGTTAGCCGCCTCGCATTCCTCCAGCAGCGCCGCCAAGTCGGGCTCTGCAATCAGTGTTCCGGCGACCCGGATGCGTTCATGGAAATACACCAGATGGGGCGAGGTATAGACATGCACCCGCAGCCCCGCCGCCTCCAAAATGGCGCGTAAAAAAGCGATCACCGAGCCTTTGCCGTTGGTTCCGGCCACATGGATGACCGGCGGCAGCGCCTTATGCGGATCACCCAGCCGCCCCAGCAGACGAACAACCCGATCCAGGGACAGGTCGATCAGCTTGGGATGGAGGTGGCTGAGGCGTTCGAGAATGGCCTCACTTGTCATGGCCCGGTCCGCCCTCGGGACTGAGTTCGGTATATTCCGCATCGGTGACGAACATCGAGGCCCGCGCCTGAGCCGACATGTCCGTTTCGGCAATCACCGGCTCGGCCTCTTCGTCATCCATCATCAACGGCACCACGGTGGCCGAACGCCCCGGATGACGCAGCAGGCCAATGACCTTAATCAGGGTTTCGCGCAGATCATGGCGGCGCACCACCATGTCCACCATGCCGTGGGCCATCAGGTATTCCGCCGTCTGAAACTCGTCGGGCAGCTTCTCGCGGATGGTCTCTTCGATCACCCGCCGCCCGGCAAACCCGATCACCGCGCCCGGCTCGGCAATGGCGATATCGCCCAGCATGGCGAAGGAGGCGGTGACACCGCCTGTCGTCGGGTCGGTCAACAGCACGATATAGGGCAGCCCCGCTTCCTTGACCTCATCCACCGCCAGGGTGGTGCGGGCCATCTGCATCAGCGACAGAATCCCCTCCTGCATGCGCGCGCCCCCGGAAGCCGGAACGACAATCAGCGCCGCGTCCTGGACCACCGCCAGCCGCCCGGCGGCGATCAGGCTTTCCCCCACCGCGATGCCCATGGACCCGCCCATGAAATCGAAATTGAACGCCGCGACCACCACATTCATGCCGCCCAGCTTGCCATGGGCGACCACCAGGGCATCCTGGGAACCGGTGCGGGTCTGGTAGTCTTTGAGCCGGTCGGAATAGCGCTTGAGATCCTTGAATTTCAACGGGTCGGCAATGGTTTCGGGGACCTCGATCACCTGATACTCGCCGCCGTCAAAAAGAATTTCCAGGCGCTGGCGGACGCTGATGCGCATGTGATGGCCGCAATGCTGACAAACCCTGAGATTGGCCTCCAGGTCGCGATGAAAGATCATCTGTCCACAGGACGGGCAGCTCTGCCAGAGATTCTCCGGAATGTCCTTGCGACCGACGAACTCGCGGATTTTCGGTCGGACAAAGTTGGTCAGCCAGTTCATCGCTCAGTCCCTTGCTTGCCGGATGCCCTCGGCCAGGTCCCGCGTCAATTGCAGCACGGCGGCCACCGGATCGCCGGTCTCCAGATGGGCCACCACCTGACCGACCAGGGCCGAACCGACCACCACCGCATCGGCAACGCGGGCGATTTCGGCCGCCTGCACCGGTGTCTTGATACCAAACCCGACAGCGACCGGCAGATCCGTATATTTTCGAATCCGCGTCACCGCCGCCGCCACGTCCGACGCCGCCGCCGAAGCGGTGCCGGTAATGCCGGTAATGGAAACATAATAAACGAAGCCCGACGCCTTCTCCACCACCTTGGGCAGGCGGGCATCATCCGTCGTCGGCGTGGTCAGGTAAATGAAATTCAACCCCGCCTCCAGGCACGGCAGACAGAACTCCCGTTCTTCCTCCGGCGGCAGATCGACGACGATGAATCCGTCCACGCCGGCCTCCCGGGCATCGACCAGAAACCGTTCCACCCCATAGATATAGATCGGATTGTAGTAGCCCATGAGCACGATGGGCGTGTCCCCATCGGTGTTTCTGAACGAACGGACCATATCCAGCGTGCCGCGCAGGGTCATGCCCGCCGCCAGGGCGCGTTGCGACGAGGCCTGAATGGCCGGACCGTCGGCCATGGGGTCGGAAAACGGCATGCCCAGTTCGATGATATCGGCCCCGGCGGCGGGCAGACCGTCGAGGATGGCCTGCGACCGGGCACGGTCCGGGTCCCCGGCGGTGACGAAGGCGACCAAACCAGCGCGGCCTTCGTTGTGGAGCGCGGCGAAGCGCCGGGCGAGGCGGGTTTCGGGACGATTCTGGCTCATAGGGTCACCCCGTCGATGGCGGCCACCGTGTTCAGGTCCTTGTCGCCGCGACCGCTCATATTGATCACCATCAGATGGTCACGGGGCAGATCGGGGGCCATTTTAAAGGCCTGGGCAAGGGCATGGGCGGATTCCAGGGCCGGAATGATGCCTTCCATGCGCGAGCACTGGCGGAAGGCGTCGAGCGCCTCGGCATCGGCGATCGATACGTACTCCACTCGCCCCACATCATGCAGCCAGGCATGTTCGGGGCCGATGCCCGGATAGTCGAGTCCGGCGGAAATGGAATGGGCTTCTTCGATCTGGCCGTCGTCGTCCATCAGCAGATAAGTCCGATTGCCATGCAGCACTCCGGGTCGTCCGGCGTTGAGGCTGGCCGCGTGCTCTCCGGTCTCGATGCCGCGCCCCGCCGCTTCGACACCGACAATGCGCACTTCGGAATCATCGAGGAACGGATGAAACAGCCCCATGGCATTGGACCCGCCCCCGATGCAGGCGAGCAGCGAATCGGGCAGGCGGCCTTCCAGTTCGAGAATCTGTTGCCGCACCTCGTCTCCGATGACGCACTGGAAGTCCCGGACCATGGCCGGAAAGGGATGCATCCCGGCCACCGTGCCGATCAGATAATAGGTGCTCTCCACGTTGGCCACCCAGTCGCGCATGGCTTCGTTCATGGCATCCTTGAGCGTCCCGGCCCCGGCGGTCACCGGAATGACCTTGGCCCCGAGCATTTTCATGCGAAAGACATTGGGGGCCTGACGCTCGATATCCTTGCAGCCCATGTAGATGGTGCAGGGCAGATCGAACAGGGCGCAGACAGTAGCAGTCGCCACCCCATGCATGCCGGCCCCGGTCTCGGCGATGATGCGGCCTTTGCCCATGCGCCGGGCAAGCAGGATCTGGCCCATGCAGTTGTTGACCTTGTGCGCCCCGGTGTGGTTCAGGTCCTCGCGCTTGAAATAGATTTTCGCGCCGCCCAGATGCTCCGACATGCGCCGGGCATGATAAAGCGGGCTCGGACGTCCCACATAATGTTTCAAATACCCCCCCAACTCGGCCTTGAATTCCGGGTCGGTCTTTGAAAATTCGTACGCCTGTTGCAATTCCTGGATCAACGGCATCAGGGTTTCGGCCACGAACTGGCCGCCGTAGATGCCGAAATGGCCGTCTCCGTCCGGACCGGCGCGATAGCTGTTGAGCTTGGTCATGGGCCTGATTCTCATCTTTCGAAGCCGCGAGTTATAGCCCAGCCGGAGGCGCACAACCAGACCCGAATCTCACAACTCGTAGGCCGCATCGAGAAACCGTCGGATCTTGATCGGGCTCTTGACTCCCGGGGCATCCTCGACGCCCGAGGACACATCGACGAAATCGGCCCCGCTGGTCCGCACCGCCTCGGCCAGATTGTCAGCGGTGAGCCCCCCGGCCAGCATCCAGGGCTTGTTCCAATCGCTGTTGGCCAACAGGTCCCAGTCGAAGGCGCGGGCATTGCCGCCCGGACGGCTGGCCCCCTTGGGCGGTCGGGCGTCGAACAACAGGCGGTCGGCAAACCCTTCGTACATGCGGCCGATGGCCAGATCCTCGATTCCGGAAATGGGGATCGCCTTCATCACCGGCAGCCGGAAGCGCTCCCGAATTTCAGCCACCCGCCAGGCGGTCTCGGAGCCGTGCAATTGCAGAATGTCCAGGCGGACATGTTCGAGAATGCGGTCGATGAACGGATCGTCCGCATCGACCAGCAGCCCGACCCGCAGCACCCCAGCGGGCACCAATTCCACCAGCGGCGCGGCCTTCAGGGGGTCGATGTGGCGCGGCGACGGCGGATAGAACACGAAACCGCACATGGCCGCCCCTCCTTCGACCGCGCAAACCACGGTTTCCGGTGTGGTGAGGCCACAGATTTTGACATCGACCGGCACGGCGTCCCCCAGGGGCTGGATCGAAAAAGCAGACCTCTAGTCGAAACCTCACGGAGGCCCCTGTCAAGTCTCGCCGTCGTCGCAAGTCACGAAGGGTCTGAATCCTGACAGTCCCGCAGCGGGCCGCAGGCCGCCGCCAGCAACGCCGCCACGCCCGTGATGGCAATCACGTGCCAGACCACCCGCAGCAGCCCGGACAACAGGCCAAAGCCATCGAGCCAGCCCAACCCCTGTAACCCCCACAACGGCAGCAGCGTCACCACGGCCGGGCCGCCGAGCATCAGCAGCAGCGCCGCGCTCAGGGAAGTCTGCCCGCCTTTGGTGCGGTGCCAGGACCGATGCAGGGCATCGAACAGGTCCTCGGACTTGTCTATGGCCAGCAGCGCCAGGGCCAGACTGAACCGGGCCAGCAGGACCAACCCGATAAGCCCGCCGAGCCCGACGCCGATCATCAGCAGGGCGGCGGGGAGGCTGTCGGCCAGGGTTTGCCGGGCAACCAGAGCGATCAGCAGCGGGAAGGCCCCGAGAACCCCGACCCCCAGACAGGCGACCAGGAACTCGATGGCGCGCATCCCCTGGCCATAGCCCTGGCCCGACCCGAGCAGGAAAAGGCGCAGGCAGAAGATGAAATAGAACACCAGCAGCGGCACATAGAGCAGGTCGCCGATCACAGGTGCCAGCAGCCCCCGGCTCAACAGCAGCGGCAGCAGACAGAGCAGCACAATCCCCCCGACGCCGACCCGGAGCATCGGCTGCTTGATCTTCGCCCCCTGATCCCGCAGCAGGAAATGCATCTCTGCCAGCAGATCAAACAGCGTCGGACAGGGGGGGCGCGGGTCGGTCAGGGGATGGGTGCCGATCATGAGCGCGCGGCGCGGATTTCGTCGCCGATTCGTCGGGCCGCTGCCGCCGGATCGTCGGCCCCGGTGATCGGTCGTCCGATGACCAGATAATCAGCGCCCAGCCGCACCGCTTCGGCGGGCGTGACGATCCTTTTTTGATCGCCGGTGGCCGCCCATTGGGGACGAATGCCCGGGGTCAGTAACTTGAAATCCGGTCCGCAAGCGGCGCGCAGGGCGGTCACTTCGTGGGCCGAACAAACCACCCCATCCAGGCCGTTGTCCTGGGCCAGCCGGGCCAGCCGTAATACCTGGGTCTGCACCGGATCAGGGATGCCGATGGCCTGCAAATCCGCCTCATCAAGTGAGGTCAATACGGTGACGGCGAGGACCAGCGGGCGCTCCTCCCCGGCCTCGGCAGCGGCCTCGGCGGCGGCCCGCATCATCGCCGCGCCGCCGCTGGCATGCACATTGATCAGTCGCGGCTTCAACGGCAAGGCGGCGCGCAGCGCCCCGGCCACGGTATTGGGAATGTCGTGAAATTTTGTGTCGAGAAACAACGGCATGCCGCAGGCCGCTACTTTCTGCGCCCCCTGCGGACCATGGGCGGTGAGAAATTCCTTGCCCAGCTTGACCCCGCCGACCCTGCCGCGCAGGGATTCGGCCAAAGCCAGCGCCTGGGTCAGGTCGGTGGTATCTATAGCAACAAAAATGCGGTCGTGGGGGGCGTCCGGCATCTCAGGCCGCATCGGAGGCGGGAGCTTCCAGCGCCAGATGATCGCCGGTCCGCCGCCGCAGATCGGCCATCTCTTCGTCCTTGTTGCGCAATGCGCCTTCCAACTCGGCGATTCGATTGCGACAGGTCACCATCTGGCGGCTGGCGTCTTCCAACTGCCAAGCCCGATGGCGCGCCTTGGCGCGGGTGTTCGCGGCCGAGGACCAAGCGACGAAGGTGCCGACCACGAAGCCGACCACTAGACCGCCCAGGGTCAGGTAATACACCGGCACCTCGCCCAGGAACGGCAGCGGGAATAGGTCGATTCGCACGACTCCGGGATTGGAAGCCACGAAAGCGACCGCCAGGGCCGTAACCGCGAGGGTGATGAACCAAGTCAGATATTTCACCGTTAACCGCCTATTGGGTATTCAGCTTCTCACGGAGCTGCTTGCCGGTC
This sequence comes from Magnetospira thiophila, assembly GCF_054657015.1. Taxonomy (NCBI): domain Bacteria; kingdom Pseudomonadati; phylum Pseudomonadota; class Alphaproteobacteria; order Rhodospirillales; family Thalassospiraceae; genus Magnetospira; species Magnetospira thiophila. The sequence continues at coordinate 644,908 of NZ_BAAHXF010000001.1, forward strand.
TTGAAAAACGGAATGTATTTGGACGGCACCTCGACCGATTCCCCGGTACGCGGGTTGCGTCCGACGCGGGAATCCCGGCGTTTCACGGAAAAGGCGCCGAAGCCGCGCAGTTCGACCCGGTCCCCCCGGGCCAGAGCCGCCGCGATTTCATCGAAAATCGTGGTGACGATACGCTCCACATCCCGTTGAAACAGATGAGGATTTGCCTCCGCCAAACGGGCAATCAATTCAGACTTGGTCATGCTGCACCCTTCCCGCTACCCTCACGCCGCCGCCCCGCCGCCGCGTAGATTCACCAGCTAGGGTGCCAGAGGGCGAGCAGTCCGTCAAGTGAGAGTCGTTGGGTAAGTGGCTCTGAAAGCAGGGCTTTTCCCATATAATCCCCAGCCAGCCTTTCCCAGCCCTTTTTCGGGCGGTCGATTTCGATCTCATGGACTGGCAAATCCTTGTCGATTCCGTGGGTTTCAGCCAGCCAGGCGCGGGCATCGGTCTCATCCCCCAGGGCGTCGATCAGGCGATTCTCCAGCGCCTGACGTCCCGTGTAGATGCGCCCGTCGGCCAGCCGCCTGGCCTCCTCAAGTGTCAATTGACGGCGTTCGCGTACCATATCGACGAACATCTCGTACATATCGAGCACCAGCGCCTGAGTCGCCGCGCGGCCCTCGGGGGTCAGCGGCTCCAGGGGATTGGGCTGAGCCTTCAGCGGGCTGCTCTTGATGGCTTCCGCCTTGACGCCCAGCTTCTCGATCAGGCCGGTCAGGTCGGTGGTTTGCAGAATCACCCCGATGGACCCGGTGATGGTGCCGGAGCGGGCATAGATTCGTTCGGCGGCCAGCGCCGTCATGTAGCCCCCGGAGGCCGCCAACTGACCCATTACCGCCACCACCGGCTTGTCCTTGGCGATGTCCAGCAGCACGCGGTAGAGGGCCTCGCTGCCGACCACGGTGCCGCCGGGGCTGTCGATCTCCACCAGCAACGCCTTGACGTGATCCTTTTTCATCACCTTGCGCAGGGTACGGGTGCGCCAGGGATCATCGAGAATCACCCCCTCGATGCTCAGCCGGGCCACCTGATCCTCGCCGACCTCGTCGAGAGCGCCCCCGTCGGCGATCAGGGCGATCAGCAGCAGTGCCAGCAGCCCCACCGCCAGCAACCGCCAGCGAGTCAGTTGCCGTTTGAGCCGCCGCCGCAGCAACAGTCCATCCTGCTCCAATGTCATCTCACGGACTCCCCATGCAAAACCGGCCATCCCTGAGGGACGGCCGGTGGCAACTTACCCCGTTTTCACGGGTGGATGTCAAAGATCAATCGTCCTGGGCCTGCTTTTCCTTCAAAGCCGCCCCCAGGATATCACCCAGAGAAGCGCCGGAGTCCGTCGAGCCATACTGCTCCACGGCCTGCTTCTCTTCCTGGATCTCGCGGGCCTTGATGGACAGGCTGATCTTGCGGCTCTTGGTGTCGATGTTGGTGACCTTGGCGTCGACCTTCTCGCCCACCGCAAAACGCTCGGGACGCTGTTCGGAACGGTCGCGGCTCAGATCCGACTTGCGGATGAAGCCCAAAGCCCCGTCGCCGACCGACACTTCGATGCCGCCCTCGGTGAGCTGGGTCACCGTGCAGGTCACCACTTCGCCCTTGCGCAGGCCGGTGACACCGGCGGTGAAGGGATCGTCCTCAAGCTGCTTGATGCCGAGGCTGATGCGTTCCTTCTCCACGTCCACATCAAGCACCTTGGCGGTGACCATGTCGCCGCGATTGAAGTCCTCCATGGCCTTCTCGCCGGAGACTTCCCAGGAGATGTCGGACATATGGACCATGCCGTCGATATCGCCGGTGAGGCCGACGAACAGACCGAACTCGGTGATGTTCTTGACCTCGCCCTCGACCGTGCTGCCCACCGGATGGGTCTCCAGGAAGGCATGCCAGGGGTTGTCCATGCACTGCTTGAGGCCGAGGCTGATGCGCCGCTTCTGCGGGTCCACATCGAGCACCATGACTTCCACTTCCTGCGAGGTGGAGACAATCTTGCCCGGATGGATGTTCTTCTTGGTCCAGCTCATCTCGGAGACATGCACCAAGCCCTCGACACCGGCTTCCAATTCGACGAAGGCGCCGTAATCGGTGATGTTGGTGACTCGGCCCATGAAGCGAGCCCCGACCGGGAACTTGGCTTCAACACCATCCCAGGGATCGGCTTCCAACTGCTTCATGCCGAGGCTGATGCGCTGGTTGTCCGGGTTGAAGCGAATGACCTGCACATTGACCGTCTGGCCGATTTGCAGCGCTTCGGAGGGATGGTTGATGCGCTTCCAGGCGATGTCGGTGACATGCAAAAGCCCATCGACGCCGCCCAGGTCGACGAACGCACCGTAATCGGTGATGTTCTTGACCATACCTTCGAGAATCTGACCTTCTTCCAGGTTGGCGACCAGTTCCGAACGGGCCTCGGCGCGGGTCTCTTCGAGCACCGCCCGGCGGGAAACGACGATATTGCCGCGCGCCCGGTCCATCTTGAGGATTTGGAACGGCTGCGGATTGCCCATCAGCGGCGCGATATCGCGCACCGGGCGGATGTCTACCTGGCTGCCCGGCAGGAAGGCCACGGCACCATTCAGATCGACCGTGAAGCCGCCCTTGACGCGGCCAAAAATCACACCATTGACCCGTTCGGTGGCCTCGAAAGCCTTCTCCAACAGGGTCCAGGATTCTTCACGGCGTGCCCGTTCACGGCTCAGGACCACCTGACCGTTGCGGTCTTCGTAGCGTTCTACGAACACGTCGACCTTATCGCCGACGGCCAATTCCAGTTCCTGACCCGGCGCCTTGAACTCGCGCAAGGCGACCCGGCCCTCGGACTTGAGGCCCACATCCAGGGTCAGGGATTCGCTGTCGATGCCGACGATGGTGGCGGTGACCACCCGGCCATCCAGGCGCTCGGAGGCGCCGAAACTTTCTTCCAGAAGGGCGGCGAAATCTTCTCCGCCGAAATCTTCGTTAACTGCCAACTCATTCATATGCGATCATTCCTTTACATCTTGTATACGGGCCAGCCGGTTGTATCCGGCGGTCTTTCACCAAAAGCCAAGGCCCGATCCCGAAGATTCGGGGCGGGCCGTCGGAGAGTTCGGGTCGTCGGGCGGATCAACTTTCCGCCGGGTTCCGTGAATGGACGTAAGCCAATGCCTGGGCGAAGACGGTATCCGCATCCAGATCGGATGTATCGAGCCGCATCGCATCGTCGGCGGGCTTCAAAGGCGCGTCGGCGCGAGAGGAATCCCGCGCATCCCGTTCCTTCATGTCCTCCAGAACGCGCGCAGGTATAGCCTCGATCCCGCGCTCAAGCAACTCCTTTAGGCGGCGTTCGGCGCGCACCTCTACGGCGGCGGTCACAAACAGCTTGGCCAGCGCCCCCGGACAGACCACGGTGCCGATGTCCCGTCCGTCGAGCACCGCCCCGGGTGCCCCGTGCGGCGGCCGGTGGGCAAAGTCGCGCTGGAACTGCAACAGCGCCGCCCGCACCCCAGGCACGGCGGAGACTTTGGAGGCCGCCTGGGCCGCCGCGTCGCTCCGCAAATCCGGGTTGTCCAGATCAATCGGGTCGAGGGCCTCGGCGGCCCGGGTCGCGGCGGCGACATCTTCCGGATCGCCGCCCCCTTGCAGCACCTTCCAGCCGGTCGCCCGATACAACAGACCGGTATCCAGATAGGCATAGCCCAGATGAGCAGCCAAGCGGCGCGCCAGGGTGCCCTTGCCCGCTGCGGCGGGTCCGTCAATGGCAATAATCATGGTGCAATCTCCCGGATCGAAGCCCCCAGTCCGTTCATCAGTGCCACGAAGCCGGGGAAGCTGGTGTCGATGGGCCGTGCGTCGTCGATGGAAATGGGCTGTTCGCTCACCCCGCCGAGCACCAGGAACGACATGGCGATGCGGTGATCCAATTCGGTGGCGATGGTCGCCCCGCCGCGCGGCGGGATACCGGTGCCGTCGATTTTCAGCCAGTCGTCGCCCTCTTCCACTGCCACGCCACAGGCCGCCAGTCCGCGCGCCATCACCGCCAGACGGTCGCTTTCCTTGACCCGCAGTTCGGCCAGACCGCGCAGCATCGTGGTGCCGTGGGCACAGGCGGCGGCAACGGCCAGGATGGGATATTCGTCGATCATCGACGGGGCAATGTCCGCCGGAACATCGACCCCGCGCAGATCGGAGGCATGGATTTCCAGATCCCCCACCCGTTCCCCGGCCTGGGTACGTTCGTTGAGGATGCTGATCTGCGCCCCCATGCCCTTGAGCACGGCGAACAGGCCGGTACGGGTCTCGTTGAGGCCCACATTGGGCAGCCGGATTTCCGAGCCCGGAGTCAGCAGCGCCGCCACCGCCGGAAAGGCCGCCGAGGACGGATCGCCGGGCACCTGGATATTCCGGGCGGTCAATTCCGGCTGTCCCTGAACGGTGATGGCGCGGGCATTGCCTTCCCGTTCCTCCATGGTCAACTGGGCGCCGAAATGGGCCAGCATGATTTCCGTATGGTCGCGGGTCGGCGCCGGTTCAATGACCGTAGTCGCTCCCATCGCATGGAGTCCGGCCAGCAGCACCGCCGATTTGACCTGGGCCGAGGCCATGGGCAATTCATAGTCAATCGGGATCAGATCCGGCGTGCCGGTCACCGACAGCGGCAGCCGTCCGCCCTCGCGGGCCTGGAAGCTGGCTCCCATCTGGCGCAACGGCCCCATCACCCGCTCCATGGGACGTTGGCGCAGTGAGGCATCGCCGGTCAGATGCGCGGTGAACCCATGGGCGGCCAGAATGCCCAGCAACAGCCGGGTGCCGGTGCCGGAATTGCCCATATCAATCACATCGGCCGGTTCACGCAAGCCACCGACGCCGCGCCCATGGACGGTCCAAAGGCCATCTTCATGACGCCGGACCTCGGCCCCCAGCAGACGCAGGGCCTCGGCGGTGCGGATGACATCTTCGCCTTCCAACAGGCCCTCGATGCGGGATTCCCCGACCGCCAGACCAGCAATCATCACCGCCCGGTGAGAAATGGATTTGTCACCGGGAAGCCTTGGAGAGCCTTTGAGTATTCCGCTTTTATCGGCTTGCAGTGGAAGCGCGGGGGTCTCCATCTGGGTCATTTGGTCCTCGTCGATCATGGCGTCGTTCGGGCCGGAGCCTGCGTCCGTCATAAGGGAATTGCAAACCCTTTGTGATATTTGCTTGGCAGGGGATTCATTTTGCTTTTGACACGGCCCGGGGAACATGGCAAACGGCATGCCCGCCCATTTGAACAAGATGGGCCGTTCTCGTCGATGTTGACCAAGCTGAGGAGGGATCAGGTGGCCAAGCCCGAATGGGGAATTAAACGGACCTGTCAGAGTTGTGGAATGAAATTCTACGACATGCGGAAAGATCCTATTATCTGTCCGTCTTGCAACACGCAGTTCGACACCGAGCGGAGCATCAAGGTCAAACGAGCCCCCGCCGCAAAGGCCGTGGCCAAGGCCGCACCCGTGCCCTCGGAGGACCTGGACGATGAGATTGATACCGACGATCTCGCGGTCCTCGACGACGATATGGACGACATCGACGATGTGGAAGATGCCGATGACGACCTGATCGAGGATGTGACCGACCTGGGCGACGACAGCGGCGACATGGCCGAAGTCATTGTCAATATTGACGGTGGCCGGGACGAAAAGGAATAAATTAAGGCCCAGCGGCGAACTGGAAGGGAACGCTTCTTTTTCTCTTGCCATGCTCCGGCAAGCCGCTTATGTTCCCGGGCCTTAGGCGGCAACCGCCGCCCCCAAAACACCCTGTGGGGCCGTAGCTCAGTTGGGAGAGCGCTTGAATGGCATTCAAGAGGTCGTCGGTTCGATTCCGTCCGGCTCCACCAAGTTTCTCAAGGGCTTAGTCGTTTTCGGCTAGGCCCTTTTGCTGTTCAGATCGCCGCTTGCGGGGCGGCCCTCTTGACCCTTGTTTTTAAGAGCCATTTTCGTAAAATTATGGGTGTCTCGGGAGCAGGGGAGAACCTCTTCCTCTGCTTCCAAACAGAAAGGAATGCGATAGAGGAGGGTCAACATGCGAATTCGTCATTTTTCAAAGGCCCTGGTCCTGACGGGCCTGATTGCCGCCGGCTCCTTCGCCGCCCAAGACGCCGCGGCCTGGGGCTGGGGTCCCGGTTGGGGCAACGGCTGGGGACCCGGCTGGGGCGGCAACCGTTGGGGCAATGACGGCTGGGGCGACGGTTGGGGCGATGGCTCCGGCAGCTTCAGTTTCGGCATGAGCGGCAGCAGCCGCGCCAACACCGGCTGGAACGGCTACAACGGCTGGAACGGCTATAACGGTTATGGCCCCTACGGCTGGGGCGGCTATCCCGGCTGGGGTTATCCCGGCTATTGGGGTGCGCCCTCTTGAAATTACCCACAGTTTGTGGGTCTTGATGGATGATGGGCCACATTTAGGCTTGACTCTCAGGAATCGGCCATGATTCGTTGTTGGGCACCTCACAGTATAGGGTGCAAACATGGGATCGTGGGTGGATGACGAAACGGCAAGCTGTGATCTGGGTGATGCGCGGCTGAACCGGCGGATGGGAGCGATGCTGGCTGCCATGGGAGAGCGACCGGGTGGATCGCTGCCCACCGCGTTCCAGGACTGGGCGAATACGAAGGCGGCTTACCGCTTCTTTGCAAATGAGAATGTCAGCGAGGACAAGATCCTGGCGGGACACTTCGCGGCCACCGCGTTGCGGGTACAGGCCATAGACGGACCAATTCTCGTGCTGCAGGACACCACCGAATTCTCGTTCAAACGGAGCAAGCCCGAGAAAGTCGGTTTCACGAAGACCTCCTGCGGCCATAAAACCAAGGAAGGGCGCCATCATCAGCATACGATCTGCGGCATGCTCATGCACGTAAGCCTGGCCGTTACACCCGACGGCCTGCCGCTCGGGCTGGCCGCCGCGCGGTTTTGGTCGCGAGACAAGTTCAAAGGCACGAAGGCTCTGAAACGCAAGATCAATCCCACACGGGTTCCGATCGAACAGAAGGAGAGCATGCGCTGGCTCGACAATCTTCGACTTTCGACCGAGTTGATCGGCGCGCCCGAGCGGTGCATCCATATCGGTGACCGGGAGAGCGATATCTATGAGCTCTTCAGCCTCGCCCGGGAACTCGGCACCCATTTCCTGGTGCGCTCCTGCGTCAACCGGCTTGCCCAAGACGGGGCGACGACGATCGCGCAGGTAATGGAGGGGATCGAGCCCAGCGGTACGCATTTCATCCGCTTCCGGGATGCCACCGGCCAGCCACAGGAAGCCCAGCTGGCTATCAAGTTCTCCACCATGACCGTGTGTCCACCAATTGGGAAACAGAAAAAGTACGAACATCAACGGCTCCAGATCATCCATGCCATCGAGGTCGATCCTCCCATCCACCGGGAACCGCTGCTGTGGAAACTGATCACCAACCTTGCCGTAACCTCCTTCGAGGAGGCCGTCCACAAGCTCGATTGGTACGCTCGGCGCTGGAGTATCGAAACCTTCTTCAAGACCCTCAAGACCGGATGCCGGATCGAAGACATCCGTCTCAGCACTGCCGACCGATTGGCCAATTGCATCGCGCTTGCCAGCGTGACGGCCTGGAGGATCTCCTGGATGACGTGGCTTCGCCGTACCGAACCGGCGAGCACGCCGCGGGCCGTCTTCACAGACACGGAATTGGCGCTCCTGGATCGCACCGCGCCCGCCACTCGCCCCGGCCAAGCGCGTAACCTCGATTTCTATATCGTCGCCGTCGCCCGCCTTGGCGGCTACCTCGCCCGACGACACGACCCTCCGCCTGGAACCACCGTCCTGTGGCGGGGATTCTCCCGCCTCGCCGACCTCGTTATGGGCTTCGAAGCCGCATATGGTAATGGAAAAACACTTGTGGGTAATTGAAAGGTGCGCCCTATGGTTACGCGCCGCCGGCACCGGTGGCACCGGCCGCTCCCAAGGCCGACGACAAATAGACTCCGATTCCTTTTGACGCTCACCAAGAGACGGCGGCCCCCGTGGCCGCCGTTATCCATTAGGGAAGCATCATGCCGCGCAGCGTGTAGAATATGATCGCCGCCATGATCCCGGAAAGCGGCACGGTGATGATCCAGGCTGAAGCGATACGGATCAGGGCCGACCGCTTAACCAGTTCCTGGCGGTACACTTTGTTGAGGTCCTTGCGTTCCCGCTTGGTCATGGCGATATCGGCACGCTTTTTCTTCAACTGCCGAAGCATCTCCCCCTTTTCGTCATGGGTCGCCCCCTTGAACCTGTCCAAGAAGGCTTCCAGTTCCTGATCTTCCTCCTCCAAATGATGATCTCGGATTTCTTGAATCACGCGGGCATAGTTGGCCTTGATCGCCTCGCGCAAGAATCCGACCCCAAACACCGCGCCAATGGCCACATGGGTGGAACTGATGGGCATGCCCAGTTGGCTGGCGATGATGACCGTGATGGCTGCGGCAAGGGCGATACAAAAGGCCCGGGCCTGGTCCAGTTCGGTAATTTCCGAGCCCACCGTGCGGATCAATTTCGGCCCGTACAGGGCAAGGCCCACGGCAATACCGGATGCCCCGACGACCATGACCCATATGGGAATGCTGGCCTTGGTGCTGATTTTACCAGTGAGCAGGGCATCGTAGACTCCGGCCAGCGGCCCGACGGCGTTGGCCACATCATTGGCCCCATGGGCGAAGCTGAGTAGTGCGGCAGCACAAATCAGCGGAATGACGAACAGCTTGTTGACCCCCTCCTTGGTCGCGGGAAGTCCTGCGGATGCTTTGTAGATAATCGGTTTGACAATGAAATAGGCCGCGACCCCGGCGGCGATCCCAATGCCCATGGCGGTTGGAAAATCAATCTTGATAAGGTGTTTGATTCCCTTCAGCACCAGATAGGTCGTAAAGGCCCAGGTCATGACGGCGATCAGCAAGGGAACCACGGATCTCGCGGCGGCGATCAGATCCCGTTGATAGGTAATCTGACGCTTGATGATATAGAGAAACATCGCGGCGATCAGGCCGCCGCAGACCGGAGAAATCACCCAACTGAGGGCAATGGACCCCATTTTTCCCCAATTTGCCACTTCCCATCCCCCGGCGGCGATTCCCGCGCCCAACACACCACCAACGATCGAATGGGTGGTGGATACCGGCATTCCGTTGGCGGTGGCGAGATTCAGCCAAAGCGCCCCGGCCAGCAGGGCGGCCATCATCAGCCAAACGAAAGTCTGGGTATCTGCAATGGCCTGTGGATTGATGATGTCTTTTTTGATCGTGCCAACCACATCACCACCCGCGATCAGCGCCCCGGCGGCCTCGAAGATCGCGGCAATGATGATGGCGCCTGTCAGGGTCAGAGTCTTGGAACCCACAGCCGGCCCAACATTGTTGGCCACGTCGTTGGCCCCGATATTGAGCGCCATGTAAGCCCCGATCATAGCCGCCACCACGAGCAAATAGCTCTGGGGAACTTCGGGGAAAGCCGTGCCGGCGAAAATGACCACAGCAGCCAGAAACAGCAGCGCCATGCCAAGCCGCAACCGCTCCTGCCGCCGCGCAAGAGAAACGCTTTCCAATCGAGCCAGACTTTCGAGCTCCATGTTTTGAATTCCCCCTATCAAAGTATGAATGTTTTTTGTCAGATTATGCTTTTCTGGTCCCCAATTGAAATGATTGTGTCACATTTCTCGCCCCCAAACCGATCAAGGGCACTGAAACTAGGTCCGCCGTCCTAGAGAAAATGACTATAGGGAGATTCCGCCGTCGCCATGGTGGTGTGGCGTCTTGCCTGCGCAGAGGCGAGTCGGCCGGCGAATGCTACTCCGGGCTGAGGCCGAATTCCTTGATTCGGCGCTCCAGACGGGGCCGGGAGACGCCGAGGATGTCGCAGGCCTTACCCTTGTGCCAGCCGGTCTGTTTCAGCACATGGACGATGTGGCGGCGTTCCAGTTCCTTGAGCGACAGGGCCTCCGCCGCACCGGCGGGTCTGTCTTCGCAGGGTCGGGCGGCGCAGCGCAAGTCGTCGGACAGGTGGGTGGCGGTCAGCACATTGCCGCGCTCCATGACCACGGCCTTCATCAGCACATTGTCCAGTTCGCGGATATTGCCCGGCCAGTCATGGGATTTCAGGCAATCCAGGCAATTGGCGGTGACGCTGCGGATGCTGCGCTGCACGTCACGATTGATCCGCCGCATCAGATGCTCGACCAGCAACGGAATATCCTCGCGCCGCTCCCGCAGCGGCGGCAGACCGATGGACACCACGTTCAGCCGGTAGAACAGATCCTCTCGGAACGCCCCGCTCTCCACCTGGCTATTCAGGTCCAGGTTGGTGGCGGCGATGAAGCGGGCCTTACTGGTTTTCACTTGGCTGGAACCGACCGGAGAATATTCCCGCGCTTCCAGCACCCGCAACAGCTTACCCTGCATGGCCGGAGACAATTCGCCAATTTCATCCAGGAACAAGGTACCATCGCCGACCAGTTCCACCTTGCCCACGTGGGTGCTGACGGCCCCGGTAAAGGCGCCGCGCTCGTGACCAAACATCTCGCTTTCGAGCAGGGTTTCCACCAGGGCAGCGCAATTGACCGCCATGAAGGGCCGGTCATGGTTGGGGCTGGCCTTATGGATGGCGCGCGCCACCAATTCCTTGCCGGTGCCCGATTCCCCCTGGATCAGCACCGTCACCGGGCTCTGCGCCACCAGGGCGATTTGTTTGAAAATCTCTTTCATGACATGCGACTGGCCGACGATCATGGTCGGGTCCTCCGGCCCGACACCGATCTGCAAATCCTCGTCCAAACGGCCGGAAACCCGGGACAGCGCCCGTTCGAGGGCCGTATCCATCTCGTTCACGTCGATGGGCTTGGGGATATAATCGGCGGCCCCGCCCTGCATGGCCCGCACGGTGCTCTCCAGGTCATGGAAGGCGGTCATGATGATGACCGGGAGTTCCGGCTGGGTCCCGTGAATTTCCTTGAGCAGGGAAAAGCCGTCGCGACCCGGCATCCGCACATCGGAAACCACCGCATCCACCCCCCCGGCCCGCACATGGGGGAGGGCTTCGTCCGGCGAATGGGCGACCAGCACCCGGTATCCCCGCTGCTCGTAATGCAGTTGCAGGGTACGGCAGATGGCGATGTCGTCGTCGGTAATCAGGATGGTGGGCATGCACAATCTTCGAAGTGGTGGCTCCGTTCGAAGTATCCCCCGCGCAACGGCGCTTGGCAACGGGCAAGCTTGGACGCTAGGTTATCGGGAGCGAAGTCGGAGCCCCCATGAAAATTTCCTGGAAGATCTTTTCCTTCACCTTCCTGATCGCCACCCTCACCCTGTCGCTGGTCGGGGCCCATACGGTGACCCGCATCGTCAGCATTCTCACCAACCATACCCTGTCCAGCATTCAAAGCCATGCCAGCCGCGAGGCCAAGGTATTGGAAAACAACATTCGCGGGGCCATGTCCGACACCTTGCTGCTGGCCTCGACCTATGCGGTGCGGGAATTGCCCGCGACGACCTCGGAGGCCGCTCGCCTGGCCATCATTGGCGAGATGCAGGCCACATTCATGACCCTGCTGCACGAGAAACCGTCCTATACCCAGGTGCGGCTGATCTGCCGCACTGGGCTGGAACTGGTACGGGTCAATCAAATCGACGGAGTGGTCGAGGTGGTTGACAATGAGCACCTCCAGGACAAATCGGACCGATATTACTTCAGGGAGAGCATTAATCTGCCGCCGGGGGAACTCTACGTCTCGGAAGTGGATCTGAATCGCGAAATGGGCGAAATCGTCACTCCGCACCAGCCGGTCATTCGCATTGCCACGCCGGTCACCACAAGTGGCGGCGCGGTGGTCGGTGTCATGGTCATCAACCTGGACCTGAACACCTTGCTCGACAAGATCGCCTCCCCGCAACAAGGCGGCATTCTGGCGCTGACCAATGACATGGGAGATTATCTCTATCATCCGGATAACCGCAAAACCTTTGGCTTCGAATTCGGTCGGGAAATCCGTTTGCCCGGAGAATATCGCCTCGTTCCGCAGTGGAATCGCTGGATGCAAAGCACCGAGCCCCCGTCATCCATCCAGTTCGCCACCGACACGTCGATTATCGCCCTGCAAAAAATATTTTTGACCGGCAACATGATATCCGGGCCGGATCGCACGCTGGTCCTCGGAGTCATCGTGCCACAGGCGATGATCAATGCGGAAGGCGAGATCATGCAGCGCCATTTTCAGATCATGCTGATCCTCATCTGCATTCTGCTGGCCGCCGCCCTGGGCACGGCCACGGCTTACATCACCCGGCCCATTCGTGAACTCACCGAGGCCGCCAATCGCATCGCCGCCGGCGAACATGGGGTCCGGGTGCCGACCGGCGGGCGGGATGAAATCGGCATCCTGGCCCAGGATTTCGACGCCATGGTCACGGCCTTGCGAGAAAGCGCCCGGAGCAAGGAACTGGCGGCCCTGGGACGGATGTCGGCGATGGTCGCCCATGACCTGCGCAACGCCCTGTCATCGGTCAAGATTAATCTCCAGATCCTGTCGCAGGAATCCCGCGAAGATGACGCGCAACAGCAAAAGTACGACATTTCCCTGAACCAAGTGCACTACATGGAAAATATTCTGCAAGACCTGCTATCCTTCGCCCGGGCTGAACCGCCGCGGGCTGACTGGTGCGAAATGTCGGAAATCGTGCAGACCGCCACCGTCACCTTGTTGCCCATGGCGGCTGAAAAGGGCGGGCAATTTGTCACCCGGAACCTGGAAACCCTGCCCCGCGTGCGCTGTGACCGCACCAAAATGATCCAACTGTTCCAGAATCTGATCGACAATGCCATGAACGCCCAGCCCGAGGGCGGCGAAGTTCAGATTTTGGGACAACTTGTCCCCGGGGCGGAAGGGCCGGAAGTCCGAATCGATGTGACCGACCACGGCATCGGCATCGCCGACGATGTGCGGGCCCAGTTGTTCGAACCGTTTTTTACCACCCGGACAAAAGGCACCGGTCTTGGGCTGGCCATCGTCAAACGCATTGTCGAGGACCATGGTGGGCAGGTGGAGGTCACCTCCCGGGTTGGCCAGGGCACCACCATGACCGTGGTGCTGCCGGTGGCAGGACCCCCGGTCACAGAACTGCACGGAGAAAATTGACCTTCCTCAGGCAAGCGGGCATGCTGATTCCGCAACTTGATAGGGGCGACGGATCGGCCATGAGCAATAAAGGGCTGTTCGAGCGGGAATTCCAGATTCTGGAAAAATCGAAGGCCGAATTGGCGGCTGCCGAGGGATTGGACCGGGAATCCCATGCCACCTTGGTGGCGGAATACGCCAAGCTGTTGCGTCAGACAAGGAAGCTCACCGCCATCAGCGACCGCCAACAAATGGAACTGCGGACGCTCAATGAGTTGAAAAACAAGTTTCTCGGCATGGCGGCCCACGACCTGCGCAATCCCTGCGGCGTCGTCAGGGGATTCAGTGAACTGATCCTGATGTCCGACAATATGCCGGCGGAGAAGCAAAAGCTCTACATCGGCTACATCAAGGACGCCAGTGACCATATGCTGAATCTGCTCAGTGACCTGCTCGACATTTCGGTCATCGAGAGTGGCAAATTGACCATGAACCCAAGCGAGGCCGATCTAGGGGAAATGGTCGCCAAGAAAGTTCATCTCATGACCATGGTGGCGGATAAAAAGGGCATCAAGATTGAAACCCGGATTGTGGAGACCCCGCGTCGGGTCTTTGATGCGGACCGTCTGGGACAGGTCCTGGACAACCTGCTCACCAACGCCATCAAGTTCTCAAGCGCCGGTTCCATGGTGACGGTTTCCACGTTCGTCTCCGGCCATGAAGTGGGATTTTCCGTCGCCGATCAGGGGCCGGGCATTTCGGAGCAGGATCAGGAAAAACTGTTCGGGACCTTCCAGCGGCTTGAAAATCGACCGACCGGCGGCGAAAAGAGTACCGGATTGGGACTCTCCATCGTCAAGAAGATCGTCCAGGCCCACGGGGGACGGATTACCGTCGACAGCACCCTCGGTCAGGGCACCACCTTCAGGGTCTTCATTCCCGAAAAGTCCTGAATGATCTCATAATTTATTGTCCATCAGGTAGCGCAGGGTCGCCGCCACTTCCTCGGTATTCCAATCGGTGCCCCCGACCACGCCCCCGAGCACGAAGCCGTCGCGGCTGATCAGCAAGGTGGTGGGCAGGATCTCGGTATCGAAAATGCGCGCCAGCTTCTGCGCCGGATCGGCGTAAAGGGTCAGGGCATCCAGGCCATTTTCCTGGAGGAACTTGCGCGGCGATTTGCCCATCTGCGAGCCTGATGCCACCGCCACCACATCCAGCGGCTGACCGGCAAAACGCTTTTGCAAGGCATTGAGATCGGGCATTTCCTTGATGCACGGCGGGCACCAGGTGGCCCACAGGTTGAGCACCACCACCCGGCCCTTGAAGTCTGCCAGTTTCACCGGTTCGTCCATATTGCGGATGAACACCACCGGCGGCACCGGCGGACGGTTGACGGCCAGCCGAAAGCCGTCAATCTGGCGGGCCAGCGCCTTAAACGCCGGGTCCACCGGCGGCGCCTCTTCGGCCCGGGATACGGCGGCAGGCCACAAGATGGACAGGATCATCAACAGACGCAGCATGGGAACTCTCCAGGATCGGGACGCCCCCCTGCATAGCGCCAATGGGGCTTGCACGGCAAGGGTAGGGCGTGTCAAAACTTGGTGACCGGCCCTTCCCCACACGAGAGTCCCATGATGCGCCTAGCCCCGTTCTTCATTCTTTACGCCCTTGTCATCCTGACGGGAGTGCCTGCCGTCGCCGAGGGGGTGCGCATTTTTGAGGCCCAACAAGGTGCCTGGAAAGCCTCCTGCTACAAGGACACGGACGGCGAGGCTCCCTATTGCCATCTTATGGTGCTGCATGTGTTCGCCGACGGTTCCAAGACCGGCAACTTCGTTCGCTTTGGGCCGGTGTTCGATCGCGGCGAAAAGGGCGTGGTGGTGGCCAGCTATCTGGGGTTCGCCCGCAAGAGTGATATTTCCATTCAGGTGGATGACCGGGAGCCCTGGTCCGACCCGGCCCCGACGACCAATCATCTGGTGATCTCCGCCCAGGTCAGTGCCGAGATCCTGGCCGCCATGGCGGCCGGTCAACAGCTTCGCCTAACCTTCAAACCGGCCACCGGCGTGACCCAGGATGTCGAGGTCTCGCTGACCGATTATCGGGACCTGTTGGGTGCGGTCACCAAGGTCATGGCCGGCGAGACTGTCACCCGATAACCGTCACCTCGAACCCGACGCAGGGATCAATGGCGCTGACCAGCAGTCCGGTCCGGCGGCGCAGGTCTTCCGGCGACGCGCAGGCGGTGCCGATCAGCCCGCGCGCCAGGGGACCGTCTGGATGAAAATTCCATTCGGTCGGCGCGACGGTGCGATAGCCGGTGACCGTCTCGCCGTCCAGTTCCACCCGATGGGCCAGCAGCCCGCGCGCCGTTTCGGCCAGGCCGACACCACGGCCCGAGGCGACCGATCCGGCCTGTGATCCAGGCGGCTTCAACAGCGCCCCCGGAGCCTCCAGCACCCCGACCAGCCGGGCCACCATGCGGGCCAGCAGTCCGCGCCCGAAGGCCGTGACAATGTCGGCCACCAAAGGGTGGTCGCCGTGCCGGGCCAGTGCGCCAGTCTCCCGGGGGGTGCCCTCCCAATCGGGGAAGGCGGCGAAATGATCCGCCGTGGCCGGGTCGGCCAGCCGACGCTCGAAATCCCCCGGTTGCAGGGCGGGCAGAAAGGCCGTGTCGCCGTGTCCGAACCCGGCCAGATCCCGACGCTCCACCTCGCACAGAGCCTTGGCGATGGCCGTCGGTGCCCCCTGCCACCACAGCCGGGCCTCGGCCAGGGAGTCGGGCAAGCGCTGCCGGTCCTCGCCCAACGACAGGCGGGTCAGGCGACGGCGCAAATCGTCGATTTGGGACGCCTCGCCGGTCAGGGCGGCGATGGCGGCGCGCAGGGCTCGCAACTCGGCGTCTGCTGTTTCGGTGGCCATTGCCGTCGGCCAATCGAGGCACAGGCGAAGCAGATCCTGATCCAGCGCCTCGGCGCGGATGTGGCGTTCGCGCTGGGCCTCGGTCGCCGGGTCCGGCGTCTGCCCCCGGGCCGCCGCCACCGCCCGCGCGCAGGCCCCGGCTTGCGCCTTGCCGCAGATGCTGAACACCATGCCCATGAGACGCGGGGCCTGATCGGCCGGTCGGCCGGTCAGCAGGCGACCGGCCAGACGCGGGCGGGCCACATCGACCGCCACCTTCGCCACCCGCCCCCCCTCCAGGGTCAGGGAGATGTGCAGCCGTCCCTCATCCATGATCGAGGTCTCGAAGCAACCGTTCAAAAATCATCGAAACCCGGAACGTCCAGTTCGAAAGTCCGTCGTTCGGGACCAGTGTAAAGGAGGCTCGCCTTACGTCGTCGATCGGGACCGAAAAAAGCCTCGGTGCGCACGAAAGGCCGTGGCGAACGGATAACATTATTCAAGCGGCCGCAAAACACCCGGGCCGAGATCGGCTTGACCAGGAATTCGTTTACGCCCGCGTCCCGCGCTTCGAGAATATGGTGCTCCTCGGCAAAGCCGCTGATCATGATGATCGGCAGGAAGGCGTTGGGGCTATCGGCCATGGTGCGGATGGCGCGGGTCAGCTCGACCCCGTCGAGCACCGGCATGTACCAATTGGTGATCAGGATGTCCGGCGCGTTGAGATCCTTCATGCGGGCATAGGCCTGCGCCCCGTTCTGGGCGACCTGAATTTTCCGACAACGGAAGGTGCGCAGCAAAGTCTTGTACAGACTGAGCATATGATAATTGTCATCGACAATCATGATGGAGACTTCGCTGAGATCGAATTCCATCGGTTTCGCGCTTCCTTCCACTTTTCGCCGCCGCCATTCTTGACCATCCCGACCCGAAAATGAACAGGAAAATGCACGTATCCGTTCCCTGCCCCTGCACTCGCTTGCCCAAAACGCTGCGCTGCGTTAAATTGCTTCGCAAGTGCACAATAAATCTGGGAGATGAGTCATGATCCGAGACGCCCGTCCGCGCCGCAGTGTGTTGTACATGCCCGGCTCCAACGCCCGCGCCCTGGAGAAGGGGCGCACTCTTGCCGCCGATGGGCTGATTCTTGATCTGGAGGACGCCGTCGCGCCGGACGCCAAGGCCATGGCGCGCGAGCAGATTGCCAGCGCCGTGAGTCAAGGCGGCTACGGCAATCGGGAATTGCTCATCCGGGTCAACGGCCTCAACACCCCCTGGGGCCATGCGGATCTGGCCGCCGCCGCCCAAACCCCCGCCGATGGGGTCCTGCTGCCGAAAGTGGAAAGCGGCGACATGGTGCGACAGGCTGCCGCCGTCCTGGAGGCGGCCGGAGCGCCCTCGCACATGGCCCTCTGGTGCATGATGGAAACGCCCATGGGGATGCTCAATGCCCAGGACATTGCCGGATCGAGCCCGCGTCTGGCCGGATTCGTCATGGGCACGTCCGATCTGGCCAAGGACCTGCATTGCGCCCATACCCCGGACCGCCAGCCGATGATCACGGCCCTCGGGCTGTGCCTGTTGGCGGCACGGGCCTACGGGCTGGCCATTGTCGATGGGGTCTATCTGGATCTCAACGACGACGCCGGTTTCGCTGCGGCCTGTCAACAGGGCAAGGACTTGGGCTTCGACGGCAAGACCCTGATCCATCCCAAGACCGTCGATGTGGCCAATCAGGTGTTCGCCCCCTCCCCCGACGAAGTGGACTGGTCGCGCCGGATCATTGCCGCCCATGCGGAGGCCGAAGCCGCAGGCAAAGGAGTCGTCTTGGTGGACGGCAAGCTGATCGAAAATTTACATGTGGTCGCCGCCCGGCGGCTGGTCACCCTGGCGGACGCCATCGCGGAGATGTCCTCATGAGCACCAAAACCAACCCCGGCAATTTCTTCGAGGACTTCCGGCTCGGCCAGGAGATCATCCATGCCACCCCGCGCACCGCGACCAGCGGCGACGTGGCCCTGTATACGGCGCTGTATGGCGCGCGCTTCGCCGTGCAATCGTCGGACGCCTTCGCCCGACTGATCGGTCTGGACGGCGCGCCGCTGGACGACCTGCTCGGCTTTCATCTGGTGTTCGGCAAGACGGTGCCCGACGTATCCCTGAACGCTGTCGCCAACTTGGGCTATGCGGGAGGTGTTTTCGGGCCATTGATTCGACCCGGCGACACGCTGGCCACCCGCTCCAAGGTGATCGGCATCAAGGAAAATTCCAACGGCAAGACCGGGGTGGTCTATGTGCGCTCGGTGGGCACCAACCAGTTGGGCGAAAAGGTGCTCGACTACGTGCGCTGGGTGATGGTCAACAAGCGCAATCTCGATGCCCCAACGCCTGAGCCGGTAATTCCCGACCTGCCCGGCGCGGTGGACGTGGCCGACCTGCATATTCCCGAAGGCCTCGACCTGAGCGGCTACGACCGGCAACTGGCGGGCAGCCCGCATGGGTGGAACGACTACGCCATCGGCGAAAAGATCGACCATGTGGACGGCTTCACCCTCGAGGAAGCCGAACACATGATGGCGACCCGCCTCTACCAGAATACCGCCAAGGTGCATTTCAATCAGTTCGAACAAAAGGACGGGCGCTTCGGCAAACGGCTGATCTATGGCGGCCATATCATCAGCCTGGCCCGCTCCCTCAGCTTCAATGGCCTGGCCAATGCCTTCCGGGTGGCGGCGATCAACGGCGGCGTCCATTGCAATCCGACCTTCGCCGGAGACACCATCCATTGCTGGTCAGAGGTGCTGGACAAGATGGCGCTTCCCGGACGATCCGACATGGGGGCGCTACGCCTGCGCACGGTGGCAACCAAGGACCTGCCCTGCGCCAGCTTCCCCCACAAGGACAAGGATGGCAAATATCCACCTGCCGTTGTGTTGGATTTTGATTACACGGTGCTGATGCCGAAATGACGACAACAAATAAAATCAACCCCGAATAACTGATTCACTTTTATTGTCGTCTCCAATCCCCATATGGTATCCTGCGGAGCCATGGACGAGATTGGCCGAATGGAAAAAAATAACAATAATCAGTTCTCTGTGTTATGGACAACCGATATTTTCGGCTGGCTGTCCGGGTTCATACCCAGGGACCGCAATTCAACCCGCCAATACATTTTCGTGTCCGTGCTCATGGCGGTGGCCCTTGCGGCTCGCATGCTCATCGCGCCGATTGAGGGCGGCATTCAGTACGTGACCTTTTTTCCGGCGGTCGCCCTTGCGGCGGTGGTCGGTGGCCTGTGGCCCGGCCTGTTCGCGGCCCTTATCGGCATAGTTCTGGCGACCTATATATTCTGGCCGCCCTATCAGGCCTTCAGAGGTGGCCTGGGAAATTCAGACAGGGGGTTAAGTGGATTTTCTGCCTGAGAGCGGCGATGATGCCGTTGATCGGGAGGAACCATGACGAAGCGTACACGGCGGAACCACACAGCGGCTTTCAAGGCGAAGGTGGCTTTGGCGGCGATCAAGGGAGACAAGACGCTGGCCGAGTTGGCGCAGCAGTTTGATGTGCATCCGAACCAGATCACGACCTGGCGAGGGCAATTGCTGGAGGGGGCATCGGGGGTTTTCGGCGCGAGCCGATCCCAGGCGACGGTGCCGGTTGATCTGAAGGAGTTGCATGCCAAGATCGGCCAATTGACGTTGGAGAATGATTTTTTGGCCGGTGCGCTCGACAAGGCCGGCATGTTGAGCGTAAAGCGATGATCGA
Organism: Magnetospira thiophila; assembly: GCF_054657015.1. NCBI lineage: Bacteria > Pseudomonadati > Pseudomonadota > Alphaproteobacteria > Rhodospirillales > Thalassospiraceae > Magnetospira > Magnetospira thiophila. The sequence goes on from NZ_BAAHXF010000001.1 coordinate 664,758, forward strand.
CCGTGACCATGCCCTGCCGCTGAAACGGCAGGCGGAGGTGCTGCGGCTTAGTCGCGCCAGCCTCTATTACCAGCCCCGACCGGTGTCTGCCGCCGATCTGGCCATCATGCGTCGGATCGACGCATTGCACCTGGACTTTCCGTTCGCAGGCAGCCGGATGCTGCGCGATTTCCTGCGCAACGAGGGCGTTGAGATCGGCCGCGATCATGTCATCACGCTGATGCGGCGCATGGGGATCGAGGCCTTGTACCGGCGACCAAACACGTCAAAACCAGCAGCGGGACACAAGATCTATCCGTACCTGCTGCGCGGCCTACCCATCCTGCGTCCCAATCAGGTATGGGCGATGGACATTACCTACATCCCCATGGCGCGGGGGTTCGTCTATCTCTGTGTGGTGCTCGACTGGTGCAGCCGCCGGGTTCTGTCTTGGCGGGTGTCGATCACCATGACCGTGGATTTCTGTCTGGAAGCGGTCGAAGACGCGCTGGCCAAGTATGGCAAGCCGGAGATCTTCAACACCGACCAAGGCAGCCAGTTCACCAGTGCCCCATTCACCGGCCTGCTGCTGGACAACGGCATCGCCCTCAGCATGGATGGCAAAGGAGCTTGGCGGGATAACGTCTTTGTCGAACGGCTGTGGCGCTCGGTGAAGTACGAGGAGGTCTATCTTCGGGCCTACGACAGCGTTGGCGAGGCGCGGACCTCGCTCGGCCGCTATTTTGACTTCTACAATGGCAAGAGGCCACATTCGAGCCTCGGTCGGGTGCCGCCGGATAGGATCTACTTTGACAACCAGCCCCAGGCGGTGGCAGCATGACGTTCACTGCCGATGCGGGGCCCCACTCCAGTCGGGCTACGCCCTCCCTGCGTGAGGCCCCGCATCGGCGATACAACACGGCAACCGGCAGAGGCTCCACTTATCCAACGCCAAAAACTGTCTGAACAATCCCGGCCAGCTCTTTCACCTTTGAGTTTTCCCGCCACATGGTGATATCCAACGTGGTGTTTCTCATCGACGCCGTCCTGGTTTGTTCGGCCGTCGAAGCCATGCACCGCTACTATCAGAGATTTAAGCATGTGAAAGAGGAACTGCGTCTTGCGGCCAGCGTCTTTCACAATTCGGCCGAAGGCGTGATGATCACCGAACCCAATGGCACCATTAAGTCCGTCAATCCGGCCTTCACCCGCATTACCGGATATGCGGCGGAGGAGGTGGTCGGTCGGCTGCCGAGCGTCCTGCGGTCCAATCTTCACGAAGGTAAATTTTATGGCGACATGTGGAACAAACTGCACCAGGAGCACCACTGGGAAGGGGAGATCTGGAACCGACGCAAGGGCGGGGAATCCTATCTCCAATGGATGCTCATCAATGCCGTCCCGGGAAGAAATGGCAAACCGATCAGCTTCGTTTCCGTATTCCACGATATCACCGAGGCCCGCAGCAAAGACGAGCGCATCCGCTATCTGGCCTTTCATGACGCCTTGACCGGGTTGCCCAACCGGGTGTTGTTCCAGGAGCGCCTCGAACATGCGGTGGATCGTTCGCGCCGCGACGGAATCCGCCTGTCGGTCTGTTTCATTGATCTGGACGGTTTCAAGGCGGTGAACGATTCCCTGGGGCACGACATCGGCGATTTGCTTTTGAAGGCGGTGGCCGAACGCATTCAGGGCAGGCTGCGGCGCGGAGCCGATACCGTGGCCCGCCTGGGGGGTGACGAGTTCGTCGTTCTGATGGAAGACCTCAAGAGCGCGGAACAATGCGCGCATCTGGCGAACGAGATCATCGCCGACATCTCCCAGCCCCTGACCTTGCGGGGCCAGACCGTCCAGGTCGGGGCCTCCATGGGCATGGCGCTTTTTCCCACCGATGCCGACAGCGCGGCGGAATTGATGAAAAGGGCCGATGCCGCCATGTATGCCGCCAAAGCCGCCGGAAAGGGGACTTATCGGTTCCATGCCGATACACAGATGGATCATCATCATGGTTAGGCGCTCGCCGTGACGGACCGTCGCCTCAAAAAACAGGAAAGGCGGGTGCCCTATACAGCCCGCCTTTTCCATTGAAAGCCTTGGTGCCCCCAGCCGGACTCGAACCGGCACGCCCGTAAGGACAACAGATTTTGAGTCTATCGCGTCTACCAATTCCGCCACAGGGGCCCGTGACTTCAGGGCGCCGATCATAGACAAGGATGAGCGGCGGTCAATAGCTTCCTGGGGGTGCTTGTGTCGCTTCGTGCAGGCTGCTACACCAAGTCCTCCACCGAGGTCGATAAAAGGACGCTCCCGTGCTGCAACGGATGTATGACTGGACCATGGGCCTGGCGGCTCACAAGCACGCGCTGCTGGCCCTGGCCCTGATTTCCTTTGTCGAAAGTTCGGTGTTTCCCATTCCGCCGGATATTCTGCTGATTCCCATGGTGTTGGCAGCCCGCGAACGGGCCTGGCGCTATGCCCTGGTCTGCACCATCGCCTCGGTCATCGGCGGCATGTTCGGCTACGGCATCGGCTTTTTCCTGTTCGAACAGGTCGGGCGTCCGGTGCTGGAGCTGTACGGCTATGCGGACAAGTTCGCTATCTTCCAGGCCAAGTACAACGAATGGGGCGCCTGGGCGGTATTCATCGCCGGAGTGACGCCATTTCCCTATAAGGTCATCACCATCCTGTCGGGGGTGACGCAGCTCGATCCGACTATTTTCAGCGTCGCTTCGGTGGCGGCGCGCGGACTGCGGTTCTTTGTGGTCGCCGCCCTGCTGTGGCAGTTCGGGCCGCCGGTCCGCGACTTCATCGAACGGCGACTGGGGCTGGTCTTTGCGATTTTCGTCATCGGACTGGTGGGCGGCTTCGTGGTGGCGAAATACATCATATGAGGAACCCATGATCATTCTCAGATCTTCCACCGTGGCGCTGTTCGTGCTGCTGGTGTCCGTCGGTTCCCTGGCCTTCGCCTATGGGGCGCAATATCTGTTCGATCTCCAGCCCTGTATTTTGTGTCTGTATCAGCGCATTCCCTTTGCCGTGGCCGGGGTGCTGGCGCTGATCGCCCTGCGCTTGCATGGGGGCTGGGCATCGGCTCCGCTCTATCTGGCCGCCCTGGCGTTTATGGTCGGCGCCGGAATTGCCGGTTATCACGTGGGCGTCGAACAGCATTGGTGGGCCGGGACGGAGGGCTGCACCGGCGAGATTCATACGGGGCTGTCGATGCAGGATCTCCAGGCGCAACTGATGGCCACCCCGCTGAAACGCTGTGATGAAATCACCTGGGCCATTTTCGGCATCTCGATCACCCTTTATAATGTGGTCTGGTCGCTGCTGCTGGCGGGGGCGACTCTGTACGGTATCCAGGCTTTCCGACGGGAGAGACGACATTGACCCTTTCCGAACAACCCCTGCGCCCCAAACGGATTCCCGGCGACGCGACCGGTCGTGAGCGAATCGCCCGCATGTTGCGGGTCGATCATGCGGGCGAATACGGGGCCGTGCGCATTTACCAGGGCCAGTTGGCGGTGCTCGGCAAGTCCTCCGACAAGGCCGATACCGTGCGTCACATGCTGGCCCAGGAACAACAGCACCTGGAGACCTTCGAACGCATGGTCAGCACGCGCCGGGTGCGCCCGACCCTGCTCACCCCGTTGTGGCATGTGGCCGGATTCGCCCTCGGGGCCGGTACGGCGCTGCTCGGCGAACGGGCCGCCATGGCCTGCACCGTGGCGGTGGAAGAGGTCATCGACGAACATTATGCCGAACAGATCCGCGACCTGGAGCAGGAAGAACCGGACCTGAGCCAGACCTTTGAAACCTTCCGCCAGGAAGAGTTGGAACATCGCGACATCGGCCTCAGCCACGGGGCCGAACAGACCCCGGGTTATGAACTGCTGAGTTCGGTCATCAAGAACGGCTCGCGGCTGGCCATCTGGCTGAGTACCCGGATATGAGACGCCTGCTGCTGGCCGTCTTCCTATTGGCCCTATGGTCCCTCCCGGGCGGGGCGGCGGAACCGCGCAAGATCGAACTGACCCTCGATACCTCGCCCATGAACTGTCTGGCGGCGGTCATCACGGCGCGGGACATCTATGCCGAGGCGGACGACTTCCTGTTTCAGGGCGACCGCGCCGGCAAGCTGGAAAACAAGATTCTCTACATGATCGGCTCGGGGTTCGAGACCCTGTACCTGGAGGATGTGGCCGGGGGATTGGCCCATAACGTCAAGACCTTCATGGTCGGCGTGTCGCGCTTCGATTCCATGCTGGAGGCCATGAAAAAGACCCCACTGGCCAAAGACTCGCGCAAAATGGAATATTTCCTGGCCGACTGTCAGGTCGCCATCGACGACGCCCTGGCGGCGGAAATCCGCGAATTACGCGCCTTCCGCAGCGGCGCCATCAAGGGGTTGGCTGAGACGCCCCGGAACTAAATCTTCGGGTGGCGCAGACAGGCTACGACGCCGCGCAGGGAGCGGACTTCCTGTTCGGTCAACCGGGCGCGTTGAAAAAGATTGCGCAGATTGCGGATCATCGCCGGGGCCTTTTCCGGCGGATAGAGGAAGCCGCAGGTCACAAGTTCCCCCTCCAGATGTTCGAACAGGCCCTGCAAATCTTTCTTGTCGGCCGGACGGGTCTTGTGCAGGACCAACTCGCTGTCTGGACTGAGATCGCCGGACTGATACCATTCATAGGCCGCCAGCAACACCGCCTGGGCCAGGTTCAACGAGGTGAAGGCGGGGTTTAGCGGCACCTGCAAGATGGCGTCGGCGAGCACCACGTCCTCGTTGGTCAGGCCCTTGGATTCGCGTCCGAACAACAGGCCGCAGCGGTCGCCCTGACCGATGAGGGTGCGCATCTCGGCGGCGGCATGGCGGGCCGTCACCACATCCTTGATCATGCCGCGCGGGCGGGCGGTGGTGGCATAGACCCGGTTGAGATCGGCAATCGCCGCCTCGGTGCTGTCGAAAACTTCTGCCCGGTCGAGCACGATGGTCGCCCCCGACGACGGATTGATCGCCTGCTCATTGGGCCAGCCGTCACGCGGATTGACCAAGCGCATTTGGGTCAGCCCGCAATTGAGCATGGCGCGGGCGACCATGCCGATATTCTCCCCCAGTTGCGGCTCGACGAGAATGATCACCGGGCCGTCGGAAAGCGCCGGGTCCTTGGTCGCGTCAGTCCCCGCCATGGCTCTGGAACAGCTTGTAGATGATGGCGTCGCGCAGCGCGTTGTAGGAGGCGTCGATGATGTTGGTCGAGACCCCGACGGTGGTCCAGCTCTCGCGTAGGGCATCGGTGCTTTCGATCATCACCCGGGTGACCGCGCCGGTCCCCGCCTGCGGGGTCAGGATGCGCACCTTGTAGTCCACCAACTGGATATCGGCGAGCACCGGATAGATCGGCGTCAATACCTTGCGCAGGGCGGCATCGAGGGCGTTGATCGGGCCGTTGCCCTCGGCCACCGACATGTAGGGTTCCCCCTTGGCCTCCAGCTTTACCGTGGCCTCGGACAGGGTGATCAGTTCGCCGCGCGCGTTCCAGCGTCGTTCGTCGATGACCCGGAAACTGTTGCAGCGGAAATAATCGGGCACCCCGCCCATAGCCTGGTGAGCCAATAATTCGAAGCTGGCCTCGGCGCCATCGTAGGCATAGCCATCGAATTCCCGCGCCTTAACTTCTTCGAGCAGCTTGCGCACGTTGTCGTTGCTGTCATCCAGATGGATCCCCAGATCGCGGAACCGGGACAGGATGTTGGAGCGTCCGGCCTGATCGGAAATGACGATATGGCGGCGATTGCCGACCAGTTCCGGCACCACATGCTCATAGGACCGGGGGTCCTTCTCCACCGCCGACACATGCAGGCCGCCCTTGTGGGCGAAGGCGCTCTCACCCACATAGGGCGCGCCGCGCTGGGGTTGCCGGTTCAGCCGCTCTTCCAGGGCGCGGGAAACATGGGTGAGCTGGGTCAACTGGTTGGGGCCGATGCCGGTCTCGTAACCCATCTTCAGCATCAGCGACGGAATGATCGACACTAGGTTGGCATTGCCGCAGCGTTCCCCCAGTCCGTTCAGGGTGCCCTGGACCTGACGCGCCCCGGCCCGCACGGCAGCCAGACTGTTGGCCACCGCGTTGCCGGTGTCGTTGTGGCAATGGATGCCCAGATGGCTGCCCGGAATATGCTGGGCGACCGCCGTCACGATCTCTTCGACCTCGTGCGGCAGACTGCCACCGTTGGTATCGCACAGGACGATCCAGCGTGCCCCGTTTTCATAGGCTGCCTTCAGGCACTCCAGGGCGAAGGCGGGATTGTCCTTGTAGCCGTCGAAGAAATGCTCAGCATCAAACAGGGCCTCTTCCTTGCGTCCTGCCGCATGGCGGATGGAATCGGCGATCAGGCTGACATTTTCCTGTTGGCTGATACCCAGCGCCACTTCCACATGAAAATCCCAGGTCTTGCCGACCAGACAGGACGTCGGGGTATGGGCGTTGAGCACCGCCTGCAAGCCGGGATCGTTTTCCACCGAACGCCCCGGACGACGGGTCATGCCGAAGGCGCTGAAACGGGCGTGATGCAGCGGGGGCAAATCGGCGAAAAAGGCGTCATCGGTGGGATTGGCCCCCGGCCAGCCGCCTTCCACATAGTCAACGCCCAGGCGGTCCAGATCCTGGGCAATGGCCACCTTGTCGGCGGCACTGAAATCAACCCCCTGGGTCTGCGCCCCGTCGCGCAGGGTGCAGTCGTACAGATAGACCCGTTTATCACTCATTTTTCCGGTCCCTTTCTCGGCGTGAGCGGGAGAATGCCCAATCCGGCAGGGCGACTCAAGCCTCATCGGGCGCAAAACGCCTTGGCCTGTGCTTTTCAAGCGGATATGGTTGCTTTTCCATCTTCCGCCGGTCAGGAGGCATCTTCGGCGTGGGCGACAACGACTACCAAATCTGGCGCGCCCGGGTGGAAGGGACCAACATCAGTCCCCAAACCCTGTTGGCGACCGACTACATGAATCACTTCAACGAGATCATCATGTTGTTGGAGATGATTCCCGACATGCCGGATCTGCTCGACGATGCCAGCAATTGGAGCCCCAAAAGCTATACCGAGCATTTTCAGGACAGCCATTTCTCCGACCGGGAATTAGCCATCCAGGCCTATGCGCATGTACCAGTCCGCTACCGGGAGCGCTTCGAAATCACCATCCAGCAGTTGGACCATGTGGTGCTGACCTGCCTGGATCAATTCCGGGAGGTGTTGCAAACCCGGGACCCGGAGCGGATTCGAACCCGGGTGACGACCCTGGTCGAGCTGTTGCATCAATTGGCCGATGTGGCCAACGGCATCATCCATGGCAGCGAGACCGTCATGGATCAGGCGGATATTGATGCCATTATGGGAGTCTCCCCGACCCCGACCGATCGCTCGGAGGCGTTATATATTCAGGACAACAAATGTAAGCCCACTCTCGTCACAAGCTGATTCTGCCAACATAAGGACTGTCCGATGCTTTTCAAGAAAATTGCCGCCGCCCTGGGCGGGCTGGCCGCCCTGGCCACCGCCGCCTGCGAAGAAGCGCCCTTTCAGACTGTGGTGGAATACCGCTTGGGCGGTGACAATTTCTCCTTTTTTCAGTACGCCACATCCCGTGGGCCGTTCTGGATCGACCTGCACGGCAACCCGTTCGGAGGCGACCTCGCCATTCTGGAAGAAACGGTCATTGGGGCATTCAAGAAAGGTGTCCCTCAATTAGCCGGGGTCCGCTTCACCACCGACAAGGCACAGGCGGCCCAACCGGGGCAGCGCCTCGTGGTGATTTTCGGTGCCCCCGCCGATTTAACCCCGTTGCGGATCTGCAATGGGCAGATCCCCGAAGCGCTCGGCGGTCTGGGCAGCAACGGCGAGGTTCATGCCTACACCATCTATTGTTCCGACGAGCAACCCCGCATCGTGGTCAGCGGCAAGGCGCGCGGCGTCACCGGCCCGGACGACCAGAACCTGAAAAAGATGCTGAGCCTCACCCTGCGCGAAATGTTCGCCCCGAGTGCCCTGTAATGAGGTGACTGAAGTCGATTTCCCTACCCTTCCAGGCTCACGATGTTCGCACCCTTTGAATCTCCTCATCCTGAGGTGCGCGTGAAACGCACCTCGAAGGATGAGTGGCCCCAAACGACGCTTTTATGTCGCCTGTCAATTTCCGACAGAGGTTGACAATCGGGGCCGCCTGTCGCAAGCCTCGGAGCCATGCGCCTGCCCCTGTCCTTTCCCCTGGCCGTTGCCATTGTTGCCGCCCTCACGGTGGCGCGGATCGCCGGGCTGTTCCTGAGCGATCTCAATTTGCACGGGGACGAAGCGCAGTACTGGTTCTGGTCCACCACCCCCGACTGGGGCTATTTCTCCAAACCGCCGATGATCGGCTGGCTCATCGCCGCCACTTCGGCGCTGGGCAAGGGCGAGGCCTTCGTGCGGCTGGGCGCGCCGCTGCTGCATGGGGCAACGGCATTGCTGCTCTACGGGGTCGCTGCGTCCCTCTATGACCGGCGGGCGGCCTTCTGGACAGCGATGGTTTATGCCACCCTGCCCGCCGTGAGTTTCTCTTCGGCGCTCATATCCACCGATGTGCCGTTGCTGTTTTTCTGGGCGCTGGCCCTGCTCGCCCTGGACCGACTGCTGGCGACCCGGGGGCGGCCTTGGGCGGTGCTGCTGGGACTGGCCATCGGGCTGGGGCTGATGAGCAAGTACGCCATGGTCTATTTTCTGCTCGGGCTGGGGCTTTATCTGGTCTTCACGCCCTCCCAGCGCGGGCTGTTGCGCTCCCTGCGGCTGCTTGAGGTGCTGCTGATCGCCGGGCTTTGTCTATTGCCCAATCTGCTGTGGAACATGGATCATCACTGGGTCACCGCCGGTCACACCGCCTCCAACGCCAACTGGACCCAGGCCTTTAGCCATCCGGGCAAGGGGCTGGAATTCGTCGGCGCGCAGTTCGGGGTGTTCGGGCCGATTCTGCTCGGGGCGTTGCTCATCCGACTGGGGCGTTGGCGGCGCGATCCCTTGAGCGAGGCTGACAGACGGCTGCTGTTTTTCTCGCTGCCGGTGCTGCTGCTGGTGACGGCGCAAGCCTTCGCCTCACGCTCCCATGCCAACTGGGCGGCCACCGCCTATGTGGCGGCGACACCGTTGGTCACCGCCTGGCTGCTGCGGGTCGGGCCGCGCTGGCTGAGCCTGTCCACTGCCTTACATGGCTTGGGCGTGTTGGCAATTTTGGTGGTTTTCTCCGGGGCCGTGGCCCTGCCCTTGAAAAAGGACCCCTTGGACAAGCTGCGCGGCTGGGCCGAGGTGGGGGCGCGGGTCGCCGCTGTGAGCCGCCCGCTCCATCCCACGGCGATCCTCGTCCATGACCGGTTGCTGATCGGCCAACTGCTGTATTATCTGCCCGATTCCCCGGCCCCGCTACGCATGTGGCCGGGCGATGCGGCGATCCATAATCATTACGAACTGACCCTGCCGCTGACCCCGGACCTGGGCGGGCGGGTGTTTTACCTAACAGAGAAGGGCGAGGACACCTCCATTCCGCCGCTGGCCCGCCGGATCGCGGCGACCGGCGAGATGGAAATCCCTTTGACCTCGGGGACAGTCCGGGCGTTCACTTGGTATCTGTTGGAAGATTTGCGGAAGTTCTGATGTCGAGCCTGACCCGAACCACCATTGTTCTGTTGATCCTCACCGCCGTCCTGGCGGAGCTGTTTCATCTGCTGCCCAACATTGATCTGTGGATTGCGCGGGCGATCTATGAGACGGCGCGCAATGCCTTTCCCTGGCAGAACACGCCGCTGGGGGAATTCATTGATCAGGATCTGCGCAAGATCCTGGTGGTAGTGATGGTCCTGTTCGTGCTCGACGGCATCCGGGGCTGGATGGGGCGGCGGACGCTGCTCGGCCTGCCGCCGCGCGGCTATCTGTTCGTGCTGGTCAGTCTGGTTTTAAGCGCCGGGCTGCTGGCCAATGTGCTGCTCAAGGATCATTCCGGGCGGGCCCGGCCCAAGGATCTGGCGGAATTCGGCGGTCAGGCCACCTACAGCCCACCGCTGACCCTGGCCCATCAATGCCAGAAGAACTGTTCCACCGTCGCCGGAGACGCGGCCTTTGCCTTCAATGCCCTGGCGCTGGCTCTGCTGGCCCGACGGCGGCGACCAATGTGGATCGGTATCGCCACCGGAGTCGGCCTGTTCGCCGCTGCGGCGCGGGTGATGCAAGGCAAGCATTTCTTCACCGACGCGGTGTTCGCCAGCCTGTTCACGGTGCTGGTGGTGCTGGTGCTTTATGCGGTGATGATCAAGCGTTCGGCACCCAGCGCCGCAACAACGCCGCCATCATGATGGCGATCCCGGCGGCCAGCACGGCATCCCCCAGATAGACCTCCCCGGCGAATACCCGCAACAGCGACGTGACCCCGCCGACCATCAGCAACGGGGACCGCCAGGAGGCGGGCGCGACCACCAACGCGGCAGCCAGCAGGCCCCACAGGCCCTCCGCGTTCTGACTCAGCAAGGGCAGGTCGGCAGCCCGATCGGTCGCCCCGGCGCCGATCAAGGCTTCGATGGCGGCGCGGGGTTGATAGTACCCGACGACGATGGACAACAGGTTCATCATCAAGGTGGTGGCTGCCCAGACCAACAGCACGAACAGCACCCGCGCCCCGACCGCTCCACGCCGGAAAAGGCCCCACAGGACCCCCAGCCCGACCCAGGGCAACGGCAGACCGAGCAGCGCCGCCATCCCCAGAGCCTGTCGCACCGGAGGGCTGTTGAAATCCCGGGCCTGGGCCATCAGGCCCGGGTCCACGAAGGCGGCGCACAGCAGCCAGACCGCCAGCGCGCCGAGCAGCAACCGCGAAAGGGGATGATGGAACAGGGTGTTGAACATGCGGGCGATCCTAGCCGCACATCACGAGCGGTGCTAGGATGAAATCATGAGCCATCTTGTTGTGCGCTTTTTCGGTCTGTTGGTGACGTTCCTGCTGCTGGCCGGGAGCGCGGCCCAGGCGCTGACTCCGCCCGACACCCCGGCTTCCTGCCGCGAGAGCGGGCTGCGCCTGCTCAGTGAAATGGCTTTCAACGATCCCCTGGCCCCACCGAGCGAGGAAGGTACGCCGGTGGTGGTCGATGTGGGGCTGTTCCTGCATCGCCTGACGGTGCCGGAAGGGCAACGGCAAAATCTGGATCTTGATGTTCTGATCACCGAAGTCTGGTGCGATCCCCGACTGGCCTCGGTGGACATGACGCCGCAGGTCCTCGACCGGGAGCGGGCAGAACAGTTCCTGCGCGCCCGCTGGTCGCCGGATCTGGCATTTCTCGGAGCCGTGGAATCGCCGCGACGACTCAATCTGGAAGTGGTGGTGCATCCGGATGGCACTTTGGAGAGCCGCGAACGGCTGGCGGTGAGCACCGACGTTCGATTCGACCTGCTGCACTATCCGTTCGACCGGCAGAACCTGAAAATCGCCCTGGAATCCTTTGCCTGGCCGGCGGTTGTGCTGACCCTGAACCCGGACCCGGCGCGCAGCGGCGTGGCGGTCACCGCGCCCCCCGCCGACTGGCGGCTGGATGACCTGTTGAGCCGTCCGGATCTGGTGCGCGAAGTGCGCGACCCGGCCCTGTTTTCCCGGCTGGTGTTTTCCCTGCGCATGCAGCGCGATCCCACCTCGGCCCTGGTGCGGATCGTGCTGCCGTTGCTGATCGTCGTCGGGGGGTCCTGGCTGGTCTTCTGGATGGGCGGCGAGACGGGCCGTCGTCACCTGATGTCCATAAGCTGGATGCTGGCCGTGCTCGCCCTGCGCCTGCTTTCCGAACCCGCCCTGCCCCGCCCGGGAGGGTTGAGCTATCTGGATGCGGTGACCCTGTGGGCCTTCACCATGGTGACGGCGACCCTCGGCGTGAATGTGCTTATCGGTCGGTTGCACACGGACCTGCGCCTGGAAAAGGCCCGGTCGCTGGACGACCGGGCCAAGGTGGTGATGCCTGTGATCTTCATTTCCGGTCTGGTGCTGCTGACCGGCCTGTTCTTCGAGTGACTACAGCAAGGTCAGCGCCCCCACGTTGAGCAGGGCGAAGACCAGCAGGAACAGCCCCAGGGCGATGATCGCATATCCGCCCATGAAGTAGAGGATACGCAACGGCACCGGCGGTTCGGGAACCATCGCCGCCTCAAGCCGCCCTTCGCGTTCCAACCGGGCGACCCATTCCGGATGCTCTTCACGGGCATGGTCGAGATCCATGGTGCCGTCGAACATGGCGGCATTGAAGGGCAGGGCCGTGGGCCGGAAGTGTTCCACATAGAAGTGGACGGTGAAAATATGGCCCATGGCGAGCACCGCCTCGATGCGATGGACCCACAGGGCCACATTGAGCAACCAGCCGGGCATGAAGTCGCTGGACAGCACCGGGTCGTAGAGCATCAACCCGGTGACGCCGACGATGATCAAGCCCCACCAGACGGCCCAATAATCGAACTTCTCCCACCAGCTCCAGCGATCGAACCGGGGGGCCTCGGCCAGCCCGAAAATCCACAGGAAATGTTGGACGAAGCCTTTCACATCGACCCATTGATAGACGATGGTCTCGGGGCCGAACAACGAGCCCGGAAAGCGCGACCAATCGACGCGGGTCAACAGATAGAGAATGTGCGAGACAAAGCCGAACAGGAAAATCAGCCCGGCGATGCGGTGCCAGTACAACACCCCCTGCCAGCCGCCAAACGGGGCGGCCAGCGAGCGGCCCCAGGCGGTCTCGATGAACATCCAGGCCAGCCCGGTCACCCCCATGGTGAGAAACAGGATGATCAGGGCGAAATGCCACAGACGTTGTCCCGCCGAGAAGCGTTTCAGCCGCCGTTGATTAGCTGCCATGACCGGCCCTCCCCCGTAGTTTGTCGAGCAGTTCCCGCAGCCCCCAAAGGGCCACATAGGGGATGAAGAAGGCGAACACACCGCCCGCCAACAGGACCATCACCCAGGTGGCGTAATAAAGCAGAGGAAAGTCTTCCCGCGTCGTCCCGGCCAGGGGATTGGGTTCGTGCACCACATAGGAGGCGAACGACGGGCTCGCCCCTTCGTGACACTTGGCGCAGACATAGGCATGGCGGCGGATCGGATTCATCGCCGAGTAGTAATGATTCACCCCGGCGATGGGACTGTCGCGATGGCACTGCACACAGGTGATTCCCATGCGGGTCATGTGCATGTCGCGGAAGTAGTCGCGATGACAATCGGTGCACAGGCTGCGCGGACTGTAATCCGCCACATCCTGATGGGCGTCGGCCTTGAACGACGACCGGCGGACGCCTTTTTGATAGGGGCCGCCACCCCACAGCCAGTCGAGTTTCTTCGGCTGCTGCTGATAGAGGCGGTAGGACCCGGGCAGGGTATCCTGGTCGCGGTAGAATCCGCTATTGGACCCGGCCAGTTCGGCCCCGGTGGTCGGCGCCATTTGCGCCGCCGCCGGGAGGGCCATCCAAAGCCCCGCTGCCATCGCCCAGAGAATAAGGCGTAGGACCATGACGATCTCTCCTTCTTTCAGGTCAGAGGGGCCGTCAGTTGGAACCCATGCCGTCCATTTTCACCCCTGAAGCGGCGGACTTCCGAGCTGTCAGATCATCCCATTGCTTCTGCAATTCCGCCGGGTCCGCGTCCTTGTGGTGGTGGCAGGTCTGGCAGGAGTTGGGAATGCCGATTTCGAGGGTCATCTTCGGCAGGATGGCCTGGAACACATGGCTGCGGATATCGCCGGACTCGGCACTCTTGGCGATGCGCGGCATATGGCAGTTGGTGCAGTTGCCGAACGAATGGACCGAGTGCGCGCCGACTTGTGACGTCTGCTCATGGCAGGACAGGCACAATTGGTCGCCCTGGACCTTGGTCTTGCCGCTGAACGTCGGGTTGCCCAGTTCGTGGACCACATGGCAGTCCACGCAATCAATGTTGCTGGCCGCATGGCGCGACTTGGTCCAGTCGATGTATTGCTGGTGATGCCCCTTGGAGAACTCATTGGAATACAGGTGCTTGTCGCCAGTCTGGATGGATTGATAGTAGCTTTCCAGTGCCTTGCCGGGCAGGAATCCGACCGGCCATCCGGCCCCTTTGTGCTGGGTCGCCTTGCCCCGGTTGTGACAGGACCCGCAAATTTGCGTTGCCACGCCGCCGGTCAGCTTGGCCGGATTGACGATGGTGGCGCGTTTTTCGAAGGTTTCGGTGACCGGCAGGGCGGCATGATGCGACCCCGGACCATGGCAGGCCTCGCAGCCCACGCCAGGTTCATTGAATGTCTTTTTCTCCAGATCGACGCCGGTGGCATGACAGCCACCACATTTCAACAGCCAGGGCCGTTTGTCCCAATCGGCTTCCTCGTAATTCACCCAGGTGCCGGAGTCGATGTTGAACTGGGTCGGGGCAATGTAATAGTCACCATCCTTTTTCACGAGGTAACGCTGCTTCCATTGAGAACCGATGGTGTAGTGAACATCTTCCATTTTCGGCACATACATTTCCGCCGATGGAACTTTAAGCTTATCCTCGATTTTTGCCAGATCGGCCCGGATGACGGTTTCGTCCAACGTCGTCACAAAAGCGTCGGCGTTCGCCTTGACATCTTGCAGCATCTTGCTGTGCAGCGTCTTCTTCCAGGCATCGTAATGCTCCAGATGGCAGGTCTTGCAGACCTCGGTGCCGATATAGGTCTTGGGTTGCGCCAACAGCTTCTTGGCGTCGAGTTCTTGTGCCTGAACGCCCGAAGCCAGGGTGATCCCCCCCAACGCCAGAATGATGCCGCCGAGCGCAGCAAAAAGATGCCCCCTCATGTACGCCTCCCTGAAATGTTGCCTACTTGAATTTTATTTAGGGAGTATAGAATATTTTTTATTGCTTTTGAATTGTTTAGCTTAATTTATTTTGGAAATTATATAGCTTAAATAGGTTATATTATAATAATGCATTAATGTCAGAGCATTTTCATGATGTATTTATTTGGTAATTTATTTAAGTCTATCGAGAGTACATGAGTAATTTGCGCATGTATATATTTCGACAACCGGTTCCACTTTTTGACCAGAGCCGGATCGTTTGGCTTCAGGAGGATCGCAGCAGGATCACCGCCACCAGAGTCGCCAACAGGGCCAGCCAGACGGTCACGGTCAGGCGCAAGGCCCGTTTGGCCCGATGCACCTCGAACCAGATGCGCGGCCGAATGCCGCGTACGAAGAACACCAACTGGGCCGCCAGATTCACACAAACGATGTTGACCGCCAACAGGGTCGCCGCGCCGAGCGCCAGATCCCAGCGTCCATCACCGGCCATCAGCCCGAAGGTGGCCGTCGGGGGCAACAGGGCCACCGCCACCATGACCCCGACGAGAGTCGCCGACAGACCGCTGGTCAGGGACAGCGCCGCCGCCGCCCCGGAGGCCAGGGCGAGCACCACACCGTCGATTTCAACGCCGGTTCGGGCCATTAACTGGGCGCTGCCCAAATCCAGGGGGATGGTCGCGCCCATGGCGATACTGATCCCCAGACAGAGCACCAAGCCAACGGCGTTGGCCCGGATGGAGCGCCAGAACAGTTCCGCGTCGCCGATGGCAATGGAAAACGAAAGCGCCAGATTGGGGCCGAGCAGCGGCGCGATGACCATGGCCCCGATCACCACCGCTACATCGTCCCCGAGCAGGCCGATGGCGGCGACGATTGTCGAAAGAAAAACCAATATGAGGAAGATCGTATCCGCCGAAGCCCCCTTGGACACCACCTGATACAGTTCCTCCCGGGTGGCACCGCTTGATCCGACCTTTTCCTTTTTGCGCTCGCGGGCGGCCTTTTCCGCCTCCTCTTCCGTGGGAAGAGGCAGGATCGCCTCGACGGGAAGAATTATGATGCGCCAGTCATCCGTCCCCGAAAGCGCCGATTGCAATAGGTCGAGAACTTCCTGCCGCCCCTTTTCCCCGACCACGATCCGGGCCGAATAGCGTCCGTCCGCTTGGTCGGAACCCGTTGTAAAATCCATCACCGACTCGTGCGCCCCAATCCCATTCAGGAGAGATTCGCATTGGCGGTTGGCGATGATTTCGTAAATCTTTCCAGGCAATGCCTTGTTTATCCCCAGGTCTTTTCAGGCGACGCGCGAAGGCTTGCCTTTCCGGTCGTATATTAGCATAACTTCAGACAACCAAGCATCCGATAGAGGGGGAGGAGTAGATCATGAGTACCTTCAAGACCATTGATACACTGGACGTGGCCGGCAAGCGGGTTTTCGTGCGCGCCGATTTGAACGTGCCGATGAAAGACGGCGTGGTCACCAATACCACCCGCATCGACCGCACCGTCGCGACACTGAAAGAGCTTTGTGACAAAGGGGGGCGGGTCATCGTCACCAGCCACCTGGGTCGCCCCAAGGGCGAGCGCAATCTTGACTTCACCATGAAGCCGGTGGCCGATGCCCTGGCCAAGGCCATGGGACGGGACGTGCCGTTTGCCAGCGACTGTGTCGGCGATGCCGCCAAGTCAGTCATCAACGCCATGAAAGACGGCGACATCTGCATGCTGGAGAACCTGCGATTCTACAAGGGCGAGGAAAAGAACGATCCGGCCTTCATCGCCCAGTTGGCCGAACTGGCCGACGTTTATGTGAACGACGCCTTCTCCACCGCCCACCGCGCCCATGCCTCCACCGAAGGTCTGGCCCGCAAGCTGCCCGCCGCCGCCGGTCGGCTGATGCAGGCGGAACTGGAAGCCCTGTCCAACGCCCTCGACAAGCCGCAGCGCCCGGTGGCCGCCGTGGTCGGCGGGGCCAAGATCTCCACCAAGCTGGAAGTGCTGGGCAACCTGTCCAAGCGGGTGGACGTGCTGATCATCGGCGGTGGGATGGCCAATACCTTCCTCAATGCCCAGGGCATCAATGTCGGCAAGTCCCTGTGCGAGCACGATCTGGCGGAAACCGCCCGTGAAATGCTGGCCATGGCCGCCGAAGCGGGCTGCACGGTGCTGCTGCCCATCGACGCGGTGGTGGCCAAGGAATTCGCCGCCAATGCCGCCAACGAGACGGTGGATATCAACAAGGTGCCCGCCGACAGCATGATCCTTGATGCGGGGGCCAAGTCGGTCGCCGAATTGAGCGCCAAGCTGGCCGAATGCAAGACCGTGGTCTGGAATGGACCGCTCGGGGCCTTCGAGATCGCGCCCTTCGACAAGGCCACCGTGGCCCTGGCCCAACAGGCCGCCGAACTGACCAAGGCCGGCAAGCTGTTGTCGGTGGCCGGGGGCGGCGATACCGTGGCGGCGCTGGAACATGCCGGGGTGAAGGACGACTTCTCCTATGTCTCCACCGCTGGCGGGGCGTTCCTGGAGTGGCTGGAAGGCAAGCAGTTGCCGGGCGTCGAGGTGGTGCGCGCCTGACGCGACGGAGCACTTTACCCGTGCCATGAGGCATGGCACTGTTGCCGGGGCGTAGGGAAACCTGCGCCCCGTTGCCGTGGAACCCGAAGGGATTGAGATGATTGAATGGACCAATGATCTCAGTGTCGGCATCGAGAAACTCGATGACGAGCACAAACAGATCATCCAGATGATCAACGCTTTCATCGCGGCAGTGGACGAGTCCCTGGGCATCGGGGAAATTCACGACCGCTTCCGCGACCTGCAGAAATTCGTCTACTTCCACTTCGGCGAGGAAGAAGACATGATGCTTCAGGCCGCCTTTGAGGATCTGGAGGACCACAAACGCCATCACCAGGACCTGGCAAGCCAGATGGACGCTTTGTGGGACAAGATCATGCTCGACCCGGTCTTCAAGTCCGACGACGGCATGAGGGAATGGCTGGAAAGCTGGCTGTTCCGCCACGTCAAAACCCATGACTTCCAGTATCGCGCGGCCATGTGGCGGCTCCAGACGCCGTACTGACATTCTCCGCTTGCCGGAGACCTGCCGCTTTTGTCACACTGGACCCATGACTTGGTCCTCCATTCCCTATGGGCGTCGTGGCACGCCCTTTGTCGCGGCGGTCCCGGAAGGGGACGACCGGGAACGGCTGGTCTGTCCCGATTGCGGCTTCATTCAGTATCAGAATCCGAAAGTCATCGTCGGCGCGGTCTGTACCTGGGGTGACAGGCTGCTGCTGTGCCGCCGGGCTATCGAGCCCCGCCTGGGGTTCTGGACCATGCCCGCCGGGTTCATGGAAATGAACGAGACCATGGCCGAAGGGGCGGCGCGCGAGGTGTGGGAGGAGGCGCGGGCGAAGATCCATATGGACGGCCTGCTCGGCATTTACGAAATCCCCCGCATCGGCCAGGTCTACATGATCTATCGCGCCCGCATGGTTTCCGCCGCCTGTGCGGCGGGGCCGGAGAGCGCCGAGGTGGGGCTGTTCGACTGGGCCGACATTCCGTGGAACGATCTGGCCTTTCCCAGCGTCCAGTGGGCCTTGGAACTCTCCCGCAAGCCGCCCGGGCCACCGGAATTCACGGTCGCCAACTAGGCCGTTTGCTGCTACCATTGTTGATGTTCTGTTAACCGCCCAGGGATAATCTGGCTCCATGGACCCGGTCACAAAAAGCCTTGATAACGCCCTTCGCGACCTGGATTCGGCGAAGGCCGCCGCGGGGACCCGCCCGCGCGGCTATCAGGCCGCCCGCGACGTGGAAAACCGGGCTCGCACCCTGTCCCAGGAAACCACCGAACAGGAACGCTATGCGTTCATGCGCCTGGACAGGGTCCTCTCCTCCGGCGAAGCCCTGCGCTCCGACGTGCCGCGCGGCTATTACCTGAACCTGTTGGTTTAGCGCTTTGCTTTACAGGTCGTGATTTGCGGCGATCCATCCTTCGACAAGCTCAGGATGAGGAATATGAATAAACACCTCATGCTGAGCCTGGCGAAGCATGAGCCTGTCGAAGCATGAGCCTGTTGAAGTTCATCTGTCCCTTGTTTATGCGGTCTATTAGAGCGGGATGAATTTAGGTTGGTCCATATCCGGCGTTTCTGACGAGGTTGGCGCATTCCTGCGGCGGGAAGGCATCGAGTAGCCTTCCGATGGCCTCGCAGAGCGCATCGACGGTGCGCGCGGCCTCCTTGCGCAGCAGATGCTTGAGTTTGGCAAAGACCTGCTCGATGGGGTTCAGGTCGGGGGAGTATTTCGGCAGGAAGAACAGCTTGGCACCCGCGCCTCGGATGAGGCGGCGGATGGCTTCGCCCTTGTGGCTGCCGAGATTGTCCATGACCACGATATCGCCGGGCTTGAGGGTGGGGATGAGCACCTTCTCGACATAGACCCGGAAGCGTTCGCCATTGATCGGCCCGTCGAGAACCCAGGGCGCCTCAATGCGGTCGTGGCGGAGCGCGGCGAGGAAGGTCATGGTTTTCCAGTGGCCATACGGCACCTTGGCGTCGAGCCTTTGGCCGACCGGCGCCCATCCCCGGAGCGGCGCCATGTTGGTCTTGGTCCAGGTTTCGTCGATGAAGACTAGGCGATCAATGGCCACCCGGTCCTGATACGCCTTCCACTGTTCACGCTTACGCGCCACGTCGGGCCGATCCTGTTCCCTGGGAAGGACGCTTTTTTTTGAAACTCAGTTTTTCGGCATGCACGAATTCCCAGACGCTGCGGTAGTCGACCATCACCTTGCGCTCGGCCAGTTCCGCCACCAACCCACGCAACGTGAAGTCCTTCTCCTTGCACCGCTGGATAAGCCAATCACGGTGTTCTCCTCGGATTGTCTTCGGCCGGTTCCCTCCCATCTTGTCGGGCGCAACACTGCCCGTCTCGCGGAAACGGGTCACCCAGCGGATGACCGAACTGACACCAACGGCAAACCGCGCCGCAGCTTGGTGCCGAGAGAGGCCGCCTTCCTCAACGGCGGCGACCACACGCTCGCGGAGATCGTTCGAATAGGGTTTCGTCATCCATACTGGCCTCCTTTTCCAGCCAGTATGTTGAATCAGAATTGCGAGACTTTGGGAATCCCCTTTCGATTCACTCCGGCTTCATCCCGCTCTAAATCCTTTCCGCCTCGACCACGAACCGCATCGGGCCGCCGGGCACCAGGGCCTCGAACGGCCAGCAGGTGAGCAGGATCAGGCGCGGATCGGCGGGGTCGCTGCGTGCCCGCGCCTGATCCTTGTGCACCACTTGGGTCCCCCTCACCCGATAGACGACCGCCTTACCCGAAGCATCTATCAATCGCAGCCGGTCGCCCGGATGCAGGTCTTGCAGGAAGGCCATATGGGTATCCCGGTGTCCGGCGAGGACGCTGGTGCCGGGACCATTGGGGGCCGCGCTGCCGTCCTGATGGCCCGGCCCCCAGGCGATGGTCCGCCCGGTGGCCCCGGCCAGCACCACCAGATCGACGCCTAGGCGCGGCACCTGTAACCGGGCGACCGGCCAGGTATCGGCCCAGGGCCAGGGTTTTTGCGGCATCCCCTGGGCCAGCCCCTCGGCCCAGGCAGCACGGATCAGATGCTGACCGAGCCAGGCCTTGCCCTCGATCAACAGGCCGGAGCCGACCTGCCAGAGCCCCAGCCCCAGCAGCACCGCCCCGAGGGCCAGCCGCCGACGCCCACTCATGCGCTTTGCCTCCGTGCCCGACGGCCCGACAGCCACAAACCGCCCCCCAACAGCAAGGCCAGCAGCCCGGCGATCATGTGCAGGTCGGCCGCCGTCGCCCCTTGGGCGCGGAACAGATCCTGCGCCGCTTCTTGTTGCATCGGCAGATTGGGAGACACCGGGGCTCCGAACAGTTTGTTTAGATTCCAACCATGCGGCGGCAATTGCGGCACGGCCTGATGTGTTACGTTCTGATCCAGCGGACGGGCCGGAGTCACATCCACCGCCACCAGACTGGTATAAGCGCTGACCAATTGATGAGTCAGGGCCACATCCAGTACATCGAGCCGGATTTCTTCCTCCGAGCGGCCCTCGTATCGCTGGTCGGTCAGGCCCTCGATCTTGCCGCGCGCCCACAGGCGGGCGATGCCGGGGGCCGGTTTTGCTTGCGCCAGTGGCAGGGTGAGGCTCCAGTCCACGCCGCCCAGCCACCCGCCGAGGCTGATTCCGCCTGCCAGATCCTGCACCCGCACCGCCAGCAGCAAGGGCTCGCCCGCGTAGAGGTCGGGCAGTTGTCGCGGCCAGGCTTCGGCCCGCGCGGCGGGAGAGAACGTGGCGCGCAGGTCGCTCAGTACCGGGGCCTCCAGTTTGGCGAACAATTGGGTCATCCCCTGTTCCACCTGGGACTCGTTGTCGATGAAGGTATAGGTGCCGTGCCCCAGTTCTGCCGCCTTGCGCATCAGATAGCTGTTGGGGGCCGAGCCAATGCCGATGGTGAACAGCCGGGAATCCCCCAGCCCACGGCGCACGTCGCGCAGAATTTCCGTCTCGTTGCCCACCGCGCCATCGGTCAGCAGAATGATCTGTCGCACCCGTCCCGCATCGAAGCGGCCATCCAGGGCCAGATGCAGGGCGCTCAGAATTTCCGTGCCGCCGTCGGCGGACAAACTTTCGACAAAGCCTCGGGCCTGCTTCAGGTGGCGCGGGTCGGCGGGCCGGGGCCGGTCGAACAGCGGCGATGCCTCATTGGAAAAACGAATGATGTTGAATCGGTCGCGCGGCCCCAGCCCGTCCAGCGCCTTGCGCAGGGCCGCCTTGGCCCCGTCCATGGACAAGCCGTCCATGGAGCCCGAGGTGTCGATGATGAACAGCACTTCGCGCGGCGGCAAGGTCTCGCGCCGGGCTTCCGCACGCGGCGGCTGGACCAGGGCCAGCAGGTAGTCGGCCCCATCGGCCCCGGTCTCGCGGAACAGCGACATCCGCGGCTCATCCCCCGCCCGGGGCGTCCAGGTCAGGACGAAATCCCGATCCGCCGGAACCGTGCCGTCCTTGAGAGTCACGGTCAGTCGACCGCCTTCGTCCGGCGTGACGACGATCTCATGACTGGGGCTGGAGATTCCCTCCAGGGGAACGCCCGCGTCCAGATGAAGGGTGAACGACAGGGGATTCATCATCTGGCCCTGGGGCAGAATCAACGGCGGCGTGATGCGCTCCGCGTCGGGCACCTGATTTGTATTCTTTCCCCAGCCGCTCCCCGCCGCGCCGAGAATTTCCTGCTGGCCGGGAATATAGCGCGGCGTCATCACCGCCGGGAAACGCAGCTCGTAGTGACCATCGGTCCAGCGCAGCACCTCCTGAAGGCCGATCTCGATGGCCACATGACCGCCCGGCGCGATATTGGCGACGGCGGTGGTGAAGATGTTGGGCCGTTCCTGGGTCACCAGAGAGGCCCGTTTGCCCTGCCGCTTGGCTTGTTCATAGGTTTCCCGGGCCTGTTGTTTTTCGCGCACCACGCCCTGGATCACCTTGTCATCAACCACCATGCGCAGACTGTCCACGGCGGCATCCTCGGGCAGCGGGAACACGTAGGTGCCCTCGACCCACTCGGATTGTGCATTGACGAACAGCTGACGGACCTGAGTCCGGGCCAGCGGGCCGGTGATGTCCATTTGGATCTGCGTCGCCACCAACGGGGCGGCGACGGCGGCCCGATCGAGCGGCACCCCTTCCGCCGACAGGGGCCTTAGCCACAGGCCATCCGCCGCATGAGCGGCGGCGGCGACCACCGCCGTGACCAACAGGGTCACCAGACAAAACAAAGTCACGGCCAAGGCCGCGACCGGCGCCCGACGGCGCGGGACGGCGTAGCCGACACGAAAACCCGGAAAATGTGTCATGACGAACCCCTGTGCTGAATCATGTTTACGAGGGTCCACTCCACACCCGCTCCGTGGCCGAAGCGGGGTCGGAATATGGTCATTCCACGATCAATTGCGGCGAAAGGGTGACTCCGTCAAAAAATCATCACATTGCTTTTTCCGCTGCTTGCCCTAGCTTGCGGGCTTCGAAGAAGGAGAACGCGGACATGACCATCAAAATCGGGATCAATGGCTTTGGGCGGATGGGGCGATTGGCTTTCCGGGTCGCCTGGGATCGTCCGGACCTGGAAATCGTTCATGTAAATGAGATCAAGGGGGGGGCCGCCTGCGCCGCCCATCTCCTGGAATTCGACACGGTGCATGGCCATTGGCCCCACGCCCTTGAGGTGCCCGGCCCCGATTCCTTTATCGTCGATGGGCAGACCATCGGCTTCAGCGACGCCGCCGCGCCCGGTGACGTGCCTTGGGGGGCCTTGGGTGTTGACCTCGTTCTTGAATGCTCAGGCAAATTCCGCTCCCCGGAGCTGTTGCAGCCCTATTTCGACGGCGGTGTGAAGAAAGTCATCGTCGCCGCCCCGGTCAAGCAGGGGGCGCTCAATGTGGTTTATGGGATCAATGATCATCTGTACGAACCGGCCCGGCATCATCTGCTGACCGCCGCGTCTTGCACCACCAACTGTCTGGCCCCGGTGGTCAAGGTGGTGCATGAGAATCTGGGCATCGTGCATGGCTGCATCACCACCATTCACGACATCACCAATACCCAGGTGGTGGTGGACGCGCCGCACAAGGACCTGCGCCGCGCCCGTTCGGCGATGAATGCGCTGATTCCCACCACCACCGGCTCGGCCACCGCCATCACGCTGATTTACCCGGAACTGAAGGGCAAGTTGAACGGCCATGCGGTGCGCGTCCCGCTGCTCAATGCCTCGCTGACTGACTGCGTGTTCGAGGTCGGGCGTCCGACCAGCGCCGAAGAGGTCAACGCCCTGTTCCAGGCCGCCGCCGAGGGGCCGCTGAAGGGCATTCTGGGCCTGGAAATGCGGCCGCTGGTCTCCACAGACTATGTCAATGACACCCGCTCTTCCATTGTCGACGGCCTGTCGACCATGGTCATCGACGGCACCCAGTTGAAGATCTACGCTTGGTACGATAACGAATGGGGCTACGTGAACCGGATGGTCGATCTGGCCGACAAGGTGGCGGCCTCCCTTTAGGACCCGTCCATGGCCGACCTGCGCAATTACGCCGCCGTCACCGCCGCCTACTGGGCCTTTACCCTGACCGACGGGGCCTTGCGGATGCTGGTGCTGCTGCACTTTCACAAGCTGGGCTATACCCCGCTGGATCTGGCTTTTCTGTTCCTGCTTTACGAAGCCATGGGCATCGTCACCAATTTTTTCGGCGGCTGGATCGGGGCGCGCTTCGGCTTGCGGGTCACCCTGTTCGCCGGCTTGTTCTTGCAGATCGGTGCCTTGCTGTTGCTGTCCCTTGTCGATCCCGCCTGGACCCTGGCCCTGTCGGTGAGTTGGGTGATGGGCGCGCAGGCGCTGTCCGGGGTGGCCAAGGACCTGACCAAGATGAGCTCCAAATCCGCCGTCAAGCTGGTCGTCAAGGAAGAGGCACACGGCCTGCTGTTCAAGTGGGTGGCTTTGCTGACCGGCTCCAAGAACGCCCTGAAAGGCTTTGGTTTCCTGCTCGGCGGCCTGTTGCTGACTTGGTTCGGCTTTGCCTGGTCACTCTATGGCATGGCCGGGATGCTGGCGGTGGTGCTGCTGCTCGCCGTGACCTCGATCAAGGGCGACCTGGGCAAAGCAAAGCAAAAGGTCACCGGGCGCGACCTGTTTTCCAAGACCCGTGAAATCAACTTCCTGTCCGCCGCGCGGATCTTTTTGTTCGCCTCGCGGGATGTCTGGTTTGTCGTCGGCGTGCCGGTGTTTCTGACCAGCACGTTCGACTGGTCGTTCGATCAGGTGGGCGGCTTCATGGCGTCGTGGATCATCGGATACGGGATCGTGCAGGCTTTGGTGCCCCGCCTGCTGCGCCGGACCACCGATGCCGCCGAGGGGGCGCGGGCGGCCAAGATCTGGGGCGCGGTACTGGCCCTTTTGCCCGTGATGATCGCCCTCGGTTTGTCGCCGCAAATCCTGGAGCAGGTTGGACTGGCGGTTTCCGCCACCCTGGCCCCCTATGTCCTGGTCGGCGGACTATTGCTGTTCGGGGTGGTTTTCGCCATCAATTCCGCCGTCCATTCCTACCTGATCGTCGCCTATTCGGACCATGACAAGGTGGCGCTGAACGTGGGCTTTTATTACATGGCCAACGCGGTGGGACGGCTAGGCGGCACCTTGTTGTCCGGGCTGGTGTTTCAGTATTGGGGACTGGTGGCCTGCCTGTGGACCTCGGGCGGACTGATCGCCCTGGCCCTGGTGTTGACATTGCCCCTCGCCGGGCGCCGATCAACACACTCCACATTAAGATAATTCCTCGAAGCACGTTGGTCGTGTTAATATGACACCTCGTCGGGTGGCTCCGCCGCCCGGACTCCCGAGGGTCTATACGTGCTTCCGTCCCGCCTGTGTTTCCTGCTGCTCTTTGGATGGCTGGCCCTGATCCCCCAGGCCCGGGCCGATCATCCCTTGCGCCTGGCCCTCTCGATGACCCCGCTCTCGGCCCCGTTCATCATCGCCCTGGAGAAGGGTTTTTTCGATGATCAGGGATTGGAGGTCTCGGTGCTGCGAGTCCAGGGCGGTCATCGAGCCGCCCGAGAGATGCTCGATGGGCGGGCCGATGTGGCCACCTCGTCGGAAACCGTGGTCATGTTCAACAGCTTCGAGAACAGGGATTTCGGCATTGTCTGCACCTTCGTCAACACCGATAACGATATCAAGCTGATCACCCGGCGGGACACCGGCATCCGAACGGTCGACGATCTGGCCTTCCACAAGGTGGGCACCATTATGGGGGCCTCGGCCCATTTTTTCCTGGATGAAGCTCTCCTGCTGCACCAGGTGGATCGCAGCACCGTCGAGATCGTCAAACTGCAACCCGAGGAGATGGCCGACAGCCTGTTGGCGCACAAGGTCGATGCGGTGGTCGTCTGGGAACCCTTCGCCCATTTGATACTCAAGCGTCTGGGGGAGGAGGCGGTTGTGCTGCCCCACGACCGGACCTATATCGAAACCTTCAATGCCCTGGCCACCCGGCACTATGCCCAGGGGCATGCGAAGAACCTGGAAAAGATGGTGCGCGGATTGTTCTCGGCGACCCGCTTCCTGTTCGAGCATGAAGGTGAATCCCAACGGATCGTGGCCAACTATCTGGGCAAGAACATGTCGGTCATCCAGCCCCTGTGGGAGGATCTGAACTTCGAAATCAGCCTGCATCAATGGCTGATCACCACCCTGGAACGGGAGGCG
This sequence comes from Magnetospira thiophila, assembly GCF_054657015.1. Lineage (NCBI taxonomy): Bacteria > Pseudomonadati > Pseudomonadota > Alphaproteobacteria > Rhodospirillales > Thalassospiraceae > Magnetospira > Magnetospira thiophila. The sequence continues at coordinate 690,886 of NZ_BAAHXF010000001.1, forward strand.
CGATGGGCCATGTCCCACCAGTTGGTTGAGGGAAAGGAAATGCCCAACTATTTGCAGTTCCTGTATCCGGAAACTTTGGACAGCATCCGCCCGCGGGCGGTGACGATCTTTCGCTAACGACGAGTCCGCCAAATCATGCGCATTCACACGCTCTTCAAAATCGGTGCTTTGAGTTCCGTGCTCGTGGCAGGAATCATCGGCGGCGGTCTGGTCCTGACATTCAGGGATTACCGAGCCGCATTTACAGCGGAGGAATTCGCGCAATCCGTGGATATCGCAGCTTTCCAGCTCAACTCGCTGACCGGCGACTATATCCTGCACCATACGTCCCGGGCCGCCGAGCAATGGCGGCAACGCCACCGGAGTCTGGAGAAAATTCTCGCCTCGCCCGGCACCCTTGCCCGCACCGATCATCAGATGCTGGAGCGGATTGAACAATACCACGCCAAGGCGTTGATCCTGTTCGAGCGCACGCAAACGGTCCTCAACCGCATTCAGATGGACCCCGAAGGGCCGCTGACCTTCACCCCGGAACTGCGCAGTCTGGTCGGGCAGTTGCGGACGACCACCCAGGCCATCGCCACCCAATCGGTGCGCTTTTCCCAGCGCAGTTTTGCCCATCTGGATCTGGTCACCCAACAGCTCAACCTGCTGGTCATCGGACTGGTCATCGGCATGGTGCTGTTCACCGTGCTGATCTGGCTGTGGATCGGGCGGCGCGTCATCCGTCCCATCCAAAAACTTCAGGACGGCATCGAAATCTATGCCCGAAAGGACCCCGCATTCCGCTTCTTGGCAAACCGTCGGGACGAAATCGGGGAAGTGGAACGCACCTTCAACGCCCTGGCCGCCTCCCTGGCCGAGACAACCGTGTCCCGCGATTTGCTGCTGGAAGAGGTGGCGGAACGGCGGCGGGCCGAAAATGCCGTCGGTCTGGCCATGGAAAAGATCCAGCGCTCCAATACGGACCTGGAGCAATTCGCCTATGCCATTTCCCACGACCTTCAGGAACCCCTGCGCATGGTCCGCAGCTATGTCGGGTTGCTGGAGCGGCGCTGCGAGGGACAGATCGACCAGGATGGCCGGGAATTCATCACGTTTATCGTCGATGGGTCGGATCGTATGAAACGCATGATCACCGACCTGCTGGAATATTCACGCATCACCACCCGGGGTCAGGAGCCGGAACCGGTCTCCATGGATGAGGTTGTCTCGGAGGCGCGGCAGAACCTCCATCTGGCTTTTCAGGAATCGGGAGCGCAACTGTCCGTCGGGCCGCTGCCGCCGGTGATGGGCGACATGAGCCAGCTGGTGCGGCTGCTGCAAAACCTGCTCGGCAATGCGATCAAATATCGTGCGCCGGACCGGGTTCCCCTGCTGGCAATTGCCGCCCGGTACAGCGGGGAGATGATCGAATTTTCCGTCACCGACAACGGCATCGGCATCGACCCGCAATTTCACGAGATCATCTTCGGGGTGTTTCAACGCCTACATGACCGGGAAACCTACGACGGCACCGGCATCGGGCTGGCCGTCGCCCGGCGCATCGTCGAACGCCACGGGGGCAAGATCTGGCTTTCTTCAGGGGTTCCGGGGCGCACGGAATTCCTGTTCACCCTCAAGGCCGCCGCCATCGAAGACGACGCTAATCCATGAACTCCCCGCCGCCGTTGCTGTAGGTCACAACCATATTGGCGGCGCTGAAGTCTTCGGCCACATCCCCCCCTTGCAGATTGATCGTCGCAACTTGCGAGTAGGAGTTGGAGGTGCCGTAATACAGCGTACCCTGGGAACTTTCGGTGCCTTCGCTCATGAACAGAAAGATCGGAGACTCAACCTCGCCATAGCGCGGGGCTTCGCTGAACAGGGTCGGCAATTGAGCGACACTGACGCCCGATCCGGCGTTATAGAAAAAGCCCACGGATGAACCTTCGCCGCTCTGATAATTTCCTTCACCCCCGAACAAGAAAATGCTCGCGGAGGAGGTCAGGATCAGGTTGCTCCCCAGTTCAATCTGCAACAGGTCGTCATTCAGATCGAAGTCCAAGATCGTATCGCCGCCTTCGTCAACGATATCGTTGAGCAGATAGCTGAAGACGTCGTTGCCGTCGCCGCCGGTCATGGTATCGGCCCCGATCCCGCCGTAAAGTACGTCGTTGCCGCCCAAGCCGTCAATCACGTCATCCACATCGGAGCCGATCAGCACATCGTCGTCGGCGCTCCCGATCAGATCCAAAACCCCTTCGTTCACATCATAGTTGCCATGCAACTGAATGCTGTCGATCTCTTCCCAATCATTTAGGTTGGAATCAAGGTCTACATAGATCTTCAGTCCGGTGGTCAGGTAACTGGTCTCCTCCCAGGACACTTCGAAATCATAAGGCGTGCCGCTGGGGCTGGTGTCGGTTCCGCTCCAGACTGTATGAGAGACCCCGTTGATATCAATGGCGTCGATTTGCGTTACAAAGCCGTTGCCCAAGGTCTCGCGGATCGTCGCGCCGGTGGAATAGACCGGCATCTGGAATTGCACGGCGACAAAATCATCCGCTGCTGCGGTCCCATCACCATTTTCGTCCTCAGAGGACCAGGCCGTTGGGATATCTTCGTATTCGAAGGTGTTGGGAACGCCCAGGACCTGATAGGCCGCCCAATCATGGGTATCGTATTCGGAGCCAAAATCCAAAACCTTGGAAGCATATTGCGATAGGGCCACCGTTTCGAGGTCATCATTCGTTTCGGTTGTTTCGGTCGTTGTGAGGGGCGCTTCGCTCCGTGTTCCACCGGTCGTCCCGCTGCTATTAGCGGCCCCGGTGCCACCCGTTCCCGAAATTGTGCCTGTTCCGGTACCGGTGCCTGTCCCGGTGCCTGTGGTCAGACCATTGATAATATTCAGACCGTTATTGCCGGAGCCGCCGGTACCGCCGGTGTCGCCGGTATTACCCGCATCGCCACCGGCCGCCGTATCGAAACTGTCCAGACCATCGGTCAGCCCGTCGCCTTCCGTCAGATCCACTTTGTAGCCGAGCTTATCCTCGACCTCTTTCACGGCCTCTTCCAACTGCGCGGCGGCTTCTTGTTCCTGAGCTTCCAGTTCGGCGGCCCGTTCCTCGTCGCCCGCCTCACGGGCGGCAGCGGCCTCGGCGCGGATCTCGTTGACCCGATCCATCAGGCTCACGGCCTTCTCTTCCAGGGTCTTGGGCAGAAAGTTGGTGACCTGGGAGACGATGTTGGACACCTGCGCCGCATCCATTTGCAGCAGCGACGGGGTCGCCGAGGCGGAAGGCGTCCATTGCCAGCCGCCGCCGAAGCTGTTGATGGTGCCGAGCATGGCACCGGACGGGCTCATCAGCACGATTTCGCCGACCGTCTCGCCCTTCAGGGTGGTTTCCGGCAGGTTGACCGCCTGGATGGACTGGCCGTCGGTCTCCAGGAACACCTTGGTGCCCCGGATGCCAATGGTCGCCACCGGGGTCTTCACCACCATGGCGTCCTGGCCGAATTTGGCGATCTGGCCGGAGACGAAAGTCGCCGCGCCGGTCAGCAGGGCGAACGAGGCCGAGCCTTCCTGGCTGCCCGGATCATAAACCATTTCGTCGAGCACCATGCGCCCGCTGTCGCTCAGCGAGAATACCGAATTGTCGGCCAGCACGATGCCCACCGCGCCGTCGGCGGAGGTTTCGAGAATGTCGCCCTGGAACACCGAGTCGCCCTTGGCCAGCGTCTCTTTGGTGCCGTCGGCATGGGTCACGGTCACCGTGCCGTCCACCGTGTCCACCTGACCGATGGGTTCCTGACCCGTGGTCGCGGCCACTTCGACGGCCTGCGCCACCTGACCGGGGGCCAGCGGTCCGGCCAATTTCGCCGCCACACTGCCGGCAATCTCGGCCCCGTCGGGCGTGGTCAGGGTGGCCGGGGCGCCATGGGCGAAATAATCCACCAGGGTGACCTGCGCGCCATCGGACCCGGTCAGCACCAGGTCCGACCCTTCGCGGCCATAATCCGCCGTTGCCATGGGGAATTCCGCCGGCAGAACAATCTGTTCCGTTCCGGCGTCCACCGTCGCGGTCATCACGCTGCTGCCAGATGTCCCGCTGAAACCCGTGTCCATGATGTTCATGTCAGACCCCAATCCCTTGCCAAGCCTACCGCGCCCAAAGCGCGTCTCCCTATTCTGCGATGATAATAACGGAGGCGGACCGACCCCATAAGTGATAGCGGTCACTCCATGGACGAAAACCCTGCTATTTTCTTTGTATATTATAATAAGCTTATATCAACCATTTGATATATTTAGATAAATATAATATGAAAAAATCGCGTGAGCGACCCCTTGATTATCATGTATGGTCCGGCCCTCGGATTCACACGTCAAACCGTTCGCCATACAGGAACCCCTACGGATGTCCCGCCTGACCGATGAAGTGGCCCGCAGGCGCACTTTCGCCATCATTTCCCACCCGGATGCGGGGAAAACCACCCTGACCGAAAAGCTGTTGCTGTTCGGGGGGGCCATTCAGGCCGCCGGGGCGGTGAAGGCGCGCGGAGAGCAGCGCCGGGCGCGCTCCGACTGGATGAAAGTGGAACGGGAACGCGGCATTTCGGTCACCTCGGCGGTGATGACCTATGACTATGCCGGCAAGACCTTCAATCTGCTCGACACACCGGGTCACGAAGACTTTTCCGAGGATACCTACCGCACCCTGACAGCGGTGGATTCAGCGGTGATGGTGATCGACGGGGCCAAGGGCATTGAAAGCCAGACCCGCAAGCTGTTCGAGGTCTGTCGGTTGCGGGACATGCCGATCACCACCTTCGTCAACAAGATGGACCGGGAATCCCGCGACCCGTTCGATATTCTCGACGAGATTGAGCAGAACTTGGCCATCGAGGTCACCCCGGCCAGTTGGCCCATCGGCATGGGGCGGCATTTCCTCGGCGTCTATGACCTGATCCATGACCAGTTGATCCTGATGCACCGGACCACCCGCGACGGCATGCCGATGGAAGGCGAGCCCTGTACCGGCCTCGACGATCCCAAGCTCGACACCCTGCTGCCCGCAGAGGCTGTCGCCACCCTGCGCGAACAGGTGGAAATGGCGCGAGGCCTGTGTCCGGAATTCGATCCACAGGCCTATCTGGACGGCAATATGACGCCGGTCTATTTCGGCAGTGCCATCAATACCTTTGGGGTGCGCGAACTGCTCGATGGGCTGGTCACCACGGCCCCGCCGCCGCGTCCGGCCCCGGCCGGGGCGCGCCAAGTACGCCCGGACGAGGAAAAAGTCAGCGGTTTTGTTTTCAAGATCCAGGCCAACATGGACCCCAAGCACCGGGACCGCATTGCCTTTGTGCGGCTCTGTTCGGGACATTTCAAGCGGGCCATGAAACTTAAGCATCCGCGTTCGGGCAAGATTCTCAATATCCACAATCCGCTGCTGTTCCTGGCCCAGGATCGGGAACTGGCGGAAGAAGCCTGGCCCGGCGACATCATCGGCATTCCCAACTACGGCAACCTGCGCATCGGCGATGCCCTGACCGAGGGCGAGGACCTGCGCTTCACCGGCATTCCCAGTTTTGCCCCGGAACTGTTGCAGACCGTCCGTTCCAAAGACCCGTTGAAGGCCAAGCATCTGGGCAAGGCATTGCAGCAACTGGCCGAGGAAGGCGCGGCCAGTGTGGTCAAGCCGATGATCGGGGCCGACTGGATCGTCGGCGTGGTCGGTGCCCTGCAATTCGAGGTGCTGGCCGACCGCATCCGCACCGAATATGATCTGGATGTATTGTTCGAACCGACCTCGCTCTATACCGCCCGCTGGGTATCGGCGGCCACGGATTTGGTGCTGAAGGGCTTCATTGACGCCAATCGCGGCAGTCTGGGCGAAGATCACGACGGCGACCCGGTGTTCCTGGCCCGCAACGCCTGGCACCTGAACAAGGCGCAGGAGGACTACCCGAAAGTCGCCTTCGCCAAGACCAAGGAACATATGGAAGGAGGGTCCGCCCCATGAGTGGTGATTTCGAACTGCATGAGAAACTGGCCGCCGACACCATGGCCCTGGGACAGATGATGCTGTCCGACGTGCGCATCATGAACGACCGGCGCTTTCCCTGGCTGGTGCTGATCCCGCGGCGCGGCGGCCTGTCTGGCCTGCACCACCTGGAACGCACCGACCACATGCTGATCATGCAGGAAGTCGCCAAGCTGTCGAAGCTGCTCGAAGGGCTGTTCGACTGCGACCGCATCAATGTGGGCGCGCTGGGCAACATTGTGCCGCAACTGCATGTGCATGTGGTGGCCCGCCGCCAGGGCGATGCCGCCTGGCCTGGCCCGGTATGGGGCGCGGGCCAGCCGGAACCCTATGGCGCCGACGATCCGATGCTGCAAAAAATCCGCGCCGCCTTCGAGGATCTGTAAGCGACCGATGGCCGATCCGACCCCCGAAGAACGTGCCGATTTCGTGGTCCGCCTCTTGGAGGACCAGATCCGTGACGCCAAACAGGCTTCGGTGCAGGGCATGTCCTTTCGCAAGTGGCAGCAGATCGCCCGGGTGGAAATCGCGCTTGCCATCGCCGACGCGGAACGCAAACTGCGCACCGGCGAGAAGATCAAACTCTATCTGGTGGTGACCCTGGCCACCGCCATGGTGACCATCGGCTTCTGGGGCGTGGTGATCTCGCGCACGGATATGTTCAATACCTTTGCCGCCGTCATCATGGGGCTGTCGGGTCTGGTGATCTTCGCCATCGTGCTGGGCCTGTTGACCCATGCCGCCGTCAAGCGGTGGGAGACCAACAACCGGCATCGGGACTGGAGCGGCGTACTCGAACTCAGCCGCCGCATCCAGATTCTGCGCCTCAAGCTGGAAAAAGAGGAAGAGAAGCTCGAGGAAGAATTGAACAAGTCATAGCCAACCGCCCTACCCGCATTTGGAATAGCCGCAGGAGGTGCAGCTATCGCAGCCTTCCTGCTTGATCAAGGTGGGCTGATTGCATTTGGGGCAGTGGCGGGCGCGGATTTTGGGGCGAGAGTCCTCAACCCGTTCCTTGCTCTCACCGGACCGACTGTCGGTGCCGGTCATCTGAACCACCTGCGCTTGATGTTCCGTCTCGGGAGTGAGGCTTTCCGGTCGGCCCATGAAGCCGATGGCGATCATGTGTTGCTCGATGACCTCGCCGATGGCGGCCAGCAGCGAGGGAATGTAGCGTCCGCCCATCCAGTGGCCGCCGCGCGGATCGAACACGTTTTTCAATTCCTCGACCACGAACGACACGTCGCCGCCGCGCCGGAACACCGCCGAGATCATCCGCGTCAGGGCGACGGTCCAGGCATAATGCTCGGTATTCTTGGAATTGATGAATACCTCGAACGGCCGCCGCCGCCCCATGTCGTCGATCAGGTCGTTCAGGGTGACGTAAATGGCATGGTCGCTTTCCGGCCAGCGGAGTTTGTAAGTCGCTCCGGGCAGGGCCTCCGGGCGGTCCAGAGGCTTGAACATCTGATGCACCTTGGCCCCCTGATCGCCGGTGTTTTTGGAATGGGCGCGGGCGGCCGGTCGTTCCAACGGCAATTCCGGTTGATCGCCGATGCTTCCCTTGGTCTTCGGCAGGGATTTTTTATCGGGCGTGGTTTGCAGCACCGAGCCGGTGACGTCGTTGGGCCGATAGGTGGTGCAGCCCTTGCAGCCCAACTCATAGGCCTGTTGATAGACGTCTTTGAACGACTCGAAGGGCATGTCCTCGGGCACGTTGATGGTCTTGGAGATGGAGGAATCCACATGCTTCTGCACCGCCGACTGCATGACCAGATGGTCCGACGGGCTGAGTCCCTGGGCATCGACGAAGTAATCGGGCAGCGGTCCCTCGCCTTTCAGGCGGCGGTACAGACGATAGGCATAATCGCTGACCTGTTCTTCCTTGCGCGAGCCGTCGGGCATCAGCACGTTGCGCGAATAGGTGAAGGAGAACACCGGCTCCAATCCCGAAGACACATTGTCGGCGAGCAGGGAGATGGTCCCCGTGGGCGCGATGGAGGTCAGCAGGGCGTTGCGGATGCCCTTGTCGGCGATGCCCTGGCGCACCTCGGCGTCCAGTTGTTTGACCGTCTCGCCGTTGAGATAGCGTTCGGCGTCGAACAGCGGAAAGGCCCCTTTCTCCCAGGACAGATCCACCGAAGCCAGATAGGCGGTGCGTTCGATGGTCGCCATCCAGGATTCGACCAGTTGCACCGCCCGCCGTCCGCCATAGCGCGCCCGGCACAGAATCAGCGCATCGGCCAGTCCGGTCACCCCGAGTCCGATACGGCGCTTGGCCTGGGCTTCTTGTTGCTGCTGCGGCAACGGAAAGCCCGACAGGTCGATGATATCATCGAGAAACCGCACCGCGACACGCACGGTCTGTTGCAACGCCTCCAGGTCGAGGGTGGCATTCTCTTCAAACGGATTTTGGACGAAGCGGGCCAGATTGATCGACCCCAGCAGACAGGCCCCATAGGGCGGCAACGGCTGTTCACCGCAATTGTGGACGTAAAGGCCGTTGGCGTCAAAGGCATGGACCCCCGGGATTTGAACATCGTACACATCGGTCGTTGGGGCCGGATCGAGAGACGCGACTTCGGCAACGAAAGTTTCCCTGTTCAGCGCCCTTTTATAGCCGGACAAGGCCTGATCCAACCGCCCGCGTTTGTCCGAATCGCAAAATCCGATGCGCGATTGAAAGCGCACCATGTTGGCTCGGGAAATGACCAATTCATGATTTGCCTTGCAGTCGTAGGAAGACAGCCCGCCATGACCGTTGGGAAGCGGTCGCGGGGTCGCCGGTCGTCGGCCTCGATACAGAGTGGAGGCGATGCCCAGGCGCAGCAACATCCGTTGTGCCGCTTCCAGGGTTTCCAGGTTGCTCTGGCTGAGACGGATGCTGACGCCTTTTTCCTGGTCGCCCTGAACGGACCCGTCCGCATCGAACAACCCGCGCAAGACTCCGCAATGGAAGGCGGAAGATTCGCGCTCCATCGCCGGAGTAATGGCTTTGTGTCCCGGTGCCATGCCCAAGCCCACGGCCAGGGATTTGAGCGCCCCCGTTGCCATTCGGTATTCTCCACGGCCCGGAACCGCCAACCAGCCTCTGAAATCCGAACGATGGGGGAGGCTCCGAGCGGCACTTTCCGCCCGTTCCATGACCTCGGCCACGCCGGGGCGCTCATGGCTCCCGTTGCAGGCCAGGGCACCCGGCCAGCAAGACAGAACGGCCTTGTCCGACTTCAGGGTTCCATCGCCGAGCAGCAGTCCGATCAGGTAGCCCTCCGCCTCGCCAAGGGTTCCCGGCCAGTTGACGTGATCGCCATGGTCATGCAGCAAAACCAGATCCCCCGGCACCAGATCCCCGGCCTTCGTCCAGCATGTTTCCTTCCGCCAGCGGGTGTTCACCGTGACGCGACGGACCAGATGATCGGCGGTCAATCTGAGCCGGTAGCCTTGCTTCAATTGCAGGTCGAACGTTTCCTTGGTGCCGGTCCGGAAAAAACCGGCGGGAGCGGACGCATGGGCTTGGCCATCGACCAAGGCCTCGAACGGCTGACCGATTAACTCACCGACCTGACGGGGACCGGCGGTGGTCTGAACCCACGTATCACCGGTGACGCAGGGATTGGTCGCCTGGATGGATTCGCAATAGGACAAGTTGTTGAGCCGGTTGATGCGGTCGATGAAGATGACGCCGGGCTCGGCGAAATCGTAGGTCGCCCGCATGATCTTGTCCCACAATTCGGCGGCGGGCAGGGTCTTGTAGACCGTGCCGTTGAATTGCAGGTCCCAGGAGGCCCGGTCGCGCACCGCCTCCATGAAGGCGTCGGAGACCAGCACCGAGAGATTGAACATGCGCAGGCGGCCCGGCGTGCGCTTGGCCTCGATGAAGGCTTCGATGTCCGGGTGATCGCAGCGCAAGGTCGCCATCATCGCCCCGCGCCGCGACCCGGCGCTCATGATGGTGCGGCACATGGCGTCCCACACGTCCATGAACGACAGCGGCCCCGAGGCATCGGCCCCGACCCCCTTGACCAGGGCGCCCTTGGGTCGCAGGGTGGAGAAATCATAGCCGATGCCGCCCCCTTGCTGCATGGTCAGGGCGGCCTCGCGCAGGGACTCGAAAATGCCCGACATGTCGTCCGGCACGGTGCCCATGACGAAGCAGTTGAACAGGGTCACCTGACGGGCGCTGCCCGCCCCGGCGACGATGCGACCGGCGGGCAGAAAGCGGAAATCTTCCAATATCTGACGGAATTGCGGCTCCCAGACGTCGGGCTCGGCTTCTGTTTCCGCCACCGCACGGGCAATGCGGGCCCAACTCTCGCCGATGGTTTTATCCACAGGCCGCCCTTCGGCATCCTTGAGGCGGTACTTCATGTCCCAGATTTGCTGGGAAATGGGGGCGATGGGGGGCTCTGCGGTCATGGGGCTTCGAAGTCCTGTTGCCGTCAATCTGATTCTAGAGGAGCAGAGGCACGATGCACATTTGAATTATTCCGCCAAATTCAAGCCTGTCCCTATGAAAAGGCTATGCCCCGACGGCCCCGGGGTCAAGGGTGATGTTCTTATTATGTTTCAACAGAATTCTCCCCTGTTGTGCGGCAAGGCAAGCGCTTGGCGCAACAGGGCAAATGTGACTCCTCCCCGGGATTCACAGGGCCGCCGTTTTTTGCTCCACATCGTTATCCACAGGTAGGGGGCGTTCGGACTCGGCGATCAGCCGCGCGGTGGCGGTCTCAATGCGCCGTTCCAACTCGGCCATGAACGGCTTGCGCTTCATCCCGGCAGGCATGGGGGGCAGGATCTCCATGACCACGGTGCCGGGATAGCGCATAAACGTTCGACGTCCCCAGAACAGCCCGGAATTGATCGCCACCGGCACCACCGGCTGTTCGATGGCCCCATAGATGGCGGCAACTCCCGGCTGATAGGGCTGAAAGACCCCTGGGGTGGTGCGGGTGCCCTCGGGGAAAATGATCACCTGCCGTCCCAACGTCATGCGGTCCTTGACGTCCTGCACCAGCTTTTTCAATGCCGACGCCCCGGCATTGCGATCGACCGCAATGGCCCCGGCCTTCATGGAACAGGTGCCCCACAGGGGAATCCGGGTCAGCTCGATTTTCAGTACATAATTGGGGTCGGGCAGGAACAGGTAGAAGGCGAAGGTGTCCCAGGCCGATTGGTGCTTGCAGGCGATGACGCAGGGACCAGCGGGAAGGTTTTCCATGCCGCGCAGCTCGAAACGGATACCGGCGATCCAGCGCATGGCCCAGCGCAGGGCCCTGGCCCACCATTTGGTGATCCACTGAATGGCCGGTTGCGGAAACGGCACCGACATATACATGATCAGCACCGCCAGCGCCTGAACGACGACGAAAAAGATATTGAACACCAAAGATCGCAGAATTCTCATGGTGCCTCCTCCAGGGGGCGATAGGCCAGACGCTGCAAGAACAGGCGCAGATGGGCCAGCAGATATTTATTGTATTCGCCGATGATCAGCTTTGCCGTGCCCGGCCACATCCACCAGTGGTCCTGTTTGACCTGATCGGGAAAAACCGCATGGGGGATCAGCGTCAAGCCGGGCAGCGTATGATGAAATTCGAGCAGGGTGCGCGGCATGTGATAGCTGGCGGTGACCACACGTAGCGAGGTGACGCCGTTGGCCTTGGCCCATTCGGCGGTTTCGGTGGCGTTGCCGATGGTATCGCGCGCCCCGTGACCCAATTCGATGCAGCAAGCCAGGGCCTCGGGCGTCTGACGGGACAGACTGAGCAGTTGTTGCACATCGACACCGCGATAGACTCCCGAGACGAACAGTTTTTTCGCCCGACCGGCGGCCAGCAGGTCAAGCCCCGCCCCCAGACGGTCGCTGCCGCCGGTCAGCACGACGATGGCATCGGTGGGGGTGTCGGGCTGTTCCGGAGCCTCGGGGAGTTGACCGGCGAACCAGAGCAACCCGCCGCTCCAGGGAGTCAGCAATATCACCGCCAGCACCAGCAGACCCTTCAGGCCGCCCCTTTCCGGTTTGCGTGAATAGTTCGATCGTCTCATGGGCCGTCAAAACATGTGTCTCAGGGTGGAAAGGACCGTGCGATGGGCGGCGATCATGGCAGTCACGCCGGAAACCAGGGGCAAAGCGGCGATCAGCCCCATATCAAGACCGGACAGCACAAGATCCGGCAGCATCCGCTCGCCCAGATGGGCCGCCAGTTGGCCTAGCCCCCACAGGGTCGGGGCGGCCAGGACAAGGCCGATCAGACCACCCTTGATACCCAACATCAAGGCCCGTTCGGCGAACTGGCGGGCGATATAGGAATCCTGGGCGCCGGTCAGATGCAGCACCTCGATCACGTCTTGATGGATGGCCAGTCCGGTGCGGGTGGCAAAAACGATGGTCGCCACCATGGCCAGACCGATCAGGGCGACCACCACGGTGGCCACACCTTCCACCGTGCGCATCAGGTTGATCAGCCGATTGAGCCAGACCTGATGATCGTCCACCGTCGCCCCGGGGACCTTCTCGGCAATGCCGAGGGCCAGATCCTCGACCTTGAGCGCCGTGTGATCGGCCAGCTTGACGTCGATGAGCTGCGGCAACGGCAGATCCCCCAGGGACTCCGGCGGCCCCAGCCAGGGAGCAAGCAACTGCAGCAGGCTCGCCTTATCGAGCACTTGAACCTGCACCACATCGGGCAGATCGGCCAGCATGCGGCGCACGGTATCGACCCGACGATTGGTCTCGGCGACTTTTTCCGCCGCCGGAATCTGAATGGTCAGGGTGGCTTCGACACCTTGGTCCCAACGTCCGGCGATCCGCTCCAGGGTCAGCGACCCGGCCAGGGCAAGGGCCGACAGAAACACCATGAAGGCGATCAGCCAGGGCAGAAAACGTCCGCTGCCATCCATGTCCAGGGGCAGGTCGGTGCGCCGGACGCCCATCTCAACGACCTCCCGGGCGGCGCACCATCGCATCCTGGGCGGTGGTGAAATCCAGATGGCCGATCTCCAGCCGAATGACCGGATAGCTGCGGCTGCGGATGAGATTTTCGTTGTGGGTGGCGACCACCACGGTGGTACCCAGGCGGTTCAATTCCTCGAACAGATGGACTAATCGTTCGGCAATGCGGTCATCCACGTTGCCGGTCGGTTCGTCGGCCAGCAACAGGCGGGGCCGGGCAATGACGGCGCGGGCGATGGCCACCCGTTGCTGCTGGCCGCCCGACAGGGTCGGCGGTCGGGCTTTCATGTGATCCTGCAATCCGACCCAGGCCAGCAGTTCTTCCACATGGCGACGCACCTCCACTTCGCGAATACCGGCGACGCGCAGGGGCAAGGCCACGTTATCGAAAGTGCTCAGATGCTTGAGCAAACGGAATTCCTGAAACACCACGCCGATGCGGCGGCGCAATTCGGGCATTTTATCGCGCGGCGTGGTGGCCACGTCCCGATCAAACAAAGTGATCAGTCCGCGCGAGGGTTGCAGGGCCAGATACATGAGCTTGAGCAGCGACGACTTGCCCGCCCCGCTGGGGCCGACGAGAAAATGAAAAGATCCGGCGTCGAGAGTGAAAGACAGGTCCTGCAACACTTCCGGACCGAGGCCATAGCGTAGTCCGACATTCTCGAACCGCACCACTTTTTCACCGCTGGGGTGCATCTTTTTCGCCTGTATTTCCATATTTGCGGGCCACCTCGCGCTGCCCCGCACTTTCGCACGCTCGGGGCGTCCCGTCCAGGGGGCAGGGGTTGGTTTCAGAAAGCCTCGCAGCGTCTTGCCTTTGTTCGTTTAAAAGCCTATAAGGATTGGAAACTTAGGAAGGTTTTCGCGCTCGATGATTATTTCTTGTCCCAATTGTTCAACAAGCTATTCCATCGACGTGGCGACGCTGGGCGCGGAAGGCCGCACGGTGCGCTGCTCCAATTGCGGCCACAACTGGCACCAGTCGCCGCAGGAGGCCCATCGCCCCGCGCCGCCGCCGCCGCCGCGACCGCCTGAACAGGCCTATCCCGGCTATCCGCCGCAGGGGGCCTACGCCCCCCCCTACTATCCGCCGCCGCCCGGGGCCTATTATCCGCCCCCCGGCGGATATCCGCCTCCTTATGGAATGCCGGGGCCGTTTCCGGGGCAGATGCCCGGTCAGATGATGCCTGGGCAGATGATGCCGGAGCCCGTGCCGGAGCCGGAAGAAGAGGACGAGATTTCCTTCAGTCTGCCCGAAGAGAGCGCTCCGGAGCCGAAACAGCCGCCGGTCAAGCAGGCGCCGCCCCCTCCGGAGCCGGAACCCGAACCGGAGCCGGAGCCCGAGCCCGAGCCGGAACCGGAGCCCGAGGAGATGCCCGAGGAACTGGCCAACGTGCCGGACCCCGAGCCCATGTCGTCATTTGCGGATGCTGACGAAGAGGATGACGAGGGCGGCGATTTCGAAGAATTTGAAAAAATGCCGGATCCGGAGCCCATTCCGCAGGTCTTCACCAGCGATCTGTCCAAACCCGAAAAGACGTCGAAGGGGGGCGGCGGAGCCCTGCGCGCTGTGCTCATTCTGGTGGCCGTGCTGATGGTCGCGGGGGGCATGGGGGCCTATTTCTTCCAGGACAAACTGGGCGATGTGATGCCGGGCTCCGAGGGTCTGTTCGAGGGCATGGCCGGAGAGGAAGAACTCGGCGCGGGACTGGAGATCCAGGATACCCGGACCGAATTCGGCGACGAGGGCGGTGTCCAGGTGATGGTCGTCCGCGGCGAGATCGTCAACGTCTCGGAAAAGCCGCGCAAGGTCCCCAACATTAAGCTCTCGCTGGTCGATGGGGCGGGCGCGGAAGTCTCCAGCATGGTGATCAAACCGGCGCAGGAGGAAGTCAGCCCGGGCGGCAAGCAGCGCTTCAAGGCGGTGCTGCGCGACCTGAGCGCCGACGCCCAACGGCTGGAAGTGCTGTTCACCAAGGACCCGGCCGCGCCAACACCCTAGGGGATAAAATCCAACACAGAGTCCCTGTGCGATCTGTTTTTCCGATTTCCCGGCGAGAGAGATTGCGCGGGTGATTCCGGAGTGAAGTCGAAGAAGATGGGTCGTGCTTTCTCCCCCCCCTTTATCCCGTTAGGACTGGCGCATGAAGTTCCGCTTCCCCATTGTCATCATTGATGAGGATTTTCGCTCAGAGAACTCATCGGGTTCAGGCATTCGCGCCATGGCGCAAGCCATCGAGAACGAAGGGTTCGATGTGCTTGGGGTGACCAGCTATGGCGACCTGTCGCAATTCGCGCAGCAGCAGTCGCGGGCCAGCGCCTTCGTCCTGTCCATTGACGACGAAGAGTTTACGCCCGGCCCCGACCTCGATCCGGCGGTGCTGAACCTACGCACGTTCATCGAGGAGGTGCGCTGGAAGAACGCCGACGTGCCGATTTACGTCTATGGCGAAACCAAGACCAGCCGCCACCTGCCCAACGATATTTTGCGCGAGTTGCACGGCTTCATCCACATGTTCGAGGACACGCCGGAATTCGTGGCGCGCCACATCATACGCGAGGCCAAGAGTTATCTCGAAGGCATTCAGCCGCCGTTTTTCAGGGCGCTCCTCGACTATGCCGAGGACGGCTCGTATTCCTGGCACTGCCCCGGGCACTCGGGGGGCGTCGCTTTCCTGAAAAGTCCGATCGGCCAGATGTATCACCAGTTCTATGGCGAGAACATGCTGCGGGCCGACGTCTGCAACGCCGTCGAGGAATTGGGTCAACTGCTGGACCACAATGGCGCCATCGGGGCCTCCGAACGCAATGCCGCGCGTATTTTCAATGCCGATCACTGCTTTTTCGTGACCAACGGCACATCGACCTCCAACAAGATGGTCTGGCACCATACGGTCGCGCCTGGCGACGTGGTGATCGTCGACCGCAATTGCCACAAGTCGATCCTGCATTCGATCATTCTGACGGGAGCGGTCCCGGTTTTTCTGAAGCCGACCCGCAACCACTACGGCATCATCGGCCCCATTCCGCGGGCCGAGTTCGAGGTCGAGGCGATCAAGGCCAAGATCCGCGACAATCCCCTGCTGGGTGACGAAGCCGATTCCGTCAAGCCGCGCATCCTGACGCTGACCCAATCCACCTATGACGGGGTGCTCTACAACACCGAAACCATCAAGGGCCTGCTCGACGGCTATGTGGACAACCTGCATTTCGACGAGGCCTGGCTGCCCCATGCGGCCTTCCACCCGTTCTACGGCACGTTCCATGCCATGGGTCGCAAGCGCGGGCGCACCAAGCATTCGGTTACCTACGCCACCCAGTCGATCCACAAGCTGCTGGCCGGCATCAGTCAGGCCAGCCACGTGCTGGTGCAAAACAGCCAGGACACCAAGCTGGACCGGCATCTGTTCAACGAAGCCTATCTCATCCATACCTCGACCAGCCCGCAATACAGCATCATTGCCAGTTGCGACGTCGCGGCCGCCATGATGGAGCCCCCGGGCGGCACCGCGCTGGTCGAAGAGAGCATTGCCGAAGCGCTCGATTTCCGGCGCGCAATGCGCAAAGTCGACGAGGAATTCGGCACCGATTGGTGGTTTCAGGTCTGGGGTCCGGACGCACTGGTCGACGAAGGCATCGGGCGCGCCGAGGATTGGGTGCTCAGACGCACGGATGCCGACGGCGTGCATTCCTCCGATGGCGAAGATTCCTGGCATGGCTTCGGCGACATGGCCCCCGGCTTCAATATGCTCGACCCGATCAAGGCCACCATCATCACGCCGGGCCTGAAGATGGACGGCCTGTTCCAGGACCTCGGCATTCCCGCCTCGATCGTGACCAAATATCTGGCCGAGCACGGCGTGGTGGTGGAAAAGACCGGCCTCTACAGCTTCTTCATCATGTTCACCATCGGCATCACCAAGGGCCGCTGGAATTCGCTGCTGACCGCACTGCAACAGTTCAAGGACGACTACGCCAAGAACCATCCCATGTGGCGTATCATGCCCGAGTTCTGCGTCAAACAGCCGCGCTATGAGCAGGTGGGGCTGCGCGATCTCTGTCAGCATGTGCATGCGCTCTATGCCAAATACGATGTTGCCGTGCTGTCCACCGACATGTACCTGAGCGATCTGACTCCCGCCCTGAAACCCAGCGACGCCTTTGCCCATATCGCGCAACGAACGACGCAGCGGGTACCGATCGACGATTTGGAAGGCCGCATCACGACCAGCCTTGTGACGCCCTATCCGCCAGGCATTCCGTTGCTGATCCCGGGCGAGGTGTTCAACCGAAAAATCGTCGAATACCTGAAATTCAACCGCGACTTCGCCCGCGAATGCCCAGGTTTCGAATCCGATATCCATGGCATCGTGCAGGAAGTCGGGCTGGATGGTCAGGTGCACTACTTCGCGGACTGCGTGGCGGCGTAGCGCCAAAACCCGCCTGTTACGCCGCATCGCTCAGGGTTCCGTCGCTGCTGGCGGAAGCGGGGAGGGCCGCCAGAAGGGTCTGTCGCGACTGGGATATTCCAGATCGGGATTCACGCGGCTCGGCCTCACCAAGGGACGGAAATTATCAGGCAATTTTCACGCCAGAAATGGGGTGCGGGATCACCCTGCTGAGACATTGACAGTTTTCCGACATCGCCGTATTGTGCAGGTGCGAAATAACAACGTTGAAATCAATCCATAAGGGGCTCGGGGCGTTCATGAAAGTTCTGGTCGCGATCAAGCGGGTCGTCGACTACAACGTCCGTATCCGTGTTAAAACGGATGGGACGGGAGTCGAAACCGCCAACGTCAAAATGTCGATGAATCCATTCGACGAAATCGCCGTCGAGGAGGCCGTGCGGCTTAAAGAAGCGGGCACGGCCAGCGAAGTCATCGCCGTTTCCATGGGCGTCAAGCAATGTCAGGAAACCTTGCGCACGGCGCTGGCCATGGGGGCCGACCGGGGACTGCATGTGCTGACCGACGACGACTTGCAGCCGCTGGCCGTGGCCAAGCTGCTCAAGGCGCTGGTGGAACGGGAAAACCCGGACCTGGTGCTGCTCGGCAAACAAGCCATTGATGACGATTCCAATCAGACCGGACAGATGCTGGCTGCCTTGCTCGGTTGGCCGCAGGGTACGTTCGCCTCGAAGCTGGTGCTGGCCGATGGGACGGCCCAGGTCACCCGTGAAATCGACGGCGGCCTGGAAACCCTGGCCCTGACCCTGCCCTGTGTGGTGACCACCGATTTGCGACTCAACGAACCGCGTTATGCCACGTTGCCCAACATCATGAAGGCGAAGAAGAAGCCCATCGAGGACGTCACACCCGCCGACCTGGGCGTCGATGCGGCACCACGCCTGGAAATCCTGTCGGTGGCCGAACCGGCGAAGCGGCAGGCCGGGGTGATGGTTGACGACGTGGCCGGGTTGGTGGACAAATTGAAAAACGAAGCGAAGGTGATTTGAGATGGGCGTTCTGGTCGTTGCCGAGCATGACAATGCGGTTCTCAAATCCGCCACCCTGCATACGGTGACCGCCGCCCGACAACTGGGTGAGGTGACGGTTCTGGTGGCCGGGTCCGGCTGCCGCGCGGTGGCCGAGGAAGCGGCGAAAATCGAAGGCGTGGGCAAGGTTCTGTTGTGCGACGATGCGGCCTATGCGCACCCCCTGGCCGAAGCGCTGACCCCACTGCTGGTCGGATTGGCCGACGGCTATAGCCACCTGCTGGCCCCGGCCTCGACCTTTGGCAAGAATCTTTTGCCCCGGGTCGCGGCGCTGCGCGACGTGGCGCAGATTTCCGATATTTCCGCCATTGTCGACCAGGACACTTTCATCCGGCCCATTTACGCCGGCAACGCCCTGGCGACGGTCAAAAGCAGGGATGCCCTCAAGGTCATCACCGTGCGCGGCACCGCCTTCGAGTCCGCCCCCTCCACGGGCGGTTCGGCGGCCATTGAGGATCTGGCGGCCGGTGAAGCTCAGGCGCTCTCCAGCTTCGTCGGTCACGAACTGACCGTTTCCGCGCGTCCCGAACTGACCTCGGCCCGGGTCATTATTTCGGGCGGTCGGGGCATGGCCTCCAAGGAGAATTTCGCCCTGCTCGAAGACTTGGCCGACAAGCTGGGAGCCGCCGTGGGGGCCAGTCGCGCCGCCGTCGATGCGGGATTTGCACCCAACGATTACCAGGTCGGTCAGACCGGCAAGATCGTCGCCCCGGAACTCTATCTGGCGGTCGGCATCTCCGGGGCCATTCAGCACTTGGCGGGCATGAAGGATTCGAAGATTATCGTTGCCATCAACAAGGACGAAGAGGCCCCCATTTTCCAGGTCGCCGATTACGGCTTGGTAGCGGACCTGTTCGAGGCCTTGCCGGAACTGTCCAAGGCATTGGACGGATAACAGAATCGGGTTGCAATTCCCGTGGACCAAGGAGAGCACAAGAATGATTGAGAAAATTGGGGTGATCGGTGCCGGCCAAATGGGCAGCGGGATCGCCCAGATTTGTGCCTTGGGCGGCTATGATGTCTATATCTCCGACGTCAGCCAGGACGCCCTGGACAAAGGCTTGAAGGCCATCCGGAAGAATCTGGATCGAATGGTCAATAAAAAGAAAATCTCCGCCGAGGACGTCAAGGAAACGATGGCGCAGATTCAGACCAGCACGGATTATGCCTTTTTCTCAGATTGTGATCTGGTCGTCGAGGCGGCTTCGGAAGTCGAGCCGGTCAAGCGGGCCATTTTCGACGCACTTTGCCCCGTGCTGAAGCCCGAAGCGATCATCGCCAGCAACACCTCGTCGATCTCCATCACCCGTCTGGCCGCCCATACGGACCGTCCGGGCAAGTTCATCGGCATGCATTTCATGAATCCGGTGCCGGTGATGAAACTGGTCGAAGTCATTCGCGGCATCGCCACCGATGCCAACACCTTCCAGCAAATCACCGATCTGTCCCTCAAGCTCGGCAAGTCCCCGGTCAGCGCCGAGGATTTCCCGGCCTTTATCGTCAACCGCATCCTGCTGCCGGCCATCAACGAGGCGGTCTATACCCTTTACGAAGGCGTCGGCTCGGTGTTGAGCATCGACACCGCCATGAAACTGGGCGCCAACCACCCCATGGGGCCGTTGGAACTGGCCGATTTCATTGGGCTGGATACCTGTCTGGCGATTATGAACGTGCTGCACGAGGGTCTGGCCGATACCAAGTACCGACCCTGCCCGTTGCTGGTCAAATACGTGGAAGCCGGATGGTATGGCCGCAAGACCGGCAAGGGCTTCTACGACTACTCCGGCGACATTCCCGTCCCGACCCGGTAAGCGTCTGCGCGGCGGTATGGAAGCGGCTTACGTTTCAACCTTCCGCCGCCATCTGCGGCAGATGATTGACCAGGCCCTGACCGAGGGCACTCCGGTGGTGATTTCTGATCTCCACCGAAGGGTTGGTTTGGCCGCCGATGGCCTGATGGCCGCCCTGCACAACCTTCTGCCGCCACACCCCGCCCCGGCTTGCGGTCCGGGGTGTGTCCATTGCTGCCACCAGTACGGAATAGCCGTTGCCCCCCTGGAAGCCCTGGCCCTGGGGCACCATATTCTGCACCATTTCACCCCCGGTGACCGACAGGCCCTGCGCGCACGCCTGCTCGAACGGGAGCGAGAACGTGTATCGCATCCACTGGGTGCGTTGGTTCTGCCGCGCTTCCCTTGCCCGTTATTGCGGGAAGATTCCTGTTGCAGCGTCTATGCAGTGCGACCGATTGTTTGCCGGGGTGTGAATGCGCTTTCCGCCGCAGCTTGTGAACGGGCGCGCAGGATGACGCAGAGCGTGGCTATTGTCCGACGCTGGAGGCCGCCGATGGATATTGCCGCCGCTGCCGCGCAGGCGATGGGCGAGAGTTGCCAATCTGCCGGATTGGTAGCCCACAGTCTGCTGCTCACGCCAGCCTTGATGCTGGTGCTGGATGATCCGGATTTGGAGCGCGACTGGCTGGCGGGCAAGGATGTTTTTGCCGCCGTGCGACTGCGTGACCTTGCCCCCGCCCTGTGGGATTACGGGGCATCCGCGCCGTAGGTCATGGCGACCACCTCCAGCGGCATGCGTCCGGCCAACCTTGAACAGGGCGCGGGCGATGGGGGAGCGCCCGGATTGACGGAGCATAAATAAATGCACTGTAATCCCATTTCACCCTCCATCACCTGGAACGCCCTGTATTATGAAACGAAATACTTAGAAATCTAAAAATCAAATATGCGCATGAAAGCGTTGATGAAATAAGAAGCGTTGTATACAAGTATATATTTGGCGGAATCAAATAAAGTATCCAAGTATTAAATGTTGATGTTAGCGTGCCCTTCTTAACGAGAACCACAGTGCAAACAATAGATGCGAATATTAAAAAAATGCACATCATTATTGAAGCAATATGTATATAAATATCACTAAAACTGAGGCTATATTTCGATATCCTTTTCGCATACAACAAATGGCATCTATAAATATGCACCATTGATGAAAGTAAAAAGAAATAAGATAGAAACATAACAACGGAAATTTCTGGTGATAAAATGCCCCCACCAGTTAACCAATTCGTAGCATAATATACGATAGAATAATCATTTGATTGGATCTGTGAGCCAAATATTCCTTCAATTTGATTTAATTCAAAAAATAATGAAATAATCATATATGACCAGTACCTATTCATAAATACTGGCTTGAATTCCAACATAATATACTTTTGGTCTATTTCCCATTTATCCAGTATTTGGTTGATATATATTTTCCTATAAACCCGTTTGTTTTGAATGGCCACAGCAATAAGAATAATCGTTGATAAATACGCCAGTTCGACGCTAAACCCACATGACTCTCCTATGGCGCCAAGAAATATTAGCGCGAGAACAATATCGCATATATATATGAACTCAACTCTATTCATCACTCCCCTTGCTCCACAATTTTAATTATTCTTCCACTGCAATATTTCGGTTACGGTGGTTACGGTGACACCATGAAGCACTAAGAGAGACTACTCCCCTTTCTTGCCAATCTGTAAATCAGATGAAATACAGAAATACTTGACGATATAAACAACATCATAAACACAAATATTACAGATGGGCCAAGGTATATTATAGATAGAATATTTACGTCATGGACTTCAATTTTTTTGATTAAAATACTTAGAGATAAACCCATCACAGTAAACGCCGAAAATAATGCAATCTGCACTATTATTGGAGCATATAAATCTTTTCTAGACACATGTAATAAAGAAATTCTTTTTGAATATGTACTGTATACATGAGGGATGTGGAGGGACGCAGACAAAATGAAATAAATTAGTAAAAATATAACAACTGATATCTTGTTGGATAAAACACCCCCACCGATAGCCCAATCCGTCAGATAAAAAATAATTGATCTATCCTTGGATTCAATAGGAGCGCCAAACATTCCAACGTTTTGATTTATAACAAGAAACATTGAAGCAATTGCATATGGCCAAAATCTTCTCTCCACTATTTTAGTAAATTCTATCATAATGTACTGCTTATGTCGCTCCCCTGATCGTTTAAAAAAATACCTATCCATGCTTTTCAACTGTTTTATATTTTGATGCACAGAAATTGAAAAAATAACTACATACAAATAAATAATTGATAACATTTCATCACAGGATAATAAAATAGTAATTATTGTTACTATTGATATTAAAAAATCATAAAAAAATATTTTTTTATAGGCAACCATGTCATTAACTAACCTTTATGCATACTTATGGGTTACGGAGTTACGGTGACAGAGTTACGCTGACAGTGCATTCAACTATCTTTTGGTCGGGAAATTCCGATGCCCGCCTTGGCTAAAAAGAGACTCTACCAGCATCATGCAACCATGTCAGTAATTCGCCAGCTTGTGAACAGGCGCGTTGGAACACTGAAAGCATTGATCTGGACCGGCGCTGAAAGCCCCCGATGGGGATTGCCCTCGCACGGAGGGATTACGGGGCGTCCGCGCCGTAGGTAATGGCGACCACTTCGAGCGGCATGCGACCGGCGGGGGTCTGCACGTTGACCACATCGCCCTCCCCGGCCTTGAACAGGGCGCGGGCGATGGGGGAGCGCCAACTGATCCGCCCCCGTGCCATATCCGCCTCGTCCACCCCGACCAGAGTCACGGTGATCTCTTCGTCGCGCGGATTGACGTAGGTGACGGTGGCCCCGAAATAGACCCGGTCCAGATGCGCCTGACGGGCCGGATCGACCACCTCGGCCTTTTCCAACCGCTTGTTCAAAAACCGGATGCGGCGGTCGATTTCGCGCAGTTTTTTCTTGCCGTAGATATAGTCGCCGTTTTCCGAGCGGTCCCCATTGCCCGCCGCCCAGGAGACGATTTCCACCACCTTCGGCCGATCCTCGTGTAGCAGCCGGTGCAGTTCCCGTTCCATGTGGGCAAAGCCTTGCGGCGTCATGTAGTTCTTCACCCCGGGCGGCAATTCCGGGATGTCCTCCTCATCATCGTCTTGGGAGGGATCAGGCGTCACCGGCGAGGAAGGGCTTGTACTTCATGTCTTCTCGCAGGATGTGCCGAATCAGCCAGTCGGAGAGGAAGTTCATCAGCTCCAGGCTGCCTTTTTCGTCCAGGCCGCGTTCGACCAGTTCCTGGTGCTTTTCGGCGACCTTGCCACCCATGACCTTATGCAGTTCCTGATGGGCTTCCAGATTCGGATAAGCGGCCAGTTTCATCAGCCGTTCCTCGGCCTCGAAATGATAGCGGACGTAATCGAGCAATTCGTCGAGGGTCTTGGCCAACACTTTTTGGTCGCCCCCACCTTCACCGGCCACCGCATGGACCCGGTTGAGCAGATCAATCAGAATTTTATGATCGTTGTCGAGGGTCTCGACGCCGACACTCATCTTGTCATTCCAAACGATCATCGCCATGAAAGTGCTCCCGCCTTTAAGCCTACCATACCGTCGCAACACGGCTTTATATGCTCCAACCCTATACGGACCGCGCGGCGGAGACAAGATGGCAACACAGCATTTGTGGTCCGTTCAGGGCTGGGAGAGAAGATTTCTAAAGAGTGCCACCGATTCCGCATCGTCCCATTCCGCAGTGCCCAGCAAACGAGCCACTTCACGGCCCTGCTTATCGACCAGCAGCGATGTGGGCAGGTTGCGCGCCCCGACCTCCCGCGCGACAGCGCTGCGGTCATCGAAATACAGATCCAGATGGGTCAGTTTTTTCTCGACCATGAAGGCCCGCGCCTTGTTCTGATTTTTCTCCCCCCGATCCTGGGACAGGGTGAGCACGACCAGCCCTTCGTCCTTCAAGAGACCCTGCAACCGATCCAGGGCGGGCATCTCGCGGACGCAGGGCGGACACCATGTGGCCCAGAAGTTCAACAACACCACTTTGCCCCGGAACGCGGCAATGCTACGTTGCTCCCCCGTGTCGTCCAGAAACGGGATGTCGGGCACGGGTTGGGGCGGAACGGTCCGCACCAACTTATCCAGGCCGTTGGTCCGTTCTCCGGCGTTGCCGGTCGAGGGGGAAAACGGCCCCACCAGAACCAAAGCGGCGAGCAGCGCCATTCTTGCGAGATTCTTGAAAACCATGACGTATTCTTTCTCCTTTTCCGCGACGCCCCAAAGGACCCGGTCATGAGCGGCGGCAGCAGCATCTGGGGCGGTCGCTTCGGCGGCGGTCCGTCCGACATCATGGAGGAGATCAATGCCTCCATCGGCTTTGATCAGCGGCTCCACGCCCAGGATATTGCCGCCTCCATGGCCCATTGCCGGATGCTGGCGCGCCAGGGGATCATATCCGAGGCCGACGCCGAGTCCATCCTTGATGGATTGTCAAAAATCGCCGATGAAATCGCGGTCGGCAAGTTCCACTTCCAACGCGCCCTCGAAGACATCCATATGAACGTGGAATCCCGTCTGAGTGCGCTGATCGGCGAGGCCGCCGGACGACTGCATACGGCGCGCTCGCGCAATGACCAAGTGGCGACCGATTTCAAGCTGTGGGTGCGCGACGCCCTGGATCGCCTCGATTTGGGGCTGGCCGCCCTGCAACAGGCGCTCCTCGACCGGGCCGAGACCCACGCCGCCGACGTGCTGCCCGGTTTCACCCATTTGCAGGCGGCGCAGCCGGTCACCCTCGGTCATCACCTATTGGCCTATGTGGAAATGGCCGGGCGCGACCGGGGGCGGGCCCGCGACGCCCGGACCCGGATGAATGAATCACCGCTCGGGGCCGCCGCCCTGGCCGGGACCTCGTTTCCCATCGACCGTCACATGACCGCCGCCGATTTGGGCTTCGACCGCCCCTGCGCCAATTCCCTGGATGCGGTGTCGGACCGGGATTTCGCCCTGGAATATTTGTCCACCGCCGCCATTGCCGCCGTTCATCTGTCGCGGCTGGCCGAGGAACTGGTGATCTGGTCGAGTGCCCAATTCGGCTTCGTCAAACTGCCCGACAGTTTTTCCACCGGCAGTTCGATCATGCCGCAAAAACGTAATCCGGACGCCGCCGAACTGGTGCGCGCCAAGGCCGGGCGGGTGATCGGCGATTTGAATGCCTTGTTGATCGTCATGAAGGGCCTGCCGCTGGCCTATTCCAAAGACATGCAGGACGACAAGGAACCGCTGTTCGAGGCCGCCGACACGTTGGATTTATGCCTCGCCGCCATGACCGGCATGATTTCCGAAGTCACCTATGACACGGCCAAGATGCGCGCCTCGGCCGAACTGGGATTCATCACCGCCACCGATCTGGCCGATTGGTTGGTACGGGTGCTCGGCTTGCCCTTCCGTCAGGCCCATCATGTGACCGGTTCATTGGTCAAGCTGGCCGAACAAAAAAATGTCGATCTGGAGCAGCTTTCCCTGGCCGAGATGCAGTCGGTGGAACCGGGCATCACCCAGGATATCTATGATGTGCTCGGCATCGAATCTTCGGTCGCCAGCCGCACCAGCTTCGGCGGCACCGCCCCGGACAATGTGCGCGCCGCCATCGTCGAGGCCCGTCGGCGCTTTTTCGAAGGGGAGGGACAGTCATGATCAGCCGCCGCCGTTTCCTTCGCATGCTGGCTTTTGCGTTGCCCGTGTTGCTGCTTGCGGCCTGTGGCAAAAAAGGCCCGCCCCAGCATCCCGAAGGCAGCCAGTACCCCCGCAAATACCCCAGCGAATAAGAGTCTCAAAGATGGATCATTTTCAATACCGCGATGGCCGCCTGCATGCGGAAGACGTGCCCCTGGACACCCTTGCCGAGGCCGTCGGCACACCGTTTTACTGCTATGCCACCGCCACCTTGGAACGGCATTTTGACGCCTTCGCCCAGGCCTTCGAGGGGCAGCGGGCGCTGGTCGCCTTTGCGGTCAAATCCAATTCCAACATTGCCGTCATCCGCACTCTGGGACGGCGCGGCGCGGGCGCGGCGCTGGTCTCCGGCGGCGAACTGCGACGGGCGCGGGAAGCGGGGATTCCCGGCGCACGGATCGTCTTTTCCGGTGTCGGCAAAAGCCGTGCCGAACTCATTGCCGGGCTCGACGCAAAGATCTTGCAGTTCAATGTGGAATCGGAGCCGGAACTGCGTCTGTTGTCGGAAATCGCCGCCGCCCGTGGACAGCGCGCGCCGGTGGCCCTGCGGGTCAATCCGGATGTGGATGCCGGGGTGCATCACAAGATCACCACCGGGCTGAAGGAAAACAAGTTCGGCATCGAATGGACGGCGGCGCGAGAGATCTATGCCCGCGCCCGCGATCTGCCGGGGATCGAGATCGTCGGCCTGTCGGTGCATATCGGCTCCCAGTTGCTCGATCTGGAGCCGTTCCGCAAGGCATTTCTGAAGATCCGCGATCTGGTGGTCATGCTGCGCCAGGACGGCCACGACATCCGCCATCTGGATCTGGGCGGTGGCCTGGGCATTCCCTATGACGGCGGTCCCTCTCCGGCCCCCGCCGCCTACGGCGCCTTGGTCAAGGAAACGGTCGGCGATCTGGATTGCCTGCTGGTGCTCGAACCGGGACGCATGATCACCGGCAACGCCGGGGTGCTGGTCACCCGGCTGCTGTATCGCAAGGAAGGGGCCACCCGCACCTTCTATGTGGTCGATGCGGCGATGAACGATCTGATGCGCCCGACCCTTTACGACGCCTACCACCATATGGTGCCGGTACTCGAACCCCCGGCTGACGGTGAGACCTTGTTGGTGGACGTGGTCGGCCCGATCTGCGAGACCGGCGATACCTTCGGCAAACAGCGCGCCCTGCCTGCCATGGCGGCCGGGGACCTGCTGGTGCTGCGCACCGCCGGGGCCTATGGGGCGGTGATGTCTAATACCTACAACACCCGGCCAGGCATCCCTGAAGTGCTGGTTTCGGGCGACCAATGGAAAGTGGTGCGGCGGCGTCTGGAAGTGGCCGACCTGCTGGCCCTGGAATCCTTGCCCGACTGGTTGGAGGCGGATGACGAGCACCCCTGAGTCCCCTCTCGACCGTCTGCTCGCGCGGGCCCGCGCCGGGCTGTTCTGGGAACAGCTGTGGCCCCGCCTGTGGGTTCCCTTGAGCCTGCTCTATCTGTTTCTCGCCCTGGCCTTTGCCGATCTGTTGCCGGGATTGCCCGGGTTGCTGCATCTCGGATTCCTCATCCTGTTCGGGTTGGCCGTGCCGGTGGCTCTGTGGTGGGGTTTGCGTGACTGGGCGCGGGTCACACCGTCGGAGGCCCGGCATCGGTTGGAAGAGGATAGCGGCCTGGTCCACCGACCACTGACCGCCTTGCAGGATCGTCCCAGCGCCTCCGGCAGCGACCCGCGCACCGCCGCCCTGTGGGAGGCCCATCGGCAACGGGTGCGCGCCAGTCTGACCCGGTTGCACCTGAATCCGCCGCGTCCCCAGGTGGCCCGGCGCGATCCCTGGGCCTTGCGCACCCTGCCGCTGCTACTGCTCTGTGCCGCCATGATGAGCGGCTGGGGGGAACTGGTGCCGCGCCTGGAACGGGCTCTGACCCCCGCCCTCGGTACCGACCCGCCGCTGCCCGCCCGACTCGATCTCTGGATCACGCCGCCCGATTATACCGGCCTGCCCGCGGTGCATCGGGATCTGGCCGGGCTGGGACCGCTTGATGTGCCCCAGGGAAGCCAGTTGCTGATCCAGGTAGCCGGAAGCGACATGCCGCTGGTTCTCGAACAGGGCGGCACCGGGCTGCCCCTGGAGGATCTGGGCGACGGCACCCGACGCGGCAAGATGGTGTTGCGCCATCCCGGGGACATGACCCTGAAGACGGAAGACGAGGTGGTGGCCGCCTGGCCGCTGACTCTGATCATCGACCAGCCACCCGAGATTTCCTTTGCCGAACCGCCCGAGGGAACCGAACAGGGACGGCTCAATGTCGCCTATCGGGGTCACGACGACTACGGCATCCGGCAAATGGATTTGGTCCTCAGCCTGCCGGGCACCGATCAACCGGCCCGGCGGCTGGCCCTGGCCCCGCCCACGGCGCGCGACCCGGTGGGACAACTAAGCCAGGATCTGGCCCGTCACGACTGGGCCGGGCAGACCGCCAGTCTGCGGCTCTGGGCACGTGACGCGGCGGGCAACGAGACCTTCACCGATGGCCTGCTGGTCAAGCTTCCGACCCGGATATTCACCCATCCGGTGGCGCGCGAACTGGCACGCCTGAGGAAGCGCTTGGGGGCCGACCGGGAAAGTCGGGTCTCCGTAGCCCTGGGCCTCAATCGTCTCAAGGGGGCACCCGAGGCCTTCGACCATGACCTTGTGGTCTATCTCGGCCTCAGCGTGGCCCAGTCGCGGCTGCTGATCAACAAGGACCCGGCGATCCTCGGTCCGTTGCGGGACCTGTTTTGGGATCTGGCCCTGCGCCTGGAAGAAGGCCACATTGGCCTCGCCCGGCGCGACCTGGAGGCGGCCCGGCAGGCCTTGTTGGAAGCCCTGCGCGACAATGCCAAGGCGGACGATCTGGCCGCCCTCGAAGCCCGGTTGCGGGCCGCCATGGACCGCATGATCCGGGCCATGGATCAGGCCCTGCGCGAGCTGCCGCCGGATCTGCGGCCCTTGATGGAGTCCACCCGCGTGGTCACCGCTGGCGACCTGCAACAGATGCTCGACAAGCTGGCCGACCTGATCGCCCAGGGCAAAACCGATGCCGCCATGGCGCTGCTCGGCGACCTGGGACGGCTGACCGCCGCCCTGGAAAGCAATCCGGCCGGCGGCATGGATGCGCAAACCCTGCGCGCCGCCCAAGAGTTGCTTGATGACTTGCGGCAGATGGAAGCCGACCAGCAGCGGGTAATGGACGAGACCTTCCGTACCCTCCCGGCCGATGAGGACTCGGAATTCCTGGACCCGCAACAGGCCCGTCCGGCCCCCCGGACGCCCCCCATTCCCCTGGACGGACTGGCCAAGCGGCAAGAAGACCTATCGCGTCAACTGGCCGCGACCCGCCAGAAAATCAGCGCGTTGCTGGGCGCTTTTCCGCAGGAACTGGAGCAGGCCGGACTGGCCATGGACCGCGCCGGTCGGGCCTTGCAGGCCGGGCGCGCCCGCACCGCCCTACCCCGGGAATCCGAGGCCCTCGACGGCCTGCGCCAGGGGCTGAAGAAGATGATGCAGGCCCTGGCGCAACAGGCCGGGGGAGAAGGGGGGCCACCGATGATGGGACGCGGGCCGGGCCAGGACCCGTTCGGACGGCGCGGCGATTCACCGCTGGGGGAGGGCCAAACCGGCCCGCTGGATATTCCCGAAGCGGGCG
Source organism: Magnetospira thiophila (assembly GCF_054657015.1). NCBI lineage: Bacteria > Pseudomonadati > Pseudomonadota > Alphaproteobacteria > Rhodospirillales > Thalassospiraceae > Magnetospira > Magnetospira thiophila. The sequence goes on from NZ_BAAHXF010000001.1 coordinate 720,640, forward strand.
CGGCGGAACGGGCCACCCGCCTGCGCCAGGAAATCCAGAAACGGGCCAACCAGCCCCAACGACCGGCCGTCGAGCGCAGCTACCTGCAACGGCTGTTGGAGCGGGACTGAATAAAAAAGACGAAAGGCTTCAGGCCGTCACCACCCGATTTCGGCCCAGTTCCTTGGCCTTGTAGAGGGCCGCGTCCACCCGCCCGATGAGCTGTTCGGCGGTCTCTTGTTCCGGGCGCATGACGGTTATGCCGATGCTGACGGTCACGGTCACCTCGCCCAGATCCTGGGGCAGGGAAATGGGGTCCACCGCCACCTGCTCGCACAATCTTTCGGCCACGCTCTGCGCCACCGTCAAATCCGTATCGGGCATCAGGACGAGGAATTCCTCGCCGCCGTAGCGGGTCACCAGATCAAACCCGCGGACGTTGCGGGCAATGCGATTGGCCAATTCGCGCAGCACCACGTCGCCCGCCGGATGTCCATGGACATCATTGACCTGCTTGAAATGATCCACATCAATCATCAGCACCGACAACGGACGCCCCGACTCCCTTGCCCGGTTGACCAGGGTGGACATATGGGATTCCAGATAACGGCGGTTATGCAGACCGGTCAGGGTATCGGTCACGGCCAGGGAGAGGTTTTGCAGAAAATTGGTGCGCAGGCGTTCCTGATACCTCTTGCGGCGCACCTGGGAGCGCACCCGCGCCTTGAGCTCGACCTTGTCCAGGGGCCGCACCAGATAGTCATTGACCCCGATGTCCAGGGAGCGCACCAGCCGCGCCATGTCATGCTCGCCGCCGACCAGCAGGATCGGCATAAGTCGCGTGGATTCTGCGGAACGCAGGACGGAGCATAGCCGCAGCGGATCCTCGTCCTCCACATCGAGACTGATGATGGCCAAGTCCGCTTCCTGGAACACGGTCGAACCGCAAGCCTCGGTCACCGTCTTGATGAACACCAGATTGTGGCCGTCCTCGGCCAGACTGGAAGCCAGGGTCCGCGCCTCGATCGGACTGTCTTCCACCACCACCAGGTTGGCGTCGTTGCCGTCGGCGGAGGTCAGCAGAATGTCGCTCGATGGCAGACCCAGTTCCCGGGAGGTCTCTTCGCGCAGTCGCCACTGATCGAGCAGTTGTTTCATGCGGATCATCGACCGCACCCGGGCGAACAGATTGATGTCGTCCACCGGCTTGGTGAGAAAGTCGTCGGCCCCGTTTTCCAGGGCCCGCACCCGATCATCGGTTTCACTCAGCGCGGTGACCATGATCACCGGAATATGGGCGGTTTGACTGTTGCCCTTGATGCGGCGACAGACTTCGAACCCATCCATGCCCGGCATCATGGCATCCAGCAGCACCAGATCCGGCGGCTGATTCCCGATGATCTGCAAGGCGGAGGGACCATCGTTGGCGCTCAGGACCTCGTAATACTCCGAGGACAGCTTGGCCCCCAGCATGCGCACGCTGGGCATCATGTCATCAACGATCAATATGCGCGCCGGCATCGTCTGGGCTACCGATCAGGCCAGAAATTCGGAAATGGTCGCAATGAATTCCGGCACCGAGATGGGCTTGGCAATATAGCCGTCACAGCCGCCCTGGAGGATCTTTTCCTCGTCGCCTTTCATGGCAAAGGCGGTGACCGCGATCACCGGAATGTCCTTGAGCGCCGCATCTTCCTTGAGCATGCGGGTCACTTCGAGGCCGGAAATCTCGGGCAATTGAATATCCATCAGAATCAGGTCCGGGCGTTCGGCCCGCGCCAACCCGACCACGGCACGCCCGTCCTGGGTCTGAACCGTGTCGTAGCCTTGGGCCTGCAAAAGGTCGTTGAATAGTTTCATGTTGAGGTCGTTGTCCTCGACAATGAGGATTTTCTTTGCCATTCGGCCCCTGCCTTGATTAGAGCTCCATCACCGGGAGCGGAACGGAGACCCCCTTCGCCCCCGCAGCTCAACGCCCTATCTGAGTTGCGGAAGTTTGGCCCATTCTCAACGGCAAGTCAAACGACGGATCAATCACCGCGCACCTGCTCGACCATGTCTTCGAGCTGCAACAGGTCGGTGATGACCAGCGAATCCTTGCGCCGCTCGACGATTCCCTGGCGCGCCAGATCGTTCATCACCCGCGCCACGGTTTCCCGGGTGGTGCTGACGCGGCTGGCGATATCCCCATGCACGGGGATGGGGCTGAGCACCGCCTCTCCGGTTTCCTCATCGGCCACCAGACGGGCCTGACGCAGAAGTTCGGCGTGCACCCGGTTGTTGGCCCCCAGGGTGCTCAGATCCATGATCCGGTCGGTCGAGGTGCGGATGATCCAGGCCAGCCGCCGCAACAGGGTCAGGGTGACATCCGGATGACGTTCCAGCAGTTGAATGAAGGCCTTGCGGGGCAGAAAGGCAATCAGCGATTTGCTCAAGGCCATCACCGACGCCGAGCGCGGTTCGCCATCAATGGCCGCCAGCTCGCCGAAATGACTGCCCTCGACCACGTCGTCGAGGGTGATTTCGCGACCGGTCAGGGAATAGTTGACCACCCGGACCCGCCCTTCGACAACAAAGCAGACGTCCTGGGATTCACTTTGACGATCCAGAATTTGTTCATGCGGCCCGTAATGCCGCCAGGAGCAGGCACGTTCCAGCTCCTCGCGCTCCTTGTCGCCGAGCGTCGCCAACAGGCTGATCCCGGCCAACGAATTGGTTTCGGTCTTCGACACGGCAAACCCCATCCCCGCCTAATGAAAGGGCTGTTTCCCCACAGCATTGGCATGGTACATGTTTTGACATTGGAATGCGAGAGGGTAGGAATTTCAGTTCCGCCCACGACGAGAGGCCCGATGAGCACGCCCGCCAAAACCCCCAATCCGGTCCTGGCCCCCGTCCTGGCTGTGGTCGTTCCCTGCTATCGGGAGACGGCGCATATCCTCGATGTGCTGGCCGCCATCGGTCCCGAGGTCAGCCGGATTTTCGTGATTGATGACGCCTGCCCCGACGGCACCGGGGCGCATGTGCGCGCCCATTGCACCGACCCTCGGGTCGAGGTGACGGTGCTGCCGCAAAATGCCGGGGTTGGCGGGGCGACCATTGCCGGATACCGACAGGCCATCGCCGCCGGAGCCGAGATCATCGTCAAGCTGGACGGCGACGGGCAGATGGACCCGGCCTTCATTCCCAAGCTCATTCGCCCCATCGTCTCCGGTCGCGCCGACTATGCCAAGGGCAACCGGTTCTACGACCTTGAAAACCTGGCCGGGATGCCGAAGGTGCGGATTTTCGGCAATCTGGGCCTGTCCTTCGCCAGCAAGCTGTCGTCGGGCTATTGGGATATCTTCGATCCCACCAACGGCTATACGGCGATCCATGCCAAGGTCGCGGCGCGCCTGCCGCTGGACAAGCTCCGGCGCGATTTCTTTTTTGAATCCGACATGCTGTTCCGTCTCGGCACCATCCGCGCCGTGGTCTGCGATGTGCCCATGGCCGCAAAGTATGGCAGCGAGACCAGCAGCCTGCGGGCGCGGCGGGTGCTGTTGCCCTTCGCCTGGCGACATTACGTCAATACGGTGAAGCGGATTTTCTATGCCTATTTTCTGCGCGATTTCAATGCCGCCTCGGTGGAGCTGTTCGTCGGCAAGCTGATGTTGCTGTTCGGCCTGCTGTTCGGCCTGTGGCAATGGCGGGTCAGCGTGGTCAGCGGCGTTCCGGCGACGGCGGGCACCGTGTTGCTGGCCGCCCTGCCGGTGTTGTTGGGCAGTCAGTTGCTGATCGCTTTTCTGAATTTCGATACCCGCAATCAGCCGCGCGAGCCGCTGCATCCGTACCTTTAAAGAACCCGCGCCGCGCCGCCGCGCCTTGGATCGCCGACCCCCAGGAAGTCCCCCTTCGCGCCCTGGGCAACCGCGTGGACGCCGCCGAAAAACAGGTTGAGATCCTCCCAGACCCGAAAGTCTTCGACCAACGGCCCGTCGGTCAATTGGGCGAGGATCTCGGCGGCAAACCCCGGCTCCACATCGAGCCGCCCCCGCTCGAAATGCAGGCGCGGGGCGAGCACCGCCGATTCCGGGTCCCTGCCGAAATGCTGCACATTGAGCAGCACCTGGAGCAACGCCGTGCGGATGCGGTTGGAGCCCCCGGAGCCCAGGACCAGCCGACTGCCTTCGGGCCGCAACAGCAGCGACGGCGCCATCATGGACGCCAGGCGCACATCCTGTGGCCACTGGTGGAAACCGTGCGGATTGATGTCCTCTTCGCCAAGCATGTTGTTGAGCACGATGCCCGTCCCCGGCAGCGCGTAGCCACTGCCCTCGCCGTTGCTCACCGTGGCGCTGGCCGCGTTGCCCGCGCCGTCGAGGACGCTCACATGGGTGGTGCCGCGCTGCACCGCCGGTCGGTCCAGCACCTGACGTCGATAGCCTTCCAGCAATCGGGGATCGAGCAGACGGCGCACCGGGTCCTCGTCGTCATGCAATCCGCTGTCGATGCGCGCCTTGTTGGTCAGCGCCATGGCCCGGGTCAACCGGTCGAGATGGGTCCAGCCGCCGAAGCCGTCGCGGATCAGACTTCCGTCGCGCAGCAATTCCAGGGCAAAGGCAATCAGCAACCCGCCCGAGGATGGCGGCGGATTGGTCAGCAACCGGGCGCCGCCCCAGTCCAGGGCCAGGGGGGCGCGGCGGAACACCTCGTAGCCCTCAAGATCGTCGCGGGTCAGATGGCCGCCACGATCCCGGCAGTCCGCAGCCAGCCGTTGCCCCATCTCGCCGCGATAGAACAGGTCGGCCCCCTCCCGCGCCAGGACCTCCAAGGCGTCGGCCTGATCGTCCGAGCGGTAGATATCGCCCTCGCCGCACAGGGCACCGGGCTGTGAAGCGCTTTCAAACTGTTTCAGAATTTGCGGATTGGAGCGATAGATCGGCCCGACCACTGAAAAAATGTAGGCCTGCAAGCGGTTGAGCGGCACCCCCCGTTTGGCCAGGGACGCGGCAGGCGCCAGGATATCGGTCATCGGCATGCGGCCCAGGTCTTCGTGCACCTGGAACAGTCCCTTGACCACCCCCGGTGTGGCGATGGCCCCCATGCCGATATGGAATTCCTGCTGGGTGGTGCCGAAATCGGCGACGATGGGGAAGAATCCCACCTCGTCTTCCCGGCGGCAGGATTTCGGCGTTTGGGCAAAAAAATCATACAGCACCGGTGCCCCATGGGCCGGTTGTGCGAGCAGGAATCCGCCGCCCCCCAGGGAGGACAACACCGGCTCGCAGACCGTCGCCGCAGCCAGGGCGGCCAATACCGCATCGAAGGCATTGCCGCCCTCGCGCAGCACCGCTTCCGCCGCCCGAACCGTCTCCTCGTGGCCCGCCGCCACTGCGCCCCTGATCGCCGCCATATTGCCCCTTCCGCAAGTGAATCAGGGGGTAGCGGCTTGCTCCGAACCTGTCAACTCACTCCGGCACGAACAACTGTCCCTTGAGCAGCGCGCCGAAGGTTCGCAGCAACACCCACAGCACCACCACCGAGGACAATCCAAGCAGTCCCCAGGCCAGCCCCTGGATCAACGGACTGTTGGTCAGCGCCCCATATTGCAGGGTGGCAATGGCCGCCGCGTCGAGCGGGAAGGTGAAGGCCCACCAGGTCAGCGCAAAGGGCACGCTTAGGAATCGACGTCCCATGCTGACCAGCAGGAACACCAGGAACAGTGCGAAAAAGAACAGGATGCGGGCGAAGGCATCGACGGTTCCGCCGACCAGCAGCACATAGCCCAGAAAGCCAACCGCCGGAGGCGGAATGAAGATAAACAGGGTCGGCACCAGCTTCGGCGGCATCTGGGTATGAAACACGATGCGATAGAACACGATGGTGAACAGCACCACCCAGAACACCAGCCCGACGGCGAAAAAGAACCAGGAGGTTTCCAGATGACCCAGTTTTACCCCGGCCAACGGCACCAGCAGATTGCCCACCACGGGAATGAACCAAGCCGGATTGGAATGCTGAATCTCGTAGGACTCAAAGATCCAGCGACGGAGCATATGCAGGGTGATGACCAGTTGCAGGGTTGCGCCGAGCATCCACAGGCCATCGGCCACCGACCTGTTCCAGTTCAACGCGACCGAGGCCATCAGCAGGATGCTGATCGAGATGGCGGCCCCGAAATTGGCTTTCACCGGATGAGTCATCTCGGCTTTGACCTCGCCGGGAAAGCGCAGCAGCTTCAGCCCGTAGAGCAGCAGGATGACGACGAACAACAAGCCGCCGAACAGACTGACCGCCTCGCCGGGCAGGGAATCGACGGCATACAGTTCATGGGCCTTGCGCCAGGCCAGGCCAAGCCCGACCACACCCATGACCACGGCGAACAGGGGCACCGGCACATGGGCCAGCCAATGCAACTCGGTGTGTTTATTTGAATCGGACATCTGCGAAAATCCCAATATGAATGAAACTTAATATCATATTAGCATCAGCTAATGTTTTTGCAAGGGCCGCCTGTCGACGTCCAGGCATTGACCCGACGCCGGCGAAAGCCCAAATTCCAGGGGACCTCGAACGCCGCCATGAAAGTTTGCCCATGTCCCGCGCCCTTGCACTCGCCGCCCTTCTCCTGTTTGTCGCGCCCGCCTGGGCCGAGACGCCGCCGCCCACCTGCGCGCCGGTGGGACAATGGGTCCGCGCCAGCGATGGGCGGTTGTTGGACTCCTCGTCTTTTCTGCTCAACCTGTCGCGCAAGCCGGTGGTCCTGCTGGGGGAATCCCACGACAACCAGGAGCACCACCGCTGGCAACTGGACGTCATCGCCGGATTGCATGCCCTGAACCCCAACATGGTGCTTGGCTTCGAGTCCTTTCCCCGCCGGGTGCAGCCGATCCTCAACCAATGGACGGCCGGACAACTGAGCGAGGATCAATTCCTGAGCCGTGTCGAATGGGGCACCGTCTGGGGCTATCCGGCCGAACAATACATGCCGCTGTTCGACTTCGCCCGCCGTCACCGCATTCCCATGGTCGCCCTCAATGTGGATCTGAGCGTCATCCGCAAGGTGCGCACCGACGGCTGGGACGCGATCACCCCCGCCGAGCGGGACGGGGTGGGCACGCCCGCCGCCGCGCTGCCCGCCTATCGCGACCGGTTGACCCGTTTCTTCCGCCGCCATGAGGACATGCGCAAGGCCCGCACCCAGGGTCATGGGACCGAGGCCGCCGCCCCAGAGGCCCCTGAAGCCGAAGCGGACGCGCCCTTCACCGAAGATGAACAAACCCGCCTGGATCGTTTCATCGACGCCCAACTGCTGTGGGACCGGGCGATGGCCGAAGCGCTCGCCACCACCCATCGCGGGGGCGGCACGCCGTTGGTGGTCGGCATCATGGGTTCCGGCCACCTGAGCGGTCGCCTGGGGGTGCCGTATCAGTTGGCCGAACTGGGACAGAGGGACGCCGCCGTGCTGTTGCCCTGGAGCGCCGAAGACGCCTGTGACGAATTGGCCGAGACCGGGGCCGACGGGGTGTTCGGCCTGGAAATGTTGCCGCAGCCGCCCCGACCGCCCCGCATGCTGCTCGGCGTCTTTATCGAGGGCTCCGAAAAGGGGGTGCGCATCACCGGCGTGTCCGAAGGCAGTACGGCGGAACAAACCGGCATTTTAGTCGATGACCTGATCACCAGGGCCGCCGGCCATCCGGTCCGACAGGCCAAGGAACTGAAAGAGATCATCAGCGGTCTCTCCCCTGGCGTCTGGTTGCCGCTGGAGATTCTGCGCGGTGACGAAACCCTCAATCTGATTGCGAAATTCCCGACCGAGCCATGATTCAAACGACCGTTCGCCTGTGCGTCACCGGGCTGCTGCTGGCCCTGACGCCAACCGCCGCCCGGGCCTTGGACGTGCAATCACACGACCTGTCCGTCTCCATCGACCCGGAAAGCCGCCTGATCTCGGCTCAGGATACCTTGGACCTGAAGGGGGGCGGCACCGCCACCTTCTATCTGGCCGACGGGTTTCTGCCGGGCATATTGATGGTCGATGGCGACCCGGGCACATTCCGCCGTGACGGGGCATACTGGTCGTTCGACCTGGGAAAGGACGGTCCGCACCATGTCGTCATAGGCTACCGGGGCTTTGCCACCCCGATGAACAAACCCGCCGCCGACACGGTGCCGCGCAGCGGCCCCGAGGGCACCCTGCTCTCGGCGGGCAGCGGCTGGTATCCGCAGTTCGACGACGGCGACCTGTTCACCTATCGGGTGGAAGCGGATGTCCCGGAACCGCACAAGGTGGTCGGGTCGGGCAAGCTGGTCGAGGAGCGGGAACTGGGCAGTCGCTATCTGGCGACGTTCGAGTTCGATCACCCGACCGACGAAATCTCCCTGTTCACCGGCCCCTGGTTCATCACCGAGAAACAGCACAAGGGCATTCGCCTGCGCACCTATCTCGATGCCTCGGTGGCGGGCATGGCCGACACGTATTTAGGTGCCGTCGGTACGTACCTGGACCTCTACAGCGCCCGCCTGGGGCCTTATCCCTTTTCCGCCTTTCATATCGTCTCCGGGCCGTTGCCGGTGGGCTGGGGTTTTCCCGGCTTGACCTATATCGGGTCGCGGGTGCTGAAACTGCCCTATGTGCTGCAACGTTCGCTGGGTCATGAAATCCTGCACAACTGGCTCGGCAACGGCATTTATACCGACTACGCCCATGGCAACTGGGCCGAGGGCCTGACCACCTATCTGGCCGATTACGCCTATGCCGAACGGGACTCCGCCGCGCAGGCCCGCGAGATGCGGCAGTCCTGGCTGCGCGACTTCGCCGCCCTGCCGCCCGAGCGCGACATGCCGCTGACCGCCTTTCGGGCCAAGCTGCACGCCGCCTCGCAGGTCATCGGCTATAACAAATCGGCTTTCGTCTTTCATATGTTGCGCCAGGAAATCGGCGAACAGGCCTTCGATGCCGGGCTGCGCCTGTTCTGGACCGACAACCAGTTCGCTGTCGCCGGATGGGAACAACTGAGGTCCGCCTTCGAGGGGGCCTCGGGCAAGGACCTGAAACAATTCTTCGCCCAGTGGCTGACCCGTCCCGGCGCGCCGTCTTTGCGGTTGGTCAAGGCGGATGTGCAAAACGACCAGCTCACCGTGACCGTGGCCCAGGAGGGAGATTACGCCCTCACCGTCCCGCTTCAAGTGACCACCGAGAGCGGCAGCCACATGTCGAGCCTGGCCCTCGGGGCCACCCCGGCCAGCATCACCCTGCCCCTGGATGGGCCGCCGGTCAGCCTGAGCGTCGATCCGGATTTCGACCTGTTTCGCCGTCTCGACCCTTCTGAATCGCCGCCCATTCTGCGCGATGTCACCCTGAGCGAAAAAACCCAGGTGAAGCTGTTGACCGACGACGACGACGAAAGCAACCACGGTGCCCTGCAACTGGCCTGGCGGATGATGGAGGGGGCCCCGAAGCTGATGACGGAGGACGTGGTCAGCGCCACCGACCCGATGCTGATCATCGCCATCGGCCCCGGACGCGCCAAGACCTATCTGGCCGAGGCCAAGCTGCCGCCGATGCCCGACTCACTGGCCGGGAGAGGCACCGCCCGCGTCTGGGTCAACCGTCGCGACAACGGCCTGCCGGTGATGGTGATTGAGGCCGACGATGCCACGGCCCTGGCCGCCCTGTTGCGCCCGTTGCCCCATTATGGTCGCCAGAGTTTTTTGGTGTTCGAGCAAAGCAAGGCGCAGGACAAGGGGCTGTGGCCGATGACCCGCGGACCGTTGTTCCGTGACCTGCGTCCGCCGCCGCCCGCGCCCCCCGTCCCGGAAAAAGCCGAAGCCGAGGTCCCGGCGGCTCCGACGCCGGACCCGACACGTTGACAAGCCCCAAGGGAGGCTCCATCATTCCCTCTCCGGCCTTTTTGCGAGGAACCGTCATGCGTCTGCTTGCCCTTCTGTCCATTCCGGTCCTGACCCTGATGCTCGGGGGCGGCACGACGGCCCTGGCCGATGGTCTGGTCAGCAGCCAAAGCTATACCCAAATCCCCTACGGCACCCCGATCGACGTGCGGATGCTTAACGATTCCGGGGACAATCCGTTGATGCGCGAGGAATTCATCGGCCATCTCACCTCCGCCGGACATCGGGTTGCCGAGGGCGCGCCGGTGGTGCTGACCTTCGACAGCCATGGGGCCTTGGGCACCTGGGGCTCGGATCAACGCTATCTGGTCGAGATGCACGCCCGCGGCGGCGATGAAGGGGGCGAGGACGCCGCCGTGCGCCTGAACCTGTTCGACAGCTCCAAGGGCGGCCTGTTCAACAAGGGTACCGGCGACGTTTCCGGTTCACCGACCCGCTATCGCCTTGATGCGGTGCTCGAAGACCGGGCCAGCGGCAAGCGCCTGTGGCACGGCTGGGCCACTGCCCGTCTGGAACGTGCCGGTCAGGGCGATCTGACCCGTTCGATGATCGCGCCGCTGGTCTCGGCTCTCGGGAAGACCGTGCGCAAGCAACCGTTCGCGACTCCGCAGTGAGGTCCCCATTGCCTCATACGGTGCTGTTTCTGGTCAGTCTGCTGCTGGCCGTGCCTGCCTGGGCGAACGATATCGTCGGCATGGCCAAGGTGGTCTCCAGCAATGTCCTGCGCATTGGCCAGTCGGAAATTCAGTTGTACGGGATCAAGGCCCCGGAAAGGGGTCAGGTCTGCACTCCGTTCAACGGCGGCGCCAAAATACCCTGTGGCAACATGGCCTTTCAGGCCCTCAGGAAGCTGATTCCTGAAGCGCCGGTGTCCTGCGCCCCGACCGGCAAAACCCGCAACAACAGAATCCTTGCCCAATGCCGCTATCTGCAAAAAGACTTCAACAAGCTGATGGTCCAGGGGGGCTGGGCGCGCGCCGTGCCCGGGGAAGGGCTCGCCTACATGAACCTGGAAAAAAACGCCGTCCTGGAACGAAAGGGACTGTGGCAATTCCTCATCGGCCCGCCCGCCCCATGACGATTTCCTTTGCCCGTTCGGGCAATTCTCGGTACTAACCCCAGGTTTTTGACACAGTCGGCAACGTCATCCATGAACCAGAGCGTCAACAAGGCCCTGCTGCCCGCCGGTCTGCGGGACATCCTGCCGCCCAATGCCGCCCACGAGGCGCGCGTGGTGGAACGCCTCATCGCGACTCTGGAGCAACGTGGCTACGACCGGGTCAAACCGCCGCTGATCGAATTCGAGGACAGCCTGCTCGACGGCACCGGCGTCACCCTGGCCGAGGGCAGTTTCCGGCTGATGGACCCGGCTTCGCACCGCATGCTGGCGGTGCGTCCCGACATGACCCTGCAAATCGCCCGTATTGCCGCCTCGCGGCTGCACAAAGACCCCCGCCCGTTGCGGCTGGCCTATGCCGGGGAGATTCTGCGCGTGCATGGCTCGCAACTGCGCCCGGAACGGCAATTCGGACAGGTCGGAGCGGAATTGATCGGGGCCGACGGACCGAACGCCGATGCGGAAATGATCCTCATGGCGGTGGCCGCCCTGCGGGCCGTCGGCGTGGCGGGACTGTCGGTGGATCTGGGCCTGCCCACTTTGGTTCCCGCCCTGTGCGACGACCTCGGATTGGATAGCGAGACCGCGCACACCCTGCGCGCTGCCCTCGACCGCAAGGATGCGGGCGAAGTAGCCGCCCTGGCCCCCCGACTCGGCCAGACCGTGGCCGACCAGTTGCAGGCCCTGTTGACCGCTGCGGGACCGGCCCAGCGGGCCTTGAAGATCCTCGATACCTTAAGGCTGCCCGCCGCCGCCGCCGAGACCCTGGCCATGTTGGCCCAGGTCACCCAACGGGTCCAAGAGGGCGCGCCGGACCTGACGGTAACCATAGATCCGGTGGAAAACCGCGGCTTCGAATATCATACCGGCGTCACTTTCGCCTTTTTTGCCCGGCACGGACGGGGCGAACTGGGGCGCGGCGGACGCTATCTGGCTGCCGGGAATGCCCACGAGGCGGGGGAACCGGCCACCGGGTTGACCCTGTTCATGAACGCGGTGCTGCGGGTGTTGCCCGACCCGCAACCGGAACGGCGGGTTTATCTGCCCCTCGGGACGGCGTTGGCGGTCGGCGAGACCCTGCGCGCCGAGGGCTGGGTGACGCTCGCCGGTCTGGAGGCGGTGGCCGACCCGGCCGGTGAGGCGCGCCGCTTGCGCTGTTCCCATTTCTGGTCGAAAGATCGACCCGTGGCACTTTCGGACAACGGACAAGCATCAACATAGGGGAATGAACATGGCCAACGTCGTCGTCGTCGGCTCTCAGTGGGGAGATGAAGGCAAGGGGAAAATCGTCGACTGGTTGTCGCACCGGGCCAACGTGGTGGTGCGCTTCCAGGGGGGGCACAACGCCGGGCATACCCTGGTCATCGACGGTGTGACCTACAAGCTGCACATGCTGCCCTCGGGCGTCGTGCGACCGGGCACCCTGTCGATCATCGGCAACGGTGTGGTGCTCGATCCGTGGAACCTGCTCAAGGAAATCGACGCCCTGCGCCAACAGGGCATCGAGCTGACCCCGGACAATCTGAAGGTGGCCGAGAACGCGCCACTGATCCTGCCGCTGCACCAGAACCTGGACATGGCGCGCGAGGAAGCCCTGGGCAAAGCCAAGATCGGCACCACCGGACGCGGCATCGGCCCGGCCTATGAGGACAAGGTGGCCCGTCGCGCCATCCGGCTCGGCGATCTGGCCGAGCCCTCGGTAATCGAGGAAAAAGTCGAACGGATGCTGTTCCACCACAACACCTTGTTGCGCGGTTGGGGCTTCCCGGAATTGGAAGCGCAGCCGATCATCGACAGCCTCAAGGAACTGGCCCCGAAGATCCTGCCCTATGCCGATACGGTCTGGAAGCGCCTCGACGAAGCGCGCAAGGCGGGCAAGCGGATTCTGTACGAAGGCGCGCAGGGCGTCCTGCTCGACATCGACCACGGCACCTATCCCTATGTCACCTCGTCCAACGTGGTGGCGGCGCAGGCGGCCACCGGCTCCGGCCAGGGTCCGGGGGCCATCGACTATGTGCTTGGCATCACCAAGGCCTACACCACCCGCGTCGGCTCCGGCCCGTTCCCGACGGAACTGGAGGACGACGACGGCAAGCGTCTCGGCGAACGCGGGCATGAATTCGGCACCACCACCGGACGGCCGCGCCGCTGCGGCTGGTTCGACGCGACGCTGGTCCGGCAGACGGTCAAGGTGTCGGGCATTACCGGCATCGCCCTGACCAAGCTCGACGTGCTCGACGGGTTCGCCGAACTGAAGGTCTGTATCGGCTATACCATCGACGGTGTGCCCTATGACCATCTGCCCGCCTGTCAGATCAAACAGGCCAAGGCCAAGCCCGTTTACGAGACCATCGAAGGCTGGGCCGAAAGCACCCAGGGCGCACGGTCGTGGGCCGATCTTCCGGCGCAGGCGATCAAATACATCCGCCGCATCGAGGAACTGATCGAGGCGCCGGTGGCCATGCTGTCGACCAGCCCGGAGCGCGAGGACACCATCTTGGTGCATGATCCTTTCGCCGATTAATTCGGTCGCAAGCACCCTGCCATTTGCATCCCTGCGCGTCGGCGGATAGGATCATCGGGCATGTTCCGTGCTCCGGAGGGATTTGAAGCGCATGGCCCAGTCGCCAACACCGTCACGAGACGCCGACGACAATGCCGCAAGAGAGAAGGAGGCCGCGCCGCCCGCCAAGGGAGGCGGCGCCGCCCCCAGTCTGCTCAAGGGTCAGTATCTGATTCACCACAACACGCCGCTAGCCGATTTCGACTGCCCCACCGCCAAGGCGTTCCTGGCCGAAGACCGTCGGGAACCGGACCGGGCGCTGTTTGCCCTCATCGTGCCGCCCAATCTCCCCGACCGGGCGGCACGCGCCGAAAGCCTGCGGGTGTCCGGATTGGCCGGCGTGATGAAACCGGTTGAATGGGGGCCGGTGGAATGGCCGCCCCTGGGTCAGGTCTGCATGGTGGTCGTCTATGCCCAGCCCTCCGGCGGGCGCGTCATGCCCATCGGCGAGAGCATCACGCCCTTTCAGGAAGTGCAGGTCCTTCAGGAAGTCGTCATCGCCCCGTTGCTCAACACCATTCGCGAATTGCACAGCATGGGCTTCACCCATCGCGCCCTGCGCCCGGACAACATGTTCTATGCCGATGGCAGCAAGAAAACCATTCTGGTCGGCGATTGTCTGACCACGCCGCCCGGCTACGACCAGCCGGTGCTGTTCGAGACCATCGAGCGCGGCATGTGTCAGCCTGCCGGACGGGGCATCGGGGATACGCGCGAAGATCTCTATGCCCTGGGCGTCACCCTGGTGCTGTTGCTGGTCGGCAGTAATCCCGTCGCCCGCTATTCGGACGTGGAACTGATTGAGCGCAAGATCAGTGACGGCTCCTACGCCACCTTGTGCGGCAACGAGCGCATTCCGGTCGGGCTGCTGGAAGTTCTGCGCGGGCTGCTCAGCGATGATCCGGTCGAAGCCTGGGGATTGGATGAACTGCAACACTGGATCGACGGCCGCCGCCAGTCGCCGATTCAGCGCAAGTCGGCCAAGAAAGCCGACCGCGGCTTTATCTTCGTGGAGCGCGAATACGACAATCTGCGCACCCTGGCCCACGCCTTTTTCCTCAATCAGGACGCCGCGTTGAAGGCCCTCAAGGACGGCCATGTGATCCGCTGGGTACGACGCAGTCTGGAAGATGCCGAAATGGCCGGCTACCTGGAACGCACCCTGGAAGACCTGGAAGCGTCAAAAGGTAATCGGGACTTGGCGGAAAGTGCCATGATCGCCAACATCTGCATCGCGCTCGACCCGGCGGCCCCGATCCGCTATCGCGACCTTTCCTTCATGCCCGAGGGAATCGGGCCGGTATTCGCCGCCGAGATGATGAAAAACGAGGTGGCCAAGGTCATTCAGGTCATCGCACGGGGTATCCACCGCAACTGGTTTCATGCACAGCACGCCTCGTCAGCCTTCGAGACCCGCATCAAGGCGATGGAAAAATGGCTGGCCTCCACAGATCTGGGCATGGGGCCGGAACGGGTCTTGTACGAATTCAACTTCACCCTGCCCTGCCAGAGTCCCCTGGTGGCGGGCCGCCATGTCACCGATCCGAAGATGCTCATGCGGGCGCTCGACGATCTGGCCAAGGACAAGAACCCCACCTCGCCCCCCCTGGACCGCCATGTGGTGGCCTTCATCGCCACCCATCTGGGAGACAAGGCGGAGCCGCATCTGGCGGTGATGGCCGATCCCGAGCCGGCCCGTCAGGTCCTGGGCATGCTGTCCCTGCTGGCCCAGGTGCAGTGGCGGACCGGCATCGAGACCCTGTACGGGTTGACCCGCTGGATGGGGACTCTGGTCGGTCCGGCGCTGGAGGCCTACCATTCACGCAAACTGCGCAGAGAGATCGAGCGGGATATTCCCAAACTGGTCCGCAAGGGCAGTCTGACCGAACTGTACAACCGCATCGAGGACCCTGAAGCGCGGACCATCGACAAGCGCGATTTCGAACTGGCCCGCAAGGAATTCCTGGTTGCCGAGGAAGAGGTCAACCGGGTGCAGAGCCGCGCCGTCGATCGCGCCGCCATGGAAGAAGCGGCGCAGCGGGTCGCCGCTGTGACGGCCGTCGTGGCAACCCTGTTCATTTCGGTTATGATCTTTCTGTCCAACCAGTAACGGAAGCCGAGACCCGCTCCATGGCCCAAAAAGGCACCGTCCGACCTGTTGCACCACAACAAAAGAGGAAAGGCCCGAACCTCATCGTGATGGCCATCCTGTTTGTGCTCATCGTGATGATCGCGCTGCCCTTGGTGCTGATTCTGCTGGTCGGCATGCTGCCCACCTGGGTGGCGATCTTTCTGGTCGACCGATCCAAAGAGAAATACTCATCGTTCTGCGTCGGGGGGCTGAATTTTTGCGGCACCCTGCCCTACCTGTTGGACGTCTGGTACGGGGCCAATACGCCCGTTGCCGCCGTCAAGATCCTGACCGACGTGTTCGCCATGCTGGTCATGTACGGTTCGGCGGCCCTGGGCTGGATCTTGTTCATGGTGGTGCCGCCGGTGGTCGCGGTGTTCCTGCAAGTGCTCAACGAGCGCAAAATCCAGCAGCTGCGGGCACAGCAGAAACAACTGGTCGATGAATGGGGCGACGAAGTGACCGAAGGCCCCAAGGGCAAGCACGACGCGGAGGAAGAAGAAGAGAAATCCTCCGCGCCGCCCGAAGCGCCCGCTTAGATTATGCCGGAACCGCCAGCCGCTGGCTGATCGCCGCGTTGTGTACCGCTTTCTGCACCTTCTCGAACGCCCGCACCTCGATCTGGCGCACCCGCTCGCGGGAGATGCCATAGTGCTGGCTCAGGTCCTCCAGGGTTGCCGGGGACTCGCGCAGGCGGCGTTCCTCGAAGATATGGCGTTCGCGGGTATTGAGCGCCGTCATCGCCGAATTCAGCAGCATCCGCCGTTCGTCCAGCTCTTCGCGCTGTCCCAGGGTGGTTTCCTGGTCCTCGCTGTCATCGACCAGCCAATCCTGCCACTCGCCTTCGCCTTCCTCGCGCACGGCGGCATTCAGGGAATGGTCCTGGCTGCTCATGCGGCGGTTCATGTTGACCACTTCGGTCTCCGAGACGCTCAGGCGTTCGGCGATCCTGGTCACCGTCTCCGGCATCAGGTCGCCCTCTTCGATGGCCTGCATCTGCCCCTTGAGCTTGCGCAGATTGAAGAACAGCTTCTTCTGGGCCGCCGTGGTGCCGATCTTGACCAGCGACCAGGAGTGCAGGATGTATTCCTGGATGGCGGCGCGAATCCACCACATGGCATAGGTCGCCAGCCGGAATCCCCGTTCCGGGTCGAACCGCTTGACCGCCTGCATCATGCCCACATTGCCCTCGGAGATCAGTTCCCCGACCGGCAGGCCATAACCGCGATAGCCCATGGCGATTTTGGCCACCAGACGCAAATGGCTGGTCACCATTTTTTCGGCGGCCTGATCATCTTCATGTTCCCGCCAACGCTTGGCGAGCATGTATTCCTCTTCCGGCTTCAGCATCGGAAACTTGCGAATCTGCTGCAAATAACGTGTCAGATTCCCCGACGGTGAGGTATCGAGACCCAAAGTCAAAGCGGACATGGCTTAATCTCCTAAACGCGACGGCACCCAAATTGCCGGTCGCGTGATAATCAATATCACGGACTGGAATCGACAATACCTCACTCAATTAGTCAAGTAAAGGATTTAGTTAATTTCGTCTAATGAGCACATTAATTCATTGATATCATTATGTATTAGAGATTCAAAATGTAGGATATCCCGGGTCACAGGATGGGTAAACCCGATCAAATATGCGTGAAGCGCCTGACGCCCCAGCCGCTGCTGCGCTGCGGCCAATGGCGGCGGCAGGCGGCGCGGCGTCCGACCATACAGAGGATCTCCGACCAAAGGATGCCCAGCCTGCGACAGGTGCACCCGAATCTGGTGGGTGCGCCCGGTGGCCAGGCGGCATTCGATCAGGGCCGCCCACATGCCCAGGGCGCGCACCACCCGATAACGGGTCAGCGCCGTTTTGCCGCCTTGTTCGAGCACTGCCATTTTTTTGCGGTTGTGGGGGCTGCGTCCGATATTGCCACTGAGTTCTCCTTGGCGCGGACTGGGCATTCCCCAGACCACGGCCATATAGGCTCGCTCCAGGCTATGGGCGGCGAATTGGCCGGCCAGCCCGGCGTGCGCCACCTCGGTCTTGGCGGCGACCATCAGGCCGCTGGTGTCCTTGTCCAGGCGATGCACGATACCCGGTCGCTGCACGCCCCCTATGCCGGTCAGGTCCGCCCCACAGTGGGCCAGCAGACCATTGACCAGGGTGCCGTCCCAATTGCCCGCCGCCGGATGCACCACCAGCCCGGCCGGTTTGTCGATGACGATCAGATGCTCATCCTCATAGACCACCACAAGATCCATGGGTTGGGCCTGGGGAATCGCCGCCTCGGCCGCCGGTACCGCCAGCACGTAGACCTCGCCCGATTTGACCTTGGCCGACGGGCTGCGGGCCGGGGTGCCGTTTTGCAGCCGCACCGCGTCCCCTTCGATCAGCGCCTTCAAGCGAGAGCGCGACACATCGGGCAGCGCCTCGGCCAGAAACCGGTCGAGGCGCGCACCGCCCTTGTCGTCGGGCACCGGCACAGTGTATGTGGTGGGCGGACTGTTCATAATTCACACACTGGACCGAACCATGCAGGCACTCAAGGCCCTGGTTGCCGGAATGGGCGTTCTCATCGTCATCGCCATGACCGTCATCGGCTATGGCATGATCAAAAAGGCCGAAGACCCGAACTTCAAGTTCTTCGAACTGGCCGCCGAGGCCCCCACGGCACCGCCCCCGCAGGAACTCCCGCTGGCCCCGTTCGGCGAAATATCCCTTGGCCTGCCCGAGGACTGCCAAATCCAATCGACGCAGATGCCGTCGAAGGCGCAGATGCTGGTCCTGGTGGGTCCGAGCGGTCCCTGCAACAAGGCGTTGCTGGTGGATCTCGCCTCGGGACGGGTCCTCGGCAGCCTGCGGGCCCGCTGAGACCATGTTGATCCTGCCCCCCGACCTGCGCCGCCAAATCGTCCGCGAGGCCGAGGCCGCCTATCCCGACGAATGCTGCGGATTGCTGGTCGGATCGAAAAAACCGGGCGGGCGGGTGCTGGTTCAACAGGTGGTACCGACGGCCAATGTGGCCGAGGAAGACACCCACGACCGCTTCGAGATTGATCCCCGGGTTCATATCCGGTTGTTGCGCGAGCTGCGCGGCGGGCCAACGACCGTTGTCGGCCATTATCATTCCCACCCCGACCATCCCGCCCAGCCCTCGGCCCAGGACCTGGAACGGGCCCATGATCCCGCCCTGATTTGGCTCATCGCCGCCGTCGCCAAGGGCCGCGTCGCCGCCCTGACCGCGCATCGGCTCGACCCCGAGAAAGCCACCTTCCGCCCCCTCGAACTGCACGATTGGGATGCCCCGGACAACGCCTGAAATGCCTTGACCCCGCATCCCCTTTCCCGTAAACAACGGGCCTTGCTCCAAGTCCCCTTCGTCTAGAGGCCTAGGACACCGCCCTCTCACGGCGGCAACAGGGGTTCGAATCCCCTAGGGGACGCCAAGTTTTTCAAATAGTTAGCTCGCCAATCGGCGGGCTTTTTTCGTTTGTACGGATATTATACGGAAAAGGCGTTACTCAAAGCACATGAAACGGCCATGCCTGTATGCCCCTGTAGGGTGTGGCAAAATTTGCCTTAATCTCAGCCCCCCCGTCGAAGGCCGCAACAACCAGATTCTTCTCCTGGTTCGAAAACAGCATCCGAAAAACACCCAGTTTTTTTGAAGGTCCCATAAAAAACGTTATTGGTCATTCTGCAAAGGTTCCTGGCAGACGAACCACTGACGGTGTACCATGCACCCATTGGGCAAGCATATTATGCGATATGGAGTAACGGCTGTGGACGACAATAGAGATTACTTAACAGTGCATGATTTGAAGGCATCTTGGAGGGCGTGCGTATGGGTGCGTGATTGGCTATTGAAAGAATTGAAAGACCAAAATTTATTGGATGACGTTTCGAATATTGAGAAAAAAGCATTCCACGCTGCAAGAAAACTACGTATCTCTCGCGGGGAAAGCTATTTTGATATTGAGAGAGACAAGACTTTTAATTACAACGATGAAGGCTATGATCCAGACGATACAGAAACTAAAGTAGATAAATACGAGCGAAAATCTCGCGAAGTTCACAGACAATTATTAGGTGAAAAACCTGAACGCGATCCATTAGATGAAATATCTGTTGGAAATTTAAAAGAAGCATACCATAAGGCTATTTTTCTGTTAATTGAATTAGGTATTGATTCTGAAACATACAGCATAGAAGAGGCTATTGGTAAACTTAAAAACGCAGCATCCATTGTTGATGGCATACTGAATTTGCCGAACACATTAAACAAATAGAAGTATATTTCTGAGAGTTAATTTGGTTCAGTTCGTGATGAATATATTAGGTAGAGGCTTTCATCTCTCTCCAAGTTAGGGATTTTCCGATACCGCCTTTAGCCATGCGGACACCTCGAAGAACCGTTTTTTGCCAATCTGAGGAGAACGATTTGGTCGTTGCGGTCCTTTCGCCGTAACCCCTCGACGAGCCTTTCAATTACCCACAAGTGTTTTTCCATTACCATATGCGGCTTCGAAGCCCATGACGAGGTCGGCGAGGCGGGAGAATCCCCGCCACAGGACGGTGGTTCCAGGCGGAGGGTCGTGTCGTCGGGCGAGGTAGCCGCCAAGGCGGGCGACGGCGACGATATAGAAATCGAGGTTACGCGCTTGGCCGGGGCGAGTGGCGGGCGCGGTGCGATCCAGGAGCGCCAATTCCGTGTCTGTGAAGACGGCCCGCGGCGTGCTCGCCGGTTCGGTACGGCGAAGCCACGTCATCCAGGAGATCCTCCAGGCCGTCACGCTGGCAAGCGCGATGCAATTGGCCAATCGGTCGGCAGTGCTGAGACGGATGTCTTCGATCCGGCATCCGGTAATGAATGTTGCAAGGGGAACCCTGCTTGATTTAATCCCACTCCCGACGCATTATTTTTCCTTTGTTTATGGATTTTGACGCCTTTACGTCCTGTCAAAACCCTGGCCAGTTAAATCCGGCTATTTTAACGGGGCGAACATTTTGGGTCGCTTGCAAAGGTGCTTCACTAGGCTCCAGTAATCAAGTGAGCCTGCACAAGTTTCAGCTCCCCCCTATGGTTAAATATATATGTGTACCCAATAGAGGGACCGTTTTGGGGTAAAATTCGTCTCTTTGGTGTTCAGTGAAGGGACCGTTTTGGGGTAGATGGTCCCCAACAGAGGGACCGTATTTTTTCTTCTCTGGTTGCCACCGGGCATATTCTTTCGTTGCAGGAGTTGTAAGGCCCAGTCCAACAGGCTCATTTGTTATCCGCCAAGTTGACGCCAGTCGTTCCGTCTTGACGTGAAAACTTCCTACAGACGTGCGGACAATCCAGCCTTTTTCCTGAAGCTCTTGTATTGCCTTTTCTGCCCGATTTTTACCGCACCCAAGAAGGTACGCTGCCCGGCGTACGGACATCCCAATATCGCCGTTATTCCCAGGGTAATAGACCATGCGGAATTCTAATAGCAAAGCCCGCCCATACACGGATAAAAAGCGCCATGCGGGAAGGTTCATTTCCCATTCGTACATAGAGGTGGCCTGGGAAATTCAGACAGGGGGTTAAGTGGATTTTCTGCCTGAGAGCGGCGATGATGCCGTTGATCGGGAGGAACCATGACGAAGCGTACACGGCGGAACCACACAGCGGCTTTCAAGGCGAAGGTGGCTTTGGCGGCGATCAAGGGAGACAAGACGCTGGCCGAGTTGGCGCAGCAGTTTGATGTGCATCCGAACCAGATCACGACCTGGCGAGGGCAATTGCTGGAGGGGGCATCGGGGGTTTTCGGCGCGAGCCGATCCCAGGCGACGGTGCCGGTTGATCTGAAGGAGTTGCATGCCAAGATCGGCCAATTGACGTTGGAGAATGATTTTTTGGCCGGTGCGCTCGACAAGGCCGGCATGTTGAGCGTAAAGCGATGATCGACCGTGACCATGCCCTGCCGCTGAAACGGCAGGCGGAGGTGCTGCGGCTTAGTCGCGCCAGCCTCTATTACCAGCCCCGACCGGTGTCTGCCGCCGATCTGGCCATCATGCGTCGGATCGACGCATTGCACCTGGACTTTCCGTTCGCAGGCAGCCGGATGCTGCGCGATTTCCTGCGCAACGAGGGCGTTGAGATCGGCCGCGATCATGTCATCACGCTGATGCGGCGCATGGGGATCGAGGCCTTGTACCGGCGACCAAACACGTCAAAACCAGCAGCGGGACACAAGATCTATCCGTACCTGCTGCGCGGCCTACCCATCCTGCGTCCCAATCAGGTATGGGCGATGGACATTACCTACATCCCCATGGCGCGGGGGTTCGTCTATCTCTGAGAGCTGGCCGGGATTGACGGTGGCCGATTTCCACCTGCTTGTGCGTCTGAAGGTCTTCAATACCGAGCAAATGAATCAGACCGTGTTTGCGTTTCTCAGAGGCTTTAATTTTGCGGTACAGATAATCGCTCCCGCCACGAGATGCCAACTGCATGGAACAGGGGAATCGATGATCAAGGTCTGCCTGCGCCTGAGTGAGGGCGTCAGCACCCCCTCGCCGAGCACCGCCTTCCCATCTTGATCGATATCCATGATCCTGCCCATGCGGACGATAGATGTCCGTTTAAGGATAGATGGACATCAATGGCATGACGGATTGGCGGTCAGGCAAGCGGCGTCGTTACAGTGACGCGTTCAAGCGACAGGTTGTGGCGGAGGCTTCGGCTGGCCGGATTTTACTCCGCCGTTGACATTCAGATCGGGCTCTTATGTCGACAATGATGACTATGAGTTGATTTTTATTCAAAAATTATCGATAGCACCCCAGAGTTACTTGATCCTTTCCATGAATTAGATCCCATAAGAACAACCTCAAAAGACTTATCATATGGATTCACACCCCACAAAATCTCGACATCATCTCCTGGAATCCAGTATTTCTCCTTTAAATACATTAATAATATTATTTCTTTAGCTTTTTTTATATTCGAATTGTCCTCACTATCAGATAGCACCCCATTTCTGTTGCAAGAAATATTGTGTTCTTCAACCGAACAACCGATATGTGAGATGAGACTTGAGGAGCGATCAACTCCAAAATAATTGATTGCTTTATTTCTTAACTCTACCGCAAAAGCCAGTCCAATTGGTGTTTCAAGGGACTTTATAGTAGATTTAATGGCCTTGCTTTGCAGTTTTTTCGAAATCCGTCCGCGAAACAGGACAAAAGACCTGCCATTCGGTTTTTTATAAGTTGTCCATGTACCTTCATCAAAAGCAGCATCAAAGACTTTACCAATGGGAGTTGTTCCGTATGATGCCAATTTTCCGCTACGGATAAGTTCGACATTGGAATCACTGCAACCAGTTATGAAAAACACCAGCATGAAAGGAACAATGATCATACACAGCTTTTGTGCCCTTAATAGCTTCTCGCTCGCCATTCTAGTTTTGAATTGGGCAGCCCCCGAAACAGGGTGATGAAAGTGACTGATCATGTTGCCTCCTACAGATGTTTTAACGAGAATAGAAAATTTTTGGTGATGTAAGTCATACCTACATACAAACCACGTCATAAATTGACGTTTCTTGGTTTGTCTAGTAAATGCTTGGGAGAGTGGAAATTGTCAGAGAAAGCCGAAACCATTTTCAAGCTGGCATTGCGTATGCAGAGCACCAGCGAAGGCTTAAGCCTGGAAGAAATCATGCGGGAATATGATGTTTCACGCCGAACTTCCGAACGCATGCGAGATGCCATTGAACGGATTTTCCCACAAATGGAAGAAGCGCCTTCGGTCGGTCGCATAAAGAAATGGCGCTTACCCTCGGGCACGCTGAATCGTTTAACCGCGTTCAGTGTTGTAGAGGTGCTGTCTTTAGAGAATGCGATCAGGCAAGCGGAAAGGGATGGGTATTTAGATCAAGCCGAGAACCTGATGACCTTGCTTAACAAAATCCAGTCGCTTCAGACAAAACAACAAAAGCTTGTGGCAGAGCCAGACCTCGAAGCATTGATGGCCGCAGAAGGTTACGCGCTGAGACCTGGCCCTCGCCCCATTTCAAGCCCGGAGACACTGAAAAAAATCCGCCATGGAATTTTAGCCAGCAGCAAGATCAGGATCAAATATCTATCTAGAGAGACGGGAAAAGTTACAACGCAGAAAATCTGCCCCTACGGTATTATTTATGGAAATAGAAATTATTTGGTGGCATTCAGCCTGAATCCCAACGTTTTTGACTATCGATTATACAGCTTATCAAACATTCAGCACATTGAGATTCTAGCGGATAGTTTTGTCCGTGATCCAGATTTTTCTTTAGAACAATATATGATGAATTCTTTTGGCGTTTTTCAGGAATCCCCCTTCAATGTTGTCTGGAAATTTTCGCCTCAAGCTGCAACGGATGCAAAAGAGTGGCGCTTTCATCCCACCCAAACCTTTGAGCATATGGCAGATGGTTCTCTGATCGTACGTTTCAAAGCGGGAGGCCGAAGAGAGATGGAGTGGCATCTTTACACCTGGGGGGATCAGGTTGAAAACCTAACCAATTACGATGCCCCCCTTCAAAGTTAAGTGAACGCCACAGGGTGATGATCAATTAATTCCGCAACCACTGGATCAGCAATCAGGCCAAGGATGGACTTCGCTACGAAGCCGGAGGAAAAGGAATTGGGGTCAGGTCCGCTTTCAAGTAAAGGGGGTGTCTGGGTTGCCCACAGTTCGTGACCGCCAACGCCATGGGCACGACACCCACCTCCTCGAACCATTGCCGGACAACTTTGTCCTGTCCTTTGTACGTGCCATTGTTCCCCCACGCGCAGACCATAGGCCCACCACAGGCGGAAACAAGCTTGGCAACAGATTGAACATGTTCCTTGTTGTCAGGGCCAACTGGATCAATGGCTGCCTTCATCGACTCCGGATCGGTTGCCCGATAGGCAAATATGTTGACGACGATCAATCCCCCAAATCCCCAAGAGCGTGCATAATTGATGCAGCGTCGAATGGTCGGATCATCTTCGATAGAGTCCGCCGTCGAAGGATTGAGCATCACGAATCCACATGTTTTTCCTTCCCCCCATTTTCGGGTAAGGCGGTAACGATATTGTTCGCAGTTGGACATTACAGCGTCGGAGTGAATCATCTTTGTAATCTCCCTTGGCGTTGCATGAGTTATCTCTAATATAAATATGTGTAATTATTCGAATGAGATCCTTATAGAGCGTGTTTTATTTTTTTTACGACTTATCCATAATGATCTTAGGCTTCTTCTAATCAAGGTTATCAATGATCGGAGTTGCCTTCTCATAATGAGAGTCGGCAACAAAGCGAAATCGCCCTGGAGGAAGATCGAAAGCACGAACGATTTGCGCTTTTTTCTCCTCATGCCTGAGCAGGTTCCTGGATCCGTAAATCACAAAAGTTTTCGATGGCTCGTGATAGAGAACCCGCCCTCTTTCAAAATCGGTGAACTCGTGCGGCAAAAGCTCTGGCCTTGTTCTTTGGAGATTCCGCCAGTGCTGGAAATGACCATTTGGAGTGTCCCTCCAACCTTCTATGGCCGCACAGGTGTCAAACGGTATGGACGAAGGCACGACAATACCGTCAATGATCCACCAAAGCCCAATCTGTGACCGCAAGGCCATGAATGCCTCCATCTGCTCTTTTCGCAACGCGGGTGCCTTCGAAGTTAAAGTTATATCATCATAGCACGTCATAAATTGACGTTATTATGGATTAAATTAAGAAGTGACTGCTAAGTAGAGAGCTGGCCGGGATTGTTCAGACAGTTTTTGGCGTTGGATAAGTGGAGCCTCTGCCGGTTGCCGTGTTGTATCGCCGATGCGGGGCCTCACGCAGGGAGGGCGTAGCCCGACTGGAGTGGGGCCCCGCATCGGCAGTGAACGTCATGCTGCCACCGCCTGGGGCTGGTTGTCAAAGTAGATCCTATCCGGCGGCACCCGACCGAGGCTCGAATGTGGCCTCTTGCCATTGTAGAAGTCAAAATAGCGGCCGAGCGAGGTCCGCGCCTCGCCAACGCTGTCGTAGGCCCGAAGATAGACCTCCTCGTACTTCACCGAGCGCCACAGCCGTTCGACAAAGACGTTATCCCGCCAAGCTCCTTTGCCATCCATGCTGAGGGCGATGCCGTTGTCCAGCAGCAGGCCGGTGAATGGGGCACTGGTGAACTGGCTGCCTTGGTCGGTGTTGAAGATCTCCGGCTTGCCATACTTGGCCAGCGCGTCTTCGACCGCTTCCAGACAGAAATCCACGGTCATGGTGATCGACACCCGCCAAGACAGAACCCGGCGGCTGCACCAGTCGAGCACCACACAGAGATAGACGAACCCCCGCGCCATGGGGATGTAGGTAATGTCCATCGCCCATACCTGATTGGGACGCAGGATGGGTAGGCCGCGCAGCAGGTACGGATAGATCTTGTGTCCCGCTGCTGGTTTTGACGTGTTTGGTCGCCGGTACAAGGCCTCGATCCCCATGCGCCGCATCAGCGTGATGACATGATCGCGGCCGATCTCAACGCCCTCGTTGCGCAGGAAATCGCGCAGCATCCGGCTGCCTGCGAACGGAAAGTCCAGGTGCAATGCGTCGATCCGACGCATGATGGCCAGATCGGCGGCAGACACCGGTCGGGGCTGGTAATAGAGGCTGGCGCGACTAAGCCGCAGCACCTCCGCCTGCCGTTTCAGCGGCAGGGCATGGTCACGGTCGATCATCGCTTTACGCTCAACATGCCGGCCTTGTCGAGCGCACCGGCCAAAAAATCATTCTCCAACGTCAATTGGCCGATCTTGGCATGCAACTCCTTCAGATCAACCGGCACCGTCGCCTGGGATCGGCTCGCGCCGAAAACCCCCGATGCCCCCTCCAGCAATTGCCCTCGCCAGGTCGTGATCTGGTTCGGATGCACATCAAACTGCTGCGCCAACTCGGCCAGCGTCTTGTCTCCCTTGATCGCCGCCAAAGCCACCTTCGCCTTGAAAGCCGCTGTGTGGTTCCGCCGTGTACGCTTCGTCATGGTTCCTCCCGATCAACGGCATCATCGCCGCTCTCAGGCAGAAAATCCACTTAACCCCCTGTCTGAATTTCCCAGGCCACCTCTGTAGTTCCGTTATAGATTAAAAAATATCTTGGAGGGCTGTGAAATGATTCAATCATTAGAAAGCATTCAGTGTGCGATTTACGACTTTTTAGAAACTGCCAATGGTGCCTTGGAAGCCAAAGATCGGATGTTCTATGGTGGCCATTTCTTGACTGGTCGCATTGAGCAACCGAAGTTTTTGTTTCTTGGGATTAACCCCGGATTTGGGGCGAACGATTGGCCCCAACGTCCTCTCTCCATCCCGCGCAATTCGTTTTCGCCGATTCCGTGCAAATTCGTTGATGAACACAAAGACGGTGCGCGTTTGGCCCAGAAAATCGTCGATGTCGCACTGCAAGGCTATGCGGATAAGTTGGAAACTTGCGCAGAATCCAGCCTGCGCTCTTTTTTTGCCACACCTGACGAACCCACACTGAATGGGCAGTTGGCTGCTCTTGCTGCCAAAGACCTGCATAAGGAACATGACCGGCTGATGACAGATGCAGTGAAGACCATTGTGGAGACGACAAATCCGAAGCATATCGTCTGCATAGGCATGACGGCCTTCAAGCGTTTCATGAACGTATTCGGCGGCAATCCGGCGGATGTCACGATGAAGAGCGCCAAATCAGCTTCCGGCAAGTCTGATCCCGTGTACTACAAGCACACCATGATTAATGACCGACCAGTGCATGGCCTACTCCACTTGTCCGGAGGTCATCCATCGAAAGTGATGATTGAAGACCTGAAGCAAATATTTTCAGCTCTGGGGTAGGCACCGCTTCCCTCGCCCCCCCCCGGACAACGGGGTACTCGTAAAGCCTCCTGTACATGTGGAGATAACCGCCGCCTGCCGAAGAATGTCACTCTCGATATGGATTCCAGCGTCAGCCCAACCTATGGCGACCAGGAGGGCACCTCCTTATCACCCGCTATTCCTTGTTCATCACAAGGGCGACCCGGAACAGTCCTCTCTGTGTCTCGGCAACGTGCACGAATGCGGCCCGACTCCCGCAGATGAAGCGGAAGCTCAAACGAAGATCGGCCATCGTCGCCACCATCGGCCACATGAACACTGAAGGCAGGCTTGCTCGACGCCACCTCCTGGGACAGGCCGTCGACGCCCTCAGCGCGCTGCTGGCCGCCGCCGGGCACAGCCTGCGCCTCATACTCAGCTCCATCGCGCATTTTTTTAGCATAAATCCTGGCCGCAGCCTCCGTGCAATCCGCATAAAGAGATACTTCCCTGAAACCTGACCGCATCGCAACATCAAGCGAATAGACTTTTTTCAGGACGAACAAAATACTGAGGCTGAAAACGTCAAAATATGACGCATGCCTCCGTTAATCATGTATGTCGTTCCAAACTTGTCACGTCACCTTCGAGAAATTGCAGGGGAATGCATGAACACCCAATTGAACAAAATTATTCCAAGGATTGCAGCATTTTATATCCAATATAATGATTTGGTCAAATTCATGTATTAACTAAATAAACTATCACATCAATGAAGTTTGTATATAATATACAACAATTTGAATTAATAATAGTTGGATAATATGGAAACAAATAATACGAATAACCCTAAAGAAACAACAGCACCATTTAAGTCAATTGATAAATTGATGCATAATATTATAAAGTCTTCTGCCATAGCATTTGACTCAAAATCAGAAAATTCTGGGTTTTTGAGTGGAATAAATTCTCTAGATAAGGTGCTACATGGTTTTAGAAAATCTGATTTTATAGTTATTGCGGGACAGTCACATGAATCGCACTCGGTGCTTGCTTATCAAGTTGGGCTGAAAGCTGCTCAAGAACATCAAGGGGAGAAATATAATAAAGAAGGAGCAGAAGTTGCAATTTTTTCATTGGCAAAAAACGCAGACAGTGTTCTTAGAAGATTTATTGCACTACAATCTGGGGTGTCGGAATTTAGGTATAGAGACGGCAATGTTTCTGCTATTGAGTATAATCAGGCTTTGCAAGCTGCATATTCCATACAAAACTTACCTATATTCATTAACGATGCCCCTAACCTAAGTGTTCATGATTTATGTGCGCAAGCCCGTAATATGAAAAAAGACAGGGATATTGGACTAATAATAATCGATCACTTAGATAGATTAATTGCGAATAATTGTGCCAATATTACATCTAAGGATCGGGAAACACATTTTGTTGCATGTGAATTAAAAGCTTTAGCGATTGATCTAAACTGTGCGGTTTTATCATTATTTAATACTACAACAACATTAGGAGCGATGTGCAATGAATGCTCAAAGAAAGAGAATGAAGAAAATATTACACATCTAATAGATACTGCTGATGTTCTATTGGTATTTCATTCTGCATATGAGCATTATAAACATTCTGGTCCAACACAAGATAGTTTGAATATGCGATACGAACGGTGGCATAACGGGTTGCAGAGCTTTGATGGCATAATAGAAGTAGATATTATAAAAAATAAACATGGGCAGATTGGTGGCATTGATGTTATGAGCAAAACAGGAATGGGACTTCACGATTTTAACCCATTTTCCCCAGATGGTACCGCATATTAGTAACCTGAAGTCGTTATTATGATATAAGAATCAAAGTATTATTTTCTATTTAGAGGTAATTCTATGGCCCACCTAATGGGTGAAAGCAAAAGCGGGGCTTTGCGGTTCGATTTTAACCGCCGCTCGCCTAAGGACGTAGTCCTCGATATGGATTCCAGCGTAAGCCCAACTTATGGCGACCAAGAGGACTCTGCTTATAACGGGCACTTCGGCTGTAGCTGCTATCCCCCGCTGTTCCCGTTCAACCACATGGGCGATCTAGAACGATGCCGCGTCCGCGGTGCCGACGGCTGGCGGGATGTCCTGGTGCAGGTGGTCGAACGCTACAAGGATCGGCAGGTTCGAATTTACGTTCGTGGCGACGCGGCGTTCGATTCGAGTAATTTGTACGAACACCTTGAATCTGAGGGTATTCTCTGCGCGATCTACCTGCCCGCCAACAAGGCTCTCCAGGAAAGCATCGCCCACCTTCTGATCCAACCGGTCGGCCGCCCGCCCAATCTTGTCCTCCGCTACTACGCCAGCTTCAGCTATCAGACGGGATCTAGGGACAGGAAACGCCGTGAGGTCCCAAGGTCGAATGGCATTTCGGCGACCTGTATCTTCGTGTCGGCTTCATCTTGACCAACCTGAGCCGTCCAGCCGAACGGGTCGTCGCCCTCTATAATCAGCGGGGCACGGCGGAACAGTGGATCAAGGAAGGCAAGAACGCCAACAGGTGGACCCGGCTGTCGTGCCGCAGGTTCCGCAACAACGAGGTCCGGCTCCAGTTTTATGCTCTGCCGTGCAATCTGTCCAATTTCATGCGTACCCTGGCCCTGCCTCAGGAAGTCGAACACTGGTCGCTGACGAAGTTGCGGGAGAAGTTTGTCAAGATTGGGGCCAAGCTCGTCTCTCATGGTAGGTACGTCACCTTCCAGAAGGCGGATGGCGAAGTGTGCCTGGGGCTAAGGAAATGGGGCGAATGGCTTGTCAAAGCCGAACCGGCGGTTGGAAACGTGTTTGGCCTGACCGAGTGACTATGCACACTTCCGGGATGGGCCACCCTTTTGAAAAATCATGACTAGATTCAGGGCTTTTGGGGAATATTGTATGAAAAGTGTTTCATCATGAGTAACAAAACATTGCTGAACCGTCGAAAATTTCTATCCCTTGCGCTCGGCGGGGCGACCATGGCACCTTTTTCCGTTGTAGTAACATGGGGATACAGCCGGGCAGCAAGGAAAATGGTGACTGGTTATCATGTCTGTGATGGCATACAGCTTTACGCAGTTGGACAAGGCGGCGACGATTTAGTTCAAAATCATCGGTTGGCCACAGAATCTAGCGGCTACAAGGGCCATACAAATATTGATGGGACCGCGTACGATATTTCGCTGGATCTGATTGTGATGGATGGGGAGGACGAGGATACAATTTCCACTGTGCGTACTTTGGTCGCGCATTTGAACAGCGAACGCCTCCACATCTTATTTGTGTCCGGAATGATGGGCAATATAGCTTTCGGTGATCTGAGCAAGCACGTTGATGCCGTTATCCAATGCCCTGTTGTGGAGCAGGGCCTTAATTGTCTTTCCATATCCTCTAGACGTGAACCCAACTTCCCAACCCTTGATGCGGCCTTTAGTCTAGTGGCACCGTTACTTTGGCCAGGTCTTATCGCCTACGATTTTGAAGACATGAAGCATGTCTTTGCGAGTCACAAGCTCTATACTGCTTTGCCAGTGCGGATAGATGCGCCGCATTTGAATTCAAGGCTCAACAAGCAAAATACAGGAGAGTGCATGCCGACAGTGTCACGACGCGGGCGTGCAGAAGGCATTCTGTCGATTCTGTCTGGCATGCATGACTGCAATGCCCTCTATCTAATTGATGCAGCGGCTTCTAACATTCAAAGACTCTTGAATATCGACTTGCGTTTTCCGCATGCATTCATCAAAGAGCAAGTGGGGTGGGGCGGTAGTTACTTGTTTAAACCCACCGACGCTGCAAGTTTGAGGTCAACTTGCTCTGTATGATGAGACGATAGCGTCCATTATTTTTAGCATTGACGGGTCCGTCGAGTTCCAATCTGTAAGCGTTATGGACGATGCGATCAAGGATAGCGTCGGCGAAAGTGGGCTCACTGATGACGTCATGCCACTTGTCGACCGGAAGTTGGCTGGTCATAAGGGTCGAAGCATCCTGGTATCGTTTCTCGACGATTTCCATGAGACCGCGGCGCTGGTCGGCATTGAGTTTTTCCGGCTCCCAATCGTCGAGGATCAATAAGTTTGGTTTTGTCAGGGCACGGAACAGGCGTGGGTAGCAACGCTCGTGCCCTTGTGAAAAATTTCGACACTACGTTCCGTGATTCGCGCCCAAAAGGTTTGTTTGATTAACGAATGGGGAACTGAGTAAAAATTCTTGGCAACCTCCACATGATAATCGACCCCCGAACAGGCCGAGGCCAAGGCCCTGCATGAGAAGCTGTATTTTTCGTTGTCTGGAGATAGGTAAGCGGTGTCCCGCTTACACGCCGGCCTGATAATTCCAGGGCAGCAATTCCTTGATGTGATTTTGCTTATGGCCGTTGACGATGGCTTTCAGCGTATGCTCGATGTAGGCGAAGGGGTTGATGCCGTTCAGCTTGCAGGTTTCGATGAGCGAGGCGATCGCCGCCCAGTTTTCGGCGCCCGCGTCGTGA
Organism: Magnetospira thiophila; assembly: GCF_054657015.1. Taxonomy (NCBI): domain Bacteria; kingdom Pseudomonadati; phylum Pseudomonadota; class Alphaproteobacteria; order Rhodospirillales; family Thalassospiraceae; genus Magnetospira; species Magnetospira thiophila. Next base: position 752,663 of record NZ_BAAHXF010000001.1, read on the forward strand.
CCGGCGAAGAGAGCATTCTTGCGATTAAGGGTGATGGGCCGGATCGTCCGCTCGACGGTATTGGAATCCATTTCGACGCGACCGCATGACCATGCACTTTTTATTGGAGCAGCCCGAAGAAGCCGGACTGACCCGGGGACAGAAGCACAAACGGACAGGTGCCGATTACCTGAAGATGCTGCGCGGTTGGTCGTTCGATGCCGACAGCCGCGAGGGGGCGGTGCTGAAGGGCTGGGCGGAAAGCCGTTTTGGGCTGCTGCCGCGCCATCATCTGGAGCCCCTGGGCGACGGCCCCTCCCCCGCCCACCAGGCCTATTTGGCGGCCCGCGCCGAGGGGTTGTACAACACCAACGCCCTGGAAGCACAGCTCGATCTGTTGTTTCATTATTGTCAGTATGAACTGGCGCGGCGTGCGCCGCTGGCCCGGCACCTCACCTTGTATCGGGGCATCAACCGGCTCCAGGAGGCGGAAATCCTCGATGATCTGGACCGCCGTCACAAGGTCATGCTGTTCAACAATCTGAACTCCTTCACTGCCGATCTTGAGCGGGCCGACGAATTCGGCGACACCGTGTTATGTATCGAGGTGCCGGTGCCGAAGATCTTCTGTTATTCGGGCCTGCTGCCCGGTCGTTTGCGCGGTGAAAAGGAATTCATCGTCATCGGCGGGGCCTATGAGGTGGAGATTGTCAGCCTGTGAATTGTCGCCTTACCGACAAGCCGCACGTCTCCTAACCGCTTGATCTCCTGGCATTTGGCACTTGGACCGGTTCTTGCTTCTCAAGCCGAAAGGTTTGTGAAGCAACATGAGGATTCGATCCATGACCGATTTCGGCGACATTCTGACCGGCGTGCGCGATGGCGTTATTGTTCCCTATCTGGGGCCGGGGGTGCTTTCAGGGGTGACCGAGGTTGGCACCGGGCAGCCCATGCCCGCCGATTCCGACAGCCTGATCCTTGCCATGAACGACGGCAAGCCCATGGCCCCGCGTCTGATGTATGAATTCCCGCGCGCTGCCATGAGCCTGGAACTGAAAAAGGGTCGGACGTTCCTGACCAAGTTTTTCACCGAACTCTACGGCGAACGCCAATGGACCCGCAGCCCGGTGCATGACTGGCTGGCCGCCGTGCGTCCGCCCTATGTGATCGACGTCAACCGGGATACCCAGCTTCAGGATTCCTATGCCGACACGCCGCATTTGTTGATCCATGGCGTCGCCCGCATCAGCGGCACGGCCTTCCGCTATCGTCTGTATACCTACGACGGCACATCCTATACCGAAATCCTTCAGGAAGAGGCCGATACCAGTCTGCCGGTGCTGTTCAAGCCCATGGGCAGTCCGCGACCGGACGCCAACTACGTGGCCTCGGACGCCGACTATGTGGACTTCATCACCGAGTTGATGGGCGGTTTCGCCATTCCGAGTTTCCTCAAGCAGGATCGCCAGGGGAAAAAGTATCTGCTGCTCGGCCTGCCGCTGAACCGCGATACCGAACGGATGGTCTTATCGGACATGATCCATGGACATGCCGAGCCCACAGGCTGGGCCTTGATCCCGCACCCCACCGACAAGGAAAAACGTTTCTGCGCCAAACTGGGCCTGGAGGTGATTGAGTCCGATTGCGCCGCCCTGTTGGCCCAAATGGAACAGGCCGCATGAGGTTCCGTCCCTGTCGTGGCAAGTCCGCCTGCCGGGACGACGGCGAGGTCTGTCTGACCTGCGGCCGCAACCTGATTGAAGTGGAAAAGACCCGGCTGCTCATCGAGGCGGTCACCGAGCACCTGTTGGGACAAGGCTATGAGAATCCCGAGGACTTTACCGCCTACCTGTCGGACAAGGCGCTCAAGAAGCTCAAATCCCGGCAGCAGGCCGCCCTATGAGCGATCTGTATCAGCCGCTCGGCCATCCACAGATGGACCAGACCCACCGGGAGTTTGTGTCCCTGCTCGACCTTCCAATCAGGCATACGGCGATCATCTGGGGAAGCCGGACACCCCCCGCACCAGCGCTTCCGCCTGATCGGCGCAGGCGGTGGCCGTTGCGCTCTCCAGCTTTCTGAGCCAGCGGGCCGGGATGGCCGTCTCGCCAAGGCTGGCCCCGGCGATCATGCCGGCGATGGCGCCGGTGGTGTCGGCGTCGCCGCCCCGGTTGACCACGTCGATGAGAATATCCTCGAAGCTGGTTTCGGTCTCCAGGGCTTGGAACACCGCCTGTAGGGTTTCGACGATGTAACCGCTGGGATTGTCTCGGCGGCGTTTCGACCAGTCGAATTCCCGGTGGCGGCGCAGCAGATCGTCCGCATGATTGAGCAGCACCGCCGGGGGCGTGCCATGCACCAAGGCATCCTGGATCATCGCCACCACGCATTCGGTGCCGCTGTCCGACAGGGGGGTGTTGTGAGTCACATGGGCCTGGCAGCGCACGGCGGCGGAGATGTCTTCCCACCATCCCCCGAGGGTGAACAGGGCCACCGGCAGCACCCGCATGCAGGCCCCGTTGCCCGCATCTTGTTCGTTGGGCGGCATCTCGGTCAGTCCGTGGGTGCGAAAGCGCAGCAGACCCCGGCGCACCGTATGGCCGATATCCACCGGCTTGCTGGCCATCCAGTCGCTGAAGGCCCGGGCCACCGCCGTCGGATCAACGCCGCCGCAGGCCAGAATGGAGTCCCCGAGGGCCAGACTCATTTCCGTATCGTCGGTGACCCGACCGGGTTTCAGGTTCAGCCAGCCGCCGCCGATGATTTCCCGGTGCACCCCGTATTTGGCGCGGATTTCGCGTGGGGTCATGAATTCAACGGTGGCCCCCAGGGCATCGCCGACGGCGAGACCGAGATAGGCGCCCCTGGCCCGGACCAGAAGCTCATTCATCGGCTGCGAAGCATACGTCATAATCCACACAGACCTCACAAGACGGCGACCGGCAGACATAGATGCCCTCGGCCTCACAGAGCTGTTTATAGAGAAATTTCTTCCATTTCATGTTTTTGTTGTTGCGCAGCGACAGGTTGGGAAAATTGCGCGCCATCAAGGCCGTCAGATCGGCCCGCGACCACAGTCCCAGATCCTCCCACAAATGATTCTGTCCCATGCAGGCGGCGGCGATGATTTCCGCCACCCAGATTTCCGAGCGGTGCCTGCCCGCCCGATGGGTCATCAACAGCCAGCGCAGATCGTGGCGCTCCCAATCCCGTTCCGGCGGGACGAGTTCGGTTATGGCGGTGCCGCAGCGCATGGGAAATCCGGGAAAGTGTCCCTGGATCAATCGCCTGAATTCAGTGGATGGCAGCCCCATCCAGCGCGGCAGAATGCCTCGCCGAAAGCGCCAGGAGGCGAGCATCCGAGCCAGGATCAAATCGTTGCCGTCGCCCCGCGCGCGCGCCAACAGACGCCCGGCGGTGGCCCGGCAGGCGCCGGGAACCGGCCTTCTGATTTTTGATTCCGACATCCTCATGGCCATCGGACTCCGCCCTTCGACAGGCTCAGGCTCAGGTTGAGGTCCTCATGCCGAGCCTGTCAAAGCATGAGGACCCCGTTCCCGGGTCAGTACTCGACCAGCACGTCCTCGTCGCGGACGATCATCTGGCAGGCCAGCCGCCATTCGCTGGGCAGGTCATCGACGATCATGCGGTCGATTTCCGATTTCGACAACTTGCCGATCTCCTTGAGCACGGTCTGCTCCTTGTCGGTCAGGTGGCAACCCATCTTGGGCTTGTCGCCCAGCGGGGTCACCCGGATGACACAGTTGCCGCACTGCCCGTCTTCGCAGTCAAAACTAATGGGAATGCGGTTGGTTTTGGCGATTTTCAGGATGGTTTCGGTATGGCTTCCGGCCACCGCGTACACGGTCTTGTCCTTGTACTCGGGACTGCTGAAAGTAATGAGGGCCATCGTTGCTGCTCCTTCTTAAACTCTATCGTTGATCACGCGGGCTTCAGGGTCACGTCGCCCAGCACCTGCGCCTGGCAGGCCAGCCGGTAATGGCGTCCGGCCATGTTTTCCTTGAGCACCTTGTCTTCCAGCACCGACGGCTCGGACAGATTGTTCCACCCTTCCTCGACTTTCATGATGCAGGTGCCGCAATCGCATTCGCGGCAGCCATAGATGATGCCGGACCCGACCTTCTCGGAGACCTCAATGATGCGGGTACCGACCGGAACGTTGACGCTCAGGTTGATGTCGGAAAATGTCACTTTCGCTTTCGGCATGGGAGGGTTCCTTTCTCTGTTTTCTCTCGTGCTCAGTTATCCGAGGGCGGCAAAGTCGATCACCCGACCGGCCTTGGCCCCCGTCAAATGCTCGCCCACCGAACGGCCAAAGGCCCGGCAGTCGCTCAATTCGTCGTCATTGGGAATCAGTTTGATTTTCAGTCCCGCCTGGGGAACGCGCATCTTCAGGCCGCGCATTCGGGCGTCGATCATGTCAATCGCCTCGCCGGTCCAGCCATAGGAACCGAAAGCCGCCCCCAGCTTGCCCTGGGTCTTGATGGAACACAGCGACGACAACAGATCCCAGATCGGCTTTGCCGCGTCGCCGTTGATGGTTGGACTGCCGAACATCAAGCCGTCGGCATCCTCCACCAGATCAATGAACGGGGCCGTTTCGCCGCCTTGAAGATCAAATAACGAGGCCCGCACGCCGGTGATTTCCTCCGCCCCGTGACGGATTTCCTCGGCCATGCGGGCGGTGCTGCCATAGGCGCTGATATAGAAAATTAGCAGGCTCTTTTCGCCCTGGGTCAGCTCACTGCGCAGGCGCGGGCTCGACAATTCACGATAACGCCGGATGTAGTCCATCGGCTGATCGCGCAGGAGGGGGCCATGGGCCGGGGCGACCAACCGGGGCCGCAGGGGTTCGATGAGGGTCAAGGCCTCCAGCACATGCTCCTTGAACGTAATTGCTCACCCCCTTGGGTGATGTCCGTCACGTTGCCACCGGCAGGGCGGTACCGTCAAGGGTGAGTCTGATGGCGGGGAGGATTCCGATTCCTCGTCGTCGGGCGGTTTCGAGGACGGATCTGACGTTGGCGTAGAGGGTGGCGCCCCACTCGGATCGGAAGCAATTGGTGACCTTGCGGAAGATGACGCATGGCCGGAGCGCCTGTTCGGAGCCGTTGTTGGTGGCCGGGATGGCGCGGTTGGTGACGAAGACGAAGAGGTTCTGGCGGAAGCGCTTGATGGAACGGAGCAGCTTCTCTCCGGCCGTGGTGGCGGGGACGATCTTCAGCAATTCGTCGAGCCGGGACTGGAGGCGGGAGTGATAGGCCGCCAGGGTCGCATCGGCCAAATCCGGTCGGCGCCGGCCGATGCGGGTGGCCCGCTTCAGCAGGGCCCCGAGGCCGGGAGCCAGGGCATCGTCGCCCGCGTCGATGGCATATTGGATGTCGCGCAGCAGGTGGGCGAGGCAGGCCTGATGGTCCTTGGCGGCCCACCCCATCTGCGCCGCCAGCCGGTCGGATACCCAGAAATCGGGGCGAACCTCGCCGAGGAATTCCTCGACCACCGCCTTGCCGCGCGAGGGTCGGATGACGAAGCAGGCGCTGTCGCCGTGGTGGAAGACCCAGTTCCAGAAGGTCCGCTTGCCGACGCGGACGGATGTCTCGTCGGATTCGATCGCGGTGCCGGACAGCAGCCGCTCCTTGATACGGCTGGTCTGGGCCGCGAAGGCGGGCGCGCTGTCCTGGAGCATGTTGGCCAGCGCCCCTTCGCTGATCTCCAGGCCGAACAGGTCGCGCAGCAGGCGCTCCAGCCGTTCGAACGGAATCGCCTGACCGAAGCGCAGATAGAGGACGAAGGCCCGCAGGTTGGGGCCGAACGGCGAGCCCGGTTCCAGCCCGGCGGGCGCGGGCGCCTTGAACCGCTTGGCGCAACAGGGGCAGGTGCCACCGAACAGCGTCACCCGTGTCACGTCGGGCGCGATCTCGGGGATTTCGATGCGGTCGTAAGCCTGGACCTCGGCCTGTGTGACGCCCGTCACGTCCGCTCGGCAGTGCGGGCAGTGGTCGGCCAGCACGTCGCGCCGTCGTGTCGGGTTGGGGTGCAGCGGCCGATGTGCTCCCGCATGGGCCTTGCCCTTCGGCTTCGCCTTGCCCTCGCCATTCGGCTTGTGCCCTTGCGACGGCGGCTTGCTCGAATTGTCCGGCGTCTTCGGCGGCAGGTTCAGTTTCTCCCGCAGATCCGCGTTCTCGGCCTTCAGCGTGGCATTCTCGGCCTCCAAAGCCGAGACCCGCGATTCCAGCGCGTCCAATCGCGCCATCAGCGAACCGATCAGCGTGTCCTTCTCGGACGGGGAAAGCGTGGTGATGTCGGGCAGCGGAGTCATGGAAAGGTTGACTCATATTCGCCCATCCAGCGCAACAGAAATCTGCATTTCGGAGCCGGATATCGTCACGCCGCCCCAGCGCTCCCCCGGTCAAGCCGTCGGGGTCGGTGAGCAATTACCCTTGAACGGGCGCATGATGTGGGCGTGGTAATATTCGAACGAAAACCGGAAATCACCGACCAGATCGTTAAACAGTCGATCATCGCAAAAATGACAGCCGAACAGGTCGCCGGGAAACAACACCCCGGCCCCTTCGAGCCAGGTGCATTGGGTGTCCGGCCAATGCAGGAACGGCGTATTGAGAAACATCAGTTGCCGTCCGCCCAGATCCAGCCGGTCGCCCGTGTCCACCGGCGTGTAATGGAAATCTTCCATGTCCGGCTTCAGCAAAGCCTTCAACATGCCCGGCGCGCGGCGCGAAATATAGACCTCCGCATTGGGCGCCCGGCGCAACAATTCCGGCAGCGCCCCCGTATGGTCGGGCTCCAGGTGGTTGAGCACGATGGCGGTGATTTCGTCGTAGCGTGCCACCTCTTCCAGATTTTTGAAGAAGGTGTCGGAAAATTCCTGTTTCACCGTGTCGATCACCGCCACCCCGCGCAGGCCGCGCACCACATAGCTGTTGTAGGTGGTGCCGTTGGCAGTCTTGAGGATGATGTCAAAGGTGCGCAGGGTCGGATCGAGCGCCCCGATCCAGTGCACCCCCTCGGCGATGGAAACGGCGCTCATGTTCCGGTTCCCGAGGCCGTCCGGGGGCAGGTTTCCACATCTTCACTGCCCGTGCTCAGGTCGATGCCCAGTCGCTCCAGATCGTCGAAACCGACGCCGCAGCCGCGGGCGGTCTCCAACAGCGGCCGACGGATCAACAGCGGATCGTCCACCATCAGTTCAAGAGCCAACGTGGCACTCAGGCAGTCCGGGTCGATTTCCCCGGATTTGATTCGCGGCGCGGTCCGATTGAAGCATTGACCGATGGGGCGTCCGACGAAAAAACGGGCCAGTTCCAGCGGCGTCCAGGGATAGCTCAACAGGTCGTGCACATGCAATTCATAGCCCGCCTCACGCAACAACGCCTTTTGACGGGTGTTGTTGATGCAGCCGGTTTTTTCGAAGAAGCGCACGAGGGTCATTACCCACCTACCTCGCCTGCATCTCGGCCATAGCAGCGGCCATCTTTTCCGGCGGAATGCCGGTCAGCGAGCCGGGCGGATTCAGCGCTACACCCAGCGCGTCGAGGATTGCCCCTTCGATCGGGCAGATGCTGGCGCATTGCGGGTCGGCAAAGTCGCCCTCGCATTCGGTGCATTTCTTGGTCTCGATCAGAAAATGCGGCTTGGCCTCCACAATGGCCTCACTGGGACAAAGCGGCAGACAGGCCCAGCAGTTGGTGCAGCTCTCAATAATTTGCAGGGACATGATATTAATCCTCAGGCGCTGATTTGAGCTTTCTGGAGCGAAACGGCCAGACGGCCATCCTCATACATTTCCAGGTACACGGCCTTGATGGCGTCTTCGATGGGCTCCATGGCATGCTCGCCGTTGGGCAGGATGCCTTCGGCTTCCAGCCGTCCCCAGGGTTCGATGCCGATCTTGGCGGCCAGCACGGTCTCGCAGTCGTCCAAGGCGGCAACAATCTTGTCCATGATGCTCTCGCCGTTTTCGTCGCAGGTATCGGCCCCGGTGCAGTACTGGGGCACCTTGCGATGACTGATGAAGCGCACGCCCGCCGGGGAGGCTTCGTAGACCAGGAATTCGGAGGCATGGCCGAAATGTTCGTTGATCACCCCGGCGCTCTTGGTGGCGACAGCCATCTTGACCGGGCGGGCTGTCGAATCAGGGAAATTGCTTTCCGGCATGACTTTGATCTTGTCGGCTTCGCGATGGGCCTCGATGGACTCATGCAGCTTGGCGCGTTTTTCCATGGCGGCCTGGTAGTCGATCTCCATGACCTCGACCTTTTCCATGGTAAATTCGTCGCCCCGGTCCTCGCCCAACAGGCCGACCGCATCGGCCCGGCACTGGCGGCAATGGCGCATCATATTCATATCGCCGGAGCAGGAATCCTGAAGCTCCTGAAGCTCGGTCTTGTTGGGGCCGCGCTGCCCCATGACCCCATAGAAGGTGCCATGCTCGGCCTCGGCAATCAGCGGCATCACGTTATGCAGGAAGGCACCCTTTGACTTGACGACCTTAGACACTTCTTGCAGGTGTTTGTCGTTGACCCCGGGGATCATCACCGAGTTGACCTTAACCAGAATGCCGCGCTCGACCAACATTTCCAGCCCCAACTGCTGCCGTTCGATGAGGATTTCAGCGGCTTTTCGGCCATGAATGCGGCGGTTTTTCCAGAAGATCCAGGGATAGATCTTGGCCCCCACGTCCGGATCGACGCAGTTGATGGTAATGGTCACATGATCCACATTGACCTCGGCCAGAGCCGCCACATGGTCGGGCAGGGACAGGCCGTTGGTGGAGACGCAGAGCTTGATATCCGGGGTCTCGGCGGCCAGTCGGCGGAAGGTCTCGAAGGTGCGTTCCGGGTTGGCCAGCGGGTCGCCCGGACCGGCGATGCCGAGCACCGTCATCTGCGGCACATTGGCGGCCACCGCCTGCACCTTGCGCACCGCCTGATCGGGGGTCAGCAGTTCTGAGACCACCCCGGGCCGGGATTCGTTGGCGCAGTCGTATTTGCGATTGCAGTAATGGCACTGGATGTTACAGGCCGGGGCGACCGCCACATGCATGCGGGCGTAATGATGGTGGGCCTCCTCGGAATAGCAGGGATGATTATGAACCTTTTCCCGAATATGTTCCGGCAAGTGGCTCATCTGGTCCGAGGGGGTCCCGCAGGCACTGGTCGAACAGCCGCTCTTGGTCTCCCCCTCGGGAGTCTGTCCCAATACCGTCAATTCCATGTCGGGTCTCCCGCTTCGAAAAAGGTCCTGGGGAGGCATCTGCAAGGGCTGTGCCGATTTACGACCGCCCCTCAACCTGTTGAAATCACGAAGAGTCTAACCATTAGTGCGGTGCGGGAAAGGTGACAGCGCAGGGCCTGGGGATGTCGGGAATGCGACAAATCCTTCGACAAGCTCAGGATGAGGAAATAAGCAATACCCGCATCCTCATGCTGAGCTTGTCGAAGCATGAGCTTGTCGAAGCATGAGCCTCCTCCGCAGTGTCCTTCAAAGTCTCAAATCTGCCGCATCTTGATATTCAGCGTTTTGATTCGGTAGGCGATCTGGCGGGGGGTCATGTCGAGCAGGCGGGCCGCCTTGGCCTGCACCCAACCGGCTTCTTCCAGCGCCGCGATGACCTGTTCCCGTTCGTCCAGGTCGGGGTCGTGGGGATCGAAGCGCGGGGTTTCGGTGGGCACCTGGGTGGGCGGGATCGGGGCACGGTGCAGGCCGGACTCCCGCAAGCCGGACAATTCGATCACATCCCGGTCTATGGCCCCGGTCTCGCACAGAATGGCCGCCCGCTCGATGTAATTCTCCAGTTCGCGCACGTTGCCCGGCCAGTCGTGGCGCATCAACAATCGGATGGCGGAATCGGTGATACTCAACTCGCGGCTCTGCTTGGCCGCCACCTTGGCAACCAGGAAGGCGGCCAGATCGGGTACGTCCTCGACCCGGTCGCGCAGGGCTGGCAGGGTGATCGGCATGACGTTCAGCCGGTAATAGAGATCCTCGCGGAAGGCTCCGGATTCCACGTCGGCCTCCAGATCGCGGTTGGTCGCCGCGATGACCCGCACGTCCACCTTGAGGGTCTTCATGCCGCCGATGCGTTCGAATTCACCTTCCTGCAACACCCGCAGCAGCTTGGCCTGGAAGGTCGGTGTGATTTCACCGATTTCGTCGAGAAACAAGGTGCCGCCGTCGGCCTGCTCGAAGCGCCCCTTGCGCTGCACGGTGGCTCCGGTGAAGGCCCCTTTCTCATGACCAAATAACTCGCTTTCGAGCAATGTATCGGGCAGCGCGGCACAGTTCAGCTTGATGAAGGCCCCGGCGTGGCGCGGGGAGTTGTAGTGAATGGCGCTGGCGATCAGTTCCTTGCCGGTGCCGGACTCGCCCCGAATGAGCACCGTGGTGTCCCACTTGGAAACCAGCCGTACCTGTTCGAAAATCTCCCGCATGGCCGGGGCGTGACCGACGATCTGATCGAAACCGTGTTGATTCTTGACCGCCCGGCGCAGCTTGTCCCGCTCGTCGCGCAATTCGCTCTGACGGCTCTCGAAGCGGCGACACAGGCGCACCGTCTGGGCAAAAAGGGTGGCGATCATTTCGAGGAACCGCCGCCATTCCTCCAGCAGTGCCCCGCCTTCCGGCGGCTGCGCGGCGACCACCCCGATGACATCCTCGCCGCCGAACAGGGGCACCCCGATGAACGGCAGATTCATATCACAGATGCCCCGCTTATGCAGAAAGCGCGGCTCATCGGAGACCTTGGGCACCACCACGGTCTCGCCCCGCTGCATGATCATGCCGACGATGCCCTCGCCCTGCCGGTAGCTGACCGGATGGTCGGAATCGCCGCTGACCACCACCCGGATGGTGGTTTCTCCGGTGTCGGAATCGAGCAGGCTGACCATGCCATGCAGAAACACGTTTTTCTCGTGCAGCATGGTCAGCACCTCGCGAATGGTCAGTTCCAGATTCAGCGAACGGCTGAGCATCTGACTCACCTGATAAAGGGTGGCCAGTTCCATTTCCAACAGGTCCTGACGATCGGAGATCCGCAGGGGTATTTCCGTCTCGGCCTTCATGTCAAAACTCCTAGTCGGCAGTCTGCGACAGCCGCGTGCTCAGGGTCACTCTGACCCGGCAGCCCCCGGCCGACCCTCGTTCGATGACAATCCCTCCCCCTTGATCGAACACCACTTGTTGGGCAATGGCCAACCCCATCCCGGAATGGCCCTGCGCCCGTCGCCAATTGCAATAAAACGGCTCAAATACCTTGATCCGCAGATCTTCAGGCACGCCCGCGCCGGTATCCTCGACGACGATTTCCACCATGTCGTCCACCGTTGTGCCGGTGTGTATGTTGATATCGCGCCGCGACGACCCGCTTTCGGCCAGGGCGTCCACCGCGTTGTCGAGGACATGTTTGATCAACGCCCGCAAGGCTCCAGCCCGCCCGGGAACCGTCGGCAGGACCGATGTGGGCTGCCAGTTGACCACCGCTCCGGTGACCAGGAAGCGTTCGGTCGCCACGTCCAGCACGTCGCGCACCACCTCGTTCATGTTGACCCGTTCGATGCCCTCCATTTGTACGGCGGGCATGGCCTTGCGCAGGCGCTCCAGGGATTTCTTTCCGGAGCCAATGGCGTCCTGCAGGGCCTTGGCCAGGGCACTGCCGCCCTCGCCCTGCCGATGCAGCATGCCGACTGCGGCCCCGATCATGTTGAGCGGGCCTTGCAGTTGAAAAATGGCCGCCGCGATGGTCTCGCGCACCGCGTTGATTCGGGTCTGGTCGGCCATCAGCGCCCGCACCATGGCGGTCCGGGCCTCCTCGAAGCGGCGCCGTTGCAGGGTGATGTCGTTGCAGGTCAACAACAAGCCGGTGCGACGCTGTTTGCGAAAGAAGTGATCCGCCGTGGCGTCGTATTCGTGAACCCAGGACCCGGAGCAGGACAGCCAGCGCGGCTCGCTGCCCCCCCGGAATCGATGCGGATTTCCACATGGGAAAAGTCGATTTTTTGATCGAAAATCTCTTTCAAATCGCACTTTTTGCTCTCGGCGACGGCGGCCAGAACCCGCTCGGCGGGCTCGGCTATCCTGAGATCCGCCGTCAACAGCTTGTAGGCGTGGTTGTCGAGCACCACGCCTCCGTCTGGGTCGAGAAACACCATGGCCACCGGCGCCGCCTGTAGAACGGATTCGATCAGCGTCTTCTGATTGCGAACCTCCTGCTCCAATTGATGCAGCGCCGTCACGTCCCGGTGAATGCCAACATAGAAAGCCACCCGCTGATCTGCATCCTTCACCGGCACCACGGTCAGGTCGGCCACATAGGGGTCACCGCATTTCTTGCGATTGACCATGATGCCACACCAGACATCGCCACCGCCGATGGTCGCCCACAGGTCCTCGTAGACATGGGTCGGCGTCGCCTTGTTGGACAGGATCGATTCATTGCGATCCACCAATTCCTCCGGCAGGTAACCGGTAATCTGGGAAAAAGCCTTGTTGGCATAAATGATATTGGCCCAGGTATCGGTGATGGAAATGGCCAGGGGAAGCTGTTCCACCGCCTCAAGAAAAATCCGTGGCGGCAACCCGGCTCCCCGCTCATCGGAGGCCATGAGCAACAGGTCCCGGACCTCCTGCGGGATCTCGGGAGGCAGGGAAGCGAGGAATTCCTGCAAAGGCCGGGTCTGGGCCGCTGCCGATTTGGATGTCAGCATGGTTCGTCCTCATCTTTTGAATGGGAACTAGCAAGTTCCATGCCTTGTTGGTTTTCGTCGGGAATTCCGCCCGCAAGCCGTTGCGTCTTTTGTCGGTTTTGCGACAGAAGCGCGCCTCGGAGGGGGCCGGTTGTCGCAACGCCAACACGAAAACCTGCTTATCTAATGAGCAGGCCAAACGGGACCGATTGAAAAAGCAGCAGATCCAGCCATTGCCCAAAACTGGTATGGGAAATGCAGTTCTTCAGGATGAAAGGAGCCGACACCATGGAATCCTATTTCCTGCTGATCCTGGGTACCGTGTTGGTCAACAACGTCGTGCTGGTCAAGTTTCTCGGCCTGTGCCCCTTCATGGGGGTTTCCAACAAGGTTGATACGGCCCTGGGGATGGGTTTTGCGACCACTTTCGTGCTGACCCTGTCGGCGGCGGCCAGTTGGGTGGTGGAGCATTTCGTATTGGTGCCACTGGACATCGGCTTTCTGCGCATTCTGACATTCATTCTGGTGATTGCTGCCGTGGTGCAGTTCACCGAAATGACCATCCGCAAGTTTTCGCCGACCCTGTATCAGGTGCTGGGCATCTTCCTGCCGCTGATCACCACCAATTGCGCTGTGCTCGGCGTGGCCCTGCTGAACATTCAGGAAGACAACGATTTCACCCAAAGCCTGCTGTACGGCTTCGGCTCGGCGGTCGGCTTCACCCTGGTCATGGTGATTTTCGCCGGGCTGCGCGAACGGCTGGCCCTCGGCAATGTCCCCCTGGCCTTTGCCGGATCTCCCATCGGCTTCATCACAGCAGGGCTGCTGGCCCTGGCCTTCATGGGCTTTACCGGCCTAACGGCGAACTAAGCGCGAGGAGACATAACATGTTGACCGCCATTGGAAGCCTGACTGTTCTGGGGGTAACCCTCGGGGCCTTGCTGGGGGTTTCCGCTCGCTATCTGCGGGTCGAGGGTAATCCGCTGGTGGGCACTCTGGAGAGCCTGTTGCCGGGCACCAACTGCGGCCAGTGCGGATTTCCCGGATGTAGCGCGGCGGCCCAGGCGTTGGCCGACGGACAGGCCGAAATCAGCCTCTGTCCGCCCGGCGGGCGCACCCTGGTCGGCGCCCTGGCCGATACCATGGGAGTTGTCGCGGATCTGTCGGCGATGGAGGAAAAGGAACCCCTCATCGCCTTCGTCAACGAGGACCTTTGTGTCGGCTGCACCCGCTGTTTCAAGCGCTGCCCGACCGACGCCATTCTCGGCAGTTCGAAGCAGATTCATGTGGTCATCCAGGACGCCTGCACCGGCTGCGAAAAATGTGCCGAGGCCTGCCCGACCGAATGTATCGACATGCGGCCTATCCCGGAAACATTGCAAACCTGGCATTGGCCGAAACCGGCCTTTGCGGCCTGAGGAGCGCGCGATGAAACTGTTCAGCATCCGCGGTGGTGTTCATCCGAAAGGGTACAAGGAGTTGGCAGCTCACGCCCCGATTCAGGCAATCGGTCTGCCCGCCCTGCTGCGCATTCCGTTGCAGCAGCATATCGGGGCCCCCGCCGAACCGGTAGTCAAGAAGGGGGACTGGGTCAGGAAGGGACAGCTTCTGGCGGTCGGTCAGGGCATGGTCTCGGCTCCGGTCCACGCCCCGACATCGGGCCAGATCAAGGCCATCGGTCGCTATGTTGCGCCCCATCCCTCGGGCCTGCCCGGACGCACCATCACCCTCAAGCCGGATGGCAAGGAAACCTGGACCGACGATCTGCCGCCGCCGCTCGACCCGGAACGGGCGACCGCCGAAGAAATCGCCGAGCGGGTGGCCCAGAGCGGCATCGTCGGCTTGGGCGGCGCGACCTTTCCTTCCGCCGTGAAGCTCAATTTGGGGCAGCGCTACGAGCTGCATACCCTGGTCATCAACGGCTCCGAGTGCGAACCCTATCTGACCTGCGACGACCGACTGATGCGCGACCGCGGGCCCCAGGTGGTCGAGGGCATCGCTCTCATGCGCCGCGCCCTGGGGCTCAAAAAGGTGATTGTCGCCATCGAGACCAACAAACCGGAAGCCCTGAAAGCCATGAAGGCGGCTGCGGCGGAATTGGCGGATTTTCATGTGGTCGGCGTGCCGACCCGCTATCCCATGGGGTCGGAAAAACATCTGGTGCAGACCCTCACCGGCCTGGAGACCCCGGCCCGGGGACTGACGGCGGATATCGGCGTGGTGGTCCATAACGCGGCCACCGCCTATGCCGTCCATGAGGCCGTCCGTCATGGCCGTCCGCTGATTTCCCGCATCGTCACCCTGTCCGGCGGGGCAATGGCCCGCCCCGGCAACTTTGAAGTACTCATCGGCACCCCGATTCAGCATCTGATCGACGCGGCGCAGGGCCTGACCGAGGCGGATGCCCGGTTGATCCTTGGCGGACCGATGATGGGCCAGCCGCTGATTTCCACCAAAGCTCCCATCATCAAGGGCACCAATGGAGTGCTTGCCCTGTCTTATGCGGAATCCAACGCCGATAACGCCCAACCCTGCATCCGTTGCGCCTCCTGCGTGGAGGCCTGCCCCTGCGGCCTGATGCCGTTGGAAATGGCGGCGCGCATCCGCAAGGAACAACTGGATGCCGCCGTCGAGCAGGGACTGATGGATTGCGTGGCCTGCGGCTCCTGCTCCTATGTCTGCCCGTCGCGTATTCCGCTGGTGCAGTTCTTCAATTATGCCAAGGGACGGCTGACCGTCGTCCAACGGGCCAAGCACAAGCAAGGCGAGACCAAGCGTCTGGCCGAGGCCCGCAATGAACGCATGGAGGCCATCGCCCAGGCCAAAAAGGAAGCGATGGCCAAGCGCCAGGCGGAACGGGCGGCGAAGAAAAAAGCCGAGGCATCGGAAAAAGAAGACGCACAAGAAAGGATCAGCGCATGAGCGGCAAACCCGCTCCCCTCGGCGGTCCGTTCGCCCATGGCGGCAACACGGTCGGCCGCACCATGGGGCTGGTCATGCTGGCCCTGCTGCCGGCCACCGGTTACGGGCTTTATCTGTTCGGCTGGCCGGCCATCAATCTGTTCGTGGTGACCGTTCTGGCCGCCGTGTTGAGCGAGGCGGCCTGTCTGAAAATCGCCGGCAAGCCGGTGAAACGCACCCTGATGGACGGTTCGGCGGTGCTCAGTGGCTGGCTGCTCGCCCTCACCCTGCCGCCTTGGGCTCCCTGGTGGATCGGCGTCGTGGGGGCGGTCATCGCCCTGGTCTTCGCCAAGCATGTCTATGGCGGCATCGGACAGAACCTGTTCAATCCGGCCATGGTGGCCCGGGTTGTCCTGCTGATTTCCTTTCCCCTGGAAATGACCCGCTGGCTGGCCCCGCTGCCGCTGCTGTCCGACGGCGCGCCGGGCTTCAGGGCGGGCCTGGAGATCACCTTTCTGGGCATTTCCAATACCGATGCGGTGTCCAGCGCCTCGGTCCTCGGCCACGTCAAGACCGAGCTGATGTTGGGCCACACGGTCTCCAGCGCCCTCGAAACCCTGCCCGACTGGATGGATCAGGCCGTCGGCAACGCGCCGGGCAGTCTGGGCGAGACCTCGGCCCTGTTGATTCTGATGGGCGGTTTGATGCTGCTCGCCTTGAAGGTCATCCGCTGGCATATTCCCCTGGCGATGATCGGCACCCTGGCCGTCCTCGCCACCCTGACCCACACCCTCGACCCGGCCCGCTATGCGGATGCCTCGGTGCATGTGCTATCCGGGGCAACCCTGCTCGGGGCCTTTTTCATCGCCACCGACTACGTGACCTCGCCGCTGACGGTGCGCGGCCAGTTGCTGTTCGGTTTCGGCACGGCGGTGCTGGTGTTTGTCATCCGCACCTGGGCCGGGTATCCCGAGGGGGTGGCTTTTGCGGTGCTGCTGATGAATGCCTGTACCCCGCTGATCGACCGGTACATGAAGCCCCGGGTCTTCGGACGCACCGGCAAAGGCAAGCCGATCGAATACGCCCCGGCACGAATCAAGGAGCGGGTCGGTGGCTGACGAACCCAAAAAAAATCCGCCCGGATTGCTCAAGACCCTGGCCCTGCCCGCCTTGATGCTCGGGGTGTTTGCGTTGGCAGCAGCGGCATCGCTGGCCTTTGTCGATGACCAGACGCGCGGCCCCATTGCCGAACGTCAGGCGAAGGATCTCAAGGCCTCGCTGATTCAGGTGGTGCCCGCCGATTTGCATGACAACGATCTGCTGGAAGCTCCCCTCACTCTCGATGGGCGGACCGTCTATCGCGGCACTCGCGATGGCACGGTGACTGCCCTGGCCTACGAGATGCAGGGTTTCGGCTACGGCGGCGAAATCCGGGTGCTGGTCGGCCTCGACCCGAGCGGGCGGCTGCTCGGCGCGCGGGTGCTTAAACATGCCGAGACCCCCGGCCTGGGGGACAAGATCGAGGCGGCCAAGGATGGCTGGATTTTACAATTCGCCGGACTCTCCCTGGGTCAGCCGCCACGCGAAAAATGGCGAGTCAAAAAGGATGGCGGACAGTTCGACCAGTTCAGCGGCGCCACCATCACCCCGCGCGCCGTGGTCGCGGCCATCCGCCAGGGATTGGACTATTTCGAAACCCACAAAAGCGCCCTGCTGGAGGTCGGATCATGAGCGATGCATCCTACAAGACCATTGCCCAGGACGGGCTGTGGAGCAGCAATGTGGTGTTCGTCCAGATGCTGGCCCTGTGCCCGCTGTTGGCGGTGACCGGCACGGCGACCAACGGGCTGGGCATGGGGTTGGCGACCACGGCGGTGCTGATGCTGTCAGGACTCTCGGTCTCCCTGTTGCGACGGGCGATCCTGCCCGAGGTGCGCATTCCGGCCTTCGTCCTGGTCATCGCCGCTCTGGTGACCATCGTCGATATGGCGATCAATGCCTGGCTGCATGAACTCTACAAGGTGCTCGGCCTGTTCATCCCGCTGATTGTCACCAACTGTGCCATTCTCGGCCGCGCCGAGGCTTTCGCCTCCAAGGTTGATCCCCTGCGCGCCGCTTTTGATGGCTTGATGATGGGGTTGGGCTTCACCTTCGCACTGGTGGTGCTGGGCGCGACGCGGGAAATTGTCGGTTCGGGCACCTTGTTTGCCAATGCGGCCCTGTTGCTCGGTGAGCATATGGCGTTCCTGGAAATCACGCTTATTCCCGATTACCGGGGTTTCCTGCTGTTCATCCTGCCCCCCGGAGCGTTTTTGATGCTCGGCCTGTTGCTGGCGGGCAAGCGGGTGCTGGATGCCCGTTTGGAACATGCCCGCCGGTCCCGCACGGCGGCGGCATTAAAGGAGGCTTAAATGAACGTCAGCGTCGCCTATGGCAAGGCCGTCCGCCAGGTTTGGTTGAAGCTGGATGTGCCCGACGGCAGCACCGCCCGTCAGGCCATTGAGCTGTCGGGTATCCTTGAGATGTTCCCGGAAATTGATCTGGAAACCCAGACCATCGGCATTTTTGGCAAGATCTGTAAGTTGGACAAGCAACTCGCCAACGGCGAGCGGGTGGAAATTTACCGCCCCATCACCGCTGATCCAGACTTGGTCGAACGGGTGGATACCAGCGGCGGCGATTGACTTTGCAATCAGGCCTTGCCCTCGACCAGCAATTGAACGCGATCACTGGCGAAACTGGTGGTCCCGCATTCGATGGGCTGGCCTTCCATGTCCACGTCGATGTTTTCGGTGACCAGAACCGGACGGATTTTCGGTTGGTGCAGCAGTGCCGCGATGCGACGGGTCGGCAACTGCGCGGTGATTCGGGTTTCCCGGCGCTGATAGTCGGTCACGCCATAACGGACGAAGGCCTCGGTCAGCGAGCCGGTTTCTGAAAAAATGTCGGCCAGTCCCGCGAATCGATCCGCCGGAAGAAAGCTCTCGCTACAGGCCACCGGCACGCCGTCCGCCTCGCTGACTGAAAACAGCCGCAACACCTTGGTCTTTTTCTTCAATTGGAGATTCTGGGCAATGCGCTTTTTGGCCGGCAGGATTTCCCATTCGATCAGCCGCTTGCGAGGCAGTTTTTGACGTGAACTGACGATTTGCGAGAATCGGGTGCGCTGACTGAGGTCGTAATCGAGCAGGCTTTCCTGAACGAAGGTGCCGCGTCCCTGCTCGACCCGCACCACATTGGCTTCGGCCAGCGCGCCGACGGCCTGCCGGACCGTATGGCGATTGACCCCGAAGCGCCGGGCCATGTCCATTTCCGTTGGCAATCGCTGGCCGGTCGGGAATTGTCCCTGGCTGATCTCCAGGAGCAAGATCCGTTCGATCTGCCGCCACTTGGCTTCGCCCGCCTGCCATTCCATCGCGGAACCCCCTGCCCCAAAAGCCATCATGTAAACTTCATGATAAAGACATTGTGCCCCATCAAGGAAACCCACTATAACGATGGAATGATATAGATGTCTAGACAAATATGGCATTTGTCCTGATTGGAGGTAGTGGTGTTGCAGACGACCGCTCAAGGCGACGGCAAAACCCCGCGCCAGCGCTGGATGGGGGTGCTGGCCCGGGCCAGTGGAGCCCAACTGGAAGGTTACTGGAAAACCCATGGCGATGGCGTTTCCTACAGCTTTTTACGGCGGCCGGAAAATGGGTTGGTGATGGTTCGCTGTCGCCCTGGCGGCCAGGGCCAACCGTTCAATCTGGGCGAAATGTCGGTCACCCGCTGCACCGTTCGGCTCGACAACGGCACCGTCGGTCATGCCTATGTGGCCGGACGGGATGCCCGTCAGGCCGAGTTGGCCGCCGCCTTCGACGCCCTGTTGCAGGACCCTCAACGGCAGGACCAATTGACCCGCGACATGATCGCTGCCCTGGAAAGCCAATATCTCGACGCCCGTGACACGCGGTCGAAAAAAGCCGCCGCGACCAAGGTCGATTTCTTCACTCTGGTACGCGGAGAGGACGAATGAACGTGATGACGGAAACGCCCATTGCCGCTGGTTTTGACTCGCCGGTGTTTGGTGCCACTGCCTGCTTCCGGGTGATCCTGGATGCCCTGTCGCGTCCGGCCACGCTGCGCCGTCTGCCGTTGGATCTGGACGCCCCCGCCGGGTTGCGTCCGGGGACGGTGGCGGTCCTGCTGACCCTGGCCGATCACGACACGCCGGTATGGCTGGCCCCGGGCTGTGATACGGCGGAAGCGCGCGCCTATCTGCGCTTTCATGTGGGCTGTCCGATGATCGACACGCCGTCACGGGCGACGTTCGCCGTGTTGACTCCCAATGACGACCTGAGCGCCCTCGACGCCCTGCCGCTGGGCACATCGGATTATCCCGACCGTTCGGCGACGGTGATCCTGCAAGCCGAAACCCTGGCCGAGGACGACGGCCCGACCTTCACCGGCCCGGGGATCGAAATCCGCCACCGGTTGCAGGTGCTGCCGACGCCCGACGGCCTGTGGACGCGGGTCGCCGCCAATCATGCCCTGTTCCCTTGTGGTCTGGACTGGCTGTTCACCACCGACACTCATCTGGCCGCCGTGCCGCGCAGCAGCGCACTGGAGATCTGACATGTATGTTGCCGTCAAGGGGGGCGAGCGGGCCATCCAAAATGCCCACCGCTATTTGGCCGAGGAACGGCGGGGCGATCGGGAGGTTCCCGAATTGTCGCTGACCCAGATTGCCGAGCAATTGAGCCATGCGGTGAGCCGGGTGATGGCCGAAGGTTCGCTCTATGACCGAGAGTTGGCGGCGCTGGCCATCAAGCAGGCGCAGGGCGATCTGATCGAAGCGATCTTCCTGATCCGCGCCTACCGGACCACCCTGCCCCGGTTCGGTTATACAGTTCCCTTGGACACCCAGGCCATGGCCGTGGATCGTCGGGTGTCGGCCACCTTCAAGGATCTGCCGGGCGGACAGGTGCTCGGCCCGACCTTCGATTATACCCACCGGCTGCTCGATTTCGCCCTCGCCGCCGAGGGTCACGCGCCGGACGAGGCGCTCCAGTCCGAGACCCCGCTGGAAGACCGTTTGCCCCGGGTGCTGGATCTGCTTAACAGCGAGGGACTAATCGAAAGCGCCACCGCCGAAGATCCCGACGCACCGGTCGGCGACCTGACCCGCGAGCCATTGGAATTCCCCGCCGACCGCGATCTGCGGCTGCAAAACCTGGCCCGTGGCGACGAGGGATTTCTGCTCGCCCTGGGCTATTCCACCCAGCGCGGTTATGCCCGCAACCATGCCTTTGTCGGCGAGGTGCGGGTCGGCCATGTGGCGGTGGAACTGGTGCCCGAGGAACTGGGCTTCGCCATCGAAATCGGTGATATCCAGGTCACCGAATGCGAGACCGTGAATCAGTTCAAGGGCTCCAAGAAAGTGCCGCCGCAATTCACCCGCGGCTACGGCCTGACCCTGGGTCATAACGAGCGCAAGACCATCGCCATGGCGCTGGTGGATCGGGCCTTAAGGGCGCGTGAGTTGGGCGAAGATCAAGTCGCCCCGGCGCAGGACGAGGAATTCGTGCTGTCCCATAGCGACAACATCCAGGCCACCGGCTTCGTCGAACATATCAAGCTGCCCCATTACGTGGACTTCCAGTCGGAACTGGAACTGGTTCGCCGTCTGCGGCGCGGTTTTGTCCCTTCCCAGAACGCGGCGGAGTGAGACCATGACCCCTCAGAGTTACAATTTCGCCTACCTGGACGAACAGACCAAGCGCATGATCCGTCGCGCCATCCTCAAGGCGGTGGCGGTGCCCGGCTATCAGGTCCCCTTCGCCAGCCGGGAAATGCCTATGCCCTACGGCTGGGGCACCGGCGGTATTCAGGTCACGGCGGCGGTGATCGGCCCCGACGATGTGCTCAAGGTCATCGACCAGGGCTCCGACGACACCACCAACGCCGTCAGCATCCGCAGTTTCTTCGCCAAGACCGCCGGGGTCAAAACCACCGAGGCGACCGAGGAAGCGACCCTCATCCAGACCCGCCACCGCATCCCGGAAGCGCCGCTGAAGGCGCACCAGATTCTGGTCTATCAGGTGCCGATCCCTGAACCACTGCGCTTCCTCGAACCGCGCGAAACCGAGACCCGCAAGATGCACGCCCTGGAAGAATACGGGTTGATGCATGTGAAGCTCTACGAAGACATCTCCCGCCACGGTGAGATCGCCACCACCTATGCCTATCCGGTACAGGTGGCCGGGCGCTACGTGATGGACCCCTCACCGATCCCCAAGTTCGACAATCCGAAAATGCACCGCATGGCGGCCCTGCAATTGTTCGGTGCCGGGCGGGAAAAGCGCATCTACGCCATTCCGCCCCATACCCCGGTGCATAGCCTGGATTTCGACGATTATCCGTTCGAGATTCAGCAGTGGGACGAACCCTGCGCCCTGTGCGGGGCCACCGACAGCTTCCTCGACGAGGTCATTCTGGACGATCAAGGCGGCCGCATGTTCGTCTGTTCGGACAGCCACTTCTGCCAGACCCGCCGCGATGAGGGGCATCGCGGACACCTGTCCCCGGACACCCTGCATCCCCTGACCGAGGCCGCCCAATGATGACCGATGACCGCCTGCTTGATGTGACCGACCTGACCGTGATGTATGGCGACCGGATTGGCTGCCGGAATATCAGTTTCGATCTGTTTCCCGGCGAGGTGCTGGGCATCGTCGGCGAATCCGGGTCCGGGAAATCGACCCTGATGAACGCCGTG
Organism: Magnetospira thiophila; assembly: GCF_054657015.1. Lineage (NCBI taxonomy): Bacteria > Pseudomonadati > Pseudomonadota > Alphaproteobacteria > Rhodospirillales > Thalassospiraceae > Magnetospira > Magnetospira thiophila. The sequence goes on from NZ_BAAHXF010000001.1 coordinate 775,031, forward strand.
GCCGGGCAAGTACCGCCCCATTCGGGCCGCGTGCTCTATCGCACCCGTCACCACGGCTGCCGCGACCTGTTCACCATGAGCGAGCCGGAGCGACGCTTCCTGATGCGCACCGACTGGGCCTTTGTGCACCAGAATCCGCGCGACGGGCTGCGTATGTCGGTCAGCGCCGGAGGCAACATTGGCGAGCGGTTGATGGGGGTCGGCGGACGTCATTACGGTGAGATCCGCGCCTCGGCCCAAACCTGGCTGGGCCATGTGGAAATCGACGCCGAGCGCATCGACGACCTGCCCACCACCTTTTCCGGCGGCATGCAGCAGCGGTTGCAGATTGCCCGCAATCTGGTCACCGGCCCGCGCTTGATCTTCATGGACGAACCGACCGGCGGGCTCGATGTGTCGGTGCAGGCCCGGCTGCTCGATCTGTTGCGCGGACTGGTCGCCGATCTGGGGCTGTCGGCCATCGTGGTGACCCATGATCTGGCCGTCACCCGACTGCTGTCGCACCGGCTGATGGTGATGCAGAATGGTGAAGTTGTCGAAAGCGGCCTCACCGATCAGGTGCTGGACGACCCGCAGCATCCCTATACCCAGCTTCTCGTTTCCTCTATTTTACAGGTCTAGGAGCCGCCCGATGACGGAGATGTTGCGCGCCGAAAAGGTCGGCAAGGATTTCACCTTGCATGTGCAGGGCGGTCTGGTCATTCCGGTGTTTCGGAATATCGACCTGACCCTGGAGGCCGGGGATTGCGTTGCCCTGACCGGCGCCTCGGGGGCCGGAAAAAGCACCTTCATGCGCATGGTCTATGCCAATTACGTCTGTCAGCGGGGCCATATTCACGTGCGCCATGACGACCAATGGATCGACATGGTCTCGGCCACGCCGCATCAGGTCCTCGACGTGCGGCGGCGGACCATGGGCTATGTCAGCCAGTTCCTGCGCGTCATCCCCCGGGTTTCCACCCTCGACATCGTAGCCGAACCGCTGAAACCCATGGGGGTGCCGGTGGACGAGGCCCGCGACCGGGCGCGGGACATCCTCTCGCGGCTGCATATCCCCGAAACCCTGTGGCAACTCTCGCCGCTGACCTTTTCCGGCGGCGAGCAGCAAAGGGTCAATATCGCGCGCGGCTTCATCGCCCAATATCCGGTGCTGCTGCTCGACGAGCCCACCGCCTCGCTGGACGCCGGAAACCGGGCCACGGTGCTCGACCTGATTGAAGAGGCCAAGGCCCGGGGATCGGCCATCCTCGGCATTTTCCACGACGAGGCGGTTCGCGATGCCATCTGCAACCGCGCGTTCGATATCACCCCTTACCGAGTCTCCCCCGATGCCTGAACAGATTTTCACCAACGCCCGAATGGTTCTCGCCGACCGCGTAATCACGGGCAGTCTGGTCGTCACCAACGGCCTCATCCGCGACATATCCGAGACCCCGTCCCGGCTCCCCGGCGCGCTGGACCTGGAGGGCGACTATTTGATGCCTGGGTTCATCGAACTGCATACGGACAATCTCGAAAAGCACATGACGCCGCGTCCCAAGACCGACTGGCCGACCTTCGCTGCGGTTATCGCCCATGACAGTCAGGTGGCGGTGTCCGGCATCACCACGGTGTTCGATGCCCTGGCGCTGGGCGATGTGAACCAGGGCAGCACCCGCATCCGCAAGCTGGGCGACATGATCAAAGGGATCGGCGACGCCGCCGACGATGGCCTGCTGCGGGCCGAACATTTCCTGCATTTGCGCTGCGAGGTCAGCTATCCTGAACTGCCGGAAGCCCTGGATGGCAATGTCGGGAACCCCCGGGTGCGCATGTTGTCGGTCATGGACCATACCCCGGGCCAGCGGCAGTTTGCCAAGCTGGAGGCCTATTACATCTATTACCAAGGCAAATACGGCATGTCGGATTCTGATATGGAAATCTTCATTGCCGACCGTCGCCGGGATCAGCAAACCTATGGCGAGAGACACCGCCGTCATGTGGTCGCGGCGGCGCGTCAACACGGTCTCGCCCTGGCCAGCCACGACGACGCCACTCCGGACCATGTGGCCGAGGCGGTGGCCGACGGCATGACCGTGGCCGAATTCCCGACCACCGTCGAAGCGGCCCGGGCGGCCCATCAGGCCGGGTTGCATGTGCTGATGGGCGGCCCCAACATCGTGCGCGGCGGCTCCCACTCGGGCAACGTCTCGGCCCGCGATTTGGCCGCAGCGGGCATTCTGGACGTGATTTCCAGCGACTATGTGCCCCATTCCCTGTTACACGGCGCCATGCTGCTGTTCGACGACATGGAAGCGATCACCTTGCCCCAGGCCATCGCCATGATTACCCGCCATCCGGCGGAAAGCGTCGGCTTGACCGATCGCGGCGAAATCGCCATCGGCAAGCGGGCCGATCTGGTGCATGTGCACCACTCTCTCCATCATCCCGTTGTCCGTGCTGCCTGGTCCCAGGGACGGCGGATTGCTTAGGGTGGCCGGGCGTCTGATTTTGGTGGTCGGCCCCAGCGGTGCGGGCAAGGACACGCTTCTTGCCGCCGCCCGTATCCGACTGGCCAACCACCCGGATATGGAATTTCCACGGCGGATCATCACCCGCCCCCAGGATGCCGGAGGGGAAGATCACATCGCCGTTTCGGAGGCCGAATTCCAGCACATGCAGGCGACCGGAGCCTTTTTCCTGGCATGGCATGCCCATGGCCTGTCCTACGGCGTCCCACGCACTGTGGTCGCCAGTCTGGACCGGGGAAAGACGGTGGTGGTCAACGTGTCGCGCGGGGTCATCGACGCCGCCCGGTCTCGGTTTCCCGCGACTCTGGTGGCCCATGTCACCGCCGCGCGGGAGGTGCTGGCCGAACGGCTGCGCGCCCGGGGCCGAGAGACGGAAGCGGACATCGAACGGCGGCTGGATCAGGCCGCCGCCTACCGCCTGGAAGGGTCCCATATCTTCGAGATCGACAATGGCCGCCCGCTGGAACAGAGTCTCGGCGCGTTCCTGGCGCTGCTCACCCCTGGAACGGAAAACGTTTGAGCAATCGAAACCGCGCGCCGTTCCCCGGATCGCCGAACAGGCAGATATCCCGCACCAGATAGGGCGTCCGGGCGAAGGTCTGCGTTGCCGCTTCGAGCCGCTCTTGCAGCGGGGCGCGTTGATCCACCGGCAACGGCCCGGTCAGGGTCAGGTGAAAGCGGAATTCTTCCAGCACATAGGGATATCCCCAGCGGCGCAAAAAGGCATCCTGACGCGGGGTCAGTCCGGCCATCCGGCGGCGTTCCAGGGCGGCGGCACTGAGCGGGGCGCGCAACGGGTCCAATTCCTTCACACAGGAAGCGGCGAGCGCGGTCAGGGCCAAGGGCTCCGGGTCGGGCACCAGGGCGATGAAAGACCCGAGGGCGATGATTTTCAATGCCGGGATCTCGAATGGGCCGAGGGTTGCCGCCAATTGTTGGATGGCCGCCTCCAGATCCTCGACCGTCGTCCCGACCTGGAGTACGAACGGCGGCTTGAGGGTGCCGTGAAAACCATAACGGGCCGGGGCCACGGTGATTTTTTGCAGTTCTTCGGTATCCAATCCAGGCAGATCGGGTCGGGCCAAATCCTCACCGCTGGCCGGATCAAAGCCGAGCCAGCTATTCCCGAATCGTCCGAGGGCGCTGTCGGCCTCGGGGGCGAAATAAAGGGCATATCGTATGTAGTCGGTCATCACACAGCCGGGTCATATTTCTCACAGAAGGCTTCCGTCGACAGGGTCCGGAAGTCGTCCATTCTGTCCTTTATTTGCGCGTGTGACCAGTCCCACCAGGCGATGCGCAGCAGGGCCTCTTGAAGGGGCTTCGGAAAGCGTTCCTTTAACGGGGCCGCAGGGACCCCAACCACGATTCCGAAATTGGGCACGTCATGGGTTACCACTGCGCCCGAACCGATCACCGCGCCGGTGCCGATGGTCACGCCGCCCATGACGATGGCCCCATGGCCGATCCAGCAGTCATGACCGATGATCACCGGTGAGGACCGTCGCCAATCGAAGAAGGCAGCATCGTCCTCGCCCAGGTCATAGGCGGCGCTGCGGTACTGGAAATGGTGCAGGCTGGCCCGCGACAGGGGGTGCTGTCCGGGATTGATCCGCACATGGGAGGCGATGTTCACGAACTTGCCGATATGGGCGTAGATGATATCGCTGTCGTTGACCACGTAGGAATAGTCGTCCATCGCCGTTTCGGCGATTTGGGTCCGCGCCCCGACCTCGGTCCAGGCCCCCAGACGGCAATCGCGGACCGACGCGCTGGGGTCGATGGTCGGCTCAATGCTCAACTGTTTCATCGGCGTCAGGTCACCATTTTGCGCAGCCGCTGGGACAGCAGGTCGAGCAGACTGACCGAGATGATGATGAGGATCATCACCGCCGCCGTTTCAGCATAGTAGAAACCCCGGATATATTCCCACAACAGCATGCCGATACCACCGGCCCCGACGATCCCCAGCACCGTGGCCGAGCGGACATTGGATTCGAAGCGATAGAGGGAATAGGAAATCCACAACGGCATGACTTGCGGGATGACCCCGAAGATCACCTCGTGCAGGGCATTGGCTCCGGTGGCGCGAATGCCCTCGACCGGGCGCGGGTCGATGGATTCCACGGCTTCGGAAAACAGCTTGGCCAGAATGCCCGTGGTATGGACCCACAGGGCCAGCACCCCGGCGAACGGCCCCAGGCCGACAGCCACCACGAACAGCATGGCGAACACCATTTCATTGATGGCGCGGGCGGCATCCATCAGGCGGCGGGTCGGCTGGCTGACCCACCAGGGCACGATATTGTCGGACGACAGGATCCCGAAGGGAATGGAACAGATGATAGCCAGCACCGTGCCCCAGATGGCGATCTGAATGGTGATCCAGATTTCCCGGACATACATTTTCCATTCAGTGAAATCGGGCGGAAAGAACCCGCCGGCGAAGGTGGCCATGTTGGCCGCGTCGTTGACCAGGGCCATGGGACGCATGTCCGCGCCCTCCCAGGACAGACTCAACAGGGCGAGCAGGGTGGCCCAACCGAGAAGGTTGATCAGCGAGCGTTTCAGGTCGCGTGGCGGAACCTGTTCGTGGAACGTCTCTTGGGATGCGGCGCTGCTCATGGGCTGGAGTCCTTGCATCAAGCAACGAGGCACCGGAAGGAATCCGATGCCTCGCTTCTTGTCGGGTTGGTTATTGATGGGCGACCAGGATATCCAGGTCGGCCAATTGCTTGTCGATGGCCGAGATCTTTTCTTTCTTCTCAGCCTCGGAGGCGCCTTCACTGCCTTCGATCTTCAGCTTGTCCTTGAACAGGGCGAGCTGACGGATCGGATAGAGCTGGGTGTTGTTGCTCTCCATGAAGAAGCCCTGACCGTCGCTGATGTGGGCCAGAACCTGCTTGGCGCGTTCGGTGTCGCCGAGGCGGCCGTAGCCGAGGAAGAAGGCCTTGATCTTGGACTTCAGTTCCTTGGACATGTCCTTGCGATAGACCATCGGGTCGGACGGGATCAGCGGCGAGGTCCAGATGACCTTGATCTTGGCGGCGGCGTCCGGGGCCTTGATCTGGGAACGGCCGATCTGCTCGGAATTGTTGGCCGCGGCATCCACCTGCATGTTGGCGGTGGCCATCAGGTTGGTTTCGTGGTTGGCGTTACGCACGGTCTTGAAGCATTTCTTGGGGTCGATGCCGTTCTTGGCGAACACGTAGTAGGACGGCACCAGGAACCCGGAAGTGGAGTTCGGATCGCCGATCCCGAAGTTCAGGGACTTGTCGCACTTGAACAGGTCCTTGAGTTCGTTGATGTCCTTGTTGGCCACGTTGGTGATGATGTGGGAATAATAGCCCTGCGTGCCATCGGCCTTGGAGGTCTGCACGAAGACTTCGCCCCCGGCGCGGTCAACCGCTTCCATGCCCGACTTGTTGCCGAACCAGGCCACATGCACCTTGCCGAAGCGCATGCCTTCGATGATGCCCGCGTAATCCGGCGCGAAGAAGGGATTGACCTTCATGCCCAGGGCTTTTTCCATGTCTTCCATCAACGGAATCCACTGTTCCTTCAGATTGACGGTGGACTCGGTGGAGATGATGCCGAAATTGATTTCTTTGGGGTCACCATCCAGCGGCTTGTAATCAGCCAGGGCGGCCGTGGTGGCCAGGGCGGTTGCCGCGACGAGGGCAGCCGAAAACATTTTGCGAACCATGTCTTTGTTCTCCGTGTGAGGTTTTCTCGATAGGAACGGGGTAAAATTGCGGGCCGATGTTTGCTTATCCGGCCCCGAAAGCCAGGGCGGTTTCCCCCTCGAACGCGCCCGGGTGACCCGGCTTCGACTTGGCCGAAGTCAGCTTGCGAACCTTCTTTTTCGACCCGGTCAGGGCCGCGCCGTCGGACCCGTAGAGTTCCTGGAGGAACTCCGGCGTCAGCATCTCGCTTGGTCCGTCGAAGATAATTTCCCCGTCACGCATGGCGATGGTGCGGGGGCAGTATTTGATGGCGTAGTCCACCTGATGCAGGGAGACCAGGACGGTCACGCCGTCGTCCTGATTGACCCGGGCCAAGTTGTTCATGACCTTGCGCGACGACGCCGGGTCCAACGAGGCAATGGGCTCATCGGCCAGAATCAGCCGTGCCCCCTGCACGATGGTGCGCGCGATGGCGGCCCGCTGCTGCTGACCGCCCGAAAGGTTGGAGGCCCGCTGCGTCGCATGATCGGCGATGCCGACCCGCGCCAGGGCGGCCATGGCGGCCTGACGTTCGGCCTGGGTGAAAATGCCGAACCAGGTGCGCCAGACCGGCGCCCGGCCGAGCACTCCCATCAGCACATTGGTCAGCACGGACAACCGTCCGACCAGATTGAACTGCTGAAACACCACGCCGATTTCGCTGCGATGCTTGCGCACGCCGCGGGAAATCCGGCCATTGTCCTGCACCGGGCAGCAAAAAACCTCGATCATTCCGGAATCTCGGTCGCCCGGCACCAGCCCGGCAATGTGCCGGATCAGTGTCGATTTGCCGGAACCGGATGCCCCGATCAGGGCCACCATCTCACCCTTGTCCAGGGTCAGGCTGACATTCTTTAATGCCTTTTTTTGCTTCCCGAACGTCTTGTGCAGATTGCGAACTGTGACCGCGACCAAAGCAGGCTCCTTCCTTGAGCAACGCAGGACTTGTGCATTGTCTAGAAGGAAAAGCTGTCAGGAAGATGTGAGATAAATGACGGTTTTCTGAAGGTTCGGGGAAAACATGGACCTTTGCCGGGAGTCGTCCATAACCTGGACGACGCCACGACGGCAGGCGGTCACCGTTTGATCGCCCGGTGGCTGGCGAGGATTCCGCCCGGTGCCCTTTGCGAGGTCACCTCAGAAAAGCCGACCCCCTTGAGCAACTGGGTCAGTTCCGCTTCGGAATAGAACATTTCGATGGCGCGCACGAAATAGTCCCGGCAACTCCAGGCGGCCGACCCGCTGCGGAAAGCCAGCGCGGTGCCCGACAGGCAGGCCTTCAGATAGGCTCCATACAGCTTGGCCACCACGGGATTTTCCGGGCGCAGCATGTCGCTGTGATAGAACGACCCGCCAGGACGCAGGACGCGGCGGATCTCCGAGGCCAGTTCAATCATCTTGAGATGTCGAGAGGCGAATTGCAGGGTAATCACGTCGAAGCTGTTATCGGCAAACGGCAGTTCATGCACATCGCCGATATGGGACTCGATCTCGAATCCCCTGGCCCGCGCCCGCTGCTGTCCCACGCTCTGCATCTCGGCGCTGCGATCCATGGCGCTGACCCGCAGGTCGGGCTGGCGCTTCAACAGGGCGATCCCGACCCCGTTGGTTCCGGCGCAAACATCAAGAACCTGATGGCCCGGTTGAACCTCAATCCATTTGATGAAGGTTTTGCGCCAGCGGCTGCACATGCCGAAACTGGCGAAATCGCTGGCCACGTCATAGTAGGGGGCGACGTCGGCGAAGACGTCTTGCAGGGTGTCCTGCCAAATGGGTGAAAAGGCGTCACTCCGGGCCTGTTCCCGTTGTTGAAAATCGAGATTGGGTTCGCGGTCGTGAGCATAGTTCATCTAACTTCCCCCGTAAGCGCATGATGACTGGTTAATTTCGAAATTTTCCAGTTGATACTTGTTTTAACTGAGACGGCCATGTCCCACCAGCGAAAACGATCCGATCCGGATGCCGCGCTTTCCCCGACGCCTGACGCGGCTCATCCCTTTCCTTGGACCAGGGGGGCGACACTGCCCAGCGGCTTGCCGTGCTTGACCCGCGCCTCGCGGCGAAACACCAGATTGGCCCCGAGAAAGAAGGCCGCCCGATGCAGGTTCTTCAGGTTGGTGCGGCGGTCCCAGAATCGACGGTTGATGGAGCTCAAACTGTTGAACTGGGTTCTGGCCCAGTGGCATCCCTCGGTCAACTGGTCGGCGGTCATGCCGCGCGGCTCGAACGCCGCGTCGCCGTAGCGGAAATTCGGGTCGAGCCACCATTTGTCGTGCAGCAGCCGTTTTTCGTCGCGGAGACGGTCATAGAGTTGGGTGCCCGGTGTCGGCATCAGGGCAGCGAAACTGCCGAGGAAAAACCGGTTGCGGATGGCGAATTCAACCGTTTCCTCGAAGCTGTCGGGGGTGTCGGCGTCGTAGCCGAAGACGAACGATCCATAGATCATCACCCCGGCGTCTTGCAGGATTCGAATGGAGGTCTCGTAGTCCTGCCGCTTCAGCCCCCAACCCTTTTTCATCTGTTTCAGGTTGATCGGATTGAGCGACTCGAAACCGACCAGCGCCCCGTTGCAGCCGCTTTTCTCCAACAGGCGAACCAGTTCGGGGTCCTGGGCGATGTCGATGGAAATCTGGCACGACCAGGTGACCTTGAGCGGCACCAGGGCGTTGAGCAGCTCCTTGGCCTTGTCGCGATCAACGAAGATATTGTCATCGACGAAAAAAACGTGCCGGTGTTTGAGCGCCTCGATTTCGGCGACCACCTCGCGGACCGGACGCTGACGCAGGCAGGAGCCATAAAAGGCGCGGATGGAGCAGAACTCGCAGGTGAACTTGCAGCCGCGTCCGTACTGGACGACGCTGGCCGGGACGTAGCCCTTGCCCCGATACAGGCTGCGGTCCATCCGGAGACCGGCCAGTTCGCCGACCTCCTTTCTGCGATAGGTGGATTTGAGCGTCCCGGCCCGAAAATCCGCCAGCAGGTCCTCCCAGGCCCCCTCGGCGTCCCCGAGCACCACCGCATCGCAATGCTGCAAGGCTTCCTCGGGCATGAAGGTGGGGTGATGCCCGCCGAAAACCACGGTCGCCCCGAGCGCCCGATACTGGTCGGCAATCTGGTAGGCCCGCCGCGCGGTATGGGTTTCCACCGTGACCGCCAGCAAGGAGACCGACGGATCGAGCGGAATGACCTCCTTGCGCTCGTCCCAGAACACGGTCTCCATATCCTCCGGCGTCCGGGCGGCGAGAATGGAGAAAACCAACGGTTCTATGGCGTCATAGGCGCGGGACTGAAACAGATTGGGCACCACGAAAGCAATCTTCATTTCACCCGCTTTTCTTACCGTGTCGCCGCGGCCCGCCCGGTCGCCCGTGACGTTTCAGGCTGACCTTCCCGGAGGGCTTGGCTCGTTGCGCGCGCATGTTAAGCCGCTTTTGGACCCTGTGGAAGCACCTCTCCCGGAACAACGTCATTGAAAAGGATCGTCCCCCCGACGGCAAAATGAGCGTATAAACGAACTGGCGCTACATTTTCAGCGCGCTTGGCGGTAAAGTTGAATGGGCCGTTGGACAATGAGCTTATGCGGGTCGCGGTCGTATTTTCGATGGGAACAATGGGATGCAGCTTGAAGTCATCACCACTCCGGGCCGTTCGCCGAGTCGGGACACCCCGATCCTGTTGGTCCACGGCCTGTACTCCAGCGCCCGGATCTGGGAGCCCTATTTCCAACCGTTTTTCGCGGAACACGGCTACACCACCCACGCCATGAGCCTGCGCGGACACGGAACCAGCGAAGGCGTGGAGCAGATTCCCTATACCCGGCTGGCCGATTATGTCGCCGACGTGGCCCATGTGGCGGCGGAGATCGACCCCGCCCCGATCCTCATCGGCACCTCCATGGGCGGCATGCTGGTCCAGCACCATTTGCACAATCACAAGGTTCCGGCCGCCGTGCTGCTTGGCTCCGGCCCGCCGCACGGGATGATCCCGAGTCTCATGTCGATGGTGGCGAGCAATCCCTTCCTGGCCACCGAGTTGTCGATGGCGGCCTTTTTCGGCCCCCAGATGATGCAGATCTGCCAACGTGCCCTGTTTCGAACGGACACGCCGAGCGACTACATCCAAAGCCATTTCTTCAAGCCCCGACGCGAGTCCCCCATGGCCATGCTGGATATGCTGGCGTTCGACCTGCCCCCCTCGCGACCGCGCAAGGACGTGCCGGTTCTGGTGCTGGGGGCGGAGAAGGATGCTTTCGTAACCCCACAGGCGGTGCGCGAAACGGCCCGGGCGTTCGAGACCGAAGAGGTGATCTTCCCCGGCATGCCCCACGCCATGATGCTGGACCCGGAGTGGGAAACCGTCGCCCGCCACATCCTGGACTGGCTTGACCGGGTGCTGCCCGCAAAGGCCTGACCGGCCCTCCCGCCCTGTTCCGGAATGTGGATAACTTTCACGCCTGCGACGGGAATTCAATTCCGTCGGTGCGCTTGTAAAATAACATGAATTGGATTATTATTTACTCCTTAAAAAATAGGTGGTTAATCGGCTTGGGAGGTCGGATTGACTACGCCAATTGGGACCCTGCGACTGAACGTGCCCAAACCGGCGCCCTCCTCTGTGGCGCTTGCGATTTTTGACATTCTGATGGCTTTCCCGATGGCTGGGGCCTGCGATCCGAGACCGGCGTGGCGCACCGCTGCGGTCGGGTGCGGCGGAACCCTGGCATGGTTCGACATGGGGGTCATGGTGCATTCCCGCTAATCCGCCGGGTTCTGGTGCCCGACTCTAAGGATCGTGGTTCGATGGAATTGGCTGACTATTCACTCATTGGCAATGCCGCAGCATTCATGGCGGTGCTGGGCGTGCTTCTGGCGAGCGTGCTGGCCTTCGCCAACAAACTGCTCTGGGTTTACGAGGACCCGCGCATTCATGAGGTCGAATCGCTGCTGCCCGCCTCCAATTGCGGGGCCTGTGGACTGGCGGGCTGCCATCCCTTCGCCGAGGCCCTGATCGAGGGCAAGATCACCCCCTCGGCCTGCACGGTATCGTCTCGGGAGGCGACCGAGGAAATCGCCGCTTATCTCGGGGTTGATGCGGGAGAAGCCGAAAAGCGTCTGGCCTATCTGGCCTGCGCCGGGGGCAAGCATGTCGCCCGCCTACGCGCCTACTACGTGGGTATGGGAAGCTGCCGGGCCGCCGCGCAGGTGGCCGGGGGACCGAAGGCCTGCGGATGGGGCTGCCTGGGACTGGGCGACTGCGTCGTGGCCTGCGATTTCGGAGCCATCAGCCTGAACCGCAACGGACTTCCGGGCGTCAAGGCGGACCTGTGCTGCGCCTGCAATGACTGCGTCGAGGTTTGTCCCAAGCACCTGTTTTCCCTGCATCCGGTCAGCCACCGGCTGTGGGTGGCCTGCGCTAACCTGCTGCATGGGGATTCCGCAGAGGCCGACTGCGAAGTGGCCTGCACCGCCTGTGAGCGCTGCGCCAAGGACGCGCCCGAGGGTCTGATCGAAATTCGCAACAATCTGGCGGTGGTCAATTACGCCCTCAACGAACTGGCATCGCCCGACGTCATTGAGCGCTGCCCGACCGGGGCCATTGTCTGGCTGGACCCGAAGTCCGGCGTACGCAAGGGCAAGGCCGCCAAACCCATTTTCCGTACCGAATCCCTCCCCGCCCGGCAAGCCTATCAAACCGTAAGGATGTGACGATGATTTTTATGGGAAAGTCTGACAACCGCCCGAAGTATCCCGGCACCCGCATGGCGTTGGATGGAAATTCGGCTGTCATCATGTGCGAACGGGAGGCCTCCGATGCTGCGGGGGCGTATCCCATCACGCCTTCGACCCAAATGGGAGAATTCTGGGCCGAGGAGACGGCCAAGGGGCATGTCAACATCTCCAACAAATCCCTGGTCTTCATCGAACCGGAATCCGAACATGCCGCCGCCGCGGTGACCGCCGGGATGTCCATGTCCGGCCTGCGGGCCACCAATTTCTCCTCGGCCCAGGGCATCGCGTTCATGCATGAGTCCCTGTATGCTGCGGTGGGCAAGCGTCTGCCCTATGTGCTCAACATCGGCTGCCGCGCCATCACCAAGGCCTCGCTCAACGTGCATTGCGGCCATGACGATTATCACTGCATCGACGACACCGGTTTCTTCCAGGTCTTTGCCTGCGATGCCCAAGGCGCCGCCGACCTCAATTTGATCGGACGCAAGATCGCCGAATTGTCTCTGACTCCGGCGGCGGTGGCACAGGACGGATTCCTGACCACCCACCTGATCGAGCCGGTGATGGTCCCTGAGCGCGAATTGATCGCCGAGTTCCTGGGCCGACCGGACGACATGATCGACTGCCCGACCCCGGCGCAGAAAATGATTTTCGGCGAGCGCCGCCGCCGGGTGCCGGCCATTTGGGATGTGGACAATCCGATGGTCTCGGGTGCCGTGCAGAACCAGGATTCCTTCATGCAGACCGTGGCCGCCCAGAGGCCTTATTTCTTCGATCATATCCGCGACATCGCCGATCAGGTCATGGCCGAATTCGAGGATCTGACCGGTCGCCAGTATCGCCGCATCAGCACCTACCGGATGGACAAGGCGGATTATGTGATTGTCGGCATGGGCTCGATGATCCCGCAGGCCCGGGCCATTGCCGACTACCTTCATGAGACCCGTCATCTGAATGTCGGGGTGCTCGACGTGACCATGTACCGCCCGTTCCCGGGCGACCTGATCAGCCAGACCCTGAAGGGCAAAAAGGGCGTCACGGTTTTGGAACGCACCGATCAGCCGCTGGCCGAAGACCTGCCGCTGATTCGTGAAATCCGTGCCGCGATCCTGAAAAGCGTCGAGAACGGCCGGACCACCTCGGGGGACAAGCCCTACCCGGACTATGCCACCTATGGATCGTTCAAGGACCTGCCGCCGCTCTATTCCGGGGTTTATGGCCTGGGCAGTCGGGATCTGCAACCGGAAGGCCTGATCGCCGCCATCGAGAACATGCTGCCCAACGGGACGGCGCGGAAGCTGTTCTATCTGGGCATTGATTTCGTGCCCGCCGTCGCCACCACGCCGAAACAGGAGATCCACCAACAGAAACTGCGGGACCATTATCCCGATGTGGAACGTCTGGCGTTGCACGGCTCCGAAAACCCGGACCTGCTGCCGAAGGGGGCGATCACCGTCCGCATGCACTCGGTTGGCGGCTGGGGGGCCATCACCACCGGCAAGAACCTGGCCATGACCCTGTTCGAGTTGCTGGGCTATCACATCAAGGCCAATCCGAAATACGGCTCGGAAAAGAAGGGCCAGCCGACCACCTATTACATGTCGGCCGCGCCGGAACCCATTCCGTTGAATTGCGAGTACCATTACGTGGATGTGGTGCTCTCGCCGGACCCCAACGTGTTCAGCCATTCCAATCCGATTTACGGCCTGAAAAAGGACGGCGTGCTGATCATCCAGTCGTCGCTCGATGACCCGGACGCCCTGTGGGACAGTTTCCCCCGCGCCGCGCAAACCTACATGGTCGAGAACAACATTCGGGTGTTCTTTATTGATGGTTTCAAAATCGCCCGGGAGGAGGCCTCGTCGGCGGACTTGCAGTTGCGCATGCAGGGCAACGCCTTCCAGGGGGCGTTTTTCGCCGCCTCGCCGCTGATCGAGCGGGCCGGGCTGAATGAGCAAAAGCTGTTTGCCGCCATTACCGATCAATTGCTCGAAAAATTCGGGGCCAAGGGCCGCCGCATCGTGGAGGACAACATCCGCGTTGTCCGCCGGGGCTTTGACGAAATCAGGGAAATCACCAACAAGCCCATCGGCGACGGTTCACGGGATCTCGGCAAGCAGAAGAACAAGCTGCCGATCATGTTGAAGTCGCTGCCTGAGGCCGGGGGCGGATCATCCGACATCCATCGTTTCTGGGAGCAGATTGGCCATTTCTATGCCACCGGCAAGGGCGACAACGTGCTCGCCGACCCGTTCCAGGCCCTGTCCCTCATTCCGGCCTCGACCGGCGTGTTCCGGGACATGACGCAAATCCGCTTCTCCTATCCCGACTTCCTGGCCGAGAACTGTACCGCCTGTGGCGAGTGCTACACGGTCTGTCCGGATTCGGCCTGCCCAGGTTTGGTCAATTCCGTTCAGGAGATTTTCCATTCCGCCATCCTGATCGCCGAACGCAAGCTGGGGGCGACCGAATACCTGCGCCGCGAAACCCGGGCCTTCGAAAAGGCGCTCCGACCACTGCTCGACGCGGCCGGTGAACAGGCCAACGTGCGGGCGCTCCTGGATCAGGTCATGGATGAGGCTCTCCAGGCCTCGGATCTCGAAGGCGCGGCGCGGAGCAAGCTGGAAGCCGAAGTCACCGCCTTCCGGCAGGCGCTGGGCGATTTCAGGTTCGCCGTCACCAAGCCGTACTGGACCACCAAGGAAAAGAAATCCAAGGGCTCCGGCGGTTTGTTCTCGATCACCGTCAATCCCTATACCTGCAAGGGCTGCATGCTGTGCATCGAGGTTTGCGATGATGGCGCGCTGGTGGAGGTGCCGCAAGACACCCCGGCGATCCAGCGGATGCGCGACGAGTGGGACTTCTGGCTGCAACTGCCGACCACCAGCCCGCAATTCAGCCGCATCGACGATTTGAATGAAAAGGTCGGCGCCTTGCAGACTCTGTTGCTCGACAAGGCCAGTTACAATTCCATGGTCTGCGGCGACGGGGCCTGCCTGGGCTGCGGCGAGAAATCCATCATTCACCTGTTCACCGGGACCGTCACGGCGCTGATGCAGCCGCGCATCCAGAAGCATCTGGAAGAGTTGAGCCAGTTGATCAAGGAGTTGGAAACGCATATCCGGATGACCCTCTCCGAAGGCCTGGACCTCTCCGACGTCGGGGCCATCGCCGGCATCCTGTCGGAGGATGCCGATCGGGACCTGACCCTGGCCGACCTGTCTGGCAAGCTGGACAGCGACCGGGAGGCCACGGTGCTCAACCGGGAGTCCATCCGTGGACTGACCAAGCTGCTGGACACCCTGCGCGATCTGAAGTGGCGCTACGAGTCCGGCCCCACCAACCGGGGTCGTGCCGACCTGGGCTTTGTCAATGCCACCGGCTGCACCTCGGTATGGGGCTCTACCTATCCCTTCAATCCCTATCCGTTCCCCTGGACCAGTCATCTGTTCCAGGACAGCCCGTCCATCGCCATGGGTCTGTTCGAGGGCCACATGGCGAAAATGGCCGAGGGCTTCAAGGCCATCCATCTGGCCAAGCTGGTGCTGAACGGCACCTACAACAAGGCCGAACACGATCCGCAATATGAGCATTTCGGCTGGAAGAACTTTTCCGACGAGGAATGGCTGTTGTGTCCGCCAGTGGTCTCGGTCGGCGGCGACGGGGCGATGTACGACATCGGCTTCCAGAACCTGTCCCGGGCCATGGCCTCGGGCATGCCGATCAAGGTCCTGGTGCTCGACACCCAGGTCTATTCCAACACCGGCGGTCAGGCCTGCACCTCCGGTTTCATCTCGCAGGTCGCCGACATGAGCCCCTAT
The DNA here is from genome assembly GCF_054657015.1 of Magnetospira thiophila. Taxonomy (NCBI): domain Bacteria; kingdom Pseudomonadati; phylum Pseudomonadota; class Alphaproteobacteria; order Rhodospirillales; family Thalassospiraceae; genus Magnetospira; species Magnetospira thiophila. The sequence continues at coordinate 790,816 of NZ_BAAHXF010000001.1, forward strand.
GGCTCGGCCTGGAAGGGCAAGGAGGAACCGCGCAAGGAAATCTCCCTGATCGGTCTGGCCCATCGCAACAGCTACGTGCTGCAAGGCTCCCTGAGCAATGTCACTCATTTGCTGGAAGGCTTCATTGACGGACTGAACTGCCGCAACCCGGCGCTGTTCAATATCTATGCCGTATGCCCGCCGGAACATGGCATCGGCGACGATACGGCGGATAAGCAATCGAAGTTGGCCGTGGAATCCCGCGCCTATCCGCTGCTCAAGTACAATCCCGATGCCGGTGAAACCTTCGCCGAATGTCTGGACCTGGAGGGCAACCCGTCGATAGAGGCCGACTGGCCCGAATACAGCATCAAGTTCGTGCATGAGGACGGCAAGGAAGACAAGCTGATCACCCCGCTGACCTTTGCCGATTTCGCCGCCACCGAGGGGCGCTTCGGCAAGCACTTCACCCAGGCCCCGCCGGAAACATGGAACGACGACATGGTTCCCTTCCATGAGTTCCTGGATCTCGACGACGACGATCGCGAGGGCAAGTACCCCTTCATCTGGGGGGTGAACAAGAAAAACCGGCTGGTGCGAATCCTCTGCTCGCAGGAAATCGTCAGCTCGGCCGAAGAGCGCCGTGGGTTCTGGCACCAACTCAAGGGGATCGCCGGACTGATGGATGCGGTGGACGTGGCCGCAGTGGTTCAGAACACCAAAATGGAAATGGCCCAGAACCTCACCTCGGCGCTGCTCGGTCTTTCGGCAGCGGGAAAAGCCGGGGACTTGCTCGGCGGCCTGGCAAAAAGCAACGGCGGCAGCCCCACGGTGGCGACCGGGCCGGGCAATGGCGGCACCGCCCCGGCGGCGGACTACAATCCGGTCTGGGTGGAGACTCCGGAATGCACCGCCTGCGACGAATGTATTGTCATCGCGCCCGGTGTGTTCCAATACAACGAGGACAAACAGGCCATCGTCACCAATCCGCAAGGCGCCTTGTTCAGGGACATCGTCAAGTCGGCCGAAAAATGCACTGCCGGATGCATTCATCCGGGAACACCCTGGGACATGGGCGAAAAGGATATCGAAAAACTTATGAAACGAGCGGACAAATATCAGTAGGGCGAACCCATGAACATCCTTTCCAGGTTCGGAAAAAAAAGGTTCGGCCACGGGATTCATCCGCCGACACAGAAGGACATCACGTCAGCCATTCCCATCCGTCGGCTGGCCTTTCCGCCGCGTCTGGTCGTGCATCTCGATCAGTTCATCGGCGTGCCTGCCGTGCCGTTGGTGAGCAAGGGCCAGGAGGTGGTGCGCGGCGAACCCATCGCCAAGTCGGGCGGTTTCGTTTCGGTCCCCATGCATGCCCCGGCCACGGGCACGGTCCGGGGGATCGAGCCGATGCCGTCGGCCCGGGGCACGATCACCAACGCCATCATTATCGATGTCCAGGGCGGGGCCTCGCAGGAGGTGCTCTATGCCACCCCCCAGCCGCTGGACCGCCTGAGCCGCCGAGAGCTGATTTCGGCTATACAGAACACCGGTCTGGTCGGCCTGGGCGGGGCCGCCTTTCCGACCCATGTCAAATACACCTCGCCCCCCGGAGACGAGCACGAATTGGATACCCTCATCGTCAACGGGGCCGAATGCGAGCCTTTTCTGACCGCCGACCACCGTGTCATGGTGGAGCAGACCGAAGACCTCCTGCGCGGCATCCGCCATGTCATGCGGGCCACCGATGTGAAACAGGCGATCATCGGCATCGAATCCAACAAGCCGTCCGCCGTCGCGGCCCTCGAACGGTGCCTGGCGGGCGAAGCGCCGCCCGGCGAGCCACCCATTCGGGTGCAGGTCGTGGAAACCAAATATCCTCAGGGCGCGGAAAAGATCCTGATCAAGTCCCTGCTTGGACGCACCGTCCAGCCGGGCCAGTTGCCCCGCAGCGTCGGCGTCATCGTCAGTAATGTGGGAACCCTGGCCCAGGTCGGCTATCTGTTGCCGCGCGGCGAAGGCATGGTCGAGCGGGTCATGACCGTGGTCGGGATCGGCGTGCAACGACCAGGAAACTATCGGGTGCCCATCGGCACGCCCCTGCGCTTCATCCTGCAACAGGTCGGCTACGAAGGCGACGTGGCGAAAGTCATCCTGGGCGGGCCGATGATGGGGCTGGCCGTTTCCGATCTGGACACCCCGGTGACCAAGGGCGTGTCCGGCATTCTGGTCCTCAGCGAACCGGCGGTGGACGCCCACGTCGGCCAGAAATGGCCCTGTATCCGGTGCGCCCGATGCGTCAACGCCTGCCCCATGTTCCTCAATCCGTCCCTGCTCGGTCAACTGGCCGCCAAACACCGATACGAAGAGATGGCTGAGAAGTATAATCTCACCAGCTGCTTCGAATGTGGTTGCTGTTCTTATGTCTGTCCTTCACACATTCCTTTGGTGCAGTATTTCCGGGTGGCCAAAGCGGTCAATTTCCAAAGGGCCGCATAGCCGATGAAAAAACATAAAATACGGTTGGAACAAGGCACCTCCCCGCATATTCACAGCGGTCAGGACGTCGTCCAGATCATGCGCAATGTGGTCTACGCCCTGTCCCTGCTGGCGGTCTATATGATTTGGCAGTTCGGTCTGAGCGCCATCGCATTGCTGCTGGCCATCACCGCCTCGTGCCTGTTCACCGAGTGGCTGTTTTCCCGGCTCAAGGGACAGCCCAGCACGCTGAACGATTCGAGCGCCATCATCACCGGCATTTTGTTGACCCTGACCCTTCCCCCCAGTTTTCCCATGTGGATGGGAGCCGTTGCCGGATTCGTGGCCATCGGCTTGGGCAAGGCCATTTTTGGCGGATTGGGGCTGAACATGTTCAACCCGGCCCTGGTCGGGCGGGCGTTCGTGCAGGCCGCCTTCCCGGTCGCCGTCAACACCTGGCCGCCGGCCTTTTTCGAGGGTCGGTTTTCGTCCTTCATTCCCTCGACCCTGACCCCGCCGATGCTGTCGCCACCCAACATTATCGCCTGGGGACAGAGCGTTTCGGATGCCTATTCCGGGGCCACCCCCCTGGCGCTGCAAAAATTCGACGGCCAACAGGTCCCGACATTTGAGCTGTTTATGGGTCTACAGGCCGGATTCTCCACCGGCGCACCGGCGGCGCTCATCCTGGTGTGCGGGCTCTATCTGGCGTTCCGCGGGATGCTGGACCTGCGCATTCCCCTGTCGATCCTGGTCAGCGCGGCAGCGGTCGCAGGGATCATGTACCTGATTGATCCCGGCAAATATCCGGACCCCATGTTCGTGCTGTTTTCGGGCGGGTTGATGCTCGGGGCTTGGTTCATGGCGACCGACATGGTGGGCTCGCCCGTCACCCCCCTGGGCACGGTGATTTTCGGCGTGCTGATCGGCGTCATGACAGTGGTCATCCGATTGTTCGGCGGCATGGCGGAGGGGGTGATGTACGCCATCCTGCTCGGCAACGCGGCGACGCCGTTGATCGAACATTTCACCCAGCCGCGACCGTTGGGCAAGACTCGCGACAAACCTGAAGCAGGGGAGGGCTGATCCCATGACCCAGCCGAGCCCCGACAGTCCCCGCCCCAACACCTCGCCGTTTCCGTTGATCGTGGCGCTGGGGGGTGTGGCCACTCTATCCGGTTTTTTGATCGTGCTGGTCTTCCAATTGACCCGCCCCTATATCGCGGAAAACCAGCGCGTCGCCATCGAGCAATCCATTTTCCAGGTTGTCCCCGGCGCCGTCGAACAGCGCAAGTTCGTGGTTTCGGACAAGGGCGTCTTTCCCTTCGAGGACGGCAGGGACGGCACCCTGATCTATGCCGGATACGATGCGGATGGGCAGTTGCTCGGCATTGCCGCCAAGGCCGCGGCCCAGGGCTATGCCGATATCATCACCCTCCTGTACGGCTACGACCCCGAATGCGAATGTATCCGCGGCATTCGCATTCTCAAAATGGCCGAGACCCCCGGCCTCGGCGACAAGATCAAGACCGACCTCAAATTCCAGAAGAATTTCGAGAGTCTCGACGCCACCCTCAACGACGAACGGACCGCCCTGGAAAACGCCATCGTCACGGTCAAGAGCGGGTCCAAATGGCACGATTGGCAGATCGACGCCATTTCCGGAGCCACCATCTCTTCTCGCGCCGTCGGCAAGGCGCTCAACGGATCGGCCCAGGCGCTGTTGCCGCAATTGGTCCGCCATCTGGATGTTTTACGCCAGGGTCCCCCGCCCCCCACCGGAGCCGGGTCCCTCCCCTGAGAAAGACAGTCCCATGAAACGGAAACAAGACGAGACGATTACCCTGAGCGTTTTCACCGAGGGGCTGTGGCGTGAAAATCCGGTTTTCGTCATGCTCCTGGGCATGTGTCCGGTTCTGGCGGTCAGCAATTCGGCGATTAACGCCCTGGCCATGGGGTTGGCGACGACCTTCGTGCTGGTCGCCTCAGGCATGCTGGTGTCGCTGTTGCGCAACGTGATTCCCCGGCAGGTGCGGATTGCCACCTACATCATCATTATCGCCACCTTCGTCACCATCGTCGACTATCTGATTCAGGCCATCTCGCTGGATCTGTATAACGCACTGGGGGCATTCATCCAGTTGATCGTGGTCAACTGCATCATCCTCGGTCGCGCCGAAGCCTTTGCCTCGAAACATAAAATTCCCAAGACCGTGGTCAATGCCCTGGGCATGGGGCTGGGCTTCACCATCGCCCTGTTGTGTCTGGGGGTGGTCCGCGAGGTGCTCGGGGCCGGGTCGCTGTTCGGCATTGACCTGTTCGGACCGCGCTTCGAGCCCTGGGTGGTCATGATCCTCCCGGCGGGCGGCTTCATCGTTCTCGGTCTGTGGCTGGTGCTGTTCAACGCGATCAATCAGCGTCTGGCCAAGCGGAACACAGAGATGGGAGTGTCCCATGCAAGCTGAAAGCCTGTCGTTCATTTTTCTCAATGCGGCGTTGATCAACAACTTCGTGCTGGCGCTGTTTCTGGGACTGTGTCCTTTCCTGGGGGTATCGGCCAAGCTGAATACGGCGGTGCCGATGGGCTTGGCTACCTGCTTCGTGATGCTGGTCAGTTCGGTTTGCGCCTACGGAATCAATCTCCTGCTGACCAATCTCGGCATCGAATTTCTGCGCCTGATTGCTTATATCACCGTCATCGCCTCGGTGGTTCAGTTGGTCGAGATGATCCTGAAGAAGTATTCCCCCACCCTGTTTAGGGCTCTGGGAATCTTTCTGCCGCTCATCACCACCAACTGCGCCATCCTCGGTCTGGCGCTGTTTCAGACCTTCAAGGAATATGACTTCCTTCAATCGCTAGTCTATGCCCTGGGCGCGGGGGCCGGGTTCACCCTGGCCATTTCCCTGATGGCCGGGTTGCGCGAGCAGTTCGAACTGTCCGAGGTGCCGAATATCGTGCAGGGAGCCGCCCTGAGCCTGATGCTGGGCGGGATCTTGTCGCTGACCTTCATGGGCTTTGCCGGACTGGGCGGCAGTCACTGAGGCGCAACGAAAGGAGCCACGGGTGACCGATTATCTGATCGCCATTTTGGGTATTGGGGGTTTGCTGTCGGGATGGATTTTCGTCCAGCAGGTGTCCCGCAACTACGCCCTGAAGCACCCGGAGTTCGGCCCGCCCAAGGAGGAAGGGGGCGGCTGCGGCGGCCCTTGTTCCTGTTCGTCGGCCAGCCACTGCGCCAAGGCGGATCAGAACTCGTAGGAACTGGTCGCCTCTTCGAGGTTCTTGATATATTGCAGGCGGGTCAGCAGGCCTTTCTCGCCGTCCTCGGCATTCCGCAGGGCCAACCCCCTGATCTCGTCGACGCTGGCATGGCCCTCCTCATCCAGCCACGCGGAAAGCCCGCTCCTGAGCTCCGACAGATACTTCGGGCCGTTCCTGTAGAGGGTCGAACAGACCTGGGTGACCGTGGCCCCGACCATCAGCATCTTGAGGACGCTTTCGGTATCGGAAATCCCGGTGGAGGCGGCGATATGGCAATCCAGCCGCTCGGCGGCCAATCCCACCCAGCGTAACGGCAGGTTCTGTTCCGACGGGGAACTGAACTTGACGGCGGAGACCAGACGCTTGCTGCCCAGGTCCACATCCACCGTGTGGTAGCGATTGAACAGCACCAGCGCCTTGGCCCCCGCCGCAACCACGTCCCGCATCACGCGCAACGGAGAGGTGAAGTGGGAGCCGATCTTGACCGCCACCGGAATCGACACCTTGCCGATGACCTCACGCACGATTTGCACATATCGCGCCTCGATGTCGCGGGAATCCTCTTCCTCGTCCAAGGGAAAATAGGAAATGTTGAGTTCCAGGGCATCCGCCCCGGCGGACTCGATGCTGCGCGCGTAAGAAACCCATTGTTTCGGCGAAACGCAGTTGATGCTGGCGATCACCGGCAGGGAAACTTGCCTGCGCACCTTTTCGATGAATTCCAGGTAGGCCATGGGTCCCAGACTCTTGCCGATATCGACGTAATCGTAGACCTCCGGACGTCCCGCCCCGGAGAAAATCAACGACTTGTCCAGGTCCTTCGACGCCGCGAGGATAAGCTCCTCGAACATGGACTTGAGCACCACCGCCCCGGCTCCCGCATCGGCACAGCGCTCGATTCCAGACACTTGCCCGGTGATGCCGGAGCTTGAAACAACCAGCGGATTGTCCAACTGTAATCCCATGTAGGTCGTCGTCAGGTCAGCCATCTCCTCCCCCCTTTGGTCGTGGATCGCACGGACTTGGAACCCGTCACATTGGCCCCATAGGATATACGGAAGAGGACGTTTTCACACGGGCAATCTGTATGGTGCGCATTCCGACGCAAAGCGGCCACTGATTCCGATCCAAAGCGGCCACTGATTCCGATTTAATCCGGCCACCGATTCCGACGCAAAGCGGCCACTTTTGTCTGGCCTGTGATCGACCTCGTTGGGTGATCTTTTGAGGGTTACCTTCGCACCTTTTGGGAAGGAGCGGAGATGCCCAGGGAGAGGTTGCCCATGCGCAAGATTCGCGACGTTTTGAGGCTGCATGCCGAGGGCCTGTCGAGGCGGCGGATCGCCGTCAGTTTGAATATTGGCCGTACAACGGTCGGGGATTATATCGCCCGGGCCAAACAAGCGGGGTTGAATTGGCCCTTACCCGGGGACCTTTCGGAGGAAGGGCTGGAGCAGCTATTGTTTCCGCCCTTGCGGGTTCGAACGAGGGAACGCCCACTTCCGCCCGATTGGCCGTCGCTGCACCGGGAGAAAAAGAAGCCCGGCGTGACCCTGGCCCTTTTGTGGGAGGAATACCGGGCGCGGCATCCAGAGGGTTACGGTTACAGCCGGTTCTGTGATCTTTACCGGGACTGGCGGGGTAAGCTGAACCCGACCATGCGCCAGAACCATGTGGCCGGTGAGAAGCTGTTTGTCGATTACGCCGGTCAAACCGTGGAAGTGATTGACGGCTTGACCGGCGAGGTCCACGAGGCCCAGATCTTCGTCGCCACCCTGGGAGCCTCCAGTTACACCTACGCCGAGGCCACTTGGAGCCAGGCGCTGCCTGATTGGATCGGTTCGCACAGCCGCGCCTTCAGTTTTTTCGGCGGCGTTCCCAAGCAGATCGTTCCCGACAACCTCAAGTCCGGTGTCATCAAATCCTGCATTTATGATCCCGAGGTTAATCGGACCTACGCCGATCTGGCGAACCATTACGGTACGGCGGTCATTCCCGCCAGGCCCTAAAAACCAAGGGATAAGGCGAAGGTGGAAGTCGGCGTTCAGGTGGTCGAGCGCTGGGTTCTGGCCCGCCTGCGCAATCGCCGTTTCTTCTCCCTGGCCGAACTCAATCAGGCAATCCGTGAACAGCTTGAGGTTCTGAATAGGCGGGTCAGCAAGCATCTGGATGCGTCCCGGCGGCAACTGTTCGAAGAACTGGACCGCCCGGCCCTCAAAGCCTTGCCCGCCGAGCCCTTCGAATACGCCGAATGGAAACAGCGACGCGCCGGCATCGATTACCATGTGGAAGTGGGCAAGCATTTTTACTCGGTCCCGCATGCGTTGGTCAAACAAACCCTGTGGGCTCGCATCACGGAACGCAGTGTCGAGATATTCCATAAAGGCAAGCGTGTCGCCGTCCATATGCGCGGCCCCGGCAATCGGCGTCATACCACGGTCCCGGAACACATGCCGTCATCACACCGACGATACGCCAGTTGGACGCCGGAGAAAATCCGCCGCATGGCTACCGCCCAAGGGGCCAACACGGAAGCCCTCGTTGACATTATTCTGCGCCGCAAGCCACACCCGGAACAGGGCTTTCGTTCCGCTATCGGCATCCTCCGCCTGGCCAAGGTTCATGGGCCGGAACGCCTGGAGGCGGCTTGCGAAAGAGCGCTTGAGATCGGCGCCCATTCCTATTCTTCCGTCAATTCCATCCTCAAGAACAGGCTTGAGGATTGCAAAACGAAACAGGCTGAGAACGGTCCCGCCATCGATCATCCCAACATCCGGGGTTCCGGATATTTTCATTAAGGAGGAAAACAACCATGTTGCAACACCCCACTCACGACCAACTGAAGCTCCTCAAGCTGACCGGTATGGCTCAGGCCTTCGCCGACCTCAGAGACAACCCCCAAGCCGAAGATCTGGCTCATGATCAATGGCTGGCTCTGCTTCTTGATCGTGAAGAAGCCGTCCGTGACGACCGCCGATTGACCTACCGTTTAAGAAACGCCCGCCTGCGCCACGCCGGGGCCTCAGTCGAGAACGTCGATTACCGCAGCCCCAGGCGTCTCGATAAATCCCTGTTCCAGCAACTGGCCCAGGGGAAATGGATCGCCCAAAAACAGAACCTGATCATTACGGGTCCATGCGGTATCGGCAAATCATGGCTCGCTTGCGCCTTGGGTCAAAAAGCTTGCAGAGATGATTATTCCGTCCTCTACAAACGCCTGCCCCGAATGTTCTCCGAATTGGAAATGGGTCGCGCCGATGGCCGTTACCCGCGTTTGTTTCGCGCCCTGACAAAACCAAACGTGCTGATCCTCGACGATTGGGGCCCGGAAAAACTCAACGCTGATCAGCGCCGCGATCTTATGGAAATCGTCGAAGAGCGTTACCAAAACGCCTCGATCCTGATCACCAGCCAACTGCCCGTCGATAAGTGGCACGACGTCATCGGCGAGCCCACCTTCGCCGACGCCATCCTCGATCGTATCGTCCACAACGCCCACAGGCTCGATCTCGACGGACCCTCAATGCGAAAGACCATGGCCGCCAAAACCATTGACCAGACCTAAGGAAAATGACATCAACAAATTACCCAACGGCGTCGATCACGCCGCCAAAAACGAGCCCAGGATAAAGTGGCCGTTTTGGATCGGAATGGGTGGCCGCTTTCCGTCGGAATCAGTGGCCGGTTTCATCGGAATGCGCATGTATGGCCCAGGCTTTGGCCGCTTACTGGAATCCGGGCAGTTGCCAGGCGAAGGCGCTGTCGGCGTTGTTGACCGGCACCTCGACAACGATGTCGTGGCATTTGATACAGCGACCAGCCGGGGGATGGGGCATCTGGGAATCCGGACGCAGCGGCGGGCCCAGCTTGCGCACCTTGGACATTTCTTCGAGCAGCGCCCCTACCGGCGTCTTGTATTGGGTGCCCGGCCCCGGCCCGCCCTCGTAAAGATGACAGTCGGTGCAAGCGCCCACATAGGGATGCGGCATGGGCTGTGTCGGCTTGATGCGGGGAATGCGCTTGATGGACATCAATTGATACCCGGGTTCCGGAGCGACCATTTTCTTGAAGGTCCCGATGATCGTCGGGGTCGTTGGACCATCGAGGCGGCCCATGAAGTGGGAACGCAGCACCCGGGTCGTTTCGGGGGAGGCCAGGCCATGGACGCTGAGATGCGAATATTCCCAAATGATGCCACCCGCGATGAGGCCAATCATGACCATCACGGCAATCTTGCCGCTGAACTTCGCGCCCACCAGGGCCCGGAATTTGCGCAATCGGTCCATCACCCCGTCTGCCCTCACCTGAGCTGGTTGGACCAGATGGCGAAACCTTCGTCATTACGCATTTGGCACAGCCTGCCGTTCAGCACCAGGGTCTTGGCATAGATGAAGGTCTCCTGCCGCTGATCGAACTGAAAGGCGATTCCCTTGACGAAATCCCCCTGCTGAACATTGCATCCCAGATGAATGGCCCACCAGTCCGGAGCGACCGAGACTTCCTGAACCGGATTGACCCCATCGGCGACCCAGATGTGCATCTGGCCCCAGCCGTTGCCGGGAGTCCCTGCGGCTCCCCGGTGCATGATGCGTTCCACCCGTCCCTGATAGCGGACTGTATTGGCCGCCTTGAACGGAACGAGTCCGTTTTGGCCTAATTGTGACTGCGCGGTGGCCTGAGGAGTCGAAACAAAGGGCAAATTGGCGACATTTTGCGCGGCGACGCTCCCGGGCATGGTAATGGAGCCCGATTCCGGCCCCCAAAGGGCGGTCTGCCCGGTCGGCGGCCCCAGGGGACCGACGGCGGGCGGTACCGGCTGCGGGTTCGGGCCGGGCTTATGATTGGAATCGATCACATTGCCCTGAATTCCCGGCAATCCCCCTGGACCAATAGACAGCGCCTTGCCGGCCGACATTTCAAACTGATGCATGTCGTCTTCCCACAGATGCTCGGGCAGCATCGCCGCCGTAGCAATGCCGAGAATGATCAGCAGTCCCGCCAAAAAGATCCAGTTTTCGATTTTCATGCCCGCCTTGTCCTCTCTATTTCCCCCGAACGGCCGTGCCGGTCTCCGGCACGGGGATCAGGCGGCGACCCGGACCGGCGTCACGCCCACATGCACGTCGCGCACATGGTCCACTTCCGCTTCGATCTTGCGCCGAATGCCGTCGGCGATGAGATCGCTTTCGAAAACCTTCAGGTCCGCATCCACGTAGATATTGATGTCCAGATGCACATCCTCGCCCACGTTCCGGCCCCGGATGTAATGAACCCCATGCACATGCTGGGATTCCTTGGCGATGTGGTAGGCGTCAACCAGCACATCGTTTTCCACCGAGGAGTCCATCAGGCCGCCGATGGCATCGACGTTCAATTCGATACCGATCTTGGCCACCAGGATCCCGACGCCGATGGCGGCCAGACGGTCGGCAATGGGGAACCCCGCCACTGCCGCGACAATGCCGATCAACACCGCGACCGACGACAAGGCATCGGACCGGTTGTCCCAGGCATTGGCGATGATGGCCGGACTGTTGTTCTGTCGACCGACGCAATTCTGATAGCGGAACATCAATTCATTGGTGGCGATGGAGACAATCGCCCCGAGCACGGCAAACGCACTGGGGGATTCGGTGTTTCCGGCGATGATCTGCATGGTCGAATCGTACATCAGGTACATGGCCCCGAAGAACAGGATCAGGCCAACGATGGACGAGGCGATGAACTGAATATTGCCATAGCCGAAGGGATAATGATCATCGGCCGGCTTGTCGGACACCTTGACGCTGAACATGGTGACCATGGTCGCCACCACATCGGCACCGGAATGCATGGCGTCGGCGATCAGCGCGGCGCTGCCGCTCAGAGCCCCGAGCACGCCCTTGTAGGTGGTCTGCCCGATATTGATGAAGAATGCCCACCAGATGACTTCATCGCGGCATTTTCTACAGCTTGCTGTGGTCATTTGTTCAAATATTCTATGATGTTTTGGCCAAGGATCTGGTAGTTGCCTTCGAGTAGTTTCGCCATGATCTTCTTATCGTGAATCAGGCGCAATACGGTCTTTCGGTCGGTACCCAACAGTTTCGCGGTTTCCTGGCTCGAATAAATCCGCGCCGGTTTGATGTCGCGGCTCGCCATATCCCACAGGCGCGCAGCCTCGGAGACCACCGACAGGAGTATGCCTCCCCTGGTCAGGGAACTCCAAATCATTTCTTCTCATCCTCGTTTTCGGGCATCAGATTTTGAAATATTGTCGGCGTGATCACTGGCGCCACGGCACTTTCCGTGGAACTGAAGTACTCGATTCGCTTAAAGTCGGTCATCTTGGCGAGCAGATACCAGGGAAACTTGGACACGTTGATATTGTAATCGCGCAGCGCGAGATGGAGTTCATTCCGTCGCTCGGCGATTCGGTCTTCCAGCTCGACCAGCGAGGTCATGGCCTGACGATAGGTTTCCGACGATTTGACGTCTGGATATTGCTCCACTACCGCCAATAGCCTGCCAAGCGAAGACTGAATATCGTTGCCGCCATTGAGCGTTTGCAAAACCTTGTCCCAATCGCCGCCCAGTCCGCCATCGGGAGCCGAGGGGGCCCCTTGCAGAATCTTTTCGGCCAGCGCATCGGGCAGGGTGCTTTTCTTGATCAGATTAGTCCGCGTGTCGGAGGTATGAAAGAAGATGGAATGTTCGAGCGCCGCGTGGTTCAGGGTCAACTTGACCAGATTGCCGAACAGGTTCTGCCGACGTTGCAAGGCCCCTTGCAGGTTGCCGGCCTTGGTGTAGACCTCTTCGCGCAACAAGATGAAGTTGTTGAACTTATAGAACAACGTCGCGGAGAACAGGATCAGCGAAATCACCGAAAAAATGGCGGCGAACCGAACTCCGCGCACCGGCGGTGCCCGAAACGGCGGATCCAATTCCTTGTGATAGAGCTGGGCCAGAATGTTTTCGGAGACCCGGGCTTGATGCCCCGGGCCGTTGCCGACGCCTTCCGGCTTGAAGGAATACTTAGCCATGACCTGCCTGACGCCTCATATTGCCTACTCTTCTTCCAGATCGCTGGCCTTCTTGAAGTGCGCCACGGCGGTTTCGTGGTCGCCCTTCTGCTCGTAAGCAAAGGCAATCGCGCGATGCACCTTCGGGTCCGTCCCGTTCAGCTCCAGGGCCGCGTTGAACTGCTCAATGGCCGCATCGTGCTGGCCCTGATTATCCAACGCCAACCCCAAACGATAGATGATGTTAAAGTTTTTCGGCGCATTTTCAAGCGCCTCACGCAGCAGCGGAATGGCCTTGGCGAAGTTCTCCACCCGGGCATAGGCGACGCCCAGGGTCGCCGCCGTCTTGGCACGATCCTGCCCGGAGGCGTGGGCCTGCTCCAACAGCTTGATGCCGCGTTCCATTTGCCCGGTTTTCAGGCAGGCCACGCCGAGAAACAGCATCGCCTCGAAATCGTCCGGATGTTGCTCATGGACCGCATCCAGCAGCACCACCGCGCGGTCGTACTGCCCCTTCTTGGCCGCCGCGATGCCCTTGTCGCGGTAGAAATTCGCCTTGGCATCGTCGGAGATGCTGAACACGGACTGGAAGCCGCCCACCATGTTCCCGCTAATGCGCTGCAAAACAATCATCGTCTGCTGTGCGTACAAACCCAACGTATCCATGAGGTCAAGATGCTGGCCCATGTGTTCCTCTTCCGGCGTTCGTGATCAGATAAAACGATACCTATTGAATGACGTGGCAGGCCTCACAGGGACCGCGGTCCTCGTGCGGCTGCGCCTTGCGCAGCGCCACATCCTGCAATATCGGCGGCGGCGGCAATGTTATCAGATCGGGGTCGGGGGTCAACTCGAATCCCGAACCGATATTGTGACAGTCCGTGCAGGGACCGCGATAGCTGTGCGGGCGCGGGTCGCCGGGCATGATCATCGGCGCCCCTTCGAGCTGGGCCAGTCCGACCGTCGGATTGCCGTGCATGACAAAGGTCAAGCGGCGCATGGCATATTCGTTGCCGACCATTTTCTTGCGCTTGCGAAAGACCGAGATCTTGACGCTTTTCTTCTTTTCCAGAATACGGCTCTGGTCATGAAGCTCGACCAGATTGGTGATCGGGGTGTCTTCCAACTGCACGATCACGTCACCGCCCAGCATGCCCGAGGCGGCGGCATTCATGGTCACCTCGCCAACCAGCAGCCCTTCCATCCACATGGGAAATTGCAGCTTGCGGGCCAGTTCCGTGGTGAACTGCCGGGCATCGAGCCCCTGCCAGTGCACCTCGTAGGGCAGGACGTTCTGCGGCAGGTAATTGGGCACCGTGGGCTGCCCCGCATCGACCATCTGGGTCGGTCGCACGTCCCCTTGCAGGGCCGCGCCGCCCGCCGTGGTCCGGCGTTGCCAGGGCTGCGGCCCGCCCTGTGCGGGCTCGGCGGCGGCCTGCGGGGGCTGTTCGGGCACGGCGAGCTGCGGCACGATCGGCGACGGCTGCACATTGGCGAAGGGCTGCGGGTCCAACGGAAAGGCCGCCGTTTGCGATTGCGCCTGCGGCTGCGGATCGGGGTCGATCTGAAAACGCGGCATGCCGCCGGTCTCGCCGGGCAGCGCCGAAATGGAGGGGGCCAGGGCCTCCTGGGCCAGCGGCGGACGTTTGGCCCGGGTATTGCCGATTCCGTCCTTCCACAGGTCATGGGTGGCGAATCCCACCAGCACCAGCACGGCGAACAGAGCCATGGAAGCCCCGCCGAGGATCAGACTGCGTTTGACCTGCATGGTGTTTCCCGTCCGGCGCTCAGTTAAGGAACAGAAGTTTGGTGGCAATCGCCAGCATGACCAGGGCGTAGCCCCCCTTGAGCACGACCACCGGCAGCTTGCGCATCAGGCGGGCCCCAATCCAGCCGCCGATGAAGGCCCCGGGAATCATCACCAGAGCCAGGGTAATCGGGGCGTTCCAGTCGATTAGGCCACTGTTGATGCCATGGGCGAAGGCGACCGTCGCGCCACTGACCGAGGCCCAGAAAACCAGCACCGACGAATTGGCGATGGCATTTTGCAGAGTCACCCGGCCCAGATAGCGTTGCAGCGGCACTTCGACAACACCGCCGCTGATGCCCAGAATACCGCTGATCAGGCCCATGGGCAGTCCCAGCGCCATGGCCAATCCCAACGACAGCTTGCGCTCGTTTTTTTCGTCCTCGGCCTGCTCGCCGAACATCATGTCCATGTCTTCGTCGTCCAGGTGGTTGGCCCCCTTTCGACGGCGACGGCGCAGCACGATTTGATCGCCATCGTCGAAAAAGATCTCCTGCAACGCCTTGAAGGTCATCAACAGGGCAAACCCGCCGAGCAGCGCCTTGACCAGGGTGTCCCCGGCGTAATTGCCGAGGAAGTAGCCCAGAGCCACGCCAATGACCGCCCAGGGGGTCAGCTTGCGCACCTTGGACCACATGATCAGGTCGGTTTTCGAATTGCGGTAAGCCGCCGCCCCATACACGAAAATATTGGTCAAATAGGCCACCGGACGAATCAAATACATGCCGTAGCCAAAAAACACCATCATGCCCGCGACCTGCAAAACGCCGCCGCCCATGGTCATCATGCCGCCCAGGATTCCAGAAATAACAGCTAAAAGGGATAAACCGGCGATATCCGCCAAAGGAAGTCCGGCAATTCTGCCGGAGAGGAGGTGATCAGTATCAATGAATGTATCGGCCAAATGGACCAGCGGTCCATCTGGATGCGGTGGCGCGCCCTGCCCCATCTGTGCGGTCGGTTGGCCCATGGCCACGTTGAGAGCCTGCGGCGCGCCGTTCTGGGTGCCGACCAGCATGCGCGCCTTGGCCCACCAGGCGGAAGCCCCGCCGGAGCCCAGACCGCTGATCGGCGGCACGGCGACATTATGCGCCATTTGCTTGTCGGTGGGCAGGGTGACGGGGATTTCCGCCACCTTGCCATTGATCTTGAACGGCACCACGTCCTGGAAGTGCGCCGCGATCACATGCGCCGGCACCGCATAACCGATCAAATTGCCGGTCCCGTCCTGCAAGGCCACGTTGATGCCGACCAGTTTGCCCGACCTGTCAACCAGCGGCCCCCCGGTCTGTTCCCAGGAATAAACCGCATCGGTGCGGATCAGATGGGAGATTCCGGCGTTGCCCACGGTCACCGCTTCCTGCTGCGCAATGATCGTCCCGGCCTTGACGATGGCGTTGCCCGAACTGCCGTGACCGAAGGCATAGACATCAATCGGTAACGGCTGCTGGGTATCGGCCAGTTCGAAAAACATGAAACGGTCGTTGGTCAGCAGCTTGAGCAGGGCGATATCGTGCGTCGGTTCGGACTTCACCACCTGCGCCTCGTACTGCTTCGGACCGGTCGGCGTCCGCACATAGACCCGGATGCTTTCCTGATTGGCCACTGCATGCAATGCCGTCACCACGTAGCCCCCCGGCCCAACCAGCACGCCCGAAGCGGTCACCGACTGGTTGATGGTGCCGCTGCCGACCCCAACCACCGCCGGCGGCACCGTCTGATACAGCCGTTGCAGGTCGGGGCTCGCCACATCCCGGAACAGGAAGTTGGTCACCGAGGTTTCAGCATAGCTCTCGTAGAAATCATCCTCCGAGTAACTAGACAGCAAATAAAAACCCCAACCAAAAGTCAAAAGCACCAAAGTCGCCAGGACCAGGGTGGGAATTCGCCACTCTCGCGTACAAAAGAGAATCGTATTGCGGGCCATGTGGCCGCTTAATTCGTCGGTTTCGATCATTCCGCAAACCCGTCGGTTTTATTCGGTCCCGCTGACCGGATTTTCACGCAGACACAAGCCGGTCCGGCCTTTCCCTTCATGGGGCTTAAAAACCCACATTTCCCAAGGGATTCGCCCTTCCCGGCCTGCCACTCCGATGCTGTTGTTGGTATCATATGATCAGCAGTACGTAAAGGGACGACAACGCCAGGAAGATCCCCATCAACGGCAATCCCCAGCGGAGAAATTCGCGGAAATCCAGGGTTGCCCCCTCGGGCATGGTGGCCCGCATTTCCGGATGGCTGCGCAGATAGGCGCTCAACTGGGTCGCCGCGAGCGCCCCCGCCGTGGCCCCGGTCAGCGCCGCCGACGATCCGGCCTGCACCCCGAGCGACAGCGCCCACCAGACATTGGGGTCCTGCACATCCATGACCAGCCCCGGAACCAGCGAGACGAACAGCGCCGTCGACGGTCCGGCGTTCAGGAAGACCGTCGCCCCGGCGGCGATCCACATCATCGCCAACAGGCGCAGACCTTCGTTGTCTCCGGCCACCGCCACGATGGCTTGGGCAAATATGTCGGGGACTCCGGTAGCAACAAGCCCGCCGACCAGGATGAACAGCCCGGCGAAGAACTGCACGTCACTGCCGCCGCAGGCCTCGAAGATCTCGCCATTGCCGAAGCGCGCCCCGGCCACCGCTACCGCACCTGCCGCCAGGGCAATCCAGCCGGGCCGGATTTGCAGCGCGTCGGCGAGCAGAAATCCGATGATCGCCGCGCCCAGGGTGATCAGTCCCAGCCGCAGGCGGAACTCATCCAGTTTCGGCAACTGCCAATCGTCGATCTCCGGCTTGTCCTCTAGGGCGGAAGCGGGCGTCGGCACGCGCAATTCATGACGTCGTGAATTGAAAAACATCAGCGCCGCAGTGAGTAAAACCAGACAGGGCACCATCATGCCGCCGATAAAATCCTGGAAACTCAGCCGCGCCACCGAGGCGATGATCATGTTGGGGAAATCGCCGACCATGGTCGAGGCCCCGCCCAGGTTGGACGAGACGATCTCGGCGATCAGCACCGGAATCGGATTGATCTTCATGCGGCGGCAGGTGGCCAGGGTCACCGGCAGCAGCACCACCATGGTCGCCAGATTGTTGATGGCCAGCGACAGAACATAGGTGAGCAAACTGAACACCAGCAGCACCCACAGGGCGTTGCCCCCGGAATGTCGCGCCGCCCGGTCGGCCAAATGGGCGAACACCCCGGATCGGGCGAGCAGCGACGAAATGGCGCTCATGCCGAAGATCAGGGCCAGGGTTTCAAAATAGATGGAGTCGATGGCCTGCGAAAAGCCATAGAAGCCGGACAATTCACCAATCACGATCATCGCCGCCGCGCCATAGAGCACCGCCGAATGGCGATCCATCACGCCACGGAAAATGACCACGAAGACGCTGAGGAAGATAACCAGGGCGACGAAGGTGGCCACCCGCTTAACCCTCCTGGGCGGTCACCATGCCCGGATGGTCTTTCTCCCAGGCCAGGCGCAGCTCCTCGCTAACCTCGCCGGTTTCCGCATTGACCGTCAGATGGCCCACATGGGAAACCCGGTGCAGAATCCGCCGTTTCACCGCATCGCAGATGTCATAGGCTTCGTCGATGGTGATTTCCGGATCAACGCCGATGACGATCTCGGCCCAGATTTCCTGGCCCACCCGGCGCGACCGCAGGTAGCGCACGTCCTGCACGCCGTCGGTCGTGGCGATCAGCTTCTCCAGCCCTTCGCGGGCTTTCGGCGACAGGCTGCGATCCATCAGACCCTTGAAGGAATCCCAGAACACATCGCCGCCCAGATAGAGCAGGTGGATGGTCTCGATGACCGCGATCATCGGATCAATCCACGGCATGTTCAGGTAATGGGCGCCGACGATGCCCGCCGCCACACCAGCCGAGGCCGTGGCGTCGGCGTGGTGATGCTTGGCCAGCGTCCGCACCATGGGGCTGTTGGATTCAATGGAGACGCAACGGGAGTAGTAATACATGAACACGTTGACCGCCACCGAGAGCAGCGCCGCCCACAGGGCGATCATGTGCGGGGCCCGGTGGTTGTCGGTGATCAGCAGGGTGCTGATGGCATGGACCAGCAGATAGCCGGTGACGATCATGAAGACGACGGAAATGGCGAACGACAGGATGAACTCGACCTTGCCGTGACCGTAGGGATGTTCCTCGTCAAGCGGCTTGGTGGAGACGGTCATGCCGATGATGACCAGCACCGAACTGATCAGGTCCTTGGCCGAATACATGGCGTCGGCGACCATCGCCTGAGAACCGGAAATCAGGCCGATGAACAACTTCATCACCATCAGCAGACTGTTGGTGATGAGACCGACCCAACCCACGGTCTTGGAACAGGTCACACATTTTTCGTAACGCATTGTCTTCGCCCTGCCTCTTGCTTGCCGTCTTCGTTCCGTCGTCCCGCTTTACATCCTGCGAATTTGGGGCGGCGACGGTGGCCGCGTATAGCGACTTTGCTTCGACCGATCCCGCAACGTGCGGATGATGACACTGAAAATCGCCGTCACGAACCCAATGAAAAAGGACAGCCCAATGACGACGATCAACGGCACCTCAACTGGATTCCCGGCGATCAGGTGCACCTGCACCATGTCCAGATTCTGGCTGGCGAACAGCACGATCCCCACCACGAGGAACAGGTATATCAGCAGTGTCGCCATTCTTGTTCAGAACCTTTCGCCGGGCCCAGCCCACCCAATAGGAGTCTCCTACAAGGGTCTATAACCTGTTTATGACGTCTTGTCAGCCGCTGACCATATCGCCGAGTTGCCCCCAATATTCCGGCGGCAGCTCCTTGGCCAATCTCAGCGCCCCGCTCGCCCCATCGAAGTCCGGGTCCTGCACGCAGGTGACTGTGACTTCACCGTATTCGGCCAGATGGTTCTTGATGTAGCTGTCGAGCCCGCCAATGCGGCACCCGCCGCCAGCAATGATGATGTTTTTCAACACCGTCGCCTGGTCTTCCGGCGGGAAATTGCGAATCAGGGTCTCGATGCCTTCCAGCAGATCGGGCACGATGGATTCACAAGCCGCCTTGATCGCTGCGGTCACATCGCGGGTCACCGGCTTGCCGTCAACCCGCAGATTGGCCTGTACCGGCCCCGCCGCCTTGCCGACGAAGGAATGGGCCTCCTTGATCGCGCGCGCCACATTGGCGTTGATCTGCACATCGGGATAGGTATCGAGAATCGCCACCTGAAGCCGTTCGTCGATGAAATTCCCCGCCTTGGGAATGGTGATCTGATCTTCCGGTGCCGGAACCATGCCCTTCAGGGCGCAGATGTCGATGGTCCCCGCCCCGATGTCGATGACCAGACAGTTGACCAGCTTGCCCTGACCGAAGGCGACCATGAAGGGCTCGGAAACGACCATCGCCGTATCGACCACTTCGCGGGCCAGACTGAGCAGCAGTTCCTTGTTGGCGTGGGAGGCCCGGGCCGGCACACCGATGATGGCACAGACCTCTTCGCCTTCCTGCGGAGCCGCCAGACTGAGCACATGGGTGAACAGATGGCGGGCCACCTCCATGTCCCGTTCGCCCAACTCGCGGATCACTCCGTCTTCCAACGGATAGCGCAGTTCCAGATAGGACCGGGTCTCAATGGCCCGATCCCCCACCACATAAGGCGCACCGAGCAGCTTCACCCCGACAATATCCTTCGGGTAGCCGACCACGGAACTGACCATGGCTTTGGCCCCACGGTCCGACATAATGGCCGTGCGCGAGGTTCCCAGGTCGATTCCCAGGCGCAACCGCTTGCGGGCGCCTGGGGTTGCGCTGGTCTGGCTGGTCTCAGTATTCATCAAGGCTCTCCTTCGTCTGGCTGTTTGACTTACCGTTTACTGGCCCGGCGGGATAATGCCGGGAACCCCCGAACGCCGCAACACGGGAATTGCACAAGTGTCGCATTTGCATCTAGCAAGCCAAATCAGCGCCGACTCAGGCCGTTGTTTCGTCGCTTTCTTCCGTCGAGGCATCGACCACGATGTCCTCGGTGGTGGATTCTTCGACTGTCACATCCTCGGGGGCGACCGCCGTCGCGGCTTCCGGAGCGGCTTTCTTCTTGGCGAACAGATGCGTCACGTTCCCCACCAGACCTTTGGAGTCCTTGGCGATTTCCGTCGCGCCCACCTTCAGGCAGGTGACAAACTCGGTGCCGGCCGTCATGCCCAGGCCAGCCACGCCGAGACCCAGCATCTTGCCGTCCTTGACCAATTCGGACGCGCCGTAGGTCAGGTTGCTTCCAAAGCCGGTCACCGCACCCTTGGTGAAATTGAAGGTGGTCAGGGCCCCATTGCGGGCCAAATTCACCACACCACCCATGAACCCCTCGACGGGAATCGCTCCTGCTGTCGTCATTGCTCGTGCCTCATTGATTGAATTGCCACTGGCGGTATTACCGCTTTCTTCCGTTGTTTGCCAGGGATTGCCCTCGGAGGGCAGCACCCCTTCCTTCTCGTAAATCATTTTGCGCAGGGTGTCGTTGCCCACATCCTCGGCCAACTTCTTGCGCAGGTTGGCGACGCTCTGGGCGACAATTTCGTCCCCCATATCGGTTTCTTCCTCGGGCTTGGAGGGTTCAACGCTTTCAGGTTGCGTCTGAATGTCCTTAGCCATGGTCACCTCGTCGTCATTGTCATCGGGGTCTTCGGTCCGGTCTTCATCGTCAACCACGTCTTGCGGCGCTTCCGCCACCGGGTCCACCTGCGACTCGACCGGTTGCGCCTGCGGCTCTACTTCCTCGATCTCTTCCGGGGCAACGTCGACCGACGGCGTCTCCGGTTGCTCCGGGATCGGATAGGGGCGCGGCTCGACGACGACCTTAGCCTGCACCGCAGGGGCGGGGGCCTGCACCGCAGGAGCCGGGGCCTCGGCAGACGGCTCCACCGGGGCCAGCGCCTCCGCCACCGCTTCTTCCTGCTCGGCGTCTGCTTCTTCCTGTTCGGTGTCCGATTCCTCGGTCACGCGTTCTTGCGGGGCAACGGCTGCAACCGGAACTTCTTCGGTCGCGGGTGGTTCACTGGAAACCCAGGGAATATCCATATTCGGGGTATCGGGCACCGTCGGCTGTGGCGCGGGCTCCGCCTCGACCGCTTCAGGCGCGTCGGCCTGCTGTTCGATCCAGGGGCTTTCCTGACCTTCCGTGCCCTCGGGCAAATCGGCAACGCTGCGCCGACGGCTCAATTTCGGGATATTGGCGCTGCGCGACAAGGGAGGCTGTTTGCTCGCCCAAGGGGAGACGTCGTAGATATCCACCCAGGCCTGCTTGTCGCCGGTATTGTTCTGATCCGCCATGAATCCCCCATAAAACTTCACATGTCGGCCGGTACTGGCCACGTCCACTCTTCGCCCGGGAACAGTCTAGACCACGACCAGGAATTCGCTGCCATCGCGGTTGACCCGCAGCATGACCTGCTTGGCATTGCCATTGGCTTGCGCATTGGTCATCGCTTCGTTGAAGGCCTCGGCGGTCGGCACCCAGGTGTTGTTCACCTGGAGCACGATATCGTTGGCCAGGATGCCGCCCTTCTGGGCCCGCGACATGGGCGTCACCTCGGCGATGCTCGCCCCCTTGATCGGCTGTCCGTTGGGGGCCACGGCACCCTTGGCCGGCATGAAGGCTTCGATTTCCATGCCCAGCCAGTTGAACTCCGTCGGCACCCGGGCGGGCTGCTGCGGTTGCCCCAGTCGGGCCGCCATCTGATCCGCCGTCATCGGAGGAGTCATCTGGGCCATCTGTTGCTGCGCGGTGCCCGGCTGGTTTTGTTGCGCCATCTGTTGCTGCGCCGTCATCGGCTCCTGGGCCACGCCGTTGCCCATGACCGGTGCCGCAATCATCAGATTGACCCGCTTGCGCTTGCCATTGCGTTCCAGGCTGATACGAACCTTCTGATCACGCGGGAAGTCGCGCAGAATGGCCGCCAACTGGCGCGGCGTGGACACCCGACGCCCATCGGCCTTGAGAATGATGTCGCCGGACTTGATTCCGGCCTTGTCGGCAGCCGATCCCTTGACTACCACCGGCACAAACACGCCCTTGCCCTCGGGATGTCCGAGCGCTTGGGAAATTACCTGAGTGACCGGCTGCACCACCGCGCCCAGAATCACGTAGCCGTTGCGCGGCCCTCCGGCCTGTCCGCCGCCCGGGCAGGGCGCCGCCGCCGTGCCCGCCGCATTGCCCTGGGCCACCGCCATGCCGCACGGGCCATTGCCGTTTCCGCCCTGAATCACATTGCGGGCCAGACTGTTAGGGGCCTGGGCATAGCTGAAGGGGCTCTGGTTCCCCGGTGCGGGAGCCGCCACCGGCAGACCGCCCGCCGCAACGATCTGATGACAGATCTTGCAGTCCATCTTTTCCCGGCCGTCCGCGTGCGGCGCGGGCATACCGGCGGTGATGGTCGGCGCGGCCATGCCCTGCGGCGCGGCCACCGGCGCGGCGCGGACCTGCTGTCCCCCGCCCATCGGCAAAATGTCATGACAGATGGTGCAGTTCATCTGCTCCCGGCCGTCCCGATGCGGGGCCGGCTGGTTGGCCCGAATCGGCGGCCCGGATTTGGGCTGCGCCGCCGCAGTCATCATGGGAAAGGCCACCGGCGCGCCGCCCGCCTGATTGGCCGGAATAATGTCGTGGCAAATGGTGCAATTCATCTGCTCCCGGCCGTCCGTGTGCGGGGCCGGTTGGTTGGCCAGGATCGGCGGCCCGGATTTCGGTTGTGCCGCCACTGGCATCATGCCATTGCCCACCGGCGCGCCGCCCGCCTGATTGGCTGGAATGATGTCGTGGCAGATGGTGCAGTTCATCTGTTCCCGACCATCCGTATGCGGGGCCGGTTGATTCGAGAGGATCGGCGGCCCGGATTTGGGCTGTCCGCCCCCGCGCTGGGCCACATTCAAAGACAACTGCGCCACCGGATTTACGGAATTGAGGAAATTGATTTCCTCCAGAACGAATGTTTTGACCTGATTGGACGGGATGGCGAAACCGATCCCGGAGAATGCCCCGGTGGGCGTGTAGATGGCGGTGTTGATGCCAATCACTTCACCGTCCACATTGACCAAAGCCCCGCCGGAGTTGCCCTGGTTGATCGCTGCGTCAGTCTGCAACAGGTCCTTGTGGGTGACGTTTTCAATCACCAGCGAATTACGCTGACCAGAAATAATGCCCCGGCTGACCGTCTGATCGAGGCCGAACGGGCTGCCGATGGCGACCACTTCGTCGGCCACCGAGACCTGCGTCGAATCGCCCAGCATGGCCGCCACCAGGGGAGCCTTGGGGGAAATCTTGAGCAACGCCAGATCCAGCGACTGATCGAGTTTGACGATTTCCGCCGGATAGCGCTCCGTACCACCATTGTCGAACACGGTCACGAACACCGAATCCGCGCCGCGCACCACGTGGTAGTTTGTGACCACATAGCCATCATTGCGAATGATCACGCCGGACCCGACGTTCTCCAGCGACTGACCGCTGAACGGCAGTTGGAAGCGCGGCATGGCGGGTTCAGGATTGGGATCGGCCGCCGCCTTGCCGGGAAGGATGCCGCCCGGACGGCGAATGGTCACGTTGGTGACCGAATTACGCATCCCCACCACCACATGAGAGAACTTGCCTCCTGCCGCCGTGGTCATCAGGCGCTGATCAGGGAGGGTCGGCGACCAGGACGGCGCACCGAGAGCCGGATTGGTCGGACCGGGCGACGGAAGAGTAAAGGTTGGCATCCCGTTGCCCATGATCGTTCCATCGGGCTCCATGGTCGGCAAACCACCCATCGCCACCGGCGCAAAGGCTGCGTTGACCGGGGCCTGCGGCCCCGTCTTCTTGCCGTTCGCCATGGCGGCATCGACCGGACCACCCTGGAAAATCCCTTGCAGACCGGGCATTTTGCCGGTGGTGTAGTAGTTGGTGTACCAATAGACGCCGATCAAGATCAACATGGCGGCGGTAGCAATGACGAAAAAATACTTCCTCAGACCCTTCGAACACACCTCCGGTTCGACATCGTAGTCCTCGTAGATCGGATCCTCGAAGCCCATGACTTGGTATTCCCCAGCTCTTCAACACCTGTGTCCCGCGGCTCCGGTCACCGACCGTCCAGGGGCATAAGTCTCTTGGTTTATGCTTATTCCTCGACGCCGAGAAGGTCCTCGTCATTGACGTCCTTGGCCTGCCGCACCGCGGAGACACCGGCGGCCAGGGCAACCAAGCCCAGCACAATCAGCGCCAGGGGCACGAAACCGCGCAGGAATTCCACCACCGACCACCACCAGATAGTCAGGCTCCACAGCCCCAAAGCCAAGGCCAACAGACCTGTAATGATGCTCGGCATAAAACGTCCTCCTTCAGGGGGCGACAGGCCCCGTCAAATTCTTCAACCGCGTGCCGCCGCCCCTTAAGAGGAAGCTGACGTCCACACGACCTAAACGCCCCCGAAGCCCGATCCCCGTCCGGACTTCAAAGGCTGGCAGATTCCTCGGCACCCGTATTTTCTTCTACGCGCCGATCCGTGCTGACACGGGAGACCCACAAAGCGAAGGCCATGATACCCACGTTGGCAAAACCTGTAAAGACGAATGGGGCGTGCGGCCCTACGGAATCAAATAGAAATCCACCAATTTGCACAAAAAGGATAATACCCAGTGCCCCCATGACATTAAAGGCGCCGAGCATCGACCCGAGAATTTCTCGCGGCGTGATATCCACCGTCAGCACCTGCGGGGCGACCAGGCATCCCGCCTGACCGATGGCGACCAGCGCAGCGGGTAGATAGATCAGCCAATCGAACGGATTAACAACGAAATTGAAGCTCAGGAACCCGGCCCCGGAAATGGCCATGCCCAGGGTGATGGAGGTGATCCGTCCGGCCCGCTGGATGATCTGGCCCCAAATCGGAATGACAATCAAGGTCACCAGACCGATGAAACCAATCAACTTGCCGGCCTGCGCCGCCGCGTCTTCCTGGCTGATGCCCATCAGATCAGCGAAATAGATGAACCAGAGCATCACGAACAGGCCCACCAGGACCATGTCGTTACGGGCGAAAAAAGCGGTGGCGAAGGACAATTGCAGGCGCCGGTCGCGCGCGATCAGCTTGCGAATGCGCCGCCACGGCACCTCGGCTTCCTTCAGTTTCGGGGCGATGTCGATCAGGCACTTGCCCGCCACCCAGGCCCCGGCAATGGCGATGGCTGCGGTCAACAGCATGACCACGCCGATGCCCGCATGCTGCGGAATCTGCATCAGAATCGCATAAACCAGGGTGCCACCCAGGGCCATCATGAAGGCGCTGTTGGACAGCATCCGCGCCCGATTCTCGAAGGTGGTGAAATCGCCGACCAGGGTCGCCAGTTGCGGCCAGACCGCTCCCGATCCGATGGACATGATGATGCGGGCCAGGAAATACACGGCCAGTCCGCCGATGACCAGGGCCTCGCCGATGACCATGCTGTAGGGGGCCAGCAGCGCGCCGATGGCGGCCACCAGGAACCCGCCGACAATGATCGGCACCCGCCCAAAGCGGTCCGACAAGAACCCCAAATAGCCGATCACCAACAGATCGAGCACCTCGGTGACCACCTGAACGCTGGCGTTGATCGATCCGGCATATTCGAACGGAATGCCAAGCACGTTGCGCAGGAACAGCGGCTGCACGGCGACGGCCAGGGTCATGAAGATCATGCACAGCGCCGCCAACAGATAGACGGCATTCCAGTGCCATTGTTCGACAATTTTGTCTTTCATGGGATCGTAACCAGCCTGCCCTGCATCGAGAGATGATCGACGGAGTCCCTGTTTAGCGGAGCTTGGCGCTCCATATCAAATGGATTCAAACGCAAAGGGCGTCCAACCCGCGGGAAGACGCCCTTCGAAACCCGTCTGTTGCCGATAGGTCTCAGAGCTTGGAAGCCAGATAACCAATGAACGGCAGGTTCCAGGCCTTGTTGAACATCACGCTCACCAGACCGAGCAGCGAAAATCCAAGCACCGCCATGACCGAGAAGCTGAAAAACCATTTGCCCGCCCCCGGCATATGCAGGGCGAACAGGGCCAGCACGCCCCACATCCAGATCACCAAACCCTGTTTGGCATGGAAGTAGACGAACTCGTCATCCCGGTTCATCACCAGGGGCACGAAACACAGAATGCCCAGATAGCTCAACGCCGCCATGAATCGGGGCTTGGTTCCTTCCTCTTGGGTCACGACTACAGCCATTGTTTCTACCTCAGTTCCTGATGCGCCCGATTCGGCACGTTATTTGGAATACACATAAGTGTTTAATACTGTACGCCCCCCAAAGCAATACAGTCCTAGAACTCGCCCAGGGCATCCGCCAGTTCGAGTTCCGCATCGGTCTGCTTTTGCTCATCCCGCCGACTGGCCAGATAGCTGTAAGCCGCCGCCGCGCCCGCCGCGACCAGCAGCACCGCGCCCCAGGCCCCCAGGCCGAGACCGAGGCCGACACTGACCCCCTTGGCACCGGCCGCCGCGCCCGCCGCTTTCGCCGCGCCGCCCTTGGCCATGGCTTTCGCCGCCCCCCCCTTGGCCATGGCCGCGCCCGTCTTGGCGGCCGCGCCTGCCTTGGTCGCCATACCGCCCTTGGCGATTCCCGTCGCCGTCTTCGCGCCTGCCTGAGCCACCGCCATAACCGAAATCTCCTATGTGTTTCGAACCCACGCCAAAACCGAGCCTTCTCGGGTCCCGACGTGGGATGAACCCAATAAATCAAAAAACAATCCGAGTGTCAACGCAGCATAATAGTATAGATACACAGTAATATCATGTCTTCAGCGTGGCGATAATCATTCTCATTTACAACAAGTGCCATTTTATTACAATATAACAAGACGAAAACTTTAATTTTCTGTCGATGACTTGATGACTTTTCGGCCCATTCCTGCCATTCTGTCGGTCACATGAATCATGTGCACAATTCAGGGAGACTCAATATGCTGCCCCTTATTCCCTTGGCCATTGGGGCCGTCGTTGCCGGCGCCGGCTTTGCTCTCGGCATGCGGTTGTCCGACCGTTATGTCATTCCCACCGCCGACAAAGCCTTTGATACCGCCGAAAGCGGCTTGAAGAAAGCGACGTCGAAAATGAAAAAAACCACCAAGTCCGACGCCGACAAATAAGTCAAACCATCTGCCGCAGACAAAATAAAACCGCCGGGTCAATCTGGCGGTTTTATTTATTCAGAGACGAATCGGTAAAATCTTTTATTGCGCGGTCAACACCTGATAGCAGACCGCATCCACGGCATTTTCATCCGCATCCCCGGCCCGCTTCCATTTCCGCACCACCTTGTTGAAGCTGAACATATCGCTCTCTTCATCGACGCGGCTATGCAGCTCTTCCAACACCAGGATTTCGCCCGGACTCCCCAGGGGCTCCAACCGGGCCGCCGGACTGATGGAATCGCCGACCAGCTCCGTTTCGCCGGTGCTCGGATCGGTACGGGTGGTGGCGGTGCCCCAATGGATCGCCGCGAAGGCTTCCACCTGGATGTTTTTCAACACATTGATGTAATTGGAGGCGAACAGCAGCGCCTGAACGGGTTCGTGGAACACGCCGATGATGGCGTCGCCCCGAGTGGTCACGCAGACATCGGCGTTTTCGCCGACCACGAACTTGTTGTAGCGCTTCAACAGCGACACCAGATTGCGCTTTTCTTCCAAGGTCCGCTGGGCGAAGTGTTTGATACACAAAGAGAACACGGCCCATTCGCCGGTTTCGTAGCCATAGAAGGCGTTGGGATTCTCCTCCGGTTCCACCTCCACCGGCGGTGCCTGCATTTCCGGTTCCGGTTCCGGCTCGGGCTCGGGCTCGAAGAATTCGGGTTCCGACAGATCGTCCTCGGGCAGCTCCTGATCAAAGTCCTCGGACATGAAACTGTTGTCGTCGTATCCGTCACCCCCCTCGGCGGCATAGTCCTCCTCGAACGCCGATTCGTCGAACTCGCCGAAATCATCGAGAATGGTGCCGCTCAGGTCGGCCCCGTCGAACCGCGCCCCGGCGGTCACCGCGCCGGACAGGTTGGCACCGCTGAGATCCGTATTGCGCAAATCGGCCCCGGCCAGATTGGCCCGCGCCAGATTGGCCCCGCTGAGAATCGAGCCGCCCAGCTTGGCTCCGGCCAGATTGGCGCTGCCCAGATCGGTGCCGGTGAGAATGGCTTCGCCGCCGAACCGCGCACCGGACAGATTGACCCGCCGCATGTCGGCCCCGGCCAGATTAGTCCGGGTCAATCGCGCCCCGGACAGGTTCGACCCCACCATGACGCAACCGGCCAGATTGACGTCTTCCAGAATCGCCCCGGCCAGATTGGAGGATTTCAGATTGGCCCCGCTGAGATTGGCCTTTTTCAGGTTGGCCAGCGACATCACGGCTTCCGCCAGATCCATGCCCGACAGGTTGGCGCCGCGCAGATCGGCCTGACTGAGATCCGGCTGTACGCCAGGCTCGGACTTGCGCCAGGCATTCCACCGCCCGGCCCCCAGGGCCGCGTTTCTCAAATGATGTACATTCGACATGACAGAGGTGCCCTCAGCGTCAAAAATGTTAATTCTTTCTATAAGGTTAAATTAAATCGTTATTTGGGTCAATTCGGGTAATTTTTGCCGGGTCAAGTGGAAAATCCAATGCAAAATAGGCTCGCATTCCTCTAACTTGCCGCTAGATTTGGTATTTCTTCCCTTCTTCTCGGCAATTTTTGCCCACTCACCGAAGTCCACCGAGTCGCGTCTTTCTCATTTGACGAGCTTTCCGAACGACTCGCGGAATCTGTTTTTCCAGTTTTTGTCGGGCGGCGCGGCGGTCTGTGCCGGACTTCCCGCCCGGGGAGCCTGAGCCGTCGCCGGGGTTCCGGGCGGCTCGCCCCACAGCCCCATGTCGCGCCCCAGCAGATGCACGGCCAGGCCGCCACTCAACGCGCTGAGGACCCCGAAGATTCCCATCAACAGGCCCTGGGGCATGACCGCCGCCGCGATGGCGCAGAGCACCCACATGAGACCGAAATACTGACAACCGCGCAAGGTGACTTCCCCGCCTCCTGTTTTATGGGGATCTGTTGTACCCGGTCTCGTTCGACCCATCAACCTCCCGCCTTGACAGGCGTAAAGACCATTCACATATGTCGGGTAAGATTGAACGGTCGCGTTTGTCACAGGGGATTGCTGTCATGTTCGGATGGAGAGCCAAGGTCTCCCTTTGGGGAGGTGTCGCGCTCGTTGCCACGACCTTCGTGGTCTGGACAAGCCTGCACCAGCAGGCCACTCATCAGGCCAGCCTGCGCGAGCCGGTGCAGCGGGCCACGACCCAGATTCGACTGCTTGCCGACGAAGCGGACAAAGGCTTGATTCCCCTGGAACAGGCCCGGCAACAGGCCCGCTCCATTGCCCAGGCCCTGCCCACCGACGGCCATGTCCGCTTCTGGGTCAGCCAGCGCCAGGGCACGCCGGTGGTCAACGAAATCGAGCCCGGCCTGCAACATATCCAGCCCGCCGAGGGAACCGAGACCGCCCAGGTGCTCCAGCGCATCCTTGGCACCGCTTCGGTGGACGGGCAATTCGTCAGCTATGACTGGCCGCCCCGCACCGCCGTTGCCCGGGTGGCCTACGTCCAAAAAATCCATCAGTGGGACTGGGTGATCGGGGCCAGCAGCGACCATCTGGCGCTGGCATCCCTGCTTGTCGAACGTCTGGGGTTGCTGGTCATCGGCCTGGGCCTGTTGGGATTCACCTTGCGCATGGTTTCCACCGGCAGCCGCAACGAAATGTGCCGATGAATCAGTTGGTCGGCGGCGGTCCCTGCTCCATGGGCGTCTGCAAAATCCGCTGCACCCGCTGCGCGCTCATGAGCTGCACATCGTAGGGCACGCCCATTTGGCTCAGTTGCCCGGCGAAGGCCCGCAGGTGATTGCGCGAGCCCCGGCGGATGGTCCGGTAGACCTGCCGAATATCGGCCTGCTGGGTATTATCGAGCGCCGTATCCAAGTCCGTAATATCCACTTCCTCGATCAACCCGCCCACTTCGAAGGCCGCCTGGAGTGAGGTCACGCCTTTGGTGCTGAGGTCCCTGTACAACCCCAACAGATGCGGATCATGAAAGGCCCCGCGTGCCGAGCCGAGGGCCGGGTCCGGAATGCCATACCGAGTCAACATCCCGCCGACCGCATCCATATGCCGCTGTTCGGCCGTGGCCACTTTTTGAAACAGTGGAACCTGCCAACGCTCGTAGAGATCCAGGTAGACATCCCGGGCCAGCTTTTCCTCTTCACGCATATAGACCAGATCCAGCACTTCGCGCTCGCTCAGGGTCACCCCCCCCAGGGAAGGGAAAATCGGCGGCAACTCGAAAGGGGGCAGAGGCTGCGGCGTGAACACCGCATGCTGGGCCTGGGCCGTGGTCAGACGCGGTGTGCCGGTCGGCCGCAGATCGTTGGCATGCAGCAGCGCATCAATCACCAGAATCAGCACCCCGAGCACCAGGGCGACCGCCAGCAGCAGTATAAAAGTCTGGGCCCCTTGACTTCCCTGAGGCGTTGGCTTGCCGATCATCTGTAGCACCCTCTCTGCAACATAGTCATTGCCACATGGGGACACCGAGGGTGTCGCGCAGCAGGCAGGTCTTGCCATTGACGGAAATGGATTTGACGTACAGCGGGTCCACCGCATGGGGCAATTCAATGCGGAAGGCCAAGCCCTTGACGTACATGTTCAGAGCCACCGGACAGCGCTGCTCGTTGAGGAACCAGGACGGAGCCAAAACCGCCCGGTGCGGCACGTTCACGCCGTCGTCCACCCAAATATTGATCAGCGAATCCGGCCCGTTGGGCGCGGCAATGGCGACCTGCGAGATCTTGCCCTGGAAGCGGTGCAGTCCGGCCCGGTCCAGGGGAATGGTCAGGGCGCCGAAATCGGTGACGTCCTGCCCCGTCTTCGGACCGGCGATTTGCAGACGGCGCACTCCATCGGGCGGCAGAACCGGCTGCATGGCATTGGTCGCCATGCCGGGATTCGGAGTCCAGGCGGCAGACACCCCCATCGGCGCAGGCGGCGTCGGATTGGCGGACTGCACGCGCTGACCATGCAGGGCCTGCGCTTCGGAGCGTGGAATGATGTGATGGCAATTGCGGCAGGCCTGGTTTTGCCGACCGTCCGTGTGCGGCGACAGGGTTCCGGCACGAATGGGCGGCACGGCGATACCCGCAGCGTTGGGATTGGTTGGCGGCAGCGCCGCCTGATTGCGCATGGACATGATTTCGTGACAGCTCGAACAGGCCATTTTCTCGCGCCCGTCCCGGTGCGGGGCCGGGATTCCGGCAACGATGGGCGGCGCGTGCTCGTAGGAATCCTCGTGCCACAGGTCGTCGGAAAACAGGGTAATGAACAGCAGCGCCAGACTGAAGACGATGCTGACCCCCATGATCCATTGTTCGGTCTTGATTTTATCCATCTTGATCGACCAGACGTGCTCCGAGCGGCACCGGGGCACGGCCTCGCCGCCCCCGTCCCACACATAAAAATCTTGCTTCGCTGTTTCGAATTAGTATAAATCTCTGAAAGGATCAACTGGAAATGCCGTTGAACCTGTTCTTTGGAATACCCATTCCAATTCTTGGGTTAGACTTAAAAACCTGGATATCAATATTTCCGTGGGCGAAAGTTAACGTATGTCATCGGAAATCGAGATTTTGCCAAGAGTGACTGTGAGACGGGCCTGTATCGGATGACTATTCCCAAGATAACATCCAAGAATTGGAACAGCGTCTACATGCTGTCGGCCATGGGCTCGACCATCATGGCTCTGGCCCTGGGCATTCAGCCTTTGTTCCTGGACAAGGTTCTCAAGATTCCCTTCGAACAGGCGGGCACCATTAACGCCGACATCCAGGTGGTCGTGGAAATCCTCAGCCTGATTTTGATCGGCTATCTGGGCTACCTGTCGGACCGCTATGGCCGCATTCCCGTGGTGGTGTTCGGATTCCTGATTTCAGCCACCGGCGCCGCCCTCGCCCCATTCAGCCTGGAACTTGGGATGGCGCTCGGAGTCGGCGGGCTGGTCGTCTATTACCTGATGCGCATTCTCATGGCGCTGGGGGCCGATGCGGTGCAGTTGCAGATGACCACCCTGGCCGGCGACTTCACCACCTATAACAACCGCGCCCGCTTCATGACCAATACGGTGTTCATGATGACCTTCGGCAGCACCATCATCTATGCGGTGATGATGCAGGTCCCGAAGCAGGAAGGCGGCATCTGGGTCGTGATGATGGCCCCGGCGGTGATCGGTCTGCTGGGGGCCTGGGTGGCGCGGAACTTCCTGGTCGATATCACCACCCGCCTCGAAGAAGAGGAAAAGCCCTGGAAGCGGGTTTGGAATCTGGCGATGAACGATCCCCGGATGCTGCTGTGCTTCGCCTCCGCCTTCTACACCCGCGCCGACATGGTGTTCATCGGTCTGTTCTACATGCTGTGGAGCATCTCTTTTGCCGACGTGGTCGGGCTGACCCGCACCGACGCGGCAGCCCATGCGGGTCTCATGATCGGCCTGACCGGGGTGATGGTGCTGTTCTGTATTCCCTTCTGGGCGCGCTTCATCGAAAAGCACAGTCGCATCGCCGCCATCGGGGCCGGGCTGTCGCTGTCCGGGGCGGGCTTTATCTTTCTGGCCCTGTTCGTCAACCCGTTCGACTGGACAGTGATTTTTCCGTTGATGCTGATTGGGGCCGGTCAGGCGGGCTGTCTGGTCGCCCCACGGGTGCTGATCAGCGACCTGTCGCCCAACAAGATTCAAGGGTCGGTGCAGGGGGCCTTCAATCTGGCGGGAGGGATCGGCATCGTGCTGCTGGTCCAAAGCGGCGGTTATTTCTTCGATGCAGTGGGGCCGCGCTCGCCGTTCATTCTCGCCGCCACCGGCAACCTTTTGGTCATGGGCTATGCCATCTGGCTGCTCTACAACGGGGTTGATGAATCACCGAAACATATTCTGACAAAGCTCAAGAAGACCGATCTCAAGCCGCTGGTCTTCATGACCTGTCTGCTGCCGTTGATCTGGTTGATTGGTCGGGTCATTGTCAGCGGCATGTTGCCGGGCATTGACGTGGGGCAGATGCCGGTCGGCTTCTTCAACCGCTATCTGGGCGACTGGGCCTTGAACTTCTTGATTTTGTCGCTGGCCCTGCGGCCGTTGCGCGAAGTCACCGGAGCCAACAAGATCGCCAAATACTCCCGCATGATCGGGCTCTATGCGTTCTTCTACGCCTCTTTGCACGTGATCAGCTATTTCTGGCTGGAATGGGATTACAATTGGGCCGAGATCGGCAAGGACATTGCCAAGCGCGAGTTCATCCTGATCGGGATCTTCTCCTATATGATTTTACTGCCGCTGGCTGTCACCTCTTGGAAGAAGATTGTCCAGAGCATGGGCGGTCGCAAGTGGAAGAAACTGCACCGCTCGGTCTATCTGCTCGATATCCTGGTGGTGCTGCACTTCCTGCTGGCCGCCGAACCGGAAAACGGCGAGCCCTATCTGTACGCGACTTTGGTAGTTCTGCTGCTCGGCTATCGGGTGCGCCACAGCAAATGGGTGACCCCCTATCTGAAGCGGGTCACCGGCAAGGCCTGATGCCTGCCTGCGTGGGCAGGCCGCACAAGGACCCTACCTGGATTTACGATCATCATCAGAAAACAATTCCCGCACGTCTTCACCGCCGCAAGGCATGATGAAGATCAGGAACGCCCGCCCGAAGCGCTTCAACAGGGCACGCCAGGAAAACGGAGCCTTTTCCTTGGTCCGGTCCTTGTCCTTGCCTGCCGAGAAGCTGCCCAATAGCCCGTTTCCCTGTTCGAAACCGGACAACCGACCCAGATGATGGCCCCCGGCGATGTGGTGCGTGCTCATATTAGCCATTACCCTTACCTTTTGTCATGGTATTCATCAATTCCGCTTATCATGTGATAATATAACATATCTGAATTGACCAGCACAAATGTTCTTTGCTCGGCAAAATACGCCAACGCAAAACGGCGGCCACTGGGGCCGCCGTTCGGGAAAAGCGAGAAGGAAAGGGTTCAGACGGTCTGCCGACGCCGACGCAACCAGCCGAGACCGGCCAGACCCCCGGCGAACAGGGCCAGGGAGGCGGGCTCGGGAACCGTCACTGCGGCCGCGCCCACATTGAAGCCATAGTAGCTTTCAGTGCGATCCGCATACCAGCTGATGGATGTTACTTCGCCAAGGAACTGGATGGCTCCATTGCCCTCGCGCCCAAACAATACGTTGCCCGCCGTCTGGGCTAAGGTACCGTAGCCCCAGTTACCACCGCCCGTGCTCAGAAAATCATAATCCTGGGAAAAGCTCAGATTGAGGGACGTGCCATAGTTGCCGAGACTGAAAAATGTCATCACCGGATCAAGGACGGCTCGGGAAAACGTTACCGTATTCCAGCCGCTGTAGACCAGAGTCACGGAATCAATCGGAGCATTGTCGATCACGCTGCTGCCGGTGTAGGCGCCTGGGATGGACGTTTCGCGCCACCGCCGGGCATCGGAACTGATACCCGTTCCCGAGGCACCGGAATAGCTGACGCCAACGGTCATGCCATCCTGGGACAAGGTCCCGCTGCCCAGGGTCGTCCAATCTGTCCAACTGATGACTGCCGCCTTGGCGCTGCCCGGCGCCGCAGCCCCCAGGACGACACCCGCCAAAAGCAAGATTTTCAATAGGTTCCGTTTCATAAGTATCCCCAGTGTTATTTTTTGACACAGAAAAGCTGGCTTAGGAACAAGACAGCAAAGACCGTGCCAAATAAATCAATTGGTTAGTAAGCGCCTATTGTATAGGCAGAATCTCGGACGAAAAAAATGCGAACCATTTTCAACCGACCTTATACTGTAAAAAATCCTGACGCTCAGCCCCGGCGCGGCGAAAAAGTCACCCAAAAAAATCCGCCCCGAAAGGCGGACTTGAACGAATTTAAAAGGGAAAAAATGGTGCCGCCGCACAGAATTGAACTGTGGGCCTCACCCTTACCAAGGGTGCGCTCTACCCCTGAGCTACGGCGGCACTGGGAAAGTGGGCGGAAACTGCCATAGGCCGGAGGGGGATGCAAGGACTTTTCGGCCCGCCGAAGGATGTCATTGACCCCCCTGCTCCAGCACGGCAGACTCAGCCCATGTCAGACCAAAAGCCCCCCAAGGCGCAACCCGCGTCCACCGAACCGCCATCGCGCCGCGACAAGCAGGCCGAGGCCCTGCGCGCCAACCTAGCCAAGCGCAAGCAGCAACAGCGGGCGCGCACCGAGCCGCCCAATTCTCGCAAACCGGACTGAGCCACCGCTTTTTCGTCCCATTGTCGTCTTGAACCCGTGCCCTGATGCGGGTATGACCCTTCATCTTCTTTCTCCCGACCGCTGGTCGGACCAACGGACGGGCCAAGGCATGGATCGTATTCTCATTCAGGGGGGCTTCCCGCTTACCGGGACCATCCCCATCGGCGGTGCCAAAAATGCCGCCCTGCCCTTGATGGCGGCCGGCCTGTTGACCGACGAGGTGCTGACCCTCTCCAATCTGCCCCATCTGGCCGACATTTCCTCGATGGCCAATTTGCTGGTCGAACTGGGGGTCGATCTGGGCATGAACGGTCATGCGCCCAACGGCGGCCATGCCGGACGCACCTTTGATCTGAGCTGCCCCAATATCAAGGCGACCACCGCGCCCTATGATCTGGTGCGCAAGATGCGCGCCTCGGTGCTGGTCCTGGGGCCGCTGGTGACCCGCCACGGTCTGGCCCGGGTGTCGCTGCCCGGCGGCTGCGCCATCGGCACCCGCCCGGTGGATCTGCACCTCAAGGCGCTGGAGCAGTTGGGGGCTGAAATCGAACTGACTGCCGGATACATCGAGGCCCGCGCCCCGCAGGGACTGACCGGAGCCAAGATCATCTTCCCGGTGGTCACCGTCGGCGGTACTGAAAACATCCTGATGGCCGCCACCCTGGCCCGTGGCGAAACGGTGCTGGCCAATGCGGCCCGCGAGCCGGAAGTCACCGACTTGGCCCATTGTCTGGTCGCCATGGGGGCCAAGATCACCGGCATCGGTACCGATACTCTGCGCATCGAGGGGGTGGACCGGCTGCATGGGGCACATCATACGGTGGTCCCCGACCGCATCGAGACCGGCTCCTATGCCGTGGCCGCGGCGATCACCGGCGGCAACTTGTTGCTGGAGGGGGCGCGTCTGGACCTGATCGGGGCGCTGGCCGATACCTTGCGCAAGGCCGGGGTGGAGATCACCGAGGACCCGGCCGGTCTGCGGGTGTCGCGGATCAATGGCGGGCTCAAGGGGGTCGATATGATGACCGAGCCCTATCCCGGCTTCCCCACGGACATGCAGGCCCAGGTCATGGCCCTGATGGCGGTCGCCGAGGGTGCCTCGATGATCACCGAGACCATTTTCGAAAACCGCTTCATGCATGTACCGGAACTTTGCCGCATGGGCGCCAACATCAATGTCCACGGGGCCTCGGCCATCGTCCGGGGGGTGGACAGCCTGTCCGCCGCGCCGGTCATGGCGACCGACCTGCGGGCCTCCATGTCGCTGGTCCTGGCCGGTTTGGCGGCCCGGGGCGAGACGGAAATCAACCGGGTCTATCACCTGGATCGGGGCTACGAGCGCCTGGAAGACAAACTGTCGGCCTGCGGGGCACGCATCGAACGGGCCAAGGGCGCTTGACAGATTCCTAATTAAAGGCTTTTCTGGTGCTTCCTTCGCAACTGCAACATGGAGTTTTCGGCGATGGCAAAGTACCTTGTGGACGGCATGACCTGTGGCGGCTGTGCCGCATCGGTGGAGCGGGCGATCAAGGAACTGGCCCCCAATAGCACGGTCTCCGTGGATTTGGCGGCCAAGGAAATCACCGTGGGCGGCGTCGATGACGATGCGGTCATCCAACAGGCTGTAGAAAACGCCGGATTCGAATATAAGGGACAGGTGTAATCAGCACTTTTTAAGAAGTAAATGCGTCCTGGTGGGCTGATGGAACCAGATTCCGTCGGCGCGCCGTTCTCCATATTCCTCGAAGGCCGCCCGCATTTGGGCGTCGAGCCGCGCGAAGGCTTCGCTGCGGGCCGGGTCGATATTGCCGATGCGCTGGGCGAAGGTCTCATAATCGGGATAGCGCATGGGATGCAGATAGGTATCCCGGGTGATTTCGGTCAGCCCCTGGGCCTCCGCCGCCTCAATGGCCGCCAGGGCCAGGGCGCGGACGTCGGTTTCGTCGTCGATGGGCTGCATGAGCCGGAAAAACGCCCCCTCGGCCACCGGCTCGGAAATATAGACATGCCCGCCGGGCCGCAACACCCGGGCCGCCTCGCCCAGCGCCGGGGCCATCGCCGCAGGCGGCAGATGATGCAGACTGTTGAAAAACACCACCAGATCGAACCTGCCGTCTTCGAACGGCAGCGATTCGCCGCCCGCCGATAGATAGGTCTCGCCCCCCACCGGGGGCACCGCGCGGGCGTGGGCCAATTGCACCGGATTGGGTTCCAGACCGATGACCCGCGCCCCCTGCCCGGCCATGCGGCGGGCGATATCGCCAACCCCGCAGCCCACATCGAGAACCTGCTTGCCGTCCAGGGCCAGGGCATCGCAGAGGGCATCGGCATTGCGTTTGATCAACATGGGCAGGGCTTCCTTTTTCGGTCGAGCAGCGGGAGCAGGCGGGGATGGCAAGGGTCTCAGTGTGAGCAGCAATCCATAATGCAGCACCGCCCCGAGTAGCGACAGTGGGGCCGCCAAAACCCAGTTGACGCTTTCCAGGACCCAGGGTGCGGCACCGGGAATGGTCGCATCGGGATAGCTGATCCCTAAGGCGACCGTCAGATTGATCGCCGCGTGCAGGCCGATGGAGGCTTCCAGGCCGTTGGTGCGATGGACCAGAATGCCCAGATACAGACTGAGCACCAGATAATCGGCCACCACCGAAAGACCGCCCCCCGCCACTTCCGGATTGGGTAGGTGAATGGCGGTGAACAACAAGGCGGGCAGCAACACCCGCAGCCAGGGATGGGCAAAGAACAGCCCCACCGTCTGATAGACGTAGCCGCGAAACAGCGCCTCCTCGGCGGTCACCTGGGCGAGCAGCGGCAAAGGCAATAGCAGCAGCGCGAACAGCCACACATCCGGGTCCCAGGACAAGGTCGCCGTGCCTTCCCCCGACCACACCAGCAAGGCCCACATGCCGCCATTGACCAGCAGCCCGATTCCCAGGCTGAGGCCGAACAGACTCCAGTTGAAACGGCGGCGTCCGGTGAACAGACTGCGCAAAGGGCGTCGATGGAGAATCCGCACCGCCGCCAGCAGCCCGGGCAGCGCCAGGGCGACGGAAGTCAACATAAAGGCCGTATAGACGCTGTCGCGCACCCGCCCGTCGATGGCCAGCATAAAGGCCGACCAGGCACTAGACAGATTCCAGGACCAGGATTCGTAAAGCGCCCCCAACAGGTAAATCAGAACCACGTTGAGCAGCGGCAGAGAGAAGACAATCACCACCACGGCCAGCGCATAGGGGGCCAGCCCGGTGCGGCCCGAACGGGCGAGATCACCGAAGCAACGATCCTGTGAGAAAGGCGTCTTATCCATATGTTCTATGTAGCCGCATTGCCATGTCAACGCCAGGGACTGGACAAAGCGGCCCTCATGGGCCAGATGTGGATAAACCAATGACCCTCCGGAGTTCACCCATGCCGCCCCTGTCCTGGCACGACCGTTTCAATGTGGACGACTATATCTACGGCACCGCGCCCAATCGCTTCCTGGTTTCCCAGGCCCATCGGCTGCGCCCCGGCCAAAGCTGTCTGGCGGTGGCCGACGGCGAAGGCCGCAACGGTGTCTGGTTGGCCGAGCAGGGGCTGATTGTGCATTCGGTGGATGGGGCGGCCAGCGGTCTGGCCAAGGCGCGCAAGCTGGCCGAAACGCGCGGTGTCCCCTTG
Organism: Magnetospira thiophila; assembly: GCF_054657015.1. Taxonomy (NCBI): domain Bacteria; kingdom Pseudomonadati; phylum Pseudomonadota; class Alphaproteobacteria; order Rhodospirillales; family Thalassospiraceae; genus Magnetospira; species Magnetospira thiophila. The sequence goes on from NZ_BAAHXF010000001.1 coordinate 830,341, forward strand.
CACACTGAACTGGCGGACCTGCGCCATTGGAACTGGCCGAAAGCAACCTACGATGTGGTTGCCGCCCTGTTCATCCATTTTGCCTCCGATGATCGTCCGACCATGCACCGGGCCATGGCCGAGGCCCTGAAACCCGGCGGCCTGCTGCTCATGGAGGTGTTTCACCCGGATCAGTTGGCCTACAAGACCGGAGGCCCGCCGGTGGTAGACATGCTCTATGCCGCTGCCACGTTACGCGAGGATTTCAACGGCCTGACCATCGAGAGCCTGGAGGAATGTCGGACTGAATTGGACGAAGGCGTTCTCCATTCCGGCACCGCTGCCGTCACCCGGTTGATCGCGACCCGCCCATGAGTGACGGCCCCCTCTCCGGTCTGCTGGTGGTGTCACTGGAACAGGCGGTGGCGGCCCCCTATTGTTCATCGCGGCTGGCCGATGCCGGGGCAAGGGTCATCAAGATCGAACGCCCGGAAGGGGACTTCGCCCGCCGCTATGACCATGCGGTGCAGGGGGAAAGCGCCTATTTCGTCTGGCTTAACCGGGGCAAGGAATCCGTCGTGCTGGACATCAAAGACCCGGCGGACAAGGAACTGCTCGGGAGGATGATCGCCAGAGCCGATATTTTCATCCAAAACCTGGCTCCCGGCGCGGCGGCGCGGGCCGGGTTCGACCCCGAGGAACTGCGCCAACAGCATCCCAAGCTGATTACCTGTTCCATTTCCGGCTATGGGGACGACGGCCCCTACCGCGACCGTAAGGCCTATGACCTATTGGTGCAGGCGGAAAGCGGCCTCTGTTCGATCACCGGCACGCCCGAAGCGCCGGGCCGGGTCGGCGTGTCGGTCTGCGACATCGCAGCGGGCATGTATGCCTATCAGGCCCTTCTGGAAGCGCTGATCCAGCGGGGCCGGACCGGACAAGGACGGCATCTGGCGGTGTCCCTGTTCGATGGCATGGCCGATTGGATGACCGTGCCGCTGTTGCATCATGACTACGCAGGTCAGGCCCCGTCGCGGGTCGGGCTTCGTCATCCGAGCATCGCACCCTATGGCGGCTTCACCACCGGCGACGGCACCGAGATCCTGCTCTCTATCCAGAACGAACGGGAATGGGCCGACTTCTGCCGGGTCTTCATGCAACAACCGCACTGGGCCGCGAGCGGTCCCTACGCCGACCCGCAATCCCGGGTGGCCCATCGTGCCGAACTGGATGCCGCCATCGCCCGCCGCTTCGCCGCCCTCGACCGGGCCACCGCCATTACCTTGTTGGATCAGGCGCGCACCGCCTATGGCCTGCTCAACGATGTGGCCGCCTTTTCCGCCCATCCCATGCTGCGCCGGGTCCGAGTCGATACGCCGAGCGGGCCGGTAGACTTACCCGCGCCCCCGGCGATCCAGGATGGCGATGATCCATCCCTTGGTGAGGTCCCCGCCCTCGGTCAGCACACGGACTCCCTGCGCCGGGAGTTCGGGTCATGAGCCCGCTGGACGCCATCGTCGTTCTGGGTGCCGCCGTGCTGCCCGATGGTCGTCCCAGCGCCGCCCTGCGCCGCCGGGTGGCGGTTGCCGTGCGCTGCTACTTTGAGCATGAGACGTTACCGTTGGTGATGAGTGGCGGTGCGGTCAGCCATGCCACGCCGGAATCCCATGTGATGCGCGATCTGGCCCGGGCGGCAGGTGTCCCGGAGACGGCAATCATCGTCGAGGACCGCTCCCGAAATACCTGGCAGAACGCCCAGGAAGTGCGCGTTCTGGCCGAAACCCGGGGATGGACGCATCTGCTTTTGGTGTCGGACCGGTTTCATCTGCCGCGAGCGCGGGACATGTTTCGCCGCCACGGCCTAGCGGTCTCCACCGCGCCGGTGGACCGCGCCCCCGGTGATAGCCGCCTGGCCTGGATCATGGCCCATGGCCGGGAAACCCTGTCCTGGGTCAAGCATGGGATACTGTGCCGCTTTCCGCCTAAAGCGTGATGCAGATTTCTGCATCACGATCCAAGCCGCCGTTGAGGCGGCGGCCAAGCGCGTAGCGCGCCCGGCGAGGGGCTCAAGTGATGCAGATTTCTGCATTACAAACTAAACAACAAGGGCCGCCGTCACCCGCTCGCCCTGGGCCAGCGCCACCGCAGCGGTCTTGTCGCCCTGACCCGTTCGCACCGCGTCGCCGATGACGAAAGCCGTGTCCTGCATATTTGAACGAGCGGTATCAAAATCCACCGGACACCAGCCAGTGGCATCGACCAGCCCAATGCGTTGGGCCAGATCCCCGGCCCACTGCTCGGGAATGATGTTGATCAGATCACCGGTGAAGACCCCGGCGGAGGTCCGCACCTTCCGCCTTGTCCGATCCACCGCCTCCAGAGAGGCGACAACCCGCTCCACGGAGTCCGGCAGGGCCGTCATGGGGACGGGGTTGGCATCAAGCAACAGGATCTTGGCGCGGGGATTGTGTCGAGCCAGGGTGGCAGCAGCGCGCATCGCCCGCAGGTAGGGGCCGACCATGAAACGGTGCGGTCGCCGGGGCACGGTCAGGAGCACCGTGCCGCCGGTCTCGACGGCGGCGAGCCAGGACTGGAACCGGGCCTCATCCTCCGCATCCTTCCAGAAATGCGGCATATCCTTTTGCGCCCGACCATCGTAGCCTTCGATCTCCTGCGCCTGGAACGCCACGCCCGGGGCAAGGATCAGCCGATCGAAGGCATACCTCTCGCCGGACCAGGCGATGGCCCGACGTTGCCCCCAATCCACATCGACGATTTCCGCCGAGGCCACCCGCACCCCCCGCTCCAGCAAGGCGGCGGCGCGACGCGACGGGAAACGATCCAGCAGGGTCACCGTGGATTCGGGAAACTTTGCTTGCAGGCGGGCGGCGGCGGTGACTCCGGCCACGCCGCCGCCAACAACCAGCAGACGGCGCGCCTCGGCGGTGAAGGGAGCCAGGACGCTCAGACCAACGGCGGCACCGAGTGTCAGAAAATGACGGCGTGAAATCATGGTGCGGTTACTCCTCCTGGTTCAGCCCCCCGCGACGGCGGCCCGACGTTCGGTTTCCGTTGGTTCCTGCTTCCTCAAACGCACCGGTTCCTCTCCCAGAACTGCCGCCTCGGTGACCATACACTGGCTCACCTGCGTCTGCGAGGGCAGTTCATACATGGTCCGGCGCAAAATTTTCTCCAGCACCCCGCGCAGGCCACGCGCCCCGGTGCCCCGATCCCGCGCCAGCCTGGCGATGGCCCTCAAAGCCCCGTCGGTAAAGGTCAGTTCCACATGCTCATGTTCGAACAAGGCCTGATACTGGCGCACCAGCGCGTTGCGCGGTTCGGTCAGAATGCGCACCAGATCGTCGACCCCCAGATCATCCACCGCCGCAATCACCGGAAACCGTCCGATGAATTCCGGGATCAGGCCGAAACGGCGCAGATCGTCAGGCAGAATGTCCGTGAAATCGAGGGGTTCCTTATCCGCCGATTTCTTGTCTTTGATCGTGGCGTGAAAGCCGATGGTCGCGCCGTCATGAACGGTGCGGGCTTCAAGAATCTTCTCCAGGCCGCTGAACGCGCCCCCGGCGATGAATAAGATGTTGCGGGTATCCAGATAGAGCGTATCGCCGCCCTCCTTGCGTCGTCCGCCGCTGGGCACCTTGACCTGCTCGCCCTCGACCAATTTGAGCAACGCCTGCTGAACGCCCTCGCCGGAGACATCGCGCAGACCATGACCGGACTCTCCGGCCCGGGCCAGCTTGTCCACCTCGTCGATATAGACGATGCCCCATTCGGCCAGCCCCACATTGCCATCGGCGGCCCCCAACAACCGGGTCAATAGGCTCTCCACGTCATCACCCACATAACCGGCCTGGGTCAGGGTGGTAGCATCGGCGATGATGAACGGCACCCCGACGATGCGGGCCAGGGTCCGGGCCAACAGGGTCTTGCCGGCACCCGACGGCCCGAGCAACAGTATGTTCGATTTTTCCAGTTCCACCCGGTCGGTCTCATCGACGCGGGCGGGCCGGGGCTGACTCTCAGCGGCCAGGCGCTTGTAGTGATTATAAATAGCCACGGCGAGGGTTTCCTTGGCCGTGTCCTGACCGATCACATATTTATCCAATCGGTCTTTAATCTCTTCGGGGATCGGCGGCGCGGCGAACGGGTCGGCCATGGCGCGCCGACGGCCCCAGCGTTCGACCATGCGGGCGGCCAGGGTCACGCAGTCTTCACAGATCAGCCCCTCGTTCCCGGCGATCAGCGGACGTTCCGGGGATTGTTCGGCCCCACAAAAGGAACAGCTTGGCGAGGCCTCCGTCATGACCGGTCTCCCAAAGCCCCAATCTGGTGCAGCCATTGGCGCTGGACCTCCTGTTGACGCCGCCGCAGCAGATACTCGCGAATGCGCGGCGCGGCTTCGTCGAGGGTCGCCGCGCGGGCCGGCAGGATCGCCTCGCATAGTAAAATGTGATAGCCCATGTCGGATTTCACTGGTCCGGCGATGTCCCCTTCAGCCATTTTGAACAATTGTTCATCAACCTCCGGATAGAGTTGCCCCCGCCCCACCATGCCCAACGCGCCCCCCTCCAGGGCACTCGGGCATTCAGAAACCGCCTGCGCCAGAGCGGCGAACGAGGCGGGCTTGTCGCGCAACCGGGCGACCAGTTCCGTGGCCCGCTGGGCCGCTTGCTGCGGCGCGTTTTCCGTATAGTCGTCATTGATGGTAATCAGAATATGGCGCACACGACGGCGCTCCAGTTGCTGAAACTTGTCGCCGTTGGCGTCGAAAAACTGTTGAACCTCCGCCGCGCTGGGGGACTCCGCCTGCGCACCGATGCGTTCCATCACCGCCCCGAAGCGCAACTCCCGCGCCAGACCTTCACGCAACGCGCCCTCGTCCAGGCCATTGCTCTGCAAATCCCGCAGAAAGGCCCCGCGGCTTTCATAGCGCGCGGCAATCTCGGCCAGGGATGCGGCGAGACGGTCCGTGTCCACCCCCACCGCCAAGGCCTCAGGCGTACTCAGGGCCTTGCTTTCCAGACGGAATGCCCGTTCCGCCTGGGCCGCCGCCACCTGACCTTGGCTGTCGTCCAATTGTCCCGGACCAACGCCGAATTTTTCCAGGGCACAGCGCAGCAGATGATAGGCGTAGCCCGACTTTATCGGACTGTCGCTCAGCAGGGCAAAACTCACGATGCCGTCTCCCTCTCCAAGTCAACCTCGTCGCCCATGCGGGCACCCGTCGGGGCCGCCTGCAACGCCGATTCCGGCACCACGAAGGTGCGTCCCGGGAAACGCACATGATAGGTCATGCCGCCCGGCGCGTCCCGCAGAACCTTGAGAATCTCCCCCACCGTTTGGATATCGGCAACCACTTCGCCGTCGACCCCCAGCGGGATTTTCGGCGTCACCTTGTCGCGGAATTCGAACAGACTGGGGACCCAGGGGTCGTCGGCCCCGATCAGTTCCTCCTCGCGGCAACCGACCATGATATTGTCGTCCAGAAACTGCACCGAATAGACGATCTGGTCTTGCAGAAACGTGCCCACGTCCTTGACAAAGCCGACCGCCCCCCGACGGATCAACAGATCCCCCGGGTTCTTGCCGGGAAAGGTGCCATCGTCACGCAAGGAGCGGATCACCCGCACCGCATCGCCATAATCGAATCGGGGCCGCATATCCGTTCCTCCTATTTCACCAGGGCTTCCAAGGGGACGAAACCGGCCGGTCCGGGCTGGGCCGGGGCTGCCGCCACATCATGGAACACCTTGAACACCTTTTCGGTCAGCGCGTCGGAGGCGACAAAATCCGCGTAGGCCTTTTCCAGCAACAGCTTGTACCGGTCGTAATCGGGATCGGTCTCCTTGGCGAGATAGTCGTGAAACCGTTGCAGGATATGCAGCCGGTTCACATGCACCACCTTCTCGTCGTAGGTCACACCGAAGTAGTCGAGGAAATCCTCGGCGCTGCTCAAGTCGTCCAGGTCATCACGGAAATCGTCGGTCATGGGATCTCTCCTTGCAGGGTGGCGCGGGCAGTGGCGGCGAGGGCTGCAGCCCCCAGACGGTCGGCGTCGTCCAATTCTTTAATTTTATCCAAACGTTCCAAAGCTTCCTTGAAGCGGCCCAAGCGCAGGAGCAGATAGCCGCTGCCTTTCAGTGCCAAAAGGTGGAAACGCAACAAGGTTTGGCGGCCACCGAGCAGCACGGCAATATCCCGCGGGGTCAAGGCCCGCCAGTCGGTGGGGAGATTGAGTTGCCCCGCCGTCACACGGAGCAGCTTCTCGGCCAAGGAAAAGGCCGCGTCATAGTGATGGCGATAATAATAATAGCGGTACAAGGCGACGAATACCGACAGATCCCGGGGCGCCATCTGGTGCGCCTGTTTGAGCAAAACTTCCGCTTCGTCGCTCGGATAAAGGTCCGCTGCCCGAAGGATCAAGGCTTCCACCTCGGGCACGCTGGGATCGTCGAAACACAGATCCTGGCCCTCGAAATCCAACAGATCCATGGCCGTCACTCCCCCACCGCATGGCGCGGAAGAATTACGGTTTCCGTTTGCTGAGTTCCGCAGATGGGGCTGGTCTCGCAATCCATGCAATGCGCCTCCTGGCCGTCTTCGTGGGGCAGATCCACTTTCGCCTCCAATTGCCGGACCCGCTCCATCAGGCAGGCCAGGGCCTCGGCCACCGGGTCGGGGATCAGATGATGATTGAGATCAATGCCGAACGGATTGAGGTGACCGGGGCGGGCGCTCTGCACCACCCGGCCGGGAATACCGACCACCGTGCAGCCGCCGGGCACATCGCCGACCACCACCGAGTTGGCCCCGATCTTGGAGTCCTTGCCGATGGTCAGAGGGCCGAGGATTTTCGCGCCGCTGCCCACCACCACGCCGCTTTCCAGGGTCGGATGGCGCTTGCCCTTGCTCCAGGACGTGCCGCCCAGGGTGACCCCGTGATAGAGAGTCACGTCGTCGCCGATTTCCGCTGTCTCGCCGACCACCACGCCAGCCCCATGGTCGATGAAGAAGCGACGGCCGATGGTCGCCCCGGGATGGATTTCGATGGTCGTCCACCAGCGCGACAAAAACGACAACAGGCGCGCGCCGAATTTCCAATTGCGCCGCCACAACGCATGGGCCAAGCGATGCGACAGGATCGCATGGACGCCGGGATAGGTCGCCAAAACCTCCCAAGTGTTGCGCGCCGCCGGATCGCGTTCGAACACGCAGGCCACATCCTCGCGCCATAAGGCGATCAGTCCGGGGGCGCTCACAGGGCGGTCTCCAGGTAAAACAATTCCAGATCGGCCCGTTCGGGCAGTCGCTTGCAGGCGCTGACGAAGCCGCGCACCCGATCCAGGATATGTTGGGCCTGCCAGGCCTCCACCGTGATGCCCAAGTCGCGATAGGCCAGCGTCACCCCCTTGGTGCCGGAATGCTTGCCCAGCACCAGCCGATGATCACGACCCATTTCCGCCGGATCGAAGGCTTGATAGTTGGCCCGGTCCTTGATCAGGCCATCCACATGGATGCCCGCCTCGTGGGTGAAGACCCCGGCCCCGATCAGGCTTTTCTGCCAGGGCACCGGACGCCCGGAGGCAATGGCCACGCTGTCCGAGAGATATTGGTAGTCGCGCAGGTCGATGCCGGTCTCGATGCCGTAGAGATGCTTGCCGCCCATGACGACTTCCTCCAGCGCCGCATTGCCCGCCCGTTCGCCCAGGCCATGCACGGTGGTATTGGCATGGGTCGCCCCGCCCAGGGCGGCGGCCAGGGTATTGGCGGTGGCCAGCCCCAGATCGTCATGGGCATGGATTTCCAGTTCCAGGCCGGTCCCCGCGCGCAAGGCGGCGAAGCGCTGCCGGGTACCGAAGGGCTCCAGGATGCCCACCGTGTCGGCAAAGCGGAAACGCTGCGCCCCGGCCCGCTCGGCGGTTTCGACAATGCGTTTCAGGAAATCTCCATCAGCCCGCGAACTGTCCTCGCCACCGATGCAGACGCCCAGTCCCAGATCCCGAGCCTGCGGCACCACGCGGGCGATTTCGGCCAGCACCCAGGCGCGGTCGCGGTTCAGCTTGCCCCGAATCTGCTGGTCGGACACCGGGATCGACAGATCCACCGCATCGACAGCCAAATCGCGGCACAGACCCAGGTCGGCCTCACTCATGCGACACCAGACCATCAGTTTGGCCTTGAGGCGCAGGGCAGCCACGGCGCGAATGCTCTCGCGTTCTGCTTCGCCCATAGCCGGAATGCCGATTTCCAGTTCCGGCACCCCGAGCCCATCCAGGCGGCGGGCGATGTCGAGTTTCTCCAACTGCGAAAAGGCGACACCTGCGGACTGTTCGCCGTCGCGCAGGGTGGTGTCGTTGATGATCAGGCTCTGACGGGGCACGCTCATGACGGAATCTCCTTATTCCGAACGAGTCCTCCGCAAGCGCCGTGCCAAAGGATGTTTTATTGCATTTCAATTGGTTGCTGAAAAAGTGCCCCTCACCCCGACCCGACAAAAAAAACGGGTTGTCGGAAAACCGACAACCCAGATTAGTCACGGGGAGGAAAGCTTCAGGCGTAGGCGGGCGCAAAGGCTTTTTCCGGATCGGTGATCGGGCCGTTGTCGCCCCAATAGGGGGAAAGCTTGCGCAATTGAGCAATGATGCCCGGCAGCACCTCGACCACCCGGTCCACGTCCGCCTGGGTGTTGTAGCGGGACAGGGAAAAGCGGGTCGAACCATGGGCGGTGGTGAACGGAATGTCCATCGCCCGCATCACATGGGACGGCTCCAGCGAGCCCGAGGTACAGGCCGAGCCCGACGAGGCGGCGATACCGAACTTGTTGAGCAGCATCAAGATCGCCTCGCCCTCGACGAATTCGAAGGCGATATTGCAGGTATTGGGCAGCCGGTTGTCGGGATCGCCAGTGACGAAACAATGGGGGATGGCCTCCAGCAGCCCATCCTCCAACCGGTCACGCAGCGCCTTGACCTGGGTGGTTTCCAGGGCGATGGCGGCCTGCGCCAATTCGGCGGCCTGGCCCAGGGCGACAATGGCCGGGGCGTTTTCGGTCCCGGCCCGGCGGCCCCGTTCCTGATGCCCGCCGCGCAGCAACGGCCGGAACCGCACGCCGCGCCGCAGATAGAGCACTCCGATGCCCTTCGGCGCATGGAGCTTGTGGCCGGACAGGGACAGCATGTCGATGGCGGTCATTTTCAGGTCGATGGGGATCTTGCCCACCGCCTGCACCGCGTCCGTATGGAACAAGGCCCCGGCATTGCGGGCCATCTCGGCCATCTTGACCACCGGAAAGATCGTCCCGGTCTCGTTGTTGGCCCACATCACCGAGACGATGGCGGTGCGCTTGGACAGCAGCTTTTCGTATTCATCCAGGTCCAGCCGCCCCTTCATGTCCACCTTGAGATAGTGCACCGTGAAGCCGTCCTTCTCCAGATGCTCGCACAGGGCCAGCACCGCCGGATGTTCGACCGCCGTGGTGATGATTTCCCGCTTGTCCGGATAGGCGCGCAGGGCCGACAGGATGGCCGTGGAATCGCTCTCGGTGCCGCAGGAGGTGAAAATGATTTCCGAATCATGGGCCGCTCCGAGCAGCGACTGGATCTGCCCCCGGGCCGTCTTCAGCGCCTGCCCGACTTTATTGCCGAAAGAATGCATGGACGAGGGGTTTCCGAACTGCTCGGTAAAAAACGGCATCATGGCCGCCACCACCTCGGGCGCGACCTGGGTCGTGGCATTGTTGTCTAGATAAATGGCGTCCATGGGAGCGGCTCCTTATGATTTGGTCAGTTGACCGGCGGGCAGGACACGAACGAACTCGCCCAGGGATTCCATGACTTTCTGTTGGATGCCGCCGAGGGTGACCGAGGCCATCTGGCAATTCATGCAGGCCCCTTTCATGTTGACGTAGATGCGGTCTTCCATCACCTCGACCAGTTCCACGTCCCCGGCGTCGGCTTGCAGGGCCGGACGCAGCAATTCGATGGCTTGCTCAATCTTGCGGATGCGTTGCAGGTTGGTCATGCCCGAAACCAGCGACTGCGGCGAGGCCTCGGTCACCGGCAGGGCCTCGGCACTGGGATCGAAGGTCTTGCCCTGCTCGGCCATTACGCGAGTCAGAATTTCCTCGATGCCCTCATGACAAGACGCGCAACCGCCCCCTGCCTTGGTGTAATGGGCCACCTCCTGAACCGTGGTCAGATTGTTGGCGCGGATGGTTTCCTCGATCAAAACGTCATCGACGGCGAAGCACTTACAGACCAGCGCCCCCTCTTCGTGATCGTCGGCCCAGGCCTCGCCCCGGTAATTGGCGACGTCGGCCTGCAAGGCCTCGCGCCCCATCACCGAGCAATGCATCTTTTCCGGCGGCAACCCTTCCAGATAATCAGCAATATCCTGATTGGTGACCTTCAACGCTTCATCGAGGGTCATGCCCTTGATGATCTCGGTCAGCGCCGAGGATGAGGCGATGGCCGAGCCGCAGCCGAAGGTCTGAAAGCTGGCTTCCTGGATCACATCGGTTTCCGGCTCCACCTTGAGCATCAGCCGCAGGGCGTCGCCGCAAGAGATGGAGCCCACGTCGCCGACCCCATTGGCACCCTCCAACACGCCCGCGTTGCGCGGATTATAGAAATGTTCTTTGACCGTCTCGGAATAGTCCCACATGGGTCAGGCTCCCTAGTTCTTGGTGGCGCAGGAGGAGGAAAAAGATTTGCCGCAGCCGCAGGTGGAGGCGGCATTTGGATTATCGAAAGTGAATCCCCGACCCTCGACGGACTCGACGAAATCAACCACCATGCCCGACAACAGGGGGGCGCTTTCCGGGTCGAGGATCAGGGTCACGGCCCCGCATTCGATCAAAATGTCATCCTCGGTGGCGGTTTCTTCCAGCGCCATGGCATAGGTGTTGCCGGAGCAGCCGCTGGCCGTCACCCCGATGCGCAACCCCTTGTAGGATTTCTGCCCGGCCTCCATGAAGCGAGAAACGGCGGCTTGCGCGGAATCGGTCAATGTCAGCATGGTCGGTGTCCTTGTCGGTTGGAGCAAATCTCTCCGAGAATGGTTCGCAAGGAATGTGCCAAGCGACGCAGAAGACCAACTAATTGATTTTACAAGAAAGATGGGGCGGCTTGTTTGTCGGAAACACGACAATGACGGACAGCGCCTTGTCGGCCCGGTTTCAGCCGCTCTACTTCCTGGAAGTTGCTCGCGGTAAGGGCCAGCGAAAATAAAAAGCCCCTGTGCCGGGAAGTCGACAGATAGGCATGAATATGCATAGCAATGTCTCACTCCGGTGTCTCTCCGTCGAACACTGCTATCTAATGCGTTGTTTTTAAAGGGAATGGCGGAGAGACAGGGATTTGAACCCTGGGTGGGATCGCTCCCACAACGGTTTTCGAGACCGCCCCGTTCAGCCGCTCCGGCATCTCTCCGCAATAAACCCATTGGGCAGGCCGGACATGTCGTCCGACGTCCCTTGTTTCCCACCGTTGGCCCGCTATTTCAGCAAGACGGACCGGGGGGAGCCGCGTTTCTACCCTACCCCGCGTTCCCGTGCAAGGCTTCGTCCGCCCTTCTTGTTTTACAATGATTAATTGTCAATCTTCCCCACCAAAAGGTGGACTCATCCGTTATGTGGATAGGGAAATGAAGCGTAAATGTTATTCTAGTGTGGGGTCAGTTTTATTAAAATGCTCAGACCTGCAGTTTTTATGTGCTGTTGTGACGACGGTCACATTTAGGATTTGGGGAATTTTGATAAATTTGATTTCAAATTCAGGGTAGCGCTTTGGGCGCGGTAGGCTTGGCAAGGGATTGGGGTCTGACATGAACATCATGGACACGGGTTTCAGCGGCGCATCTGGCAGCAGCGTGATGACCGCGACGGTGGACGCCGGAACGGAACAGATTGTTCTGCCGGCGGATTTCCCCATGGCAACGGCGGATTATGGCCGCGAAGGGTCGGACCTGGTGCTGACCGGGTCCGATGGCGCGCAGGTCACCCTGGTGGATTATTTCGCCCATGGCGCCCCGGCCACCCTGACCACGCCCGACGGGGCTGAGATTGCCGGCAGTGTGGCGGCGAAATTGGCCGGACCGCTGGCCCCCGGTCAGGTCGCGCAGGCCGTCGAAGTGGCCGCGACCACGGGTCAGGAACCCATCGGTCAGGTGGACACAGTGGACGGCACGGTGACGGTGACCCATGCCGACGGCACCAAAGAGACGCTGGCCAAGGGCGACTCGGTGTTCCAGGGCGACATTCTCGAAACCTCCGCCGACGGCGCGGTGGGCATCGTGCTGGCCGACAATTCGGTATTCTCGCTGAGCGACAGCGGGCGCATGGTGCTCGACGAAATGGTCTATGATCCGGGCAGTCAGGAAGGCTCGGCCTCGTTTGCCCTGCTGACCGGCGCGGCGACCTTTGTCTCCGGCCAGATCGCCAAATTCGGCCAGGACGCCATGGTGGTGAAGACCCCGGTGGCGACCATTGGCATCCGGGGCACCAAGGTGTTCCTGGAGACCGACGGCCAGTCCATCCAGGCGGTCAACCTGCCGGAAACTACCCTGAAGGGCGAGACGGTCGGCGAAATCGTGCTGATGAGCCCGTCCGGTGCCATGCTCGGCACCATCAACAGCTTCGGCGGCGGCTGGCAATGGACGCCTTCCGCCTCGGCGACCCCGTCGCTGCTGCAAATGGATGCGGCGCAGGTGTCCAACATCGTCTCCCAGGTCACCAATTACCTGCCCAAGACCCTGGAAGAGAAGGCCGTGGGCGTTATGGACCGGCTCAACGAGATCCGCGCCGAGGCCGAAGCCGCACAGGCGGCGGGCGACGAGGAACGGGCCGCCGATCTGGAGGCCCAGGCCGAGGAAGCCGAGGCGCAGTTGGAACAGGCGGTGAAAGAGGTCGAGGAAAACCTCGGCTACAAGGTCAATCTGATCAATGAAGAAGACACCCTCGGCCTGGAAGATAGCCTGGATAACTTCGATACGGCGGCGGGCGGCGATGATATCATCGGTGGCAGTGGCCTGGGCAATCTGGGCGGTCGTTCCGGTCTGGACATCATCCGCGGCCAGGAAATCGCCGGTGGCGGTCCGTCTCTGGTCATTACTACTGAAGAAGACAATCAGGTAATTAATCATGTTGTGACTGAAGCCTCTGCCACAGACTTGCAAGGACAAGGTAATGGGCTCGAGGGCAATGACGGCAATGATGTCGAGGGCGGTGGTCAGACGGACGGTGACAACGACACGACGGAGGACGGTACCGACGATGACGGCGGCGCCACCGTTACCGTGTTCTCCGGCCAAGTGGTTGACGGTTATCTGGCCGGAGCCCGGGTGTTCGTCGATGTGGACGGCGACGGAACTTGGGACAGCGGCGAGGACTATACCTTCACCGACGATTCCGGAAATTTCAATCTGTCCACGACCCAGACAGGCGTGCTGACCACCTCCGGCGGCACCGATATCGAAACCGGGCTTGATTTCACCGGGACCCTGACCGCGCCCTCGGGCTCGACGGTCATCACCCCGCTGACCACCCTGATCCAGAATCAGGTGGCGGCCGGTGCCGATGCGGCCACCGCCGAGGCCAATGTGGCGGCCTCCCTGGGGCTGGAGGGTTATGACCTGCTGAACGCCGACCCGCAGGCGCTGGCCGAGGCGGGTGATGTGGAACTGATGCGGCAATCGGTGATGGTCGCCAATATGGTGACCCAGGTGGCCGGGGCCTTGCAGGGGCAGGGCGTCAGCACCGCCGAGGCCATGGCGCAGGCGTTCGAGGCCCTTACCGGTCTGACCGATGGCGGCACGTTGGACTTGACCGATGCGGCCAACATGGAAACCCTGGTCAGCGATGCGGCCGCCGGGGCCGGGGTCCAGGTGGACGCCCAGGCCATCGGCGGCGTGCTGGCCAATGCCAACCAGGCCATCGAGAACATCGATCTGAGCGGTGGCGCGGCGGCCTTCATGGATTCCCTGGCCGCCACCTCCTCCTACATCCAAGGCGAACTGGCGCAGGCCATTCAGGATGTGTCGAGCGGCGCGTCGCAGGTGGATCTGTCCGCCCTGTCCAATCCGACCGCCATGGCCGATGCGGCCGGCCGTACCGGCACCGGCGGGGACGATGTGCTGAACGGCACTTCGGGCGACGACGTAATGAGCGGCAAAGCTGGCGATGATGAAATCTACGGCAACGACGGCAACGACACCCTGAACGGCGGGGCCGACAACGACCATCTGTTCGGCGGGGCCGGGAACGATACCCTGACCGGCGGCACCGGCGAGAACGACATCGACGGCGGCGACGGCGACGATACGGCGGTGTTCAGCGGCCAACTCTCCGACTACACCATCACGGCCACGGAGGACGGCCTGTCGGTGGTCCGCAACGACGGCACCAGCAGCGATCTCCTCACCAACGTGGAGAATTTCACCTTCGAAGGCGACGAGGCGACCTACACCCTCGACCAGTTGATTTCCGATGACCTGATCGGCAGCAGTGGCGATGACGTGATCTATGGCACCGTCGATGATGACGTGATCATGGGAATGGGCGGCAGCGACACCCTGTACGGCTCCGAGGGCGACGACACCATCTACGGAGACGGTTTCAGTGAGGACGGCAACCCGACCCTTCTGGAAGCGGGCGGCAACAATTCCCTGGGCACGGCGCAGAATATCGATGGGGCCTTTGGCCTGTTCAGCGATGAGTTGGTCGATGGCTCCGACACGCTGGCCCATGCCTCCATCTACGGCACCGGCGACGGCAATACCCGTGACTGGTACAGCTTCACCGTGGCCGACGGCGGCGTGACGATGAATTTCGACATCGATTTCGGTCGCGACGACCTGAACACCCTGGGCGAAAATGATGACTTCGATCCCTACATCTACCTCTATGACGCCAATGGCAACCTATTGGCTTCCGACGATGATGCGGACTATGACCCGGGAACTTACGACAGCTATGACAGCAACCTGACCTATACCTTCAGCTCCGGCGGTACCTATTACATTGAGATCGAGGACTATTACGACGATCCGATTCCCGCCAATTCCGATTACCTGATGCAGGTGACGACCACCGGCGCGGTGGCGGGGGCCTTGCTGGACAGTGCACTCGACGGCAACAACTCTGGCAACGACACCCTCGACGGCGGCGCGGGCAGCGACACCCTGTACGGCGGGGCTGGCGATGACGACCTGTTCGGCGGCGACGGCGGATATTCCGAGGAATGGTCGGAAGAGAATGTTTGGGGCGAGGATTCGGAAACGGATTATGGCCAGGAATTCAATAATTTCACCGAAAGCTGGAACGAGAACACCCTGTACGGTGGCTCTGGAAACGATACGTTGACGGGCGGAACGGGCGACAACAGCCTGTTCGGCGGCGACGGAGACGACGCCATTTTCGGTGGCACGGATATGAATACCTACACCGAATACAATACCGGCGACGTCGATCAGGAAAGGTTCTCTCACCAGGAGGGCTCTGATGACGGATACACCTATGTCTACGAAAGCAACTGGCTGAACTGGGATTATGCCTACAGCTTTGCCAATCAAATTATTGATGGCGGGGCCGGAAACGATGTGGTGACCGGCGGGGCCGGTGAAGTGGTCATCTTTGGCGGCGATGGTGCCGATACCCTGACCGGTGCGTCGGAGAGCAACCAGTACAGCGAACTCAATGAGTGGTGGGATTACTCCGCCGGGATCTATGACAACAACGCCTATCAAGGATATGAAAACCTCAGTTATCATTTGGATGACTGGACAGCCACCTATCCCGTGGACCTGTATGGGACCTCCTATGACAGCGGGGATTTCTCCGGTTTCGGCAGCGTCATCTACGGTGACTCGGTCTATTCCTCCGGCGAAGGTGGCTACGACTACGGCTACTATAACGGCGAGGGCGAGGGTGGCTACGGCTACTATATCGGCGAGGGCGAAGGTGGTGATAATGACGTCATCTTCGGCGGCGTGGGCGACAATCTCGTCTACGGCGAAGGCGGCGACGATCAGATCACCATGGGCACCGAAGCCAATACCGGTTCATGGAGCGAGATCGACCTGGACGTTGACGCTGAAGGCGATGGGGAATCCGGTGCCTGGATCAGCATGAGCCTTTCCTTCGCGGGCGAACTCACACAGGAATTCACTGGGGAATTTATCGCCCCCAACGAAGTGGGCTGGGCCTATCAGGAAGCCTGGGGCGGCGACGGAAATGATGTGATCACTGGCGGAATCGGTGACAATCGTCTGTACGGCGATTGGGGCGATGATGTCATCAGCGGTTCCCTGGGCTTCAATTGGAATATCGAGAGCGGCGCGGAACTTCGTGCCGATGTCTACGTGGACGGTTATCAGATGGCCGGTCCGCCCAGTGGGTTCGAAGGCACTTATGAGGAATACAGCGGTCTGTTGCTCGGCGATATTTTCAGCTTCGTAGGTGAAAGCGGGTCCGCCACACTCTACAGCATGGAGGAGTATTTCGCCTACAATCAGTTGGATGGCGGATACGGCGATGACACCCTTTACGGCGGTGTTGGCGACAACGAGATCTACGGTGGTGACGGCAATGACCAACTTTTCGGGTCCACGGCCCTGAATACCATCGAGGCTCATCAGATGGTCACCGACATCTACGGGGACTACACCTCTGATTACACCATCGAACATGCCTACTCCGCCCTGGATGGCGGGTATGGGGATGACACCCTGACCGGCGGCGTGGGCGACAACATTCTGTACGGCGGCGATGGGGACGACATCCTGACCGGCGGCAGCGAGGGCTACAACTACGCCAATCTCTCCGACTCCGATTGGTGGTGGTATGAGGGCGGCGAAGCTTCGGTCGAAACCTCCTGGGCCTACAACTACATGGATGGCGGCTCTGGGGATGACACCCTGACCGGCGGCGACGGCTTCAACCTGCTGATGGGCGGCGACGGGGCCGACACTCTCATCGCGGGCAATAGCAATGACTCCTCGCTGGACGGCGACTTCGACTACCTGATGTACCAAGCCTATAATCTGGGCGAAGACTTCGGCGGCAACAATGGTTACAATGGCGAAGGCGAAGGTTTCGACGGCCTGGACATTGGCAACGACAACATGGGTGGCCCGGACTACACCTCTTTCAGCGAAAACTTCTTCGACAATTACACTCAGTTTGTCTCAGGCAGTGGCGACTTCGCCAGTGGCGAGGGGGTTTACGACAACGTGCTCTACGGCGGAGCCGGGGCCGACACCATGACCGGCGGGTCGGGCGACGACCTGTTCCGTTATGTGTTGGACGACCTGGACTTTGAGGGCGGTAGTCACGATACCATCTTTGACTTCGACGCCTTCAACGACATGCTTCAGTTCGGGGCGAGCTTCTCCTTCCTGAGCTACTCCTCCAGCAGCAGCTCAGGCTTTGGCAGCGGTGCCATGTTCTACAACGCCGGGGCCAGCGTGACCAACGTGGGCAGCGCCTTCAACCAGGCAACGGGCTATGGAGACTTTTCGGGGCAGGTCTTCCTGTTCTTCAGCACCGACGAATCCGGGGATCAGGGACAGCTCTATTACGGCGACTCCAACTCCTATTCCCAGGTCGCGACCATCAACTTCGCCGACGGTTCCTCGGCCAGTGATTTCAGCGGCTCGAATATGGAGGTGGACGGCAGCACTCTGGGAAGGGATGTCGTGTAATACCGACCCGTTTTGCACTCTCTGCGGCGGCCTTTCGGGGTCGCCGTTTTTTTAGGGGCGATTTGGTCGATTGGCGGCCCGAAAGCGGGGATTTGGCGTTGACATCCGCCTTGGTGCGGTTATAGTGCCGCCTCTTCGCGACGCCTTGAAGTGTCGCGTGTTTTTTTCGTTTGATACGGTGAGAAAAAATGTTCGCAGTCATCCAGACCGGCGGTAAGCAATATAAAGTCGCTGAAGGTGATAAGATCACCGTCGAAAAGCTCGAAGGGGAAGCCGGTGGCGCCGTCGAGATCGACAAGGTATTGATGATCGGCCAGGACGGCCAGGCCCCGACCGTCGGGTCGCCGCTCCTGGAGAGCGCCAAGGTCTCCGCCGAAGTGGTCGAGCAGACCCGTGGCCCCAAGATCATTGTTTTCAAGAAGCAGCGTCGGCAGAACCACCGTCGCAAGAAAGGCCACCGCCAGGACCTGACCGTCCTGCGCATCACCGGCATCACCGCTGGCTGAACCGGCCTTGCTGAGGAGAGACAGAAATGGCACATAAAAAAGCAGGCGGCAGCTCCCGCAACGGTCGCGATACCGAAGGCAAGCGCCTCGGGCTGAAGAAGTTCGGCGGCGAAAAGGTCATCCCGGGCAACATCCTGGTCCGTCAACGCGGCACCAAGTGGCATCCCGGCGAGAACGTCGGCATGGGTCGCGACTACACCATCTTCGCCAAGGTCGAAGGCGAGGTGTCGTTCAAGCGGCGCGCCAACAACAAGGTTTTCGTGAGTGTGGACCCGGCGAACCAGGCCTGAGCCCGGTCGCACCCACTGACGTGACAGTTTGGAAAAGGGAGTGGCCGGGCCATTCCCTTTTTTTCGTTCGGAGAGTCGGACATGAAGTTTCTGGATCAGGCCAAGATCTTTCTCAAATCCGGTGACGGCGGCTCCGGCTGCGTCAGTTTCCGGCGCGAGAAATTCATCGAGTTCGGCGGCCCCGACGGCGGTAACGGCGGGCGCGGCGGCCATGTGATCTTCGAGGCGGTGGCCAATCTCAACACCTTGATCGACTTCCGCTATCAGCAGCATTTCAAGGCCAAGACCGGCGGCCATGGCATGGGCCGGGACCGCTCTGGAAAATCCGCCCCCGATATCCTGATCAAGGTGCCCATCGGCACCCAGATCCTGGACGAGGACAAGGAAACCGTGCTCGCCGACATGATGACGCCGGGGCAAAAGGTCGTGCTCTGCCGGGGCGGCGACGGCGGCCAGGGCAACGCCAATTTCAAGACCTCGACCAATCAGGCCCCGCGCAAGTCCACCCCCGGATGGCCGGGCGAGGAACGCTGGGTCTGGCTTCGGCTCAAGCTGATTGCCGACGCCGGACTGGTTGGCCTGCCCAATGCGGGCAAGTCCACCTTTCTCGCTGCGGTCACCCATGCCCGCCCGAAGATCGCCGATTATCCGTTCACCACCCTGCATCCCAATCTGGGCGTGGCGCAGGTCGGCGACGAGGAATTCGTGCTGGCCGACGTGCCGGGGCTGATCGAGGGGGCGCATGAAGGCCACGGCATCGGCGACCGCTTTCTGGGCCATATCGAACGCTGCGGCGTGTTGCTGCATCTGGTCGACGGCACCGAGGAGGACGTGGCCGGCGCCTATCGCACCGTGCGTGGCGAATTGGATGCCTATGGTCAGGGGCTGGTCGGCAAGCGCGAACTGGTGGCGCTGAACAAATGCGACGCCCTGAGCGCCGATCAGGTGAGCGAACGCCAGGCCGCCCTGGCCGCCGCCTGCGGTCATCCGGTCCATGTGATTTCCGCCGTCTCCGGACGCGGGGTCAAGGCGGTTCTGGGCTTGCTGATGGACGCCGTTCATGCGGCGCGCGCGCAAGCGGAAGAAGCCGAAAATCCGGCCAAGGACTGGCAACCATGAACGCCGCCCAACGGGCCAAGAGCGGGCTCGACAGTGCCCAGCGGATCGTCGTCAAGATCGGCTCGGCGTTGCTGGTGGATGAATCCAAGGGCGTACTTCGCCGTCGCTGGCTGGAGGCTCTGGCCGAGGATTTGGTAGCCCTGCACAAGCAAGGGCGCGACGTGATCATCGTGTCGTCCGGCTCCATCGCCGTCGGACGACGCTATCTCTCCCTGGGTTCCCGCGCCCTGCGCCTGGACGAGAAACAGGCCGCCGCCGCCGCCGGCATGATTCGCCTCGCCCATGCCTATCAGGAGACCCTGGGGCATCACGATCTGATTGTGGCCCAGGTGCTGCTGACCCTGGACGACACCGAAAGCCGCCGCCGCTACATCAACGCCCGCAATACCCTCGGCACCCTGCTCGACATGCGCGCCGTGCCGCTGATCAACGAAAACGACACTGTGGCTACCGACGAAATCCGCTTTGGCGACAACGACCGTCTGGCGGCCCGGGTCGCCGCCATGATCAGCGCCGATACCCTGGTGCTGCTGTCCGATATCGACGGCCTCTATACCGCCGACCCGCACCATGACGACAAGGCCCAATTGCTGACCGAAGTGCATGAGATCACCCCGGAGATCGAGGCCATGGCCGGGGACCCGGTGACCGCCCATGGCTCCGGCGGCATGGTGACCAAACTGGCGGCGGCGCGCATCTGCCTCGGGGCGGGCTGTCGCATGGTCATCACCAAGGGGCACGACGACCATCCGCTGAAACGCCTTGCCGAGGGCGCACGGGCCACCTGGTTCCTGCCCCAGGCCACACCGGCCCGCGCCCGCAAGCAATGGATCGCCGGCAGCCTCAAGCCGGTCGGCACCTTGTGGCTCGACCCCGGCGCGGTCAAGGCGCTGCACCAGGGAAAAAGCCTGCTCCCGGCGGGGGTGACCAAGGTGGAGGGCACTTTCGAGCGCGGGGCCGCCGTCATCATCCGCTCGCCGGAGGGGCATGAAATGGCCCGGGGTTTGATGACCTATCCTTCTGCCGACGCCCGCAGGATCGCCGGGCACAAAACGGCCCAGATTGAGCAACTCCTCGGCTACCGGGGTCCCGATGAAATGATCCATCGGGATGATTTGGTTCTGCTGTAGGAGATCTATCGTTTCATGCCTGCTCGAGAGCGTTTAAACTGCGCCCGAGACTCACAATCGTCCATGGGAGGACCGTTCAAATGATCAAGACCCTCGCCGCCGCTCTGGCTGTTCTGACCCTGACCGCCGCTGCCGCGCAGGCCCAATACCCCGGCCCGACCGGCCCCTATGGGCCGCAGGGAGCCCCCGGCAGCTACGCCGGAAAATATCCCGGCACCTATGCGCCGCGCACCATGGGGCCGCGCATGCCGCAACGCCCGCAACGGCCGCAACGGCCGGCCAGAGCTGAGACCGAAACCCTTGTCGAGGAGGGTATCGGCAAACTGCGCAGCTTCGTGATGCAGAACCGGGAAGCCGACAAGACCGCCATGCTCGGTTTCGTGACCTCCGAAATCGCCCCCTATTTCGACTTCAATCACATGACCAAATGGGCCATGGGCCCGCGCTGGTCGGAAATGAACGAGGCCGAACGGGCCAAGGCCGGAGGCTGGCTGACCGAGAATTTTCTCGAAGCCCTGGTCCGCCATATGGGCGTTTACCAAGGGGCCCGGACGCAAATTCAGCGGGCCTACGAAGGCCGCGACGGTCGCGCCACCACCTCCACCGTGCCGGTCACCGTGGAAACCCGGAACGGCAACGTCACCAATCTGGAATTCCGTTTCTACAAGAGCAAGGACGGCTGGAAAGTCTACGACGTGAAGGCCAACGGCCAGAGCGCGCTGATGTTCTACCGCAACGCCTTCAACAGCCGTCAGGGCAACAACCGCCCCCTGCCCCGCCCGATGCCGCAGCAGTTGCGGCGCTAATCCAAATTACCATAGACATGGAAACGGCGGCTCTCGGGCCGCCGTTTTTGTTATGCCGCGCGGGAACGGGCCAGACCCGCCGCGACCTGTTGCTGACATTGAGCGGCCAGCGCCTTGCGGTCGCCCGCCGCCGACGCCGACAGCGGCGGATGGAAGGTCACCTCCACCCGGGCCCCGGGCAGGCCCATCACCGCCTTCAGGTGTGGCCCCAGATCCATGTCCCCGTACCAGCCATAGAGGGCCTGCAACACGCCCTCCAGGGGCCGACCGTCGGCCAGACTCACATAGGCGATGGTCACCGGCTGAATCAGCAGGTCGGCAGACTCCGGCAGCACCTGGGCGACGCCGAACAGCGCCGACTTGAAGGGCAGCACCTCGGCTCCCCGGGAACTAGTGCCCTCGGGAAACAGGATCAACGGTTCACCGCCGAGCAGCCGGTCCGCCAGTTGCTGACGCTGCACCTTGGCCCGTGCCGGATTGCGTTCGATGAACACGGTGTCGGCAATGCGGGCCAGAAACCCGAACACCGGCCACCCGGCCACATCGGCCTTGGAGATGAAACTGGCATCGGTGACCGCACCGAGCAGCGGGATATCCAGATAGGATACGTGGTTGGACACCAGCAGCAGCGGTCGCCCGCTCGCCTGTTGCCCCCGCACCACCAATCGCAGGCGGCAGATGCGACAGGCCAAACCGAACCAGAACCGGCTGAACGGTCGCCGGACCCGTCGTCCGAAAGGATAGAGCAGCAGATAAACCGGCAGACAAACCGCCAGCGACAGGGCGAACAGGCCCATGCGCAGCCGGGAACCGTTCCCGGACGGCGGCAGATCCGTCAAGGCCTGGGCATGTTCGGCCATCGCCGAGGCAGGGGTCATGCGGCTACCAGCATATCCTTGTAATGGCGGCGGTACTTTTCAGTCACCAGATCGGTTTTTACCACAACACAGATGTCCGTGGTATTGAACTGATGATCGACCACCGCGCCGTCGCCGACAAAGCCGCCCAACCGGAGATAGCCCTTGATCAGCGGCGGCAGGCCGCTCATGGCCATGGGCGGACCGGCCTCGACGCCAGAAGCCTGTCGCATGTCCACATACAACCCGTCCAGGGCGCGCGGACGCAGGCCCTCGGGAGCCAGGTGATTTTGATACAGGTAGGACAGGGCATCGGTCAGCACCTCGGGCTGGGTGCCGGGGAAGCTGGCGCAGCCGAACAGCAGGCCGATGTCATGGCGATAGATATATTCGGCGATGCCGCCCCACAGCAACTGCATGACCGCGCCGCTGCGGCTGTGCGGATCGACGCAGGACCGCCCCACTTCGACGATTTCGCCGGGATAATCGGCCAGATTGGCCAGATCGTATTCCTGCTCCGAGTAGAACCCGAAATTGGCCTCGGCAACGCTTTTGCGCAACAGCCGATAGGTCCCGACGACCCACGGCTTGCCGTTTGATTTTTCCTTGTCGATGACCAGAAGATGGTCGCAAACATCGTCGAAAGCGTCGAAATCCAATTTCAGGCGCGCCATGGCAGACGTCGGCTGGGCTCCCATCTCGTCGTAAAACACCCGGTAGCGCAAGGCCTGCGCCGCCTCGATATCGAGGTTGTTTTCCGCCAGCCGCACCTGAAAATTGCTTGCTCTGGACTTACTCACGTTTCCTCCCGCGGCCCCGCAAGGGACTCCCGCATGTTGATCCGAACCCCCGCCCACAATGGGCAGGCGTTCTATCGGTATGGATGACAGGCGGGAGAATCTCAAATAACCGTTTGGTAACGGTTGGGTTTCATTCCGGTGACAAGGAGTATAACAATATGAATTTGCAAAGGGAATGATGCCCCGTCACTGTCCAGATAGCTCCTGCACCGCCGCCAGGACCTCGGCTACGTGGCCGGTGACCTTGACCTTGCGCCAGACGCGGACGATCTTGCCTGTGCCGTCGAGCAGGAAGGTGGAGCGCTCAATACCCATATATTTGCGCCCATACATGCTCTTCTCTTTCCACACGCCGAAAGGTTCGCACAGGGCGCCTTCCTCGTCGGCGATCAAGGTGAAGGGCAAGTCGTGCTTGGCCTTGAAGGTGTCATGCCGCTTGGCCGAATCCTTGGAGACTCCGACCACCACCGCGCCCGCCGCCTCGAAATCGGCGATGGCATCGCGAAAGCCCTCGGCCTGGGTGGTGCAGCCCGAGGTCATGTCCTTGGGGTAAAAGTAGAGCACGACGGTCTTGCCGTTCAGGTCGGTCAACGACAGGGTTTTACCCCCGTCGGTGGGCAGGGTGAAAGGGGGGGCGCTATCGCCGATGTCGAGCGTCATGAGGGGTCCTCCTCGCTGTCCAGGGGGGGCAAGGCCCGGGCCGGGCCGTCGATGATCTCCATATAGTGTGCATGGGCGGTGGCCGCCAGGGCGCGGATCTTTTCTTCCAGCAGATCGAACCGCGCCACCTTCCCGGCGGCGGCCAGCGTCTCCTTCAGCCCCTCATGCAGTCGTCCGGGCTCGAACGGACCGGTGACCACCAACCGCAGAATTCCCTGCAAGGCCTGCCACAGATCCACGGCCTGACAAAGATCGTCTTTCACCTGATCGCGCAACAGCCCGGCCCGGTGCAACTGGTCCAGGGCACCGCGCGTATTCTGACAGAGAATGGTCGGATGCTGCCCGGCGTGACGCAATTGCAGGTATTGGACCAAAAATTCAATATCGACCAGCCCTCCCCGATAATGCTTGATCTCCCAAGGCGAGTCGGTGCCGTGCTCGGCCGCCATGCGCCGCCGCATGGAAGCCACATCGCGCAGCAGGGCCTCCGGGTCGCGGTCCCGGGTCAGGGTCCGATGGACGATTTCCATGATCCTCTCGGACAGTTCAGGGGAACCGCTGACCGGTCGGGCGCGGGTCAAAGCCAGATGCTCCCAGGTCCAGGCGGATTCCTTTTGGTATTTCTCGAAGGCCTGAAGCGACGTGGCGATCGGCCCGGCATTGCCCGACGGGCGTAGCCGCATGTCCACCTCGTAGAGGATTCCTTCGCCGGTCGGTGCGGTGAAGGCATTGATCAGCCGCTGGCTCAGACGGGCATAGTACTGGCTGGGTCCGAGCGGACGGCGGCCCAGGGATTGACCCATCGGGTCCGGTGAATCGTAAATGAAGATCAGGTCCAGGTCCGAGGTCGGGGTCATTTCCTGGCCGCCCATCTTGCCCATGCCGAGCACCACCATGTCGGCCCCCGGGATATGGCCGTGGGTTTGGCGGAACTCCTCCTCGACCCAGGGACTGAGGCGACGGATGGTGCTTTCGGCGATGTTGGTCAGGGTCAGCGCCGCCTCGACCGGGGCGATCAGGTTATGCAGCACCTGGAGGCCGCATTGGAAGCGCCGGTCGTTGGCCCAGCGCCTTGCATTGTTGAGGCGCTCCTCGAAATGGCTGGCCTGCACCAGTTGACCGTCCAGTTCCTGGTCCAGTTCGGCGCTGTCCGGTTGGGCTTCGAAAAATCCCGGGGTCAGCACGTTGTCCAGCAACACCGGGTTGCGGGCCAGATGGTCGGCCAGACGCGGCGCGCCGCCGAGGATGCGGGCCACCATGTCGAGCAGATTGGGATTGACCTGGATGAGCGAAAAGAATTGCACCCCGGTCGGCAGACGGGACAGGAAGGTATCCAGCCGCTGAAAGGCCGGGTCGGGGTCCGGCGTGCGGGCCAGCGATCCGAGCAGGGCCGGCATCAGTTCGGTCAACAACTCCCGGGCCCGCACCGAACGGGTGCAATTGTAGCGTCCATGGTGCCATCCCCGCACCGTCGCCGCCACGGCGGAGGGATTGTCAAACCCCATCTGGCGCAGGTTTTTCAGGGTTTCCGGGTCGTCCTCGCTGCCGGTGAAAACCAGATTTCCGGAGGCCTCCTGCATGGGGTCGGGAGCACACTCGAACAGCGCCGCGTAATGGGCCTCCACCCGGCGCAGATGATACAGCAGAGCGGCAGCGAAATCGTCACGGCCCGCGTAGCCCAGAAAGACCGCCAGATGATGCAAATCCGCCTCGTCTTCGGGCAGACTGTGGGTCTGCTGGTCATCAATCATTTGCAGCCGGTGTTCGACCCGGCGCAGGAAATGATAGGACTCGATCAGTTCATCGGCGGTCGCGCGCTCGACTTGCTGGAGATCGACCAGAACCTCCAAGGCCTGTAGTGTGGGACGGATGCGCAAATCCGGCAACCGCCCGCCCCAGATCAACTGCTGGGTCTGTACGAAAAACTCGATCTCGCGAATGCCGCCCCGCCCCAGCTTCACATTATGCCCGGCCACGGTGATCTTGGCGCCGCCCTTGTGGGCGTGAATCTGCCGCTTGATGGCATGAATGTCCTGCAACGAGGCGAAGTCCAGATTTTTACGCCAGACATAGGGGCGCAACCGGGACAAAAAGTCGTTGCCGGCATCGATGTCCCCCGCCACCGGCCGGGCCTTGATCATCGCCGCCCGCTCCCAGTTCTGACCGATGCTTTCGTAATAGGTCTCGGCGGCCAGCACCGACAGGGCGACCGGCGTTGACCCCGGATCGGGACGCAGCCGCAGGTCGGTCCGAAAGACATATCCGTCGGAAGTCCGCTCATCCATCAGTTTGACCAGATTGCGGGTCAGGCGCACCATATGGGTTTGCAGCTCTTCCGGCTGATCGGTCCGTATCCGGGCCGTGTCGTAGAGCACGATCAGGTCGATATCGCTGGAATAGTTGAGTTCCCGCCCGCCCAGCTTGCCCATCCCCAGAATGACCAGCCCCGAGCCCTTTTGCGGATCGTCCGGATGGGCGAGGGTGAAGGCCCCGCGCGCGGCGGTATCCGTCAAAACCCGGGCGCAGGCCAGCCCGAGGGTCATCTCGGCCAGCGCGCTCAAGGCCCCGGTCACCTGCTCCAGCGTCCAGACCCCGGCCACGTCGGCCAGGCCGGTCAGCAGGGCGATACGCCGCTTGGCAAGCCGTATGTGTCGCGACAGACCCGCGAAGTCAGGCAAGTCAAGCGCCAAAGCCGCCAGCTCCGCCAGGATCCGGTCGAGGGTCGCCTGCGGTCCGTCAGACAGCAGGTCATGCAGAAAAACCGGCTCGATCACCGCGCATTGGGTCAAATAAGGACTGTTCCCGAACAGCGAATCAAGCAATACCCTGCCTTCAGGCGCGGCGTGCAGGGACTCGGCCCACGCCGCCAGATCGGCATCCTTGGCGAAACCGACGGCATCGTGCAGACGCTCCCAGCCCAAAGCCGCATCGTTCGGACGGGCGGGCTTGGGGAGCGATTCCGTCGCTATTCGCAGGGAAGGATTAATCATTTAAGGTACACCATGTTTGTCGAAGACTGCGCGAAGGGATATGTTCGGTCAAGCGCGTCGTAACGGAAAAGCAAGCGTGATCAAGAAAACACTTCGGGGTGCCATACAAATACTGGGCGGATTGGGCGCGGGTCTGACCATCGTGATGATCCTGCTTGCCTGGCGCTTGAGTTCCGGCCCCATCCAATTGGGGTTTCTCACGCCCTATCTGGAAGACGCCCTCAACGGCCCGCATCAGGCCCTGACCCTGCGGCTGGAGGATACGGTCCTGACCTGGGCCGGATGGCGGCGCACCCTGGATATTCGTCTCATCAACGCCCGACTGATGACCGCCGACGATCAATTGGTGGCCCGTGCTCCGGAACTGTCCCTGTCGCTGAGCGGCTATGCTCTGGTCAAGGGCGTACTGGCCCCGCGCCGCATCGAACTGTTCGGCCCCACCCTGCGGGTTGTCCGCCGCCCCACGGGGGCCTGGGAACTGGATATGGGCAAGGCGGAGACCAGCCCCGAGGGGATCGACCTGCGCGCCCTGCTCGCCGACATGCAGATGGCCCCGGACCCGCTGCGCCCGCTGAGCTACCTGACCCGGATCAATATCCATGACGGTCATCTGAGCGTCATTGATCAGGTGCGAAACCTGACCTGGACGGCACCCCAAGTGGACGCGGCGGTACAGCGCGACCGGCAGACCCTGGAGGCCAACCTGGAAGCCCATCTGTCCCTTGGCGACATGATGGCCCGGGTGGAGATGAACAGCACCCTCAATTGGGCCGAAGAAAGCTATGCCAGCGACTTGGAGATTCACGATCTGCCGCTCAATGCCCTGGCTCCCATGCATGAGGACCTGGCACCGCTGGAGGGACAGGCGTTGCCGGTCGCCGGGACGATCACCGTGATCGGCACTTTCGAAAGTGGCGTCGAGGCGATGGATTTCGATCTGTCCGCCGAGGGCGGCGTCCTGCAACTGCCGACTCCCCTGTCACAGCATCTGGAACTGTCCGCCGCCACCCTGCGCGGCGGCTACCTGCGCCAGGAGCAACGGCTGACCATAGCCGAACTGGTCACCGAATTCCCGGCCGGCACCCAATTGATCCTGCCGCCGGAGAACCACCCCGCGCCGCTGCGTGCCTTGCGTGGCTCGGGGCGCATCTGGCTGGCCGATGGACGGGTCGAAATCCCGGGTTTAAGTCTGGATCTGGACGGTCCCACCTTGTTGCTCAAGGGTCAAGCCGAACGGCTGGGCACGGCGACCCATGTGACCGCCGATGCCAAACTGCTCGACGCGCCGGTGGACCGATGGCAGGAGATCTGGCCTGCGGGACTGGCCAACGATGCGCGCGACTGGTGCCTGAATCATCTTTCCGGAGGCCGGGCCGCTGAAGGCGATGTGCATCTGGCCCTGAAGATTTCCGATGACGGGGCCGTTGACGTGGAGCGGGTCGATGGCACGCTCAGCGCCGAGGCGGTCGATGTGGATTATCTGCCGCCCATGCCGCCGGTGCATAACGTCTGGGGGACGGCGACCTTCAACGGATCGCGTTTCGATATTACCCTGAAACCGGTACGCGAGGGAAAACTGACCATCAATCGCGGCACCATCGGCCTGTTCGATCTGGACACGGCGGTCGAAAAGGCCGAAATCGACCTGGATATCAGCGGCCCCGCCCCCGCCGCCCTGGCCCTCATCGACAATGAACCGTTCCGTTTCGCCTCGGCGCTCGACCTGAACCCGGCCAGCGTCCGCGGCCAATCCCGCACCCGGGTTCATCTGAAATTCGCCCTGGCCAAGGACCTGAGGACCGAAGACGTTGAGGTCAAGGCGGAATCCGATCTGACCGACGTACATATGTCCAAGATCGTCCTCGACATGGATCTGTCTCAGGGCAAGCTGCATTTGACGGCCGACAACAAGGGCATGGAACTGCGCGGCGAGGCGCTGATGGGCAGCATCCCCGCCTCGCTGTCCTGGCGGGAGCATTTCAGCCTGCCGCGTCCGTTCATTCGGCGCTATCATGTGCAGGGCACCCTGTCTGACAGCCAGCGGACCGACGAGATCGGCCTGCAATTCGCTCCCTTTACCCGTGATTTCATGACCGGCCCGGCGGCGGCGGAAGTGCGCTACACGGTGCAGGACAACCATGACAGCCTGCTTCAGGCGCGTCTGGATTTGCGCGACATGGCGCTGTCCCTCTCCGGGCTCGGCTGGTCCAAGCCTCCCGGTCGCGACGGGCAGGCGGAGGCGGTGCTGCATCTGCGCGATGATCAATTGATCGAAGTACCGAGCTTCCATGTGCGCGCCGGAGACCTCTCCATCCAGGGCCAGGCCAAGTTCGGCCCCGGCGAAACCACCCTGCGCAGCGTGCAATTCGACAAGTTCGCTTATGGCCACACCAACCTGTCGGGCCTCGTGGTGCCGCGCGACGGGGGCGGCTGGGACGCCAATTTCGAAGGCGAGAGCTTCGACATGGCGAGCCTGTTGGACAATCTGTCCAACCCGCACCCCGAGGGTGAAACGGAAAACCGCGACTTGCCGCCGGTGACCCTCTCGACCACCGTCGAACACCTGTGGCTTGGCGAGGGACGGGAACTGACCCGGATTGCCGGAGCCATGAACTTCGATGGTGAGAAGTGGCGCGGCATCCGCATGCAGGGCAAGGTCGGTGGGGATCAGGACATCACCCTGGTTATCAAGCCGGAGGGGGAAAAGCGTCTGCTGGAAGTCCAGTCCACCGACGCCGGCGCGGCCTTGCGGGCCTTTGATCTCTATGACCGCATGGTCGGCGGCAGCCTGGACCTGGACGGCGAATTTCACGACCGCTTTTTGGATTCTCCGTTGTCCGGGACGCTGAATGTCAGCGATTTTCGTCTGCTCAAGGCCCCGACCATCGCCAAACTGGTCAGCTACATGTCCATCACCGGGGTTCTGGAAGCCCTGGACGGGGAAGAAGGGCTGAAATTCAGCACCCTCGAACTGCCTTTCCTCTATCGCGAGGGCAGCATCGAGGTCAAAGACGGCAAGGCCACCGGCCTCAGCCTGGGCGGCACCCTGTCCGGCAAGTACAATCTGCGCGAAGGGTTGGTGGATTTTTCGGGCACACTGGTTCCGGCCTATGCCCTCAACGCCGCCTTGGGCAAAATCCCGGTGCTGGGCGATCTGTTTACCGGCGGCGAGAAAGGCAGCGGCGTATTCGCGGCCACTTATAAGGTCAAAGGGGGCATCGAAGACCCAGAGGTGAACGTCAATGCCCTGTCGGCCCTGGCTCCCGGCTTTCTGCGCAATCTGTTCGGCGTGCTCGACGGGGCGACCGAGGAGGCCAAGACCCCCGATGACGGCCTGCGCCCCCCCAAAGCCAATTGACGTTTAATCATTCGGGCGCAGGTCAATGACCCGCTTGGCCTTTCCCATGGAGCGCTCAATGGCCCCGGCCCGACCGATACGGACCTTGGTGGTGACCCCGATCATGGCCTTGATGTGCTGTTGCAGGGCCTTTCCGGCGGCCTCTTTCTGGGATTCATCATCGCCCTGGCGCAATTCGCCGAGCACCGTCAGTTGATCGAGGCGGCCGTCGCGGCGGAGTTCGAGCTGATAGTGCGGCCCCAACAAATCATTCTTCAGGATCAGTTCCTCGATCTGGCTGGGGAACACGTTGACCCCGCGCAGGATCAGCATGTCGTCGGAACGGCCGGTGATCTTGTCCATGCGGCGCATGGTTCGGGCGCTGCCGGGACGCAACCGGGTTAAATCTCGGGTCCGGTAGCGGATGATCGGCATGGCCTCCTTGGTCAGCGAGGTGAACACCAGTTCGCCGATTTCGCCATCGGGCAACACCTCGCCGGTCACCGGGTCGATGATCTCCGGATAGAAATGATCCTCCCA
The DNA here is from genome assembly GCF_054657015.1 of Magnetospira thiophila. Taxonomy (NCBI): domain Bacteria; kingdom Pseudomonadati; phylum Pseudomonadota; class Alphaproteobacteria; order Rhodospirillales; family Thalassospiraceae; genus Magnetospira; species Magnetospira thiophila. The sequence goes on from NZ_BAAHXF010000001.1 coordinate 861,073, forward strand.
GATATGCAGCCCGTCCTTGGTTTCGATGCATTCATTGGCGACGCCGGGGCCGATGACCTCGGACAGGCCGTAAATGTCGATGGCATCAATGCCGACCCGGGTTTCCAACTCCGTCCGCATGTTCTGGGTCCAGGGTTCGGCCCCGAAGATGCCGATGCGCAGGGAACAAAGGGCCGGGTCCATTTTCTGCCGCTCCATCTCGTCAAGAATGACCAGCATGTAGGACGGCGTGACCATGATGATGTCGGGCTTGAAGTCGCGGATCAATTGGACCTGTTTTTCCGTCTGGCCGCCGGACATGGGAATCACCGTGCAGCCCAGCCGCTCGGCCCCGTAATGGGCACCCAGGCCGCCGGTGAACAGGCCATAGCCATAGGTCACCTGCACCTTGTCCGTCCTTCGCCCGCCGGAAGCACGGATGGAACGGGCCATCACATCGGCCCACATATGAATGTCCTTTTGCGTATAGCCGACCACCGTCGGCTGGCCGGTGGTGCCCGACGAGGCATGGATGCGCACCACCTGATCCATGGGCACGGCGAACCAGTCGTAAGGATAGTTCTGGCGCAGATCTTCCTTGGCGGTGAAGGGAAATTTGGCCAGATCTTCCAGGGTGGTCAGATCGTCCGGGGTGACCCCGCTGGCAACGCATTTGGCGCGGTAATGGGCCACATTGTCATAGGTATGGCGGACGCTCCATTTCAGGCGCTGGAGCTGCAAGGCGGCGATTTCGTCGCGGCTGGCAATTTCGATGGCATCCAGCTCTTCGCGGCGCGGCGGCTCGGTGCGTTTCATGACGGCGTCTCCCCTAATCGTCAGTCAAATCTGGGCCGATTGTAGGAGGTTGCGACCGCCCTGACAAACAGAGTCACGCCGGTTTATTGGATTGATCGAGCAGTTTGAGGCAGGCCCGCACCAGGGCGTCTTCGGCTTCCGCGCCCGGCTCCAGAATCTCCCGCACTTCGGCCACCGAGCGCAGGCCCTGCCACTGCGGCAACCGGCCATCGGGGAGGATCAGGCTCATGGACCAATCGGCGAAGGCGCGCTTTTGGATCTCCCGCACATTGATCACCTGCAAATCGTGATGCCGAAAATCCCGGCGAATTTGCGCCACCAGACTTTCCACGTCGGGTTTTTGCCCTTCGAGTATTTGCGTAAAACAGCCGTTCACATAGACCAGAACCCCGGTAATCCGCTTGGTTTTATTTTTTTCCTGAGCCCGCAGCAGGATGGCTTGCAGATCCTCATCATTCAGGGAGTCGGCGGCAAACGAGGAATAGATGAGTCGGACGAGCATGGAGGCTGACCTGTGGTTTGAGATATTTAACACTCTAACGATTTACGTTTTGGCGGACAAGCGGAGGCTCATCGCAGTGGTGGGAAAAGCCTTCGAGACCCGCAACATTGCTCCTATACTCGATGGGAACGGAAACAACCCCACAGGACCGGCACCCATGACAGTCCCCCTCTGGCAGCCTTCCGCCGACCGCATTGCCGCCACCGCCCTCGCCCGCTTCATGGAAGGTGCCGAAGGCTTCCAGGGCCAAACTTATGACGACCTTTGGGCTTGGTCGGTCGATCAGCCGGACCTGTTCTGGCGCGCCGTATGGAACTTCTGCGATATACGCGGCGCGGCGGGAGCGTTGGAGCCGGTGCTGGAGCATCGCGACGACCTCGTCCAGTCGCGGTTTTTTCCCCAGGTCACCTTGAATTTCGCTGAGAATCTATTGCGACGGCGCGGACCGGAGGCGGCCATGATCTCCCATGGGGAGGACGGCGGGCGGCGGGAACTGTCCTGGGACGACCTGCACGACCGGGTGGCGCGCCTGAGCCGGGCCTTACAAGCCCATGGGGTCGCCCGGGGCGACCGGGTAGCCGGTTTTTTACCGAATATTCCTGAAACGATCATTTCTTTTCTCGCCACCGCCAGCATCGGCGCCATCTGGTCTTCCTGCTCGCCGGATTTCGGAGTCAATGGGGTTTTTGACCGTTTCGGCCAAATCGAGCCCAAGGTGTTGATCTGTGCCGATGGCTATCACTACAACGGCAAGCGGTTCGATAGTCTGCCCACCGTATCCAGGCTCATTCCGCAACTGCCCAGCCTGCGGGCGGTGCTGGTGGTGCCCTTTACCGATCCCCGGGCCGACCTATCGTCCCTGGGCCCTATGGCGCAACACTGGGAAGACACCCTGGCCCGACAATCGGGCGATCCCATTTCGTTTGTTCCGGTGCCCTTCAATGATCCGCTGGTGATCATGTTTTCTTCCGGCACCACCGGGGTTCCCAAATGTATCGTCCATCGCACCGGCGGGGTGCTGTTGCAACATCTGAAAGAACATCGCCTTCAATGCGACATCGGCCCCGGGGATCTTTTTTTCTATTTTACCACCTGTGGCTGGATGATGTGGAACTGGCTGGTTTCGGGGCTCGCCTCCGAGGCGACGCTGGTGCTGTTCGATGGCTCGCCTTTCTTTCCCGATGGCAATCGTCTGGCCGACATCGCCGCCCGGGAACAGGTCACCCATTTCGGCACCTCGGCCAAATATTTGGACGCCTGCGCCAAAGAGGGCGTCGCCCCGGCACGCAGCCACGACCTCACGGCCTTGCGGGTACTGCTGTCCACCGGCTCGCCCCTGTCGCCCGAGGGATTCGATTATGTCTATCGCGACTGGAAGCCCGATGTTTGCCTGTCCTCCATCGCCGGAGGCACCGATATCGTCGGCTGTTTTGTCGGCGGCAACCCCATCGGGCCGGTCTATCGCGGTCAGTGCCAGAAGCGCCATTTGGGCATGAACGTCAAAGTATTCGACGAACACGGCCAGCCCCTCACCGGAGAACCCGGGGAACTGGTCTGCCTTTCGCCCCACCCCTCCATGCCCTGGGGGTTTTGGAACGACTCAGAAAGAACTAAATACCGGACCGCCTATTTCGAAAAATTCCCCGGCGTTTGGCATCACGGCGACCGGGTGGAACTGACGCCCGAAGGCGGCATGATCTTCCATGGCCGCTCCGACGCCACCCTCAACCCGGGCGGCGTGCGCATTGGCACGGCGGAAATCTACCGGCAGGTGGAGCGCATTCCCGAAGTCTTGGAATCGTTGGTGGTCGGTCAGGACTGGCAGGATGATGTGCGGGTGATTTTGTTCGTCCGCCTGCGCGACGGTGTCCCTTTGGACGACGCCCTCATCCAACGCATCCGCACCGAAATCCGCACCAACACCACCCCCCGCCACGTCCCGGCCAAGGTCCTGGCCGTTACCGATATCCCGCGCACCAAGTCCGGCAAGATCGTCGAACTGGCCGTCCGCGACATCATCCACAACCGCCCAGTCAAAAACATCCACGCGCTCGCCAACCCGCAGGCGTTGGATCTGTTTCGTGATAGAGTGGAATTGATGGAGTGAGGGAGGAACATTCAGGGGTAAACTGTCGCTGCAACTGCATAATTAATGCACCGTCACCGTAATCCAAACCGTATCACTGAGCACCTCCTCAAGGGGCGATGTAGTGTTGTCCCAGGTCGTGATATTCCGTTCCGTCGCGTAACGCCTTCAAACGATAATACTCCCGTTCAACCGCATCGCCATAGTCTTGGCATTGGCGCGTGAATGTGTTGTAGTCCTTAGCGTTCGGGTTGGTCTTTTTATCCCACTCGGGGCGAAGATTTTCCGCCGCTTGCTTGAGTAAATCGTCTTCGAGGTGGGACTCTTCATATGCCAGATCCACTGTGCTCAGAATATTGCTTTGGAAGCTTTGATCCAGCTTGGGCCGGGCGGTGGCGTTGCCGGGGTGGCCGGACTGGAATGAACTGGGCGAGGTCTTGACCTTGAGAGCCTGGGTGGAGGACCAATCCTCCACCGGCACGTCGCGCAGGATCTGGTCGGTCCCATGCTGCGGGGTGTCTGGAGGCATCAATCACGGCACAACTTTGCCTTTTGTAGTGCACAGTAATGCCCTATACTCCATACATGCGATACATAATTACTGTTATCACAATCATTATTGCTCTTGGGGCACCTGGGGTCCTGGCTGCAAACGCCCATGAACCCGCGCAGCCTGACTCCTACGGCTGGCACTATATCAAGGCGAATGCCGAACTTGATACCGACCAATGTGCATTCGGCATACCGGGCAGCCCATTGTGTGTCGCAGAGAATCTCCTGGCCTGCGAATTGCGTGGTGATCCGACACTCTGCTCGGCGGCTCGGGGCGAACCGGGTGCGTTCAATGGACCGGCCCCAGTCAAAGGAGACGACTTGCGGGCCATCGGCTACCGCTTTGTTTCGCTGAGGAAGTTTGCCGAACCTTTCGAGCGGGAACCATCCAATCCACTTGGCGTACACCAGTGGGACGTGGCCCTGACCCTCGAGACCATATCCTGCCGACAATCCAAAGAGAAAAGCACGCCGCCAATCTGTAGCGGTCCGATACGAGACAGGAGTTTTCTGACTCGGCGCAACCCCACTGAGGACGATTTATGGTACCTGGTGGTCGATGATCAAGGTCTCGGAATTCCAATCTATCTGACGTCGGAATGCGAACTTGGATTTGGCCAGGACGTACATCCTCCCTGCACGACCACGCATCCAAATCTGGTGCAATTGAGCGAGGCCTACGTTCCGCCGCGGGTCAAACAGAGACTCATTCCCGAACCGACGAGCGAGCCCGCCTGGCGCTATCTTTCCGGCAACCCCGCAGCCTCAAACACGGTCTGCCTGGGACAAACCCGGACGCCTGAATGCTGGGTGGAGAACAAGTTGGCGCTTCAATGGCTTGGTCAGGATATTCTCTCTGACGTGGTTTGGGAAAACGTCCAAATACCTGATTTCACTCTCCACGAGGCATTTAGAGCGGGATGAATTTAGGTTGGTCCATATCCGGCGTTTCTGACGAGGTTGGCGCATTCCTGCGGCGGGAAGGCATCGAGTAGCCTTCCGATGGCCTCGCAGAGCGCATCGACGGTGCGCGCGGCCTCCTTGCGCAGCAGATGCTTGAGTTTGGCAAAGACCTGCTCGATGGGGTTCAGGTCGGGGGAGTATTTCGGCAGGAAGAACAGCTTGGCACCCGCGCCTCGGATGAGGCGGCGGATGGCTTCGCCCTTGTGGCTGCCGAGATTGTCCATGACCACGATATCGCCGGGCTTGAGGGTGGGGATGAGCACCTTCTCGACATAGACCCGGAAGCGTTCGCCATTGATCGGCCCGTCGAGAACCCAGGGCGCCTCAATGCGGTCGTGGCGGAGCGCGGCGAGGAAGGTCATGGTTTTCCAGTGGCCATACGGCACCTTGGCGTCGAGCCTTTGGCCGACCGGCGCCCATCCCCGGAGCGGCGCCATGTTGGTCTTGGTCCAGGTTTCGTCGATGAAGACTAGGCGATCAATGGCCACCCGGTCCTGATACGCCTTCCACTGTTCACGCTTACGCGCCACGTCGGGCCGATCCTGTTCCCTGGGAAGGACGCTTTTTTTTGAAACTCAGTTTTTCGGCATGCACGAATTCCCAGACGCTGCGGTAGTCGACCATCACCTTGCGCTCGGCCAGTTCCGCCACCAACCCACGCAACGTGAAGTCCTTCTCCTTGCACCGCTGGATAAGCCAATCACGGTGTTCTCCTCGGATTGTCTTCGGCCGGTTCCCTCCCATCTTGTCGGGCGCAACACTGCCCGTCTCGCGGAAACGGGTCACCCAGCGGATGACCGAACTGACACCAACGGCAAACCGCGCCGCGGCCTGGTGCCGAGAGAGGCCGCCTTCCTCAACGGCGGCGACCACACGCTCGCGGAGATCGTTCGAATAGGGTTTCGTCATCCATACTGGCCTCCTTTTCCAGCCAGTATGTTGAATCAGAATTGCGAGACTTTGGGAATCCCCTTTCGATTCACTCCGGCTTCATCCCGCTCTAGAAGCAATCGAGTTGTTGGGTACCGCTTGGTCGCAAAACGCCGTTTTCGACGCAAAGATATCGAGGATGGAATCAATAATTTCTTAGATATTCAGCCGGGAGATGTAGCAATCCACTACGAAAAAACATTCTGTGACTTTGATCTCTTCGACTACGGATCATTCATATGCTCTTCCCGTTTTGGCACTGAGGGAGCGCTTGTCCGCAAGGACCCAGTTTCAGGCACTTGGTTTCAATTCTATCATTACTGTCGGCAGGATTTCTGTGACGATTTGACACAGGATCTGCGTGTTGGATTCGCCGAGCAACTACCCAAATAAAAGGCAAGGCCTGAGGCTGACCTTGAGTGTTTACGGTCTGAAATTTCCGTGCCGGTTCTTTTCACCGGGTTCTCTCGCGTCTCTCTCGTCTGCAACGGCGTTGAGAAGACGATCCCGGGTATTGGGATCGGCAAGTAGCCGCTTGAATTCTCTCAACGTGGTCTTCCCAACGACCGCATTTTCTCCCGGATGCCTAGGAGGGATTGCCCCTGGGACGACGCGATTGATGGCTTTCTGGATGACCTCGGCGCCACCGCTTCTTCCTTGGCGATATAGCGTATCAGCCAAGGCGTTTCGCCCTTTCGCGTCAGGTATCGAAGCCAACGCGTTGGGCTGCTTTGTTTCACGCAGTGCGTCATCAAAATAATCATTGTAAAACTGCGCGACTTGATCAGGCGTAAGGGATTCTGGCAGAGGTGTAGGGGAACCAGAGGAAACGACCTGGGTTTTTCCATTTCTGCTAAATTCGTCCAACGTCCCAAAGGTAATTCCAGCATAGGTATTAGATTTCCCGCCCTGATGTTTCACCAACCCGCCTTCCTGATCGAGAACGGCCAGATAGGCCTCTCTTTCCTGTTGTGTCACGTTGTTCAACTTTCCTGTCGAAGCGTAGAAGTCGGCCCTTCCTTGGGCTTTGACCGGGTCGGCGAACCAGGATTTCTTGTTCGCAGGTGGCGGTGGGGTCTGGGATGAGGTCTGGCTTGCCGCTGGTTGTGTTGACTGCGCAACTTGAATCGTCGAGGAAGGATTCTTCGTACTCCGTTCAGAATCCGATGATCCTGTTCTTTGAAAACGGTGATCGAATGCTTGCGTATCTTCGGCATTGGCCGGTTGAAAGCCACGCTTCGAAAGCGCCGCACCCCTTATCCGAGCCTGCAAGGCCGCCAAGGCGATCCTCTGGTCCTCTGGAGAGGCATGGCTGGTGGGTTTGGCGAAATGGTCCTGCACGTCGCTCCGCTGCGTTTTGTCCAAGCCCTCATCCGTGGCGATTTTGTCGATCAATGCCTGGGCTTCGGGAGCTTTTTGATCAGTCAAGGTATCGTTTCCTGAGCCACCTGTCAGGACGGTGTCCCCTGCATCGCCAGTCAGTGTCTCCGGCATCCCCGCCTTGGCCCGCGCGCCCAATCCGGCGTTGATTCCTGCGTCGATTTGCTTGCGGTCGTCGGGGTGGAAGAAGCTGGTGCCGCTGGCCGATTGCCCGGAGGCGAGGTCCACCGTGCCCGGGAAGGTGTTCTTGAACCATTGATCCAGCTTGGGGCGGGCGGTGGCGTTGCCGGGGTGGCCGGACTGGAATGAACTGGGCGAGGTCTTGACCTTGAGGGCCTGGGTGGAGGACCAATCCTCCACCGGCACATGGCGCAGGATCTGGTCAGCCACATGTTGCGGGGTGTCCGGGTGCTTCTGGAAATCGTGCTTGTAGTCTTCTTCGTGACCCACCGGGGGCGGGCCTTTGGGAGCCGTTTTTTGGGCCAGGGCCTGTCGTTGCTGCTGCTGCTTTTGCTCTTGCGCATTCCGACGCAAAGCGGCCACTGATTCCGATCCAAAGCGGCCACTGATTCCGATTTAATCCGGCCACCGATTCCGACGCAAAGCGGCCACTTTTGTCTGGCCTGTGATCGACCTCGTTGGGTGATCTTTTGAGGGTTACCTTCGCACCTTTTGGGAAGGAGCGGAGATGCCCAGGGAGAGGTTGCCCATGCGCAAGATTAGCGACGTTTTGAGGCTGCATGCCGAGGGCCTGTCGAGGCGGCGGATCGCCGTCAGTTTGAATATTGGCCGTACAACGGTCGGGGATTATATCGCCCGGGCCAAACAAGCGGGGTTGAATTGCTTGAAATTACCCACAGTTTGTGGGTCTTGATGGATGATGGGCCACATTTAGGCTTGACTCTCAGGAATCGGCCATGATTCGTTGTTGGGCACCTCACAGTATAGGGTGCAAACATGGGATCGTGGGTGGATGACGAAACGGCAAGCTGTGATCTGGGTGATGCGCGGCTGAACCGGCGGATGGGAGCGATGCTGGCTGCCATGGGAGAGCGACCGGGTGGATCGCTGCCCACCGCGTTCCAGGACTGGGCGAATACGAAGGCGGCTTACCGCTTCTTTGCAAATGAGAATGTCAGCGAGGACAAGATCCTGGCGGGACACTTCGCGGCCACCGCGTTGCGGGTACAGGCCATAGACGGACCAATTCTCGTGCTGCAGGACACCACCGAATTCTCGTTCAAACGGAGCAAGCCCGAGAAAGTCGGTTTCACGAAGACCTCCTGCGGCCATAAAACCAAGGAAGGGCGCCATCATCAGCATACGATCTGCGGCATGCTCATGCACGTAAGCCTGGCCGTTACACCCGACGGCCTGCCGCTCGGGCTGGCCGCCGCGCGGTTTTGGTCGCGAGACAAGTTCAAAGGCACGAAGGCTCTGAAACGCAAGATCAATCCCACACGGGTTCCGATCGAACAGAAGGAGAGCATGCGCTGGCTCGACAATCTTCGACTTTCGACCGAGTTGATCGGCGCGCCCGAGCGGTGCATCCATATCGGTGACCGGGAGAGCGATATCTATGAGCTCTTCAGCCTCGCCCGGGAACTCGGCACCCATTTCCTGGTGCGCTCCTGCGTCAACCGGCTTGCCCAAGACGGGGCGACGACGATCGCGCAGGTAATGGAGGGGATCGAGCCCAGCGGTACGCATTTCATCCGCTTCCGGGATGCCACCGGCCAGCCACAGGAAGCCCAGCTGGCTATCAAGTTCTCCACCATGACCGTGTGTCCACCAATTGGGAAACAGAAAAAGTACGAACATCAACGGCTCCAGATCATCCATGCCATCGAGGTCGATCCTCCCATCCACCGGGAACCGCTGCTGTGGAAACTGATCACCAACCTTGCCGTAACCTCCTTCGAGGAGGCCGTCCACAAGCTCGATTGGTACGCTCGGCGCTGGAGTATCGAAACCTTCTTCAAGACCCTCAAGACCGGATGCCGGATCGAAGACATCCGTCTCAGCACTGCCGACCGATTGGCCAATTGCATCGCGCTTGCCAGCGTGACGGCCTGGAGGATCTCCTGGATGACGTGGCTTCGCCGTACCGAACCGGCGAGCACGCCGCGGGCCGTCTTCACAGACACGGAATTGGCGCTCCTGGATCGCACCGCGCCCGCCACTCGCCCCGGCCAAGCGCGTAACCTCGATTTCTATATCGTCGCCGTCGCCCGCCTTGGCGGCTACCTCGCCCGACGACACGACCCTCCGCCTGGAACCACCGTCCTGTGGCGGGGATTCTCCCGCCTCGCCGACCTCGTTATGGGCTTCGAAGCCGCATATGGTAATGGAAAAACACTTGTGGGTAATTGAAAGGTTGAATTGGCCCTTACCCGGGGACCTTTCGGAGGAAGGGCTGGAGCAGCTATTGTTTCCGCCCTTGCGGGTTCGAACGAGGGAACGCCCACTTCCGCCCGATTGGCCGTCGCTGCACCGGGAGAAAAAGAAGCCCGGCGTGACCCTGGCCCTTTTGTGGGAGGAATACCGGGCGCGGCATCCAGAGGGTTACGGTTACAGCCGGTTCTGTGATCTTTACCGGGACTGGCGGGGTAAGCTGAACCCGACCATGCGCCAGAACCATGTGGCCGGTGAGAAGCTGTTTGTCGATTACGCCGGTCAAACCGTGGAAGTGATTGACGGCTTGACCGGCGAGGTCCACGAGGCCCAGATCTTCGTCGCCACCCTGGGAGCCTCCAGTTACACCTACGCCGAGGCCACTTGGAGCTAGGCGCTGCCTGATTGGATCGGTTCGCACAGCCGCGCCTTCAGTTTTTTCGGCGGCGTTCCCAAGCAGATCGTTCCCGACAACCTCAAGTCCGGTGTCATCAAATCCTGCATTTATGATCCCGAGGTTAATCGGACCTACGCCGATCTGGCGAACCATTACGGTACGGCGGTCATTCCCGCCAGGCCCTACAAACCAAGGGATAAGGCGAAGGTGGAAGTCGGCGTTCAGGTGGTCGAGCGCTGGGTTCTGGCCCGCCTGCGCAATCGCCGTTTCTTCTCCCTGGCCGAACTCAATCAGGCAATCCGTGAACAGCTTGAGGTTCTGAATAGGCGGGTCAGCAAGCATCTGGATGCGTCCCGGCGGCAACTGTTCGAAGAACTGGACCGCCCGGCCCTCAAAGCCTTGCCCGCCGAGCCCTTCGAATACGCCGAATGGAAACAGCGACGCGCCGGCATCGATTACCATGTGGAAGTGGGCAAGCATTTTTACTCGGTCCCGCATGCGTTGGTCAAACAAACCCTGTGGGCTCGCATCACGGAACGCAGTGTCGAGATATTCCATAAAGGCAAGCGTGTCGCCGTCCATATGCGCGGCCCCGGCAATCGGCGTCATACCACGGTCCCGGAACACATGCCGTCATCACACCGACGATACGCCAGTTGGACGCCGGAGAAAATCCGCCGCATGGCTACCGCCCAAGGGGCCAACACGGAAGCCCTCGTTGACATTATTCTGCGCCGCAAGCCACACCCGGAACAGGGCTTTCGTTCCGCTATCGGCATCCTCCGCCTGGCCAAGGCTCATGGGCCGGAACGCCTGGAGGCGGCTTGCGAAAGAGCGCTTGAGATCGGCGCCCATTCCTATTCTTCCGTCAATTCCATCCTCAAGAACAGGCTTGAGGATTGCAAAACGAAACAGGCTGAGAACGGTCCCGCCATCGATCATCCCAACATCCGGGGTTCCGGATATTTTCATTAAGGAGGAAAACAACCATGTTGCAACACCCCACTCACGACCAACTGAAGCTCCTCAAGCTGACCGGTATGGCTCAGGCCTTCGCCGACCTCAGAGACAACCCCCAAGCCGAAGATCTGGCTCATGATCAATGGCTGGCTCTGCTTCTTGATCGTGAAGAAGCCGTCCGTGACGACCGCCGATTGACCTACCGTTTAAGAAACGCCCGCCTGCGCCACGCCGGGGCCTCAGTCGAGAACGTCGATTACCGCAGCCCCAGGCGTCTCGATAAATCCCTGTTCCAGCAACTGGCCCAGGGGAAATGGATCGCCCAAAAACAGAACCTGATCATTACGGGTCCATGCGGTATCGGCAAATCATGGCTCGCTTGCGCCTTGGGTCAAAAAGCTTGCAGAGATGATTATTCCGTCCTCTACAAACGCCTGCCCCGAATGTTCTCCGAATTGGAAATGGGTCGCGCCGATGGCCGTTACCCGCGTTTGTTTCGCGCCCTGACAAAACCAAACGTGCTGATCCTCGACGATTGGGGCCCGGAAAAACTCAACGCTGATCAGCGCCGCGATCTTATGGAAATCGTCGAAGAGCGTTACCAAAATGCCTCGATCCTGATCACCAGCCAACTGCCCGTCGATAAGTGGCACGACGTCATCGGCGAGCCCACCTTCGCCGACGCCATCCTCGATCGTATCGTCCACAACGCCCACAGGCTCGATCTCGACGGACCCTCAATGCGAAAGACCATGGCCGCCAAAACCATTGACCAGACCTAAGGAAAATGACATCAACAAATTACCCAACGGCGTCGATCACGCCGCCAAAAACGAGCCCAGGATAAAGTGGCCGTTTTGGATCGGAATGGGTGGCCGCTTTCCGTCGGAATCAGTGGCCGGTTTCATCGGAATGCGCACTTAAAGAACATGAAGCTGCTGAGCGTGCTTGTGGCATCAGATCGCTTTAATCTTCTTCTGGCGCTCTTCACGGTGCGTTGAACGCAACAGATCCAACGTAGCGTGCAGGTCCGAAAGCTCGTCGGCGCTAATACCGATATGGCGCCCCAACACGCCAGGGGGAATGCGCCACCGCTTGACGCGCTTGCCAGTCTCCACTTCCTCGGCCTGGGGAAAATTGCGCAACACGGCGTCGCGCATGCGCATGGCGGTTCGTCTGCCGACGCCGTAGCGATATTGAATGTCAACGGCGGAGTAAAAAACCGGCCACGGGGCGGCGTAAAAGTCGGCCACCTTTGGCCAGCGGATGAGATCGCCGGGAGGGCGTAGCCCGAGCGGGGGTCTCATACGCTGGCAAGCCGCTTCTACGGGTTTGTGGGTGCCTTTCGGGCTCGGCTTTGGGCTAGCCTGTAGCTCTCACCGTTCATCTCGAGGATGTTGACGTGGTGTGTCAACCTGTCGAGCAGTGCCCCGGTGAGGCGCTCGGTCCCGAAGGTCTCGGTCCACTCGTCGAATGGCAGATTGCTGGCGATCAGCGTAGATCCGCGCTCATACCGCTGGGAGATCATCTCGAACAGCAACTCGGCACCGGTCTTGGACACACCTTCGCGTCCGGCGCGGTCATGATGGGCGAGAGTCTGCCGATGATCGGCAAGCTGCTGGGGCATACCCAGCCCCAGACCACCGCCCGCTATGCCCATCTGGCCGACGATCCGCTCCGCTCCGCCGTGCAGCGGATTGATGCCTTGCTGGACCGAACGATGTCGGGAGGGTGATCCATTCCTATCCGTGGGGGGGCGATGATCTCCCCCCGTCGCCAAATTACTTAAACCCGCCGACCAAAATATTGATTTTAAAATATATTCCCCGAATTTCTCCAAAATTCCCCGAGTTTCTCCGAGTTTCTCCGACTTTCCCCATTTTTCTCCGTCGTGAGGGAGGCAGGATAGGCAATGTGGGCCCACGGCTCCCACATTGCGTCCTGCCTTATTCGCACGCCGGGGGCGCGCTTAACGGGTTTTTTTCGATAAACGTTCTTGCGCCTCTCAGAAAGCCTGTTGTGGAATTCAGTGATGCGCCTGGATCAAAATCATGTCCGGGTTTCCGTGCCTCCCGCTTGATGATCCTGGCGCGGATTCTGGCGATCGCCTGCGGCGACGAGGATTGCGACGATCTACGCCAGGGAACGCAACGCAGCCGGTAGGGCGTTCAATGTTGGGTCATCCATCACCATCCCGAAATAATCCTGTGCCAGTGCAGCGGCAACTTCACCCTGTCCATGGTCTCGGGCTTTCTTCAGTGGGTCACGGTCGGGGCGGCTGGCAAGCCACTTTTTATGCAGGGCGAACGCGCGGGGATCGACGGCAACAATAGGCACCGGCATGCCGTCCTCACCAACCGCGATCTGTGTGAATTTTGGCACGTTCAATAGCCAATCGAGACCCGCCACGGGAGCGGCGGCAAGGTCATCATCCGCGATACGGTCAACCGGATGGGTTGTGATTTTGTTCCGCACCTGGGGGCGCACCAAATCAACATAGAAGCCTTTATCATTCGAAGCCTGATAGCCGCTGCCCTGGAAAGACCGGTCTACCCGTTGCAAGGCGCGCAACAGTCCTTCACGTTTCATTTCCGCCGAACAGAACTTCAAGCCGCGCCGTGCATCGAATAACAAATCAACATCTTTGGTGGCGACGAAATCTCCACCAATATGGACGCCCGCGCGGGCTTCATAGGCATACAATGATGTGGTGCCGATAACGATCAAATCCCGGCCTAAAATACCCTCGCGCGCCAACCGCCGAAGTATCCTTGCGGTAATGGTCGGCACCCTCCCCAAATTCGAAGCCCGCATAATCGGAGCCATGCGGTCAAGCTGTTCCTTCAGGCTGGACTCGCGGGCCTTGGTTTGGGTACGGCCTTCCCGGAAAGCTCTCTCCATTTCTTAGGTTTCTGATGAACGGGGGCCTAGGGATTTCTCAGAAGCTTTAATTTTGCGGTACAGATAATCGCTCCCACCACGAGACGCCCACCGTATGGAACCGGGGAAGCGATGATCAAGGTCTGCCTGTGCCTGAGTGAGGGCGTCATAGGCTTGCACCATGTCAATGATACGGCGACGACCATCCAAATCTATCTCATTGAATTTCATGGTTTTGCCACTCAAATAACTGTTTTGAGTATAATAGTGGCAATAGATTTAAAATCAAATTGTTATATCAAAAGTTCAAGATCTACCGGTTTGCAAGGACCAACCTATCAATCTTCATAGGCTGTATTCCGAATCATGATTCCCTAAAATACACATTTGTTAAGGGGATATTTGTGCTTATGCCAATTTACTATCCATATTGTAGAATCTTCTAAAGTGCCAGGGATCGTCACCGGATGGCGGAGACGGCAGCCCGGCTCCGGGCGCAAACGCGCCTAGAGCCCGGTCCGCTTGCCATAGCGGAGGCACCACACCCGACTCCAGTCCCTTGCCAGCTACCCATGGATAACGAAAGTCAGTTCATAGGCGAAACGGTATCCCCTGCTTTGCTGATCATTCTCGCAAGTTCGTCTTCCATAATCGACCGTCACGCCGCATGTTCATCGCGTTCGAGATATCGGCGGAGCGCATCGCTGACGACGGTGTTGAGGTTGATGCCCTGGCGCTTGGCATAGAGCATGGCGCGGCGGTGCAGATCGCGTCCGGGACGAACGTTGAAGCTGCCCTTCAGGGGAACATCAGGCTTGCGACCTTCGGCCTCGCACAGCTCAAGATAATCGTCCACGGCCTCCTGGAACGCCGCCTTGATGCCTTTGGCGTCTTCGCCTTCATAGGTCACCAGGTCGCGAATGAACTCCAGGCGACCGTGCAGCACCTCGTCCTCGTCGTTGTATTCGACCGATCCAAGATACCCTTTGTATTCCAGCATCGTGCTCATATCAGACCCTCCTCGGTCAGCACCCGCAGCACATTATCAATGACGTACATCTTGACGATGTTGCCGGGGTGCGGCTTGTGCAACGCTATGGCGGGCGCGGTGGCATGGACGAAACGCCGCCGGGAGCCGCCCGTCTTGCCCGTTGTGGCCTCGGCATAGTCGAGACCTTCCAGCATCCTGACGAGTTCATCCCAGGTAAAGTCTTTCGGCCTGCCCTTCAGTCGGGCAACCAGCTTGTCGCGCCGACTCATGCCGCCTCGCCACTCCCATTTTGCTTCTCAGGAATAGTATGGGCATTCGGGCGGGACATTGCAACCGTTTTCAGTCGCAACAAACTGGCGTGCCAGCGCATGAGCACTGGTTTCTGACCACGATCCGGGAGAAACTGGTCAAAATCGGAGCCAAGGTCGTCGCTCATGGCCGCTACGTCACGTTCCAGATGGCGGAGGTCGCCGTACCTCGTGGTCTGCTCCAAGGACATCCTGCTGCTGACCGACCGACTGCGACGACCATCCCTGGCGGTGGGTTGAACGAAAGCAGGACCGCGATGATGGAGGGATAAGTGTGTCCAAATGAGATGAAATCTGACCAAAACAGGTTGCCAAACGCCGTCCGGTGGTCGAAAGCCTGGTCCAGCCTGCGCATTCCGATGAAACCGGCCACCGATTCCGACGGAAAGCGGCCACCCATTCCGATCCAAAACGGCCACTTTATCCTGTTGGATGCGGGAAAATTCCTGGTGACGGATCCGGGATGGTGGTGCCTGCACTCACCCCGGCATTTGCCTCTGTCATTGTGCGTGCAGAAAGCCCGCCGGCACCGGCATCAACTTTGGATATGATTGTCGGCCCGGTGACGATCCGGATTGACGCTTCGACCTCGGCGGATCGCTTGGCGGAGATCGTTACAGCCTTGGGACGGGAGCGATGATGTTTTCTTCCGAGGGCGTGCGGATCGTGGTGGCGACCCGTCCCGTGGACTTCCGTAAAGGCCATGATGGGCTGGCGGCCTATGTCTTCAACGCCATGAGACGCGATCCGTTCACCGGCATGGTTTTCGTGTTCCGGGCCAAGCGGGCGGACCGTTTGAAACTTCTCCACTTCGACGGCAGCGGCCTGGTGATGACCTACAAGCGGCTTGAGGATCAAACCTTTGTCTGGCCCGGGATAAAAGACGGGGTGATGGCCCTGTCTGCGGTGCAATTCGAGGCCCTTTTTGCGGGCTTGGATTGGCGCAAGGTTCGGCCCCTGGAAGGGTCTTCGCCGACGGTGGCCTGACCCAGAAAATGCATGTTTTATAATGCATAAGGCCATGGTTTCTGCTAGATTCCAGCCATGTTGAACGCGCCTGAAAGCGAGCCGGAAAGCGGCCTATCCGAAGCGGACCTGCCCGACGATGTCGAGGCCTTGAAGGCCATCATCCGTTCCCAGCACGTCATCAATACGCGGCTGGAGAAGCTGGTCAAGGCGTTCAAACATGCCCTGTTCGGCGCCAAGTCGGAAAGAATAGCCCGGGATCAACTGGAACTGGCGCTGGAGGATATCGAGACCGGAATTGCCGAGGTTCAGGCTGCGGGCGAGGCTTCGAACACGCCCTCATCAAAGTCAACGAAGAAACCACGCCAGACCAATCGGGGCAATCTGCCCAAACATCTGGAGCGGATTGAGGAAGTCATCAAACCCGATGATGTGACCTGCGCGTGCTGCGGCACCGAGCGCCACGTCATCGGCGAGGATGTGTCCGAACGGCTCGATGTCATTCCGGCGCAGTTCCGTGTGATCATCACCCGGCGTCCCAAATATGCCTGCCGGGTCTGCGAGGAAGGGATCGTCCAGGCCCCCGCTCCGGCACGTCTGATCGAGGGTGGGTTGCCGACGGAAAGTCTGGTGGCCCATGTCATCGTTTCCAAGTACGCGGATCACGCGCCGCTCTATCGCCAGGCCCAGATTTATGCCCGGCAAGGGATCGATCTGGATCGTTCGACCCTGGCGGGCTGGGTGGGCAAGGCGGCTTTCGTTCTTAAACCCGTGGTCGATGCTCTGCTGACGGACTTGAAGGGTTCGACGAAACTGTTCATGGACGAAACCCCGGCACCGGTCCTGGACCCGGGAAGGGGCAAGACCAAAACCGGTTACTTCTGGGCCCTGGCCCGTGATGATCGGCCTTGGGGTGGTGACGATCCTCCTGGCGTGGTGTTTACCTATGCGCCGGGGCGCGGTGGCAAACATGCCGAGGATATCCTGGACGGGTTCGGCGGCATTCTCCAGGTGGACGGCTATACCGGCTATAACCGGTTGATCAAGCCCGGACGGCTCGATCCGGCGATCTGGCTGGCCTATTGCTGGGCCCACGCCCGGCGCAAACTCTATAAACTGGTTAAAACGGGAACATCGCCCATCGCCGGGGAGGGCCTGAAACAGATTGCGGCACTCTACAAAATCGAAGATGAAATCCGCGGTCGGTCGCCCGAAGACCGGCTCGCCGTTCGCCAGGAACGCTCCGCACCCTTGGTCAAAGCCTTTGAAACCTGGATCGCCGAACAGCGCAGCCGGGTCTCGGCAAAATCACTGCTTGGCGAAGCCTTGACGTATATTGCCAAGCACTTCGAAGGGCTCTGCCGGTTCCTATCCGACGGTCGCGTCGAAATGGATTCCAATACCGTCGAGCGGACGATCCGGCCCATCACCCTTAATCGCAAGAATGCTCTCTTCGCCGGTCACGACGCGGGCGCCGAAAACTGGGCGGCGATCGCCTCGCTCATCGAAACCTGCAAGCTGAACGGCATCAACCCCTTCGCCTACATCGAGCATACGCTGAAAGCCATCGTCAACGGCCATAAGCAAAATCACATCAAGGAATTGCTGCCCTGGAATTATCAGGCCGGCGTGTAAGCGGGACACCGCTTACTGTAAGCGGGACACCGCTTACGGTAGATGGACACCTCGAAGAACCGTTTTTTGGTAAGCGGTGTCCCGCTCACAAAATATCCCAGATCCGCTCAGAGCAGAACAGGCGGCCTACACCGTGGGAATACAAATAGGTGGGGTCAAAATGGCGTTTACAGGGCAACGGTGTTGACTCGGTGTTGACTTTTGCAAACCGCCTACAATGGCGCAGCATCAAGAAAGCCGTAAGCGGTGTCCCGCTTGCGCATTCCGATGAAACCGGCCACTGATTCCGACGGAAAGCGGCCACCCATTCCGATCCAAAACGGCCACTTTATCCTGGGCTCGTTTTTGGCGGCGTGATCGACGCCGTTGGGTAATTTGTTGATGTCATTTTCCTTAGGTCTGGTCAATGGTTTTGGCGGCCATGGTCTTTCGCATTGAGGGTCCGTCGAGATCGAGCCTGTGGGCGTTGTGGACGATACGATCGAGGATGGCGTCGGCGAAGGTGGGCTCGCCGATGACGTCGTGCCACTTATCGACGGGCAGTTGGCTGGTGATCAGGATCGAGGCGTTTTGGTAACGCTCTTCGACGATTTCCATAAGATCGCGGCGCTGATCAGCGTTGAGTTTTTCCGGGCCCCAATCGTCGAGGATCAGCACGTTTGGTTTTGTCAGGGCGCGAAACAAACGCGGGTAACGGCCATCGGCGCGACCCATTTCCAATTCGGAGAACATTCGGGGCAGGCGTTTGTAGAGGACGGAATAATCATCTCTGCAAGCTTTTTGACCCAAGGCGCAAGCGAGCCATGATTTGCCGATACCGCATGGACCCGTAATGATCAGGTTCTGTTTTTGGGCGATCCATTTCCCCTGGGCCAGTTGCTGGAACAGGGATTTATCGAGACGCCTGGGGCTGCGGTAATCGACGTTCTCGACTGAGGCCCCGGCGTGGCGCAGGCGGGCGTTTCTTAAACGGTAGGTCAATCGGCGGTCGTCACGGACGGCTTCTTCACGATCAAGAAGCAGAGCCAGCCATTGATCATGAGCCAGATCTTCGGCTTGGGGGTTGTCTCTGAGGTCGGCGAAGGCCTGAGCCATACCGGTCAGCTTGAGGAGCTTCAGTTGGTCGTGAGTGGGGTGTTGCAACATGGTTGTTTTCCTCCTTAATGAAAATATCCGGAACCCCGGATGTTGGGATGATCGATGGCGGGACCGTTCTCAGCCTGTTTCGTTTTGCAATCCTCAAGCCTGTTCTTGAGGATGGAATTGACGGAAGAATAGGAATGGGCGCCGATCTCAAGCGCTCTTTCGCAAGCCGCCTCCAGGCGTTCCGGCCCATGAACCTTGGCCAGGCGGAGGATGCCGATAGCGGAACGAAAGCCCTGTTCCGGGTGTGGCTTGCGGCGCAGAATAATGTCAACGAGGGCTTCCGTGTTGGCCCCTTGGGCGGTAGCCATGCGGCGGATTTTCTCCGGCGTCCAACTGGCGTATCGTCGGTGTGATGACGGCATGTGTTCCGGGACCGTGGTATGACGCCGATTGCCGGGGCCGCGCATATGGACGGCGACACGCTTGCCTTTATGGAATATCTCGACACTGCGTTCCGTGATGCGAGCCCACAGGGTTTGTTTGACCAACGCATGCGGGACCGAGTAAAAATGCTTGCCCACTTCCACATGGTAATCGATGCCGGCGCGTCGCTGTTTCCATTCGGCGTATTCGAAGGGCTCGGCGGGCAAGGCTTTGAGGGCCGGGCGGTCCAGTTCTTCGAACAGTTGCCGCCGGGACGCATCCAGATGCTTGCTGACCCGCCTATTCAGAACCTCAAGCTGTTCACGGATTGCCTGATTGAGTTCGGCCAGGGAGAAGAAACGGCGATTGCGCAGGCGGGCCAGAACCCAGCGCTCGACCACCTGAACGCCGACTTCCACCTTCGCCTTATCCCTTGGTTTTTAGGGCCTGGCGGGAATGACCGCCGTACCGTAATGGTTCGCCAGATCGGCGTAGGTCCGATTAACCTCGGGATCATAAATGCAGGATTTGATGACACCGGACTTGAGGTTGTCGGGAACGATCTGCTTGGGAACGCCGCCGAAAAAACTGAAGGCGCGGCTGTGCGAACCGATCCAATCAGGCAGCGCCTGGCTCCAAGTGGCCTCGGCGTAGGTGTAACTGGAGGCTCCCAGGGTGGCGACGAAGATCTGGGCCTCGTGGACCTCGCCGGTCAAGCCGTCAATCACTTCCACGGTTTGACCGGCGTAATCGACAAACAGCTTCTCACCGGCCACATGGTTCTGGCGCATGGTCGGGTTCAGCTTACCCCGCCAGTCCCGGTAAAGATCACAGAACCGGCTGTAACCGTAACCCTCTGGATGCCGCGCCCGGTATTCCTCCCACAAAAGGGCCAGGGTCACGCCGGGCTTCTTTTTCTCCCGGTGCAGCGACGGCCAATCGGGCGGAAGTGGGCGTTCCCTCGTTCGAACCCGCAAGGGCGGAAACAATAGCTGCTCCAGCCCTTCCTCCGAAAGGTCCCCGGGTAAGGGCCAATTCAACCCCGCTTGTTTGGCCCGGGCGATATAATCCCCGACCGTTGTACGGCCAATATTCAAACTGACGGCGATCCGCCGCCTCGACAGGCCCTCGGCATGCAGCCTCAAAACGTCGCTAATCTTGCGCATGGGCAACCTCTCCCTGGGCATCTCCGCTCCTTCCCAAAAGGTGCGAAGGTAACCCTCAAAAGATCACCCAACGAGGTCGATCACAGGCCAGACAAAAGTGGCCGCTTTGCGTCGGAATCGGTGGCCGGATTAAATCGGAATCAGTGGCCGCTTTGGATCGGAATCAGTGGCCGCTTTGCGTCGGAATGCGCAGTCCCGCTCACACGCCGGCCTGATAATTCCAGGGGAGCAAGTCCTTGATGTGATTTTGCTTATGGCCGTTGACGATGGCTTTCAGCGTATGCTCGATGTAGGCGAAGGGGTTGATGCCGTTCAGCTTACAGGTTTCGATGAGCGAGGCGATCGCCGCCCAGTTTTCGGCGCCCGCGTCATGACCGGCGAAGAGAGCATTCTTGCGATTAAGGGTGATGGGCCGGATTGTCCGCTCGACGGTATTGGAATCCATTTCGACGCGACCGTCGGATAGGAACCGGCAGAGCCCTTCGAAGTGCTTGGCAATATACGTCAAGGCTTCGCCAAGCAGTGATTTTGCCGAGACCCGGCTGCGCTGTTCGGCGATCCAGGTTTCAAAGGCTTTGACCAAGGGTGCGGAGCGTTCCTGGCGAACGGCGAGCCGGTCTTCGGGCGACCGACCGCGGATTTCATCTTCGATTTTGTAGAGTGCCGCAATCTGTTTCAGGCCCTCCCCGGCGATGGGCGATGTTCCCGTTTTAACCAGTTTATAGAGTTTGCGCCGGGCGTGGGCCCAGCAATAGGCCAGCCAGATCGCCGGATCGAGCCGTCCGGGCTTGATCAACCGGTTATAGCCGGTATAGCCGTCCACCTGGAGAATGCCGCCGAACCCGTCCAGGATATCCTCGGCATGTTTGCCACCGCGCCCCGGCGCATAGGTAAACACCACGCCAGGAGGATCGTCACCGCCCCAAGGCCGATCATCACGGGCCAGGGCCCAGAAGTAACCGGTTTTGGTCTTGCCCCTTCCCGGGTCCAGGACCGGTGCCGGGGTTTCGTCCATGAACAGTTTCGTCGAACCCTTCAAGTCCGTCAGCAGAGCATCGACCACGGGTTTAAGAACGAAAGCCGCCTTGCCCACCCAGCCCGCCAGGGTCGAACGATCCAGATCGATCCCTTGCCGGGCATAAATCTGGGCCTGGCGATAGAGCGGCGCGTGATCCGCGTACTTGGAAACGATGACATGGGCCACCAGGCTTTCCGTCGGCAACCCACCCTCAATCAGACGTGCCGGAGCGGGGGCCTGGACGATCCCTTCCTCGCAGACCCGGCAGGCATATTTGGGACGCCGGGTGATGATCACACGGAACTGCGCCGGAATGACATCGAGCCGTTCGGACACATCCTCGCCGATGACGTGGCGCTCGGTGCCGCAGCACGCGCAGGTCACATCATCGGGTTTGATGACTTCCTCAATCCGCTCCAGATGTTTGGGCAGATTGCCCCGATTGGTCTGGCGTGGTTTCTTCGTTGACTTTGATGAGGGCGTGTTCGAAGCCTCGCCCGCAGCCTGAACCTCGGCAATTCCGGTCTCGATATCCTCCAGCGCCAGTTCCAGTTGATCCCGGGCTATTCTTTCCGACTTGGCGCCGAACAGGGCATGTTTGAACGCCTTGACCAGCTTCTCCAGCCGCGTATTGATGACGTGCTGGGAACGGATGATGGCCTTCAAGGCCTCGACATCGTCGGGCAGGTCCGCTTCGGATAGGCCGCTTTCCGGCTCGCTTTCAGGCGCGTTCAACATGGCTGGAATCTAGCAGAAACCATGGCCTTATGCATTATAAAACATGCATTTTCTGGGTCAGGCCACCGTCGGCGAAGACCCTTCCAGGGGCCGAACCTTGCGCCAATCCAAGCCCGCAAAAAGGGCCTCGAATTGCACCGCAGACAGGGCCATCACCCCGTCTTTTATCCCGGGCCAGACAAAGGTTTGATCCTCAAGCCGCTTGTAGGTCATCACCAGGCCGCTGCCGTCGAAGTGGAGAAGTTTCAAACGGTCCGCCCGCTTGGCCCGGAACACGAAAACCATGCCGGTGAACGGATCGCGTCTCATGGCGTTGAAGACATAGGCCGCCAGCCCATCATGGCCTTTACGGAAGTCCACGGGACGGGTCGCCACCACGATCCGCACGCCCTCGGAAGAAAACATCATCGCTCCCGTCCCAAGGCTGTAACGATCTCCGCCAAGCGATCCGCCGAGGTCGAAGCGTCAATCCGGATCGTCACCGGGCCGACAATCATATCCAAAGTCGATGCCGGTTCCGGCGGGCTTTCTTCACGCACAATGACAGAGGCAAATGCCGGGGTGAGTGCAGGCGCCACCATGGCCATATCACCTTCGGCCGCCGGCAGAACCAGACGACCCTCCCGCGCCCGCCGCCGCCAATCCGAAAGGTGATTGGCTCTCAGACCATGGCGTTTGGCAACGCCATTTACGCTCGCGCCAGAAACCAAGGTCTGTGCAACAATCCGTGCCTTCACGTCGTCGGGCCACCGGCGCCGACCACCCGGCTCCGTAACAAACTGAGAAACGACAGTGGACTCCGTATGTAGCGCCGAACCTTCCGGCATAGAAAACCTCCCTCGAAAAATACGAGGCAAGATTATCGCCGCTTCTCATTGGAAAAAATAGGTGGGGTCAAAATGGCGCTTACGGAATGCGCACAAAGTCGTGGCAATTTGGATGCGGGAAAATTCCTGGTGACGGATCCGGGGTGACGGATCCGGGCTGGTGACGGATCCGGGTTACAGTGCAACGGTGTTGACTCGGTGTTGACTCGGTGTTGACTTTTGCAAACCGCCTGCAATGGGCGAGCAGTAAAAAATGCCGCCAACCAATTGGGTTGACGGCATTTTTTATGAATGCGCAGTCCCGCTCACACGCCGGCCTGATAATTCCAGGGGAGCAAGTCCTTGATGTGATTTTGCTTATGGCCGTTGACGATGGCTTTCAGCGTATGCTCGATGTAGGCGAAGGGGTTGATGCCGTTCAGCTTACAGGTTTCGATGAGCGAGGCGATCGCCGCCCAGTTTTCGGCGCCCGCGTCATGACCGGCGAAGAGAGCATTCTTGCGATTAAGGGTGATGGGCCGGATTGTCCGCTCGACGGTATTGGAATCCATTTCGACGCGACCGTCGGATAGGAACCGGCAGAGCCCTTCGAAGTGCTTGGCAATATACGTCAAGGCTTCGCCAAGCAGTGATTTTGCCGAGACCCGGCTGCGCTGTTCGGCGATCCAGGTTTCAAAGGCTTTGACCAAGGGTGCGGAGCGTTCCTGGCGAACGGCGAGCCGGTCTTCGGGCGACCGACCGCGGATTTCATCTTCGATTTTGTAGAGTGCCGCAATCTGTTTCAGGCCCTCCCCGGCGATGGGCGATGTTCCCGTTTTAACCAGTTTATAGAGTTTGCGCCGGGCGTGGGCCCAGCAATAGGCCAGCCAGATCGCCGGATCGAGCCGTCCGGGCTTGATCAACCGGTTATAGCCGGTATAGCCGTCCACCTGGAGAATGCCGCCGAACCCGTCCAGGATATCCTCGGCATGTTTGCCACCGCGCCCCGGCGCATAGGTAAACACCACGCCAGGAGGATCGTCACCGCCCCAAGGCCGATCATCACGGGCCAGGGCCCAGAAGTAACCGGTTTTGGTCTTGCCCCTTCCCGGGTCCAGGACCGGTGCCGGGGTTTCGTCCATGAACAGTTTCGTCGAACCCTTCAAGTCCGTCAGCAGAGCATCGACCACGGGTTTAAGAACGAAAGCCGCCTTGCCCACCCAGCCCGCCAGGGTCGAACGATCCAGATCGATCCCTTGCCGGGCATAAATCTGGGCCTGGCGATAGAGCGGCGCGTGATCCGCGTACTTGGAAACGATGACATGGGCCACCAGGCTTTCCGTCGGCAACCCACCCTCAATCAGACGTGCCGGAGCGGGGGCCTGGACGATCCCTTCCTCGCAGACCCGGCAGGCATATTTGGGACGCCGGGTGATGATCACACGGAACTGCGCCGGAATGACATCGAGCCGTTCGGACACATCCTCGCCGATGACGTGGCGCTCGGTGCCGCAGCACGCGCAGGTCACATCATCGGGTTTGATGACTTCCTCAATCCGCTCCAGATGTTTGGGCAGATTGCCCCGATTGGTCTGGCGTGGTTTCTTCGTTGACTTTGATGAGGGCGTGTTCGAAGCCTCGCCCGCAGCCTGAACCTCGGCAATTCCGGTCTCGATATCCTCCAGCGCCAGTTCCAGTTGATCCCGGGCTATTCTTTCCGACTTGGCGCCGAACAGGGCATGTTTGAACGCCTTGACCAGCTTCTCCAGCCGCGTATTGATGACGTGCTGGGAACGGATGATGGCCTTCAAGGCCTCGACATCGTCGGGCAGGTCCGCTTCGGATAGGCCGCTTTCCGGCTCGCTTTCAGGCGCGTTCAACATGGCTGGAATCTAGCAGAAACCATGGCCTTATGCATTATAAAACATGCATTTTCTGGGTCAGGCCACCGTCGGCGAAGACCCTTCCAGGGGCCGAACCTTGCGCCAATCCAAGCCCGCAAAAAGGGCCTCGAATTGCACCGCAGACAGGGCCATCACCCCGTCTTTTATCCCGGGCCAGACAAAGGTTTGATCCTCAAGCCGCTTGTAGGTCATCACCAGGCCGCTGCCGTCGAAGTGGAGAAGTTTCAAACGGTCCGCCCGCTTGGCCCGGAACACGAAAACCATGCCGGTGAACGGATCGCGTCTCATGGCGTTGAAGACATAGGCCGCCAGCCCATCATGGCCTTTACGGAAGTCCACGGGACGGGTCGCCACCACGATCCGCACGCCCTCGGAAGAAAACATCATCGCTCCCGTCCCAAGGCTGTAACGATCTCCGCCAAGCGATCCGCCGAGGTCGAAGCGTCAATCCGGATCGTCACCGGGCCGACAATCATATCCAAAGTCGATGCCGGTTCCGGCGGGCTTTCTTCACGCACAATGACAGAGGCAAATGCCGGGGTGAGTGCAGGCGCCACCATGGCCATATCACCTTCGGCCGCCGGCAGAACCAGACGACCCTCCCGCGCCCGCCGCCGCCAATCCGAAAGGTGATTGGCTCTCAGACCATGGCGTTTGGCAACGCCATTTACGCTCGCGCCAGAAACCAAGGTCTGTGCAACAATCCGTGCCTTCACGTCGTCGGGCCACCGGCGCCGACCACCCGGCTCCGTAACAAACTGAGAAACGACAGTGGACTCCGTATGTAGCGCCGAACCTTCCGGCATAGAAAACCTCCCTCGAAAAATACGAGGCAAGATTATCGCCGCTTCTCATTGGAAAAAATAGGTGGGGTCAAAATGGCGCTTACTTTTTTATGGTTGCGGGGAGAGGATTTGAACCTCTGACCTTCAGGTTATGAGTTTGTTATTTATATATCTTCATATATTATCTCACATCGCCTTATCTTATCAGTATATTGTTTTTACGTGATAATTATCATATTATTGATGTCACGGGATATCCTGTATAGGCTTGTTTGGCTTTCCAATAAATTCCGAATGAATTCCGAAAGGCTTTCCATGCCCCATTTAACCAAGAAGTTCATTGATGCCCTGCCAGTGAAGGAGAAGGAATATTTTGTCTGGGATGATCAGACCAAAGGCTTCGGGGTTCGGGTGTATCCCAACGGCGGCAAGCGCTATGTGGCGCAGGCGTTTCGTCAGGGAAAAACAACCCGGGTACAGATTGGTCGGCAGGGTGCCCTGCCCTTCGAGGAGGCCCGCAAACGGGCGGTGCGGATCATCGGCGATATCGACGACGGCAAAAACCCGAACGACGAAAAACGTGAAGAGCG
The DNA here is from genome assembly GCF_054657015.1 of Magnetospira thiophila. NCBI lineage: Bacteria > Pseudomonadati > Pseudomonadota > Alphaproteobacteria > Rhodospirillales > Thalassospiraceae > Magnetospira > Magnetospira thiophila. The sequence continues at coordinate 887,328 of NZ_BAAHXF010000001.1, forward strand.
TCGCTCCCCGAACCTGCAACAGCTCGCCGAGCGGTTCCTAACCGAATATGTCACCTCACACTGTAAGCCGCGCACCCAGGTCGAATACAGACATGCCCTGAACAGCTATATTCTTCCGGCACTCGGCTCCCTTAGCGTTCTGAAGATCAGCCGTGATGATGTCTCCGACCTTCATCACGCCATGCGCGATACCCCCTACCAAGCCAATCGGACACTCGGGGTGCTCTCGAAGATGATGAACCAAGCCGAGGCCTGGGATTACCGGCCGGATCGTTCCAACCCCTGTTACCATGTCAAAAAGTACAAGGAACAAAAACGCGAACGCTATCTTTCGCCGGAACAACTGATCAGCTTGCGCAAGGCCCTGGATGCGGAGGAGTCCTTTGCGCCTTCTGCCGTCGCCGCCTTTCGTCTGCTGATCTTCACCGGGGCTCGGCTGTCGGAAATCCAGACTCTGCAATGGAGCTATATCCGAGGGGACCGGATATTTTTGCCGGATTCAAAGACCGGCGCCAAAGTGCTGCATCTTGGCAAAGCCGCCCTGACCCTACTGGGCTCCATTGCGCGGGTGGACGGCAATCCCTACGTCATCACTGGGTCGCAGGCGGGCGCGCATTTGACCGACTTGCAAAAACCCTGGCGACGGGTGCGCAAACTGGCCACCGTTCACTATTGGCTGGATTACGGCGATGCCGGGACAAGCGGCATTGTGCGGGCCTTGCAGGAAAAGCTGGGGGCGCTCCCCTCGTGGGAGGCCTGCCGGAAAGCGGCGGCGGACGACGCACAGCCCTTGCCGGTGGGGCTGGCCGATGTACGCATTCACGATCTGCGCCACACCTTTGCCTCCAACGCCGTGATGATGGGGGAAACCTTGCCGATGATCGGCAAACTGCTCGGCCACACCCAGCCCCAAACAACCGCCCGCTATGCCCATCTGGCCGACGACCCGCTCCGCTCCGCCGTGCAGAGGATTGATGCCATGCTGGACCGGACGATGCTGGGAGAGTGATCCGTTCCTATCCGTGGGGGGGGCGGTGATCTCCCCCTGTTGCCAAATCACTTAAACCTGCCGACCAACATATTGATTCTAAGTTCTATTCCCCAACTTTCCCCAAGATTCCCCGAGTTTCTCCGACTTTCTCCGACTTTCCCCATTTTTCTCCGTGGTAAGGGAGGCAGGATAGGCAATGTGGGCCCACGGCTCCCACATTGCGTCCTGCCTTATTCGCACGCCGGGGGCGCGCTTAACGGGTTTTTTTCGATAAACGTTCTTGCGCCTCTCAGAAAGCCTGTTGTGGAATTCAGTGATGAGCCTGGATCAAAATCATGTCCGGGTTTCCGTGCCTCCCGCTTGATGATCCTGGCGCGGATTCTGGCGATCGCCTGCGGCGACGAGGATTGCGACGATCTACGCCAGGGAACGCAACGCAGCCGGTAGGGCGTTCAATGTTGGGTCATCCATCACCATCCCGAAATAATCCTGTGCCAGTGCAGCGGCAACTTCACCCTGTCCATGGTCTCGGGCTTTCTTCAGTGGGTCACGGTCGGGGCGGCTGGCAAGCCACTTTTTATGCAGGGCGAACGCGCGGGGATCGACGGCAACAATAGGCACCGGCAGGCCATCCTCACCAACCGCGATCTGTGTGAATTTTGGCACGTTCAATAGCCAGTCGAGACCCGCCACGGGAGCGGCGGCAAGGTCATCATCCGCGATACGGTCAACCGGATGGGTTGTGATTTCGTTCCGCGCCTGGGGGCGCACCAAATCAACATAGAAGCCTTTATCATTCGAAGCCTGATAGCCGCTGCCCTGGAAAGACCGGTCTACCCGTTGCAAGGCGCGCAACAGTCCTTCACGTTTCATTTCCGCCGAACAGAACTTCAAGCCGCGCCGTGCATCGAATAGCAAATCAACATCTTTGGTGGCGACGAAATCCCCACCAATATGGACGCCCGCGCGGGCTTCATAGGCATACAATGATGTGGTGCCGATAACGATCAAATCCCGGCCTAAAATACCCTCGCGCGCCAACCGCCGAAGTATCCTTGCGGTAATGGTCGGCACCCTCCCCAAATTTGAGGCCCGCATAATCGGAGCCATGCGGTCAAGCTGTTCCTTCAGGCTGGACTCGCGGGCCTTGGTTTGGGTACGGCCTTCCCGGAAAGCTCTCTCCATATCTTCGGTTTCTGATGAACGGGGGCCTAGGGATTTCTCAGAGGCTTTAATTTTGCGGTACAGATAATCGCTCCCGCCACGAGATGCCCACCGCATGGAACCGGGGAAGCGATGATCAAGGTCTGCCTGTGCCTGAGTGAGGGCGTCATAGGCTTGCACCATGTCAATGATACGGCGACGACCATCCAAATCTATCTCATTGAATTTCATGGTTTTGCCACTCAAATAACTGTTTTGTGTATAATAGTGGCAATAGATTTAAAATCAAATTGTTATATCAAAAGTTCAAGATCTACCGGTTTGCAAGGACCAACCTATCAATCTTCATAGGCTGTATTCCGAATCATGATTCCCTAAAATACCCCGTGTGGATGGCAGGGGAGAAATCTGATGGGTATCTCGTACAATTGCGTGGGTTGTGTTTTCCAAGTCAACAACCTCTGTTGCCTGGAGCGGCGTCGGCCCACGGCGAAGATCCCCTGCACCCGCTTCATGCCGCGGGAGACGATCTCATCGGACGACGACACGGCTTCTCCGCCTGATACCGAGAGGGAAGCCAAACTGCTTCTGGTGGCCCAGGGGCGCAGACAGATTCATTCCATGGGTTAAAGCCAGGGCATATTCAGGGATCGATCAGCCGCAATTGGATGGCTCGTGCCAGGGCCTGCTCACGGGTGGAACGCGACCTGACCCCAAGCGAGAAGAAGGAACTCACCGCCGAGGAGAAGGAATACAAATCGAAGCGCAAACTCGTTCAGGAAAAGCTGATCAAGTTCGCGACCCGCATTCCGGCGTTCATGTACCTGACCGATTTCCGGGAAAACACACTGCAGGATGTGATCACCAAACTTGAGCCCGATCTCTTCCTGGCTGTCACGGGATTGACGGTGGCCGATTTCCACCTGCTTGTGCGTCTGAAGGTCTTCAATACCGAGCAAATGAATCAGACCGTGTTTGCGTTTCTCAGAGGCTTTAATTTTGCGGTACAGATAATCGCTCCCGCCACGAGATGCCAACTGCATGGAACAGGGGAATCGATGATCAAGGTCTGCCTGCGCCTGAGTGAGGGCGTCAGCACCCCCTCGCCGAGCACCGCCTTCCCATCTTGATCGATATCCATGATCCTGCCCATGCGGACGATAGATGTCCGTTTAAGGATAGATGGACATCAATGGCATGACGGATTGGCGGTCAGGCAAGCGGCGTCGTTACAGTGACGCGTTCAAGCGACAGGTTGTGGCGGAGGCTTCGGCTGGCCGGATTTTACTCCGCCGTTGACATTCAGATCGGGCTCTTATGTCGACAATGATGACTATGAGTTGATTTTTATTCAAAAATTATCGATAGCACCCCAGAGTTACTTGATCCTTTCCATGAATTAGATCCCATAAGAACAACCTCAAAAGACTTATCATATGGATTCACACTCCACAAAATCTCGACATCATCTCCTGGAATCCAGTATTTCTCCTTTAAATACATTAATAATATTATTTCTTTAGCTTTTTTTATATTCGAATTGTCCTCACTATCAGATAGCACCCCATTTCTGTTGCAAGAAATATTGTGTTCTTCAACCGAACAACCGATATGTGAGATGAGACTTGAGGAGCGATCAACTCCAAAATAATTGATTGCTTTATTTCTTAACTCTACCGCAAAAGCCAGTCCAATTGGTGTTTCAAGGGACTTTATAGTAGATTTAATGGCCTTGCTTTGAAGTTTTTTCGAAATCCGTCCGCGAAACAGGACAAAAGGCCTGCCATTCGGTTTTTTATAAGTTGTCCATGTACCTTCATCAAAAGCAGCATCAAAGACTTTACCAATGGGAGTTGTTCCGTATGATGCCAATTTTCCGCTACGGATAAGTTCGACATTGGAATCACTGCAACCAGTTATGAAAAACACCAGCATGAAAGGAACAATGATCATACACAGCTTTTGTGCCCTTAATAGCTTCTCGCTCGCCATTCTAGTTTTGAATTGGGCAGCCCCCGAAACAGGGTGATGAAAGTGACTGATCATGTTGCCTCCTACAGATGTTTTAACGAGAATAGATAATTTTTGGTGATGTAAGTCATACCTACATACAAACCACGTCATAAATTGACGTTTCTTGGTTTGTCTATTAAATGCTTGGGAGAGTGGAAATTGTCAGAGAAAGCCGAAACCATTTTCAATCTGGCATTGCGTATGCAGAGCACCAGCGAAGGCTTAAGCCTGGAAGAAATCATGCGGGAATATGATGTTTCACGCCGAACTTCCGAACGCATGCGAGATGCCATTGAACGGATTTTCCCACAAATGGAAGAAGCGCCTTCGGTCGGTCGCATAAAGAAATGGCGCTTACCCTCGGGCACGCTGAATCGTTTAACCGCGTTCAGTGTTGTAGAGGTGCTGTCTTTAGAGAATGCGATCAGGCAAGCGGAAAGGGATGGGTATTTAGATCAAGCCGAGAACCTGATGACCTTGCTTAACAAAATCCAGTCGCTTCAGACAAAACAACAAAAGCTTGTGGCAGAGCCAGACCTCGAAGCATTGATGGCCGCAGAAGGTTACGCGCTGAGACCTGGCCCTCGCCCCGTTTCAAGCCCGGAGACACTGAAAAAAATCCGCCATGGAATTTTAGCCAGCAGCAAGATCAGGATCAAATATCTATCTAGAGAGACGGGAAAAGTTACAACGCAGAAAATCTGCCCCTACGGTATTATTTATGGAAATAGAAATTATTTGGTGGCATTCAGCCTGAATCCCAACGTTTTTGACTATCGATTATACAGCTTATCAAACATTCAGCACATTGAGATTCTAGCGGATAGTTTTGTCCGTGATCCAGATTTTTCTTTAGAACAATATATGATGAATTCTTTTGGCGTTTTTCAGGAATCCCCCTTCAATGTTGTCTGGAAATTTTCGCCTCAAGCTGCAACGGATGCAAAAGAGTGGCGCTTTCATCCCACCCAAACCTTTGAGCATATGGCAGATGGTTCTCTGATCGTACGTTTCAAAGCGGGAGGCCGAAGAGAGATGGAGTGGCATCTTTACACCTGGGGGGATCAGGTTGAAAACCTGACCAATTACGATGCCCCCCTTCAAAGTTAAGTGAACGCCACAGGGTGATGATCAATTAATTCCGCAACCACTGGATCAGCAATCAGGCCAAGGATGGACTTCGCTACGAAGCCGGAGGAAAAGGAATTGGGGTCAGGTCCGCTTTCAAGTAAAGGGGGTGTCTGGGTTGCCCACAGTTCGTGACCGCCAACGCCATGGGCACGACACCCACCTCCTCGAACCATTGCCGGACAACTTTGTCCTGTCCTTTGTACGTGCCATCGTTCCCCCACGCGCAGACCATAGGCCCACCACAGGCGGAAACAAGCTTGGCAACAGATTGAACATGTTCCTTGTTGTCAGGGCCAACTGGATCAATGGCTGCCTTCATCGACTCCGGATCGGTTGCCCGATAGGCAAATATGTTGACGACGATCAATCCCCCAAATCCCCAAGAGCGTGCATAATTGATGCAGCGTCGAATGGTCGGATCATCTTCGATAGAGTCCGCCGTCGAAGGATTGAGCATCACGAATCCACATGTTTTTCCTTCCCCCCATTTTCGGGTAAGGCGGTAACGATATTGTTCGCAGTTGGACATTACAGCGTCGGAGTGAATCATCTTTGTAATCTCCCTTGGCGTTGCATGAGTTATCTCTAATATAAATATGTGTAATTATTCGAATGAGATCCTTATAGAGCGTGTTTTATTTTTTTTACGACTTATCCATAATGATCTTAGGCTTCTTCTAATCAAGGTTATCAATGATCGGAGTTGCCTTCTCATAATGAGAGTCGGCAACAAAGCGAAATCGCCCTGGAGGAAGATCGAAAGCACGAACGATTTGCGCTTTTTTCTCCTCATGCCTGAGCAGGTTCCTGGATCCGTAAATCACAAAAGTTTTCGATGGCTCGTGATAGAGAACCCGCCCTCTTTCAAAATCGGTGAACTCGTGCGGCAAAAGCTCTGGCCTTGTTCTTTGGAGATTCCGCCAGTGCTGGAAATGACCATTTGGAGTGTCCCTCCAACCTTCTATGGCCGCACAGGTGTCAAACGGTATGGACGAAGGCACGACAATACCGTCAATGATCCACCAAAGCCCAATCTGTGACCGCAAGGCCATGAATGCCTCCATCTGCTCTTTTCGCAACGCGGGTGCCTTCGAAGTTAAAGTTATATCATCATAGCACGTCATAAATTGACGTTATTATGGATTAAATTAAGAAGTGACTGCTAAGTAGTTCCGTTATAGATTAAAAAATATCTTGGAGGGCTGTGAAATGATTCAATCATTAGAAAGCATTCAGTGTGCGATTTACGACTTTTTAGAAACTGCCAATGGTGCCTTGGAAGCCAAAGATCGGATGTTCTATGGTGGCCATTTCTTGACTGGTCGCATTGAGCAACCGAAGTTTTTGTTTCTTGGGATTAACCCCGGATTTGGGGCGAACGATTGGCCCCAACGTCCTCTCTCCATCCCGCGCAATTCGTTTTCGCCGATTCCGTGCAAATTCGTTGATGAACACAAAGACGGTGCGCGTTTGGCCCAGAAAATCGTCGATGTCGCACTGCAAGGCTATGCGGATAAGTTGGAAACTTGCGCAGAATCCAGCCTGCGCTCTTTTTTTGCCACACCTGACGAACCCACACTGAATGGGCAGTTGGCTGCTCTTGCTGCCAAAGACCTGCATAAGGAACATGACCGGCTGATGACAGATGCAGTGAAGACCATTGTGGAGACGACAAATCCGAAGCATATCGTCTGCATAGGCATGACGGCCTTCAAGCGTTTCATGAACGTATTCGGCGGCAATCCGGCGGATGTCAAGATGAAGAGCGCCAAATCAGCTTCCGGTAAGTCTGATCCCGTGTACTACAAGCACACCATGATTAATGACCGACCAGTGCATGGCCTACTCCACTTGTCCGGAGGTCATCCATCGAAAGTGATGATTGAAGACCTGAAGAAAATATTTTCAGCTCTGGGGTAGGCACCGCTTCCCTCGCCCCCCCCCGGACAACGGGGTACTCGTAAAGCCTCCTGTCAATGTGGAGATAACCGCCGCCTGCCGAAGAATGTCACTCTCGATATGGATTCCAGCGTCAGCCCAACCCATGGCGACCAGGGGGGCACCTCCTACAACGGCCACTTAGGCTGCACCTCCTTATCACCCGCTATTCCTTGTTCATCACAAGGACGACCCGGAACGGTGCTCTCTGTGTCTCGGCAACGTGCACGAATGCGGACCGACTCCCGCAGATGAAGCGGAAGCTCAAACGAAGATCGGCCATCGTCGCCACCATCGGCCACATGAACACTGAAGGCAGGCTTGCTCGACGCCACCTCCTGGGACAGGCCGTCGACGCCCTCAGCGCGCTGCTGGCCGCCGCCGGGCACAGCCTGCGCCTCATACTCAGCTCCATCGCGCATTTTTTTAGCATAAATCCTGGCCGCAGCCTCCGTGCAATCCGCATAAAGAGATACTTCCCTGAAACCTGACCGCATCGCAACATCAAGCGAATAGACTTTTTTCAGGACGAACAAAATACTGAGGCTGAAAACGTCAAAATATGACGCATGCCTCCGTTAATCATGTATGTCGTTCCAAACTTGTCACGTCACCTTCGAGAAATTGCAGGGGAATGCATGAACACCCAATTGAACAAAATTATTCCAAGGATTGCAGCATTTTATATCCAATATAATGATTTGGTCAAATTCATGTATTAACTAAATAAACTATCACATCAATGAAGTTTGTATATAATATACAACAATTTGAATTAATAATAGTTGGATAATATGGAAACAAATAATACGAATAACCCTAAAGAAACAACAGCACCATTTAAGTCAATTGATAAATTGATGCATAATATTATAAAGTCTTCTGCCATAGCATTTGACTCAAAATCAGAAAATTCTGGGTTTTTGAGTGGAATAAATTCTCTAGATAAGGTGCTACATGGTTTTAGAAAATCTGATTTTATAGTTATTGCGGGACAGTCACATGAATCGCACTCGGTGCTTGCTTATCAAGTTGGGCTGAAAGCTGCTCAAGAACATCAAGGGGAGAAATATAATAAAGAAGGAGCAGAAGTTGCAATTTTTTCATTGGCAAAAAACGCAGACAGTGTTCTTAGAAGATTTATTGCACTACAATCTGGGGTGTCGGAATTTAGGTATAGAGACGGCAATGTTTCTGCTATTGAGTATAATCAGGCTTTGCAAGCTGCATATTCCATACAAAACTTACCTATATTCATTAACGATGCCCCTAACCTAAGTGTTCATGATTTATGTGCGCAAGCCCGTAATATGAAAAAAGACAGGGATATTGGACTAATAATAATCGATCACTTAGATAGATTAATTGCGAATAATTGTGCCAATATTACATCTAAGGATCGGGAAACACATTTTGTTGCATGTGAATTAAAAGCTTTAGCGATTGATCTAAACTGTGCGGTTTTATCATTATTTAATACTACAACAACATTAGGAGCGATGTGCAATGAATGCTCAAAGAAAGAGAATGAAGAAAATATTACACATCTAATAGATACTGCTGATGTTCTATTGGTATTTCATTCTGCATATGAGCATTATAAACATTCTGGTCCAACACAAGATAGTTTGAATATGCGATACGAACGGTGGCATAACGGGTTGCAGAGCTTTGATGGCATAATAGAAGTAGATATTATAAAAAATAAACATGGGCAGATTGGTGGCATTGATGTTATGAGCAAAACAGGAATGGGACTTCACGATTTTAACCCATTTTCCCCAGATGGTACCGCATATTAGTAACCTGAAGTCGTTATTATGATATAAGAATCAAAGTATTATTTTCTATTTAGAGGTAATTCTATGGCCCACCTAATGGGTGAAAGCAAAAGCGGGGCTTTGCGGTTCGATTTTAACCGCCGCTCGCCTAAGGACGTAGTCCTCGATATGGATTCCAGCGTAAGCCCAACTTATGGCGACCAAGAGGACTCTGCTTATAACGGGCACTTCGGCTGTAGCTGCTATCCCCCGCTGTTCCCGTTCAACCACATGGGCGATCTAGAACGATGCCGCGTCCGCGGTGCCGACGGCTGGCGGGATGTCCTGGTGCAGGTGGTCGAACGCTACAAGGATCGGCAGGTTCGAATTTACGTTCGTGGCGACGCGGCGTTCGATTCGAGTAATTTGTACGAACACCTTGAATCTGAGGGTATTCTCTGCGCGATCTACCTGCCCGCCAACAAGGCTCTCCAGGAAAGCATCGCCCACCTTCTGATCCAACCGGTCGGCCGCCCGCCCAATCTTGTCCTCCGCTACTACGCCAGCTTCAGCTATCAGACGGGATCTAGGGACAGGAAACGCCGTGAGGTCCCAAGGTCGAATGGCATTTCGGCGACCTGTATCTTCGTGTCGGCTTCATCTTGACCAACCTGAGCCGTCCAGCCGAACGGGTCGTCGCCCTCTATAATCAGCGGGGCACGGCGGAACAGTGGATCAAGGAAGGCAAGAACGCCAACAGGTGGACCCGGCTGTCGTGCCGCAGGTTCCGCAACAACGAGGTCCGGCTCCAGTTTTATGCTCTGCCGTGCAATCTGTCCAATTTCATGCGTACCCTGGCCCTGCCTCAGGAAGTCGAACACTGGTCGCTGACGAAGTTGCGGGAGAAGTTTGTCAAGATTGGGGCCAAGCTCGTCTCTCACGGTAGGTACGTCACCTTCCAGAAGGCGGATGGCGAAGTGTGCCTGGGGCTAAGGAAATGGGGCGAATGGCTTGTCAAAGCCGAACCGGCGGTTGGAAACGTGTTTGGCCTGACCGAGTGACTATGCACACTTCCGGGATGGGCCACCCTTTTGAACAATCATGACTAGATTCAGGGCTTTTGGGGAATATTGTATGAAAAGTGTTTCATCATGAGTAACAAAACATTGCTGAACCGTCGAAAATTTCTATCCCTTGCGCTCGGCGGGGTGACCATGGCACCTTTTTCCGTTGTAGTAACATGGGGATGCAGCCGGGCAGCAAGGAAAATGGTGACTGGTTATCATGTCTGTGATGGCATACAGCTTTACGCAGTTGGACAAGGCGGCGACGATTTAGTTCAAAATCATCGGTTGGCCACAGAATCTAGCGGCTACAAGGGCCATACAAATATTGATGGGACCGCGTACGATATTTCGCTGGATCTGATTGTGATGGATGGGGAGGACGAGGATACAATTTCCACTGTGCGTACTTTGGTCGCGCATTTGAACAGCGAACGCCTCCACATCTTATTTGTGTCCGGAATGATGGGCAATATAGCTTTCGGTGATCTGAGCAAGCACGTTGATGCCGTTATCCAATGCCCTGTTGTGGAGCAGGGCCTTAATTGTCTTTCCATATCCTCTAGACGTGAACCCAACTTCCCAACCCTTGATGCGGCCTTTAGTCTAGTGGCACCGTTACTTTGGCCAGGTCTTATCGCCTACGATTTTGAAGACATGAAGCATGTCTTTGCGAGTCACAAGCTCTATACTGCTTTGCCAGTGCGGATAGATGCGCCGCATTTGAATTCAAGGCTCAACAAGCAAAATACAGGAGAGTGCATGCCGACAGTGTCACGACGCGGGCGTGCAGAAGGCATTCTGTCGATTCTGTCTGGCATGCATGACTGCAATGCCCTCTATCTAATTGATGCAGCGGCTTCTAACATTCAAAGACTCTTGAATATCGACTTGCGTTTTCCGCATGCCTTCATCAAAGAACAAGTGGGGTGGGGCGGTAGTTACTTGTTTAAACCCACCGACGCTGCAAGTTTGAGGTCAACTTACACTGTATGATGAGATGATAGCGGCCATTATTTTTCGCATTGACGGTCCGTCGAGTTCCAATCTTTGAGCGTTATGGACGATGCGATCAAGGATAGCGTCGGCGAAAGTGGGCTCACTGATGACGTCATGCCACTTGTCGACCGGAAGTTGGCTGGTCATAAGGGTCGAAGCATCCTGGTATTGTTCCTCGACGATTTCCCTGAGATCGCGGCGCTGGTCGGCATTGAGTTTTTCCGGCTCCCAATTGTCGAGGATCAGTAAGTTTGGTTTTGTCAGGGCACGGAACAGGCGTGAGTAGGAACGCGCGTGCCCTTGTGAAATATTTCGACACTACGTTCCGTGATCAGCACCCAAAGGGTTTGTTTGATTAACGTAAGCGGTGTCCCGCTTACACACCGGCCTGATAATTCCAGGGCAGCAATTCCTTGATGTGATTTTGCTTATGGCCGTTGACGATGGCTTTCAGCGTATGCTCGATGTAGGCGAAGGGGTTGATGCCGTTCAGCTTGCAGGTTTCGATGAGCGAGGCGATCGCCGCCCAGTTTTCGGCGCCCGCGTCGTGACCGGCGAAGAGAGCATTCTTGCGATTAAGGGTGATGGGCCGGATCGTCCGCTCGACGGTATTGGAATCCATTTCGACGCGACCGTCGGATAGGAACCGGCAGAGCCCTTCGAAGTGCTTGGCAATATACGTCAAGGCTTCGCCAAGCAGTGATTTTGCCGAGACCCGGCTGCGCTGTTCGGCGATCCAGGTTTCAAAGGCTTTGACCAAGGGTGCGGAGCGTTCCTGGCGAACGGCGAGCCGGTCTTCGGGCGACCGACCGCGGATTTCATCTTCGATTTTGTAGAGTGCCGCAATCTGTTTCAGGCCCTCCCCGGCGATGGGCGATGTTCCCGTTTTAACCAGTTTATAGAGTTTGCGCCGGGCGTGGGCCCAGCAATAGGCCAGCCAGATCGCCGGATCGAGCCGTCCGGGCTTGATCAACCGGTTATAGCCGGTATAGCCGTCCACCTGAAGAATGCCGCCGAACCCGTCCAGGATATCCTCGGCATGTTTGCCACCGCGCCCCGGCGCATAGGTAAACACCACGCCAGGAGGATCGTCACCACCCCAAGGCCGATCATCACGGGCCAGGGCCCAGAAGTAACCGGTTTTGGTCTTGCCCCTTCCCGGGTCCAGGACCGGTGCCGGGGTTTCGTCCATGAACAGTTTTGTCGAACCCTTCAAGTCCGTCAGCAGAGCATCGACCACGGGTTTAAGAACGAAAGCCGCCTTGCCCACCCAGCCCGCCAGGGTCGAACGATCCAGATCGATCCCTTGCCGGGCATAAATCTGGGCTTGGCGATAGAGCGGCGCGTGATCCGCGTACTTGGAAACGATGACATGGGCCACCAGGCTTTCCGTCGGCAACCCACCCTCGATCAGACGTGCCGGAGCGGGGGCCTGGACGATCCCTTCCTCGCAGACCCGGCAGGCATATTTGGGACGCCGGGTGATGATCACACGGAACTGCGCCGGAATGACATCAAGCCGTTCGGACACATCCTCGCCGATGACATGGCGCTCGGTGCCGCAGCACGCGCAGGTCACATCATCGGGTTTGATGACTTCCTCAATCCGCTCCAGATGTTTGGGCAGATTGCCCCGATTGGTCTGGCGTGGTTTCTTCGTTGACTTTGATGAGGGCGTGTTCGAAGCCTCGCCCGCGGCCTGAACCTCGGCAATTCCGGTCTCGATATCCTCCAGCGCCAGTTCCAGTTGATCCCGGGCTATTCTTTCCGACTTGGCGCCGAACAGGGCATGTTTGAACGCCTTGACCAGCTTCTCCAGCCGCGTATTGATGACGTGCTGGGAACGGATGATGGCCTTCAATGCCTCGACATCGTCGGGCAGGTCCGCTTCGGATAGGCCGCTTTCCGGCTCGCTTTCAGGCGCGTTCAACATGGCTGGAATCTAGCAGAAACCATGGCCTTATGCATTATAAAACATGCATTTTCTGGGTCAGGCCACCGTCGGCGAAGACCCTTCCAGGGGCCGAACCTTGCGCCAATCCAAGCCCGCAAAAAGGGCCTCGAATTGCACCGCAGACAGGGCCATCACCCCGTCTTTTATCCCGGGCCAGACAAAGGTTTGATCCTCAAGCCGCTTGTAGGTCATCACCAGGCCGCTGCCGTCGAAGTGGAGAAGTTTCAAACGGTCCGCCCGCTTGGCCCGGAACACGAAAACCATGCCGGTGAACGGATCGCGTCTCATGGCGTTGAAGACATAGGCCGCCAGCCCATCATGACCTTTACGGAAGTCCACGGGACGGGTCGCCACCACGATCCGCACGCCCTCGGAAGAAAACATCATCGCTCCCGTCCCAAGGCTGTAACGATCTCCGCCAAGCGATCCGCCGAGGTCGAAGCGTCAATCCGGATCGTCACCGGGCCGACAATCATATCCAAAGTCGATGCCGGTTCCGGCGGGCTTTCTGCACGCACAATGACAGAGGCAAATGCCGGGGTGAGTGCAGGCGCCACCATGGCCATATCACCCTCGGCCGTCGGCAGAACCAGACGACCCTCCCGCGCCCGCCGCCGCCAATCCGAAAGGTGATTGGCTCTCAGACCATGGCGTTTGGCAACGCCATTTACGCTCGCGCCAGAAACCAAGGTCTGTGCAACAATCCGTGCCTTCACGTCGTCGGGCCACCGGCGCCGACCACCCGGCTCCATAACAAACTGAGAAACGACAGTGGACTCCGTATGTAGCGCCGAACCTTCCGGCATAGAAAACCTCCCTCGAAAAATACGAGGCAAGATTATCGCCGCTTCTCATTGGAAAAAATAGGTGGAGTCAAAATGGCGCTTACTGATTAACGAATGGGGAACTGAGTAAAAATTCTTGGCAACCTACACATGATAATCGATCTTCGAACAGGCCGAGGCCATGGCCCTGCATGAGAAGCTGTATTTTTCGTTGTCTGGAGATAGCAGAATTGACCGTTTCAAAAATTCCGATTGAATTCCGAACCGGCATTTATGGGATTCTGGCGCAGCAACAAAAAGCCCTTAACTCATTGAGTTAAGGGCTTAATGTTTGGTTGCGGGGGTAGGATTTGAACCTACGACCTTCAGGTTATGAGCCTGACGAGCTACCGGGCTGCTCCACCCCGCGGTAAGGGGATCTGGGGACGTTATGAGACGGATTTTCTCTGGACGGCCCCGGGTGTTGGGGGGAGATGTGATGAGGTTGATTGTGTATTTGGCCCGCTTTGGAAGACCTGGCGGCGACCTACTCTCCCACGCCTTAAGACGCAGTACCATGGGCGCTGAGGGGTTTCACGGCCGAGTTCGGGATGGGATCGGGTGGGACACCCTCGCCAGAACCACCAGGTCATCCAAAGGGGGCCTTGTGATTTTGGGATGGTTTTAATGAGTGACTTTGATCAAGTGTTGTGTGACCTGATTTCCTTGTGTGCCGAGCTTATCCCTGCGCATGAGGAACAAGCGATCAGGAGGTTAATCCTGACGGCATGGGGGATTTCAAGCCTATCGAGCAATTAGTACCGGTTAGCTGCATGTGTTGCCACACTTCCACACCCGGCCTATCAACGTGGTGGTCTTCCACGGCTCTCAAGGGAAGTCTCGTTTTGAGGGGGGCTTCCCGCTTAGATGCTTTCAGCGGTTATCCTGTCCGAACTTAGCTACCCTGCGGTGCCACGGGCGTGACAACAGGTACACCAGAGGTTCGTCCACCCCGGTCCTCTCGTACTAGGGGCAGCTCCTCTCAAACTTCCAACACCCACGGCAGATAGGGACCGAACTGTCTCACGACGTTCTAAACCCAGCTCACGTACCACTTTAATCGGCGAACAGCCGAACCCTTGGGACCTGCTCCAGCCCCAGGATGTGATGAGCCGACATCGAGGTGCCAAACGATTCCGTCGATATGGACTCTTGGGAATCATCAGCCTGTTATCCCCGGCGTACCTTTTATCCGTTGAGCGATGGCCCTTCCACGCGGGGCCACCGGATCACTAAGGCCGACTTTCGTCTCTGCTCGATCTGTCGATCTCGCAGTCAGGCGGGCTTATGCCTTTGCACTCAACGACCGATTTCCGACCGGCCTGAGCCCACCTTCGCGCGCCTCCGTTACTCTTTGGGAGGCGACCGCCCCAGTCAAACTACCCACCACGCAGGGTCCCGGACCCGGTTTCACGGGCCGCGGTTAGATACCAGAGAACAAAAGGGTGGTATTTCAAGGATGGCTCCACGCCGACTAGCGCCTGCGCTTCAAAGCCTCCCACCTATCCTACACATTCATCCCCTAATACCACTGCGAAGCTGTAGTAAAGGTGCACGGGGTCTTTCCGTCTGACCGCGGGTACTCCGCATCTTCACGGAGAATTCAATTTCGCTGAGTCGATGTTGGAGACAGCGGGGAAGTCGTTACGCCATTCGTGCAGGTCGGAACTTACCCGACAAGGAATTTCGCTACCTTAGGACCGTTATAGTTACGGCCGCCGTTTACCGGGGCTTCAATTCAGAGCTTGCACCCCTCCTTTTAACCTTCCGGCACCGGGCAGGCGTCAGACCCTATACGTCGTCTTACGACTTCGCAGAGCCCTGTGTTTTTAGTAAACAGTCGCCACCCCCTGGTCTGTGCCACCCCCATATGGTTGCCCACATGGAGGTCACCCTTATCCCGAAGTTACGGGTGTATTTTGCCGAGTTCCTTCAACATCGTTCTCTCAAGCGCCTTGGTATACTCTACCTGTCCACCTGTGTCGGTTTCGGGTACGGTCTTGCGGTGGGGTTATTTCCTGGAACACCTTCGATGCACCCACAATCCAATAAGCGGGCACAACACACGGTATTCGTCACCTCCACCAGGCCCAGGAATATTAACCTGGTTCCCATCGCCTACGGCTCTCGCCCTCGGCTTAGGGGCCGGCTCACCCTGCGCGGATTAGCCTTGCGCAGGAACCCTTGGACTTTCGGCGACAGTGTTTCTCACACTGTTTATCGCTACTCATGTCAGCATTCTCACTTCCGATACCTCCAGCGCACCTCGCGGTACACCTTCACAGGCCTACGGAACGCTCCGCTACCAGACAGATCAAAGATCTGAATCCGCAGCTTCGGTGCATGGCTTTAGCCCCGTTACATCTTCGGCGCAGGACGGCTTGTTTAGACCAGTGAGCTATTACGCTTTCTTTAAAGGATGGCTGCTTCTAAGCCAACCTCCTGGCTGTCTTGGCCTTCCCACATCCTTTCCCACTTAGCCATGACTTGGGGACCTTAGCTGGCGGTCTGGGCTGTTTCCCTTTCGACGACGGACCTTAGCACCCGCCGTCTGTCTGCCGCGCTCTACTCCACGGTATTCGGAGTTTGGTAAGGTTTGGTAAGGCTTTGGGCCCCCCTAGCCCTTCCAGTGCTCTACCCCCGTGGGTAATACGCGACGCTCTACCTAAATAGATTTCGCGGAGAACCAGCTATTTCCGAGTTTGATTGGCCTTTCACCCCTAGCCACAAGTCATCCCCGTCTTTTTCAACAGACGTGAGTTCGGCCCTTCAGTGCGTGTTACCGCACCTTCAGCCTGCTCATGGCTAGATCACTCGGTTTCGGGTCTACTCCCACGAACTCAGTCGCCCTATTCAGACTCGCTTTCGCTCCGCCTACACCTAACGGCTTAAGCTTGCTCGTAAGAGTAACTCGCTGACCCATTATACAAAAGGTACGCAGTCACACCCGAAGGTGCTCCTACTGATTGTAGGCATTCGGTTTCAGGTCTCTTTCACTCCCCTCATCGGGGTGCTTTTCACCTTTCCCTCACGGTACTTGTTCACTATCGGTCACAGAGGAGTACTTAGGCTTGGAGGGTGGTCCCCCCATGTTCAGACAGGATTTCACGTGTCCCGCCCTACTCGAGGACTTATGCGCTTTCTACCCGTACGGGGCTGTCACCCGCTATGGCCCGACTTTCCAGACGGTTCCGGTTCTTACACACAAGCCACTGGCCTGGTCCGCGTTCGCTCGCCACTACTAACGGAGTCTCGGTTGATGTCCTTTCCTCCGGTTACTGAGATGTTTCAGTTCACCGGGTTCGCCTCCCTGCCCTATGTATTCAGGCAGGGATCACCCTAAAGGGTGGGGTTGCCCCATTCGGAAATCTTCGGATCAAAGATTGCTCCCATCTCCCCGAAGCTTATCGCAGGGTGCCACGTCCTTCATCGCCTCTCTGTGCCAAGGCATCCACCAAATGCCCTTAACGCGCTTGAAATCCGTCCCATGCGCAGGGACAAGCCCAGCACACATACATCCCAGGGCGTGCAACCCCGGAATTTAGGAACGGTCACTCAACACTTGTGCCGATCAACGCGGAACATATCATCCCCCACCGCCGCCAGAATGATCGCTCATCCCCACAACGCCAAAGAACAACAAGCCCCCTCGCCAACCGGCGCGGTCACTCATTTATTCAACCTCTTCACAATGTCCAACAACCTTCACCGGATCAAAAAATCCAGTAAATCTCGAGCCTATCGATGTGATGTTTTGCCGTCGTATGACCCAAAAAGGCCATCCCTCAATCCGAAAGCACCGCAAAAAATGGTGGAGCCGGACGGGATCGAACCG